>CAWDRJ010000008.1:0-40579 GCA_963804625.1 uncultured Acidobacteriota bacterium | reverse complement strand
GCACGCCGAGAAAATTCCACATTCCCGACCAGACTACCGCGACGTGCGGCTCGAGAGTGTGAGTGTAAATTACGGTAGCAACGGCGTTGGCGGTGTCGTGGAAGCCGTTGACGAATTCAAATCCCAAGGCAGTGAGCAGCGCGACGCCTAGCAAGATGAACGGCAAGGCGCTGGTGGTATGGACGTCGGAGAGGTCGCGCAGTAAGTGCGTGCCGGCGTAGACCAGACCGACGATCAGAGCCACTCCGAAGATTCCCATGCCAATTTTGGCCGGGGCGCTCACGGTCAATTTGGAATCTAAAGCAGACGTACTTGCCGCCATTCAGCACCTCATCGGAGACGATTTGAGATTTGCGACTGAGCGGCGCGACGGTACTGCGCGATTGTTACGGGAGCATGACAATTGGGTGAACAGTGGGCAGTAATGGGTTGCGACGCGAATTTTTTGCCGGAAGAGAAGCAAGGAGGTAGCGAACCCGCGAAGCAGGTTGACACAACGCCGAGACGCGGACGCGCTTTGAGATTTATCGCGTGGAGCGATTCGCGTGGCTGGAGAATTTGGTGCACGCGGTGTTGAAGTCGCGGGCGGTGTATCGTAATCTATTTGGACTACAAGTGTGGTTCCGGCGCGCCCGTAGCTCAGCTGGATAGAGCGTTTGGCTACGAACCACGGCAGTAAAAATCTAAGCCGTTGAATTGGCTTAAGTTCCCCTGTGCAACCCTCTCGCTAACCGCGCTACGATTTGCGGTACGATTGTATTCTCGATAGCAGCACATAAAAGCAAGTTCTCTGAGACGGTCATTGCGCTTGACCTGCTGAATCGCTTTCATCCCTTCGTGCAAATGCCGACTGAGAACTCAAGCGAAGCAGATTCGCCGCCGACGAGGCGGCAAGACTACATCTAAACTGAAAATCGAAGCATCAACTATAGAAGTGCATCGCGATGGTTCTCGGTCGTTCTGGTCGTTGGGGGCGTCCGAAGATGAAGTCCTTTATCCCGCACGGTTCGCTCCTGCCAAAGGCATACGGGATTCTCTTTGCATGTGCCCTCATGTTCGCACCTGAGCCGACATTCGCACAGCACGGCGGCGGAGGTGGGCATGCTGGTGGACATTTCGGTGGAGGGCATTTTAGCGGTGGGGGAAGTCACTCTGCACCGCCGTTGGTCGGTTTCGGTACTCATAACATGGGAATCGTAGGTAAGAGGGCCGTTGTGGTGGGCAATCGAGCTGTTACTTCTGAACAGATTTTCTCTCCGAAGCGCTTTCCGAGGTTGCCAGGATTTGGATTTGCAGGGCCGTTTTTCGGGGGTTACGACTCGTGGGGCTCGGCTTGCGGTCCTTTTTGGATTTGGGGATTTGCGTGTGACAAGGTGCCCTACTTTGGATTCGGTTACAGCAATTATAGCTCGACCGCCAAGCCGAATTCCGCAGAGGCGGTCTTATGGCTTAAGGGCGGAACCGTCTATGGGCTAAGAGACTACTGGTTCGTCGCTGGAAAGCTGCACTACGTTATTAACTACGGTGGCGAAAATTCAATCGCCATGGACCGAGTGGACCTCCAGAAGACTGTGGACGAGGATGCGCTTCGCGGTGTGGACTTCACGTTAACTGGGATTTCTGACTGAAATAGAGAAGGCCGCCGTTTCCGGCGTAACAATTGGCCTCTCGGGCGAATGGCTCGTGCCAATGGAATCACCACCGAACACACATTCGGCGACGCTCGCCCACGGCTCCAGGTCACCCGGTTCAAGCGCCCGCTGCCACGGTCCTTTGCCTCTGGTCCGAAGGCCCCGAGAGCCTTTGTGACCACTGCCGACAGCGGTTTGGCGAGCGATCGGGACAGTCATCTGCGGCTGGCGGAGCGGTACCTGCGTGGCCTTAGGAGCTGGTGGCCGAAGGCCGTAGGGGTTCGAGTCCCTTCTTCCGCATATCCTATTGTTTTTATTGTAGATATGCGGTTTTGTTGGCCTTTTTGATGATTTCACTCAGACAGGCTCGGACAAAGATAGGCGTCTAGACGAGTCAAAAGTCAACAATTGTCAACAAAATCCAGGGATGTTCAATCAGGTTTAAGTGCCACGAGGGCTGTGTTGCAGTGCGGTGAGCACGACGCCAATCTTCACTAGATCTCCGAGGAGTATCTTCCGTTCGTTTTTGAACTTCGAAACGATGCCGGCTGTATTCATCGCGGCAGACTGTAACGGGCGATTCCAAGCGTCAAGCGTTGCTGCAAAGTAGCGGTCGTGCGTCATCCTCGGCTATGGACAAAGAGACGAAATGGAAAATCCTTCGCGCTGCTCAAGCGGAGATCCGGCGCCATCAGTGGGACACGTTCGTTGATAACCCACCTTCGGTTGCGCAGGGCGGCCAGGGCCTTGTGGTGACGGGATGCCCTGGGTGCCGGAAGCAATTCGGGACCAAGACGCAATACGTGGATCATTTGGCCGAAGATGTGATGCCGCCGATCCTGCGCGCGGCGTACAAAACGGCCGGCACTACATAGGCCCGCGCTTGCGGTTCCGCCCTACTTTGCTTCAGAGGCTTGTATCACAGGGCTCGGGGCGATTCTCAACTCCCTTCGAATCGCCGCCGTTACCTCCTTCTGTTTTTCGACGTATTCCTTAGTCTTCTGTACGAACGCTTCGGGATTTCCCCCCGACATTTCCTGATAAAGAAGCCGACTCATCAATCCTAACGCATGAAAGCCCTTAATTGTTTCATCCCCGCAAATTACTCTCACCAAAGAGACCGCCCGATCAAAATTGTTCGCTGCTTTCCAAAACCTTGCACCAGATTCTACTTTGTTCTCATTATTTGGGGCCTTTCCCAAGGATTGCATCATTTTTTCCGTCATGCACACCGCATGAAAGTTGGTTACAGCGTCGTCCGGTTCGCCCGACTTTTTGACCGCGTCCAACAATAAGTCGCGTCTCAACTCCCAGCGCTTCTGCCGGTCCCAAACCTCATCCGAAATCTTGGCCTCTATTTCCTTCGTTGCCGTGGTAACAGCGCGCATTTGATCTACGAGTTTCTCAATGTCCTCGTGCGTAGCGAGGTTCTCCCCCTTTTGCGACATATACGATTTCAGAAATCGTCCCACAACCAGCGCCACGATCACGCTCAGCGCCCAGAGAATTGCTAGGAGTAGTGTCTCCATGTTTTCGAGCATTCTAACCTGTCAGAAAGGGTTGGCAATGTTGTATTCTTCGGCCGCTTTCTGAGCCTCGACGTGCGCTGCACTCAACGCGTAGTTGACCGCTGCGTTGAATTCCGGACGTACGTTTCTAACGAATTGCTCGCAAAGTTCGCGAATGTCGGTTGCGATCAAGAACACTTTATCCTCAAGGCGCTTTCGGTCTGCTTCTGAACCACCCGCCTGTTTACTCCGTTCATAGACGAGGTGAAATACTCGCTTATTCGCTGGCTTTCCTGGGGTCATGTAGTTCGCGTAAAGATCGGTTTGCGTCGGCTTCCATCTGCCAACGAAATCACTGAAGCGCGCGTTATCCCCTCCCGCGCTACCGTAGAAGAATTCATAAAGTGCGCGGGCCTGCACGAGACTAGTGAACAGTCCGAGGACTCCTTGATGCCGAGTGCGTTGCGGTTCATCAAAATTGGCTTTCCAAGCTATCGCACCTTCAAACAGCCAACGGAGGCTGTTGTAAAAGTCTTCTTTCAGAAACTTTTCCTTTGTCGGTATATCGTAGGCGGTCAAGGTCGTTGCTCCTCTCTTTTATTCCCCGATTCTAAGCAGTAAAATCACCGAATGAAACGTAAACGTCCAACCTCTCCCGATCTGCCGACGGAGCAATGCGATCTCGCCGTCTCTTTTTACGATGCCGCGGCGGATCATCCGAAGGAGAGTTTCGAGCAAATCGCGAAACGCGTTGTCCCGCGCGGATTCGGCAAATCAAAGGCGAACGCAGCACTCAAGAAAGAAGCGCGGAAGATGTTCGATCTTGCGCAGTAGCCCGAGATTTTCAGAAGCCGAAGTGTTTTGATCCCGATTCGATGAACTGAATTACGGCCGTCAGATGTGGTCTGATTTTGGATTCTATATCGAGAGCTTTCGCGGCAACGTCGGCGAGTTTCGCCCCCAAGCCCAACATTGTTTTCCAGTCTCGCTTCTTCTCAGGCTTTTTCGTTTCCACCGCAATCAGTTCCACTGCTTGAAGTGCTTCGCTTACCTCGCGACCGTTGATCTCCATGCTCTGCATGAGCAAATCTTTGATCTCGTGCAGATGCGGACCAATATTGCTCGACTGGTCCACGTGCTGAATAGCATTGTCAGCGGCCAACGCTTGATTTTGAATTGTTACGTTGCTGTAGAAGTGTTGGTGAATCCCGCCAGACTGTGCTGGCGTAGCAGTTTCGCGCCGCAGATCATAGCGCGTAGTCTGGACGTCGGCACCAAATTCCCGGGTATGTTCTATGCCCGAATTGATTAGTTCGATTGCAGCCTTACGACCGTTATTGAACACATCGCGCGCGTGTGTTTCATCAGCCATCGCCGAATTGTATAATTCACCATAGCTGGCCGTGAGAGTCTGTTTAGTTCGAGGCGTCCACGAAATTCGGTTGAACATCTGCACCGTGTTTGATTGTGCTCCGAGAAATCTTGTAAGCAGGTTCTTGGTCGTATCGATCCAACCCACGAATCGGCTATCAAGAAATTCCGGGATAAAATTCAGACGGTCGATCTGTTGTCGGAGCAGTCGAATCGCCTTTTGGTCGGTTGTTTCCGGCAGTGGCATAGCCCTCCGGTCGTTTGCACGTTTTCGCTCAGGGCGACCCGCACCCTCCGGCAAACCCGCGTGGTCCGTACACACCCAAGTGCCATCCGCTTCACCTTCAAGCTCAGTGGGCTCGCCGCACGGGTAACCATCACTGCATATGACCGCGCATGTATGCATTCGTGGTTCCCAATGGGTAAGTTCACAACGGAGTACGCGTGAGCGCAAGTCTCGACTAGCATTGTTCCCGACACACGTGCCGGCCGACAAACGCACGACAGCAATAACACTCCTGGGAGTACACCCCATCCGTTCAAAGAAGTGGGAATCAAATCTCTAACAAGCATTACGACCTACAAAGCCGACGAAGTTCACCGTTTATTGGAGACGGCGCCGCATGTTGATCTCATTTTTAATCTTTCCGCTAACAACGCGCCCGTCAGCATTATAAGGTTCGGCAAAATAAAGGTAGTGAACACAAAAATCGCAATCGCGTACGATGTCCAAATTCAGCCCATGGAAACACACAGGTATAAAGCGATTTTCGCAATGATCCCGAGGTTGGAAAAAGGTCAAGATGTAAATGCGCAGATGGATCTGCGCGTGAAGCCGGCGGGCACATACTTTGAGGACTTTGAGAAACTCTTAAGACTCGAATCTGAGAACCCCAGCGAGGACCAAAACTTCGAAATACGGGTACCTATGGTCGTTCAATTCTGTGATTCAAGTAAGAATCTCTACGAGACAAAACACGAGGTCGTGTACAACGTTTTTTCGCGAGTGGCAAATATCCGACTTGTTGCCGGGACGAGCTTGGTTCGAATCGCGTAGATACCCGAAGAGTCGATTTCACACTCAAAGACGGCACTCGCGTCTGCGACGCTGAAAAAGGGCTGCCGGCGGCGCTATTCCTAGCGGCACAGTTCGTATGCCGCACCCGTTGACACCGTGGATGACTAGGGCTAGCATCCAGCTAATCGAGACATGAAGTGGCTGACCCTATTTCTGTCGCTTTTCGTTGTAATCCCAGCGTCCGCTCAAAATCTAACATCTGTGCAGACGGAATGCACGCACGTCAAAAGCGATTCCACCCGTCCAGAGCCTCCAAAGCTGAATGAAACCAAGATAGGCAGAGACATGGTGTGCGGCCCAACGCGTCAGAACTCGACACCGATACAGCCGCTGCTCAAGCTAGGTGATCGGCCTGTTGATCGCTCCACGGTGCCGAAGATTGATTCACCCCCTCCGGTACCGGTCAAGACAGCCTTTATCAATCGCGGCGGTTGACAGGTGCTCTCGTCGGATATTTTTTCTGGATTCTCTATTGCCGCGTCGTTCTGGAGGTGCTAGCGGCGATTTCCCGCATGGCGGATGCGATCGCACCGGAAGGCCGTCACCCGCAGCAGCCGTAGATTGCTGGACCGTCAGTACTATTGTGCTCAGACTGGCCGTGATTCTACGTTTGGCTTGTCATGAGCGTACGGATTCGGCCAGGCCGACCGCTCCGAAGAAGCAAGCGGCTCGAACTGTCTATCCCCGTGCATGTTTTCGGGCAGGACATATTCCAGGAATCCTTCAGTGAATTCAGCCGCATGCTCTCCGTGAACGCTCACGGTGGAGCGCTAGCGCTGGCCGCCAGGGTACGACCGGGCCAGAGTGTTTTGGTTGTTAACAAGAGCACCGG
The DNA here is from genome assembly GCA_963804625.1 of uncultured Acidobacteriota bacterium. Lineage (GTDB taxonomy): Bacteria > Acidobacteriota > Terriglobia > Acidiferrales > UBA7541 > Palsa-295. Next base: position 34,159 of record CAWDRJ010000008.1, on the reverse strand, counting down.
TGAAGAGCAAGAATGCCGGATCGTGGATGTGGGCTCCTTGCAGGACGGTAAATGGACCGTGGGGATCGAGTTGGTGGAACCCGTCGCAAACTTCTGGAAGATGCACTTTCCGGAGTGGGCTCCGAAGCGACTATCGACTCACCGTTGAGATTGCCCGCCGACCTACGTCCGAGAGCCGCGCTTTTTCCGCCGCGACATTTTCTGAGCCATGAACAACAGCAGTTCCACCTCGCCCTGGTCCATCCGGCTCATTAGGCTGCGAAACCTGTGAAGTGTCTGGGCGTCGCGACCGGAACTGCCCCAGCCCTTATCCGTTGGTGGCACTGAGACGATTGGCGCCGGCGGATTCTGACCGTCATAGAAAAGTTGGTAGATCGGAATTTCGAGCGCCCGAGCGAATTTTTCGAGTGTTTCGATTGCGGGAACCGTGTGGCCGTTCTCTACTCGCGAAATGTAGACTCGAAAAAGTCCCGTGCGCTTCTCGACGTCGCCTTGGGACATATTTCTGTGTTCCCTCAGAGCCTTCAGGCGCTCACCAATGACCATCGCTGCTCCCCGCGGGAATCATACGCCGCGTGCGCGTAGGCTCCAAACCGCCATCCATTTGACCCTCTGAATATCGCGTGTTAGTTTTTGCCATGCCCGCTACTTCTTTCGACGAAACGATAAAGGCAATTTGGCGACAGGCTTTGGTAGAAAACGCCGACGTCGTGAAGATCGGGTCAGAACGCTATCCCGTCACCAGGAGTAAGGCGAAGCGACTGCGACAAGTCGCCTTCGTGTTTGACGGCAACACGATCATGGCGATTGAGCAGAATCCGAAGACCAAATCGCGATGGGCACAAATGGCGCGTGCCGGAAAGAAGGTGATGCAGTTTATCGAGGGCGGCCGGTACGTGGCTGTTGTGGCGGACGGGAAAGTGATCTTGTACGGCAAACGTTCCCGGTAATTTTCATTCACCGTCTTCTTTTCTTTTCGGATGCCGTCTTCTCCACTCCTGCTTACACAATTCGTACTTCTTAGCGCATTCCTCTTTCGTCGTAGGATCGGCGATCCGCTGTTCGGCCGGCGGGCACGCTTTGCCCATTTTGATGAGTTCCAGGTCGCTGTAGTGCATAAGCTGACGCCGGAAAAGTTCCAGATCGAATCTGGCGAAGCCGATCATGGGTCGATTTTAGCGTAGGCGTATAAAAGGCGAAAGTGCAAGGTGTTAATGAGAATGTTTGCTGCTACGATTGCGCAATGAACGGATATCGTCCAAGTCTTCGGTACGGCTTCCAGACGCAAAACCAGCATAGTGATTGTTCACGTAAATGTACGTCGTGACGCCACGCCGCACCGTTCGCTGGCGAACGTTCACCCAACTCATTAACTCCCGGGACCGATCCACAATCACCTTGTCCCAAATCTTAGTTTGCTTTTCGATATCCTTGCGATCGCCCAACAATCGGACATAGGTAAAATCCGCCGTGATTGGATCGAACTTCTCGAATATCTCACCAGCGCGTGGCATCCACGCTTGGTCAATCAGCGCATAAGCTATCCCGTGGGCTCTCAATAGATCGAAGAATTCGGCCGTCAACCACTGCTTGTTGCGGATCTCCAGGGCGAAGCGATAGCTCTTGGGGAGTCTCTTCAAGAATGGTTCCAGCCGCGCAAGAAATTCGTTGCCACTTTTGAATGCACTCTTGTTGAAATAGCCGAACTGGAACAGGAGCGGCCCCAGCTTTGCACCCATCAAGCCCATAGTTTCGAGGAAACGCAGAAGATCGCCCATTCGTCCCAATCCTCTTGACCCCTACGACGGCGCTCCCGATTCTAAGGTTGCTGCTGACGCTTTAGCGGAAGCGATGAGATTGGAGAACTCTGTCAGACCGTGTCAAAACGGGTTGGCTCAGGCGGTTCAGCAGGACACAGACAGGCATGACGTAAATCATGAGATGGCTAATAGTTATATCTGGCGAACCAAATCAAGCGTGCGGGAATACGCTGATGACCTAACGAATATACATAAATCGTTGATCTACAGACTTGGCGTAGCCGAGAGAAATGCCGAAAGCGATGAACGACTAAAAGAACTGCTCGACCCCAACCCACATTCTTTCTTCAGTTGTTGGGACTTTCAGACCGTGGGAGATTATTTCTACAGTCTCGGTACCAAACTCAAGGCGAAGGGAAATTAGTTCGGGGCAGCATCGTGGAGGCGGATAGCGTTGAAATAACGGCTTGTTATTTTCGGAACTCGTCATTGGAAAAAGAGCGACATGCCTGAGATCAAGAATGCGTTAGAGCTGATAATCGCTAAAACGCAACCCGAGGTCGTTCTTGAAGAATGGTCGGTCACTCAACTCGAACCGACCGGCGCAGCGGCGGTGAGTGAAGCCCTCGGAAAGCCGTGGCGAAGCATCGGTACGGCCGATGAATCGCAATTCGGAACTTTCGGACCCAGCAGCGCCGTGGACTTCCCAACATCCGCAAATATCAATCGGTATGGTCCATTCGACGCGCAAGAGAGGCGGGAATGTGCGATGCGCGAAAAGGTCATTCGAGAGATCGCGAATTTTCGAACCGGCATCCTAATCTTTGGACTTGCACACCCCCATTCTATGTCTGGGAAGCTCGCGGGCGATTTCGAAGTCAAGAGCTATGGTTACGGGCTCGAACCATTTTGCCCGGGCTCGCAGCCACCGAGATGCGATCACATTGCTTCGCCGGACGTCGCAAAATTAGCGATTGGTCGAACTAAGATCCTTCACTTCTGAACTTCAGTTCGCCGGCGCTCGGTCGCGATAATCTCCGGGACGCCGCGGCGGCGTGCTGTAATCAATCGGAAGCGCTACCGTCTCCTTTTCGTGTATGTGCTGCATTTTGTGCCTGGAATCGCCTGACGCAGCGCCACTTAAGTAAACGGATTCGCTTGGAACTGAAAGTGCACTGGTACTGGCTTGCAAAAGAAATCCCAAGTTTTTCCGTATCGGGAGACCGAAAATGTACACCGACGGACAAGAGGTCATGAAAGGTGACGTTGTACGGCGAGGTAGCGAGGTGGGTCAAGTCCTAGAAGTCATAGCAAACGGGATCGGCGCGCAAGAGAACGCTTTAGTGCAGTGGAATACTGTAATCGAGATCTCGCCCGGTGTCCGCGGACTTAAACCTCCGGTTCGAGAGCCCACGCAGTCGCTTACCTTTGTGCGCCGAAAAACTTGAGCTGGAACTTCCTGACGATTCTGCGGTTGTGCGATAGACGGGATTAGTAAGTTGATGTCGTTGCAGATCGAAACCTATGCGTCAACTGTGAGAGTGGCACACCAGTGGCGGTGAAAAGCGTTTTGTGGTCGCGACACAGACGGTGCACTAACTGTTCAGCGCTTTCAACGCAGTCCACGCCACATTTGGCACAACGTGTCCGCTTCCATCAGTCAATCTGACATTTGCGGTCTGCATGAGTGCGTTGATAAAAACAACCTCGAAAACGCCTTCCTGCTGGCTGCTTCTCACATGGTCACCTTTCTTGGGAGCGATGAGTTTTGTTCCAGTGCGTCCTAATTTATTTTTTCTTGGCGGCTTTTCCTGTGCTTTCAGCCAGTCGGCCACGATCCGCCGTAGATTCGTTCCACGCTGTAACGCATTTGCTCCAGATGCGCCGCAGGCGGGTATAACATCGCGCCGCCCATGCTCGATGTCGAATCTGCTGGGCCCTGAGGCAACAGGTCAAGTCCGACGGCCCTGCCGCGAGAGTGGACTATAGGGGGCTCACTCAGCCGTTTCGGAAGATTGACTGGGGCTAGCCCAGTCTAGTTCTGTCAGAACGCTCTTTTGTCCCTCTGGCGACCCCTTCCGCAGTAGACTCCTATTTTCGCATCCACAGATGTAGCTTGATTTGTGATTTGTCTTATGGTATTTATACATTAAGATGATTCATCGAGGCCAAGGACCACTTGCTTCTCGATTGCGTCAGCGCAAGTTCCAGCTGCTGCGGCGTTTCTCTATCCCCGCCGATGCCCTCCCGGGCTCCCTCTCCCTTTCGCATCTCCGCTGCGGCAAGCCCACCTGTCATTGTGCCGATGACCAGGGACATCCGGTCTGGTCGCTGACCTTTATGGTTCAGGGGAAAAAGCAGGTCCAGCACATCCCCAAGGATTGGGTCGACGAGGTGCGGCGCCGGGTCAAGGCGGGGCGGGAGTTTCAAGACGCTGTCCGCGAAGTGCTGGCGGCCAACGCGCAACTGCTCATGCTGGAGCGCAAGAAGCCTAAGAAAAAGAAAAAATGAACCGCGCGACGCCACGTCATCTGCTCCACTATGTGACACGGCGTCTTCGCCTCCGACGGTATCTCAAGGATCCGGGAGACGGTCGGCAACAACCCCAGATTCCGGCGCAGGCTCTGCTCTGGGCCCTGTTGATCGGACAGATCCTGCGGGAATCCAGTTTTCATGCGGTCGAGGCGTTGGCGCGTTCCTCGGCGCGACGAACACTCTCCATCGCCACTCCATTCTGTGACGATACGTTGGGTTATTTCACCGAGCGGCTCGATCCCGGTCCCACCCGGCAAGCCCTGCTCTCCCTCATCCGTGACGCCAAGCGCAACAAAGCCTTTGATGATTGCCGCTGGATCGGTCTGGCCATCGATGGCACCGGTGCGGGATGGCGGACTCACCAGGGTTGCACGCTCTGTCGGCCGCAGCAGAACGCTGCGAAACAGATTCAGGGCTATCAACATTCTTTGGTGATGATCAGCGTGGTGGGCACCGGCCTGTCGCTGCCCTGCGATGGGGAACCCTACGGACCCGGCGATAGCGAGTACGCGGCCGGACAGCGCTTGTTGCGGCGGGTGATCGGAAGCGTGGGGAAACGATTGGCGCAGTATGTGGTCGCGGACGGTGAATTCGCCACCGCACCGTTCCTGCATACGGCAGGAGATCTGGGTCTCCGGGTGGTGGCACGGCTGAAAGACAACTTGCCGGAGCTATTTGCCGCCGCCCAGCAGCGTTTTCCTTGCGGGCCTCCAGCCATGGTTTTTCAGCATGGAGCGGATCGTGTGGAGCTCTGGGACGCGGAGGATTTCGATCCCTGGGAAACGCTCGCGTGGGAAACCGTTCGCGTGTTCTTCTATCGCCAGCACAAGCCGGACGGCACGGTGGTGGAAGCCTACTGGCTGACGAATTTCCCTTGCTCCACAGTGGGCCCTCAGGCTCTGTTCCGCATGGCCAAGAGCCGTTGGGAGATCGAGAACCAAGGCTTCAACGACGCCAAGAGTCGTCACGGCCTCGAGCATATCTGTCATCATCATGCCAACAGTCTGCTGATCGGCTGGCTCCTCACCATGCTGGCCTTGACCATCGAACGACTTTACAGACTACGGTATCTCCACCGTGGCAAACATCGGGTGCACAGCAGTGCCCAGTTGCTGCTGCTCTTGTGGCTCAGTCTTTCCCGCCCGCATGCTGTCAACAGCAGCTGATGCACAGCAGGAAAAAACGAGATGTCCTCTTTTTCTGCACGTGACCACTCCACATCGTAACAACGGCGGCAAACTATTCGTAACAGAACTGTCTGAAAATGGCCCCTCCGGTTGCAACCGGCCAGGACGCGAGAAATCCAGCCGGCATCCCCGCTTCCTTCTCCGGCATCCTCAATTGTTCAGAAATTGCTGGGGCTCACTCTCGCGGCTATTCATTTCGTAAACGTTTAGGTATGATGCCGACAAGGTGACACCCATGTTTGATCCTATTAACAAAACGAAGTCTTGGAAGGAACTCGCGTGGTGGACTAAAGCCGCTTTGATAATCGGGCCAATTGGCAGCGGCATCGTTATCTTGCGCGCCTTGCTGCATTACTTCACGTAGAAGCCTGTGTACTTGAGCTAGGCCGCGTCTCCCAACGCGTTGACCATGGGTCATAACCCGCGGCGGTCACCGCTTCAGTGCATTTGTCGGCAAGAATATTCTCTTTGCCATTGTCGTCTTTTCCTCGCCGTTTCCGATTGTATAGATAGAAAGTCGCCAACGCTCGCATATCGAGGAGCTGTGAGGAGGCGGTACCATGAAATATTTCGGCAGGTTTATGCTTTTGACATCGGGCCTCGGGGTCGTCGCTTTTGTCCTGTCGTCTCTTCCGAGCCATCCAGCCGCAGCGGCGGGAGGCCCAGCAGTCACGGTCGTGAATACGTCGGCGAACCCCGTGCCTGTTACTGGTAGTGTTAATTCCGCCGTCTCCGGGGCCGTTAGCATCACCGGCACACCTAGCGTCCAAATTACAAATGCCCCCACGGCTCTAAATGTGAATAACACCCCGACGAGCGCCATACCGACCGTGGTCGCGCCGGCGGCAAGCACCATCTACGATCAGTCTTGCAGCGTAACCATAACGGGAGACCCCGCATTTTGCACATTGCCTGCTTTCTCCCCGAACACACTGATAGTCACCTCTTTTTCCATTTCAGTGGGAGGGACCAACGAGGACCCCGGCTCCGCCGGTTTGGGGTTGGTGACGTACGGTTCCGCAGGCTTCCTCAGTCCTCCAGTGGTTTTCGCTCCGTTGTTCAAGCAGTTAAACCCCGGCTATTGGGTCGGTGCAGTCACCGGTTTTTTTCCATTCGCGTCCAGTCTCTCGCCTCCGAGTTGCTCAGTGTACTTCCCAATAAGCGATTCATTCGGTACGATTACTTGCACAGTCACGGGATACTTGATCCCGCCTGCTTAATTCCTGTGCTATGCTTCGCGCGGTTCCCTTAACGGCTTTACGAACGGGGGCGGGCTCTGCAGGGATGCAACCATGCTGAGGGATAATCTGGCGGGCTCATCGAGCCGATGTCTAGCAGCGCGGGAGACTCGCTTGGCCCTGCATCAAAGAGCAGCCCCGCAATCTCGATCCCGTCGTCATCGGTCGTCGTCATCGCCGCCGTGCCGTTTATTGGACGTAGCGTCGCAAACCCCAGCCCCAGCACCACGGCATGCGGCCGTGTAACGCGAATCGGAGCGGTCACCTCATAGATCCCCGGCGTTAGAATCAGGTTCTTGTCTTGGGCAAGCTGCGCGTTGATCGTCTCCGCCGTATCCACATCCGCGTGCGCAATATAAAACCGCGTAATCGGAATTGTCTCTCCCGGCGTTTCCCCGCCGCGCCACGTAATCCCCACGCTATCGCGGTACACCTCCGGAACCCGCACGCTGAACTCGCCCGCGGCATTCACTTGCAGAAACGGTTTCTCGCGCACCACTGGCGTATGCGCCACCTTTGTGTACGGCGGCGCGGGCCATCCGCCTTCCGGCGGATGCACCACACCGACAAACACCATGTTCCAGTTCGCACCCGTCCAACTCTTCCAGTCGCAGTTGCGCGAGATCCACTGCTGCTGACTGCCGGAGTCAACATTCCCGTCCACCAGCGAATCGGACATCCAGCCGCCGCTTGCCCCGCCGCGATGCTGGTGCAGCACCAGGTCTCCGCGTACATGCATGCGCCGCAGCGACACCGCCTGCGAAACCGCCCATTGCATCGTGCCCCCGGCTGGCTTTATCGACAGCCCTTCCGCAGCTCTACAGAAGGTCGTCGTCGCACTGTTGTGCTCAAGATTCGCATCCACATGCACGTTGCCCGCAATCCGTGTTGCATCGGGCGACGCCCCAAGACCTATCACTTCAGTGTAGAAGCCCACCGGCACGTCCACCGAATAGTCTCCCGGCAGGAATAGCAGAGCGTTGCGCTGCTGTCCAAACTCGTTGTGCTCCTGCGTCGCATACACCGCATCGATCTGCTTCTGGATCGCCTGCGATGACATCGACGGATCGAAGACCATTACATTGGGTCCGAACTCCGGCGTCGCGCTCTTCGCCGCAGGTTTCGGCAGAGCCTTCGTCAGCCACAGCCGCGCCTCCCCCGCCTGCCGCGCGTTCAACGACAAGGACGACAGGGAAGAAAACAGCAGAGTGCCAGCCAAAAACAGGCCCATTCTCAGCTTCATGAGGACTCCAGATTACGACGGTACGATCTTCGTCGGAAAGACAAACGATTGCGCTGATAAGAACCAAAAGCCGTACCATAATTCGCAAACGATAAACGATAAGCTCAGGGGAGAATAGCGCCTGTCAACCCCAGCGACCACGACAGCCGCAAAAGGAATCGATTGGAGCGATTGGCCGCGTAGGAAAGCATAGGCAGCCAGCATCCTGTTTCGCTAATTGTTCGAAAACGCCACAAACTTGTGGACAGAAGAATAAGCTCAGCAGGAATCTGTGCTCCCTAGCCTCGATTATTCACGGTTTTGCTAGCGAAAAAGAAAAGGTGCTCTAAAAGATTGATGAACACTGGGTTTTCGCGAACCCGGCATTCTCTTTCGGAGCACCCAAAACGTAACATCTCGTTACATACCACAGCTTTCCTTCTCCTTCTACCGACACCGACCTATGGATGGTTCGGATTGACACGCAGGTATTCGTCGAGCGGTGTTGATTGGGACGAGTCAGTTCCCAAGTCCTCCTTGACTCCCAGCGCCGAGAGTAGGTGAGGCAACCATGCGCAGTGCCTCTGCCCGCCAGCCGAGACAGCTATTTATTTTTGAGATTCACTTTCAGCGGTGTACGAAGTCCTGCGACGAATTGTCGCACGTAATTCTCCCAGTCTGTTTCCGCGGTAAAATCGCCGCTCTTGCTCCAACCCGCACCGAGATAGTACAGGAATGGCTTGCCGGCCTCCGCCGGCGTGATCGCCAGCAAATTGGAGACTGCCGGCAAGCCCTCGTTGCTGGGGGTAACGAGCTCCGGTTCCGTCAGCTTGGGCAGCGTGGCGCTTTCGGTCGCGAATTCCTCGATCTTGTCTGGTAGCACGATCGCGCATCCTATATTTCCGCGGTCCCGGTCGGCGGGCTGCCAATAACTCATCCAACCTTCTTCCTGGTTCTTGGCGATCGCGCCGTTGGCTGGACGTTGCGCGATGCCGATCCCGACTTCGAACTTCGGGCGATGGCTCCCGGCGAACATGCTTTCGACGCGAGTCATGTTGGAACCAGCGTCGATGCGGATGCGCCTGGTCTCGGAAATTTCTCCTTCTCCGGCATCCCAGGCATCGTAGGTTAGCTCGAATTCGGAACGGACCGGCCCCGTGGTGATGATTCGTGCGCTGCGGTAATTGCTCGACACGTAGTAGGTGTGACCGTCCCAAATGCCGAGCCCACCACAACCCCGGCTGCGCCCGACGCGATAATCGTCCAACCCTTCGCCATGATCGTTGTGATAATCGCCGTTCTTGTACCACTTGTTGATCACCAGGGCGCGCGTGCGCTTAACCCACACATCCACGCCGCTGCTCACCGTGCCCTCAGCTGGAATCAAGTCTTGGTGGTACACACGATGCGCGATTCGATCGCTCTCCCAGGCCATGTCGCCGTCGCGCTCGCTGATTTGCCGCGCATAGGTTTTCACAATCGGTTGCGGCACGGCAGCCAGAGCGGAAAGGTCCATGAGGTAGTAGGTCCGCGTCTCCCCCGGTGCCAGATCCGTCTGGAAAATGAGGGTGTCCAGCGGCCGCCCTGGTTCGCGGGCGTAAATCTGCGAATCGAGTATCCGGGACCCGAGGCCGTCCATCACCGCCAGATTTGTCGAACGCAGTCCCCGATCGGCCAATAGAGTAAGGCTCATTTCCACCGTTTCGCTGTGGCGGTAGAATTGGGCCGGATTGGTCACCTCGATCGCCAGCGGTTTGGCATTCTCAAACACCACCATGCGGTATAACTCGCTGCCCGCCAGCAGAAACGCGCCGACACCATATACCTCGGTGGAATCGTCTGCGAACGATTTCGGATCGGAACCGATGGGTTGAACATGTGTCAATTTGCCCTCCTCGTCCACGCTACCGACAAGGGCTGTCCACGCTTTGCGGATCGCAGGCTTAAATTTTGCGCCATCGAGCAGACTTTGATTGACGCCCCAAGCCAACGCGTAGGCGTAGAAACCCGAGCCGCTCGACTCCTTGAGCCGATAACTGTCCGGGTCGAGCAAGCTCGCATGCCACAGGCCGTCGGTTTGTTGATCAGCGAGAATCGTCTCCGCCATTTGTCGGAACAATCGCTCGAACCGCGCGCGGCTCGGATGGTTTGCCGGCAACAGCTGCAGCATGCGGACTAGCCCGGCGATGACCCAACCATTACCGCGGTTCCAGAAGATTTTCTTGCCGTTGGTTTCGCGCCGGTCGAAGTAGGTGCTGTCGCGGAAGTAGAGATGTTCGGTCGGATCGTAAAGATAGTCCGTCGTGCGCCACCAATTCTTCACCGCATAATCGAGATAGCGCTCGTCACCAGTGGCGGCGAACAACTGCATCCAAACGGGTGGGGCCATGAACAGCGAATCGCACCAGGACCACAGTTGGGAGACCTGGTCGTAGGGCTGATGGAAATCCAGACTTTCGGCGTTGGGTGGCGCGGAGAGAATGGTATCGAGCCGCGACCGTAACGGTGCGATCATTTTCGGGTCGCGATAAAGAAAATAAAGACCTGCGTACGCTTGGCCGATGGCCAAATCGTCGGCATGATACAGGCGTGGTCCGGGTTTCCAGTCGTTGGCATCGCCCATCGCGAGGAGCGCTTCACGATACTTCGGGTCACTGGAGATGCCGGCCAGAGCCATCATCCCTGCGTCTCCGGCGGCCTGCGTCCAGTCGGTCGTGGGGTGCACCGACGGATGCGCGAGCTGCCAATCCGCCACGCGTTGCATGACAGAAAGAACATCCGCGGGAGTGAGTCTCCGGTTCGGAGCAGCGGCTGCGGCGATTGGCAATGCGATGGCGAAACCCAGAACGGCGATTCGCCAAATGCACCGGCTATAAGAACTGAGCACAGGAGCCTTCATCTTCATGCGGTGGTGATTTGATAGGAACTGCTTTTTCGGGTCCCGCTGTCAGCGAAGGATACTCTCCAAACACTAGAAGTTTCAAATTCCACCTCTGACGGAACTTCCTTGTGCTGCACAGATGATGCATCGCAGCAACGTGACTGACGGGTGTATGTCCAATAACCGTTTTCTTCGGCGAAGGCCTCCTCTTATGAGTCGGTCTCTCGCCAACAAACACTTCAAATCGCGGTGTCACTCGTCTTGTCAATTTGGTCCCCATACCTCGATCCCCAGTTCTACCGCCACGCGCTCGAACCAGCGTGAATATCCCGTGGCCTCCAGTCCCACGCGTGGCTCGGTGAGCCATTATTCCTCTTTACAGTCACAACGTTACGCGATGGCTGATGACTACTGATCATTTCGGTGCGATTGGGTGCTACGTCCGATATCATTGACTGCGTCTGCGACGCGTCGCTGCCAGGAGACAAACGACTTAGCCGTTTGTCTCCTGGAGATTCGCTTTACCGGACATCTCTAACAACGTCGACTCTGTCAAACTATTTATGAGCGCACTTCTCCGTTCACTTCGAAGAGTGTCTTTGTTCGTCGTGTTCTTTGGCCCCGCGTCGATGACCACGGCTCGTCTGTAATCTTTCGGTCGGATTCGATCCGACCCAAACATCTCTTCGATCAAAACTTCGACCACGATTACTTCTTCGAACTCCCTCGGCAGGGAGTGGGATGCCCATTCATCTGCTCAGGCGTCTACTTCACACCATGTCCGGTACCGAGCTGTCCCACGTACGAACCGAACTCGAAAGACCGCGAATACTCACAACCATTCCGCCACATCCAGTACAAGCGAACTCCCAGCTTCCGCCCCATCGCTACCTTGGCTATGCTTTTGTGCCGACGCATCGCCAGGTGCAGGTAGCGACGTCGCCACTCCGGATTGATTCGTGCTGCCGCCTGGGCTGCCTCCACCAGCAAGAAGCGCAACAAGGAATTGCCTTGCTTGCTGATGTGCCCCAGCCGTTGCTTGCCAGCACTGGAGTCCTCACTCGGAATCATCCCCACATAGGTGCCGATCTGCTTGCCACGAGAAAACCGTGTCGGAGTTCCGATGATCAACACGTAAGCCAGTGCCGTGAGCGGACCCACACCGGGGTGGCTCATCAGTCGCAGAACCTCGGGTCTCTTTCTAGCTTCCCGCTCGGCGGCGGTGGTTAACTCCTCAATCGTCGGATTCAGGCGGTCCAGCAGCTCCAACAACTCTTGCCGGCGCCGACTGGCCCAGGGAGCTAACGTGAGCTTCTCTAACAGCACTCGCCCCTGTTCGCTGAACAGTTTTTTCTTCCAGCGATGGCCCTCGTTCATGGCCAGCGCCTGCAACTGATTCATGATCCGCGTGCGCATCTGCACTAGACGATGCCGATGCCATAGCAGTTGCCGTAGATCTCGGTTCTCCGGGCTCGGTATCCAGATCTGCGGGAAGTTATTTTCCAGCATCAGCCGGCGTAGCAGTCGAGCATCCTCGCGGTCGAACTTCTGCTTCTTCACTCGCTTGGCCTTGATCTCCGCCGGATCCCCGATCCACAGCTCGAAACCCAACTCTGCCAGCAGCCGCTCGAACCAGCGTGAATAGCCTGTCGCCTCCATTCCTACTCGCACGCGGATTCCTCGCTGCTGCAGGTCTCGATAGAACTTCTCTGCATGTCCATCACTGTGGTTCAGTTCCTGCTCACCGCACTCACCAGTCTCTTCGACACAAAATGCAATTGCTTGAAAGCTCGGGTGGTAATCTACGCCTATAATCATCATGTTCGGCTCCTTCCTCCCGAGCCTATGGTCCTCGACAAACCACAGTCTACTCGGGTCTAGGGAGCCGACGTTGTTATGCAATCATCTTGGTACTGGACCCGCTTTCCCGGTTAGCACGATTCTATGGACGTTGGATTTCGCGATGAAACCCTTCTCGATGCTTGAATGAAGCAGCAACAGGGAAGTTTGTTCGCAGCGCCGACTGCATCTAGGTCGTGAGGAAAAGCTTCCAGCGATCCAAGATAACCTTTAATTCGCGAATTTCGTCTGGGCGCAGGTTGGGAAGTGGCGGGCGCACTGGACCTGCCGCCATTCCAAGCAAGTTCATCGTCTCCTTCATGACGGAAACCTCGTACCCCTTGCGACGAGCGCGCAGCTCGTAGATTGGGATCACGTATGTGTTCATGAGCTGCATGAGAGCCGAGGAATCTCCCGACGAAGCGACCTCGTGGAGTTTTAGAGAAAGTTTTGGCGCAACGGTCGCAATGCTGGACGTGTACGTCCGGATGCCGATGCTGTAGTAGCCGGGGACACAGTCATCGCCGGCTCCACCAATCCAATGGAGCCTGTCTCCGACGCGGTTCATAATCCGCTCGTACCGGCGCAAGTCGCCTTGGCCATCCTTCCAGCAGACGAGCGTGGGGATTTCCTCCGCCAAATGTTCCACCCATGCCGGTTCAGGGTTTACCCAATCGCGGCTGTACACGAGCATTCCCAGCGGAGTCGCTCTGCCGATTGCTCTGTAATATTCCGTAAGTCCCTGTTCATCGGCGTTTGGATAATAGGGTGGTAACGCCAGGATGGCATCCGCACCTGCCCGCTCCGCTTGCTGGGCAAACTCGATCGCTATCGGCCAGTTGAATCCGGTGCTTGCGATTACAGGAATCCGGCCGTGCACTTCCTCTACTGTAGCCTTTACCACCTCTAAATGCTCAGCGGGAGTCAGCGAATACATTTCGCCCGTCCCGCCCGCGGCGACGATGGCAGCAGGAGCATTCTCCATGAGGCGTTGAAGATTCTTGCGCAGTCCGGGGATATCCAAGGACAAATCCGGCTGCAACGGTGTGATCGGAAATGCGATCACTCCGCGGAGTTTGCTACGGAGTTCTTCAGGCTTCATTTGCTCACCCACGCGAACGGAACCGAAGCGCAAAGACGACGGCGCAAGAATCGCTGAAGTCGCCAGGACGCCCGCTCCATCGAGGAACTCCCGGCGCGAAAAATGTGAGGACATCTTCGCTTCCCTCGCTAACTTAAATTTGGCCACCGTCGCGACGAATTTCTTTTTGTCACCGCTCGGGTCCCTAAACCATACCTCAATAACCCAGTTTTAGTCGCGTTGCCGGACCCGGTTTTCGAGAACCGTGACGTACGGGCCGTGGTCGAGTCGCTTCATACTCAGGAGTGAAGGGCTACTGAGACGATGAACGAACTCTTACGTAACGACATTCTAGTTGAGGATCCTACTTGCGTCGTCAGGTACAATTCACCGGGCAGTTCAAGGTCCCTGCGCTACAACTGCCGGTCTCCAACCAAGACCGATGCCGTCCAGGACGAGGCTGCGGCAGTTTTTGCCTTTTTAGGCGGAATGATCCGCGGAACCGTATGATTTTGTGCGAGAGGAGCAAGTCAAAATGGACATAACGCGCCGAGAATTCACTCTGGCTCTTGCGGCTGCCACCTACCTGCGGCCCTCCTTGTTCGAGCCGCTTTCCCCAATGGGAGTTCCGCGCGGCGTCGTTCCCGGCCGAGTCACTTGGGCGCACGATCCGGCGGCTGTGACTTGGGATGGCACAGGCTCGTGGTGGACCGACGCGCACAATGACCAGACTGTGATTGACCGCATGGTTTCGCGGTCTATTTGCGGCCTTACAAATCAAAAGACCGACGCGCAGGCGTGGAAGTCCATCTTTGAATACTTCAATCGCACGCATGGCCGCGGCAAAGCCGGATACACTGCCGGGGAAAAGATTGCGATCAAGGCGAACCTGAATAACACAACGGACCATGGCACGATCGATCGGCTGAATTCCTCGCCCCATATGATCCTTTCGCTCGTCCGGCAGTTGAGCGGCCCGGGACGCGTGCCGCAATCATCGATCACCATCTTCGATTCCAGCCGGTTCATCCCGGGCAATCTCTACGACAAGATTCACCACGAATTTCCCGGCGTCACGTTTGTTGATCATATCGGAGGGGATGGACGAGTAAAGGCCGAGTTCAAACCCGACGCGATTCCCTTTTCAGTGGAAAGTAAGAACGCCAAGGGACTCGATACCACAGTCGTTGATTCCACCTATTTAATTGATGCCGCCGTGTTGCGAGCGCATGTGAGTTCAGGCGTGACACTTTGCGCGAAGAATCTCTTCGGCGCTACGAGTATCAATCCCGACTGGCACAAGAACGCGCATGACGGCTTCCATCACAACAGCGATGGTTCGGCAAGTTACTCCGCGTTCACGGATTATTTGGGGCATAAAGACCTCGGCGAGAAAACCATGCTTTTTATTATTGATGGGCTCTATGGAAACGACAACGTGGATGGGCCGCCGCATCGCAAGTGGAAGATGGCGCCATTCAACGATGCATGGCCGAACAGCATTTTTATGTCGCTTGACGGCGTAGCGATCGATTCTGTTGGCTTCGATTTCCTCAGTTCGGAATGGCCCGATCTTCCGGATATCGCGAATGCGGATAACTACCTGCGCGAGTCTGCCCTGGCGAATGACCCGCCTTCGAAGACTGTCTATGATCCTGAACGCGATGGCGTCCGCTGCCGCAGCCTTGGCGTGCACGAACATTGGAATAATGGGACAGACAAGAAGTACTCGCGCAATCTCGGCAAAGCGAACGGGATCGAACTTTTCCAAGTCTGAAACGCGGGGACATATCTGAAGCACAGAGCATACTCAGGGAGGCAAGATGAGCCGGAGAGCGTTTTTCTTACGCTTCGTAGCAGCAGCGATGCTACCGGCAATTGCGTTTTTCCAATCTTTCTTGAGCCAGTATAAAGGACTGCCTTATCACGACAGCCGCTACGAGGGCGGCGCACAAAAAATACCGGGACGCGTTTTGTGCGCTTACTATGACCTGGGCGGCGAAGGTATCGCCTATCACGACAGCGATCCACAGAACCACGGCAGCGGAGAGTTGAACCCGGCCGATGGAACCTACCTCAACGAATTTCGTATCCACGAGGGAGTGGACACTTCCTACACGAAGTTCAATCGGAAGCCGGATCCGGTTGACGATAACCCGTTCGACAAAGTTGTTCCTCCCGCAGATCTGCCCTACGTTGGCTGGACCGAACCCGGAGAGTGGTTCAACATCACTATAGATGCGACAGACCCGGGAACCTACGCGGCCGATTTCCTCTACACATCGAATCGTGGCGGAACTATATCCGTGGATGTGAATGGAAAGGATGCGACGGGACCTCTGGAGATCGTTTCGACAAATGATCCTGCGGACCCGCTGGCCTGGCGCCAGTGGCACCACTGGAATTTGACGCCGCAGCTCTTCAAGGTTCGCCTCGATAAAGGGGAAAACGTCCTCACGGTACACATATTGACGAAGGGCAACATGAATCTGGCCTATTTCGACTTCAAGCAGGCCGCCAAATGATCACTGATGAATGGAATGTGCCAGCGTCCCAAGCCAATCTCAAGCCAGTGTCAGGCGTAATCCGGTTGCATGGGGAACGGTCACGGTGCACTTGACCTGCTCGAGCGAGTCGGTTTTTGTCGCGGTTGTGATGTGCGCTTCGCGGCTGTCTAGCGCCGGCGCGTGCAATATTTCGGTTTTCACCGTTCCGCTGACGCCGCGACCGAAATCGAGTTCCAACTCAAGGTCCGCCGCCGCGTCTTTGTTCAGAATGATCACCGAGGTCTTGTTGCCGGGCAGCTTCGCGGCGTAGGCCGTTGCATTCACTCCCGCAGCCTGCAGCTTCGTCGAGAAGTCGGTCTGCAACAGTGTTGCGCCGCTGAACAAGCCTGCAAACTTCAACCCATACGCGACCGGCTCCAGCCAATAGTCCGCACCAAAGGTCGCAATCGGCGTATAGAAAGGATGCGGATGCGCGGCCATCTGTTCGGGCGTTGCGCCATTTGCTTGCAGGAGCGCGTCGCCGGGCAGAGATCCGCCAACGGAATTCGCCACGGATTTGCCGGTACCACCATGCAGATTGACGCCGGAATAGTTGTTACTGGCCAGCAGCAGCGAATAGTCGGCGGCCCAAAGCGCGGCGGCAAACACGTCGGAGACGCCCGGTTTGCCTCCGCGATAACACGTGTTGCCTTCCGTCATGCGAACGCGCGCGCCAATCTTGCGCGCGGCGGCCGTGGCCATCGTCGCGGTGTTCTGCACTTGTTGCATCGTCGCGGGTTTCAGCAGGTTCGGAATGTTGACGTCCGGGTTGGTCGCGGGCCCGCCGAAGTAATAATGATGAGTGAGCGTCGTCACGTGAGGCGGAGATTGGACGGACGGCCACTGATCTGCAATCTCGGTCAACCATGACGGCTTGCTCGTAACGTCGGGTAGGCCGAACTTTGCTGTGGGCACCCGCGCCGCGACCGCACGCGCGAGTGTGAGCCATTCGTCCAGGTAGGTCTTGGCCGACCACGTCTTCGGATCGCGCAGGTGGCGGTCAAACAAATCCGGCTCGTTTCCGATCTGGAAGTATTGCAGGCGGTCGCCGAGCGTCTGGGCGACAAAGGCGGCCTCTTCGGCGGCGCGTGCCGGTGTATTCGTCCCCATGCCGATGCCGTACAAGCAGGTCCAACCAGTGGCTTGGAGGAACTGCGCCAAGTTCTTGACTGCCTCGACTGTTACACCGTAGTAGTGCGCCTTCGGCTCACCCTCAACCTCGCGGACTTGCGGATGCTGTGGCTCGGGAGAATCGGCAGTAGGTTTCCAGTAAGCGAACTCGCTGGTGTTGCCACCAAGGCGCAGAACGCCAGTTGGCGAAAGCGCTTTGAACTGGCGAATCAGGCCGCTGTTCTGCGACGAAAAGAAAGTCGGGTCCGTGAGCTGCTGCACTTCATAAGATAGGCCGACAAAATCGATCGGCATATGAGGGCCGGTCGCTTCGTTGGGGATGCGGAGAGTGACTTGAGCCGTGCTGGAGCCGTGCGCGCGAAGACGCGCTGCGATCACTGAGTACGCTGCGGTGGCGAGAAATTTCCGTCGTGTGAGCATCGTGATTGTTATATTGCCTTGGGAGTGGGACCAGTTGACCTTCGCACGATTAGTTCTGTCTCGATCGCGATTTCCGCGACATACTCGGCTCGATTCTCGATTCGATCCAGCAACGTCCGCGCCGCAATCTCGCCCATTTTCTGCAGCGGCTGTCGAACCGTGGTCAGCGTCGGATTCGAATAAGACGCGAGCGGAATATCGTCGAAACCGATTACCGAAACATTTTCGGGAACTCGCAGTCCCGCATCCTGAAGCGCGCTCATCGCCGCGATGGCCGAGTTATCGTTGAACGCAAAAAGAGCGGTGAACTTGCGGTTTCGGCTCAGCAGCTCCTTCGCGAACGGATACGCATACTCAGGCGCGCGCGCAGCGCAGGCTTGCGTCGCATTGAGTTCGACCACGCGATCCGGATGAATCCGGATTCCCAGTTCATGCGAGGCTTCCACAATGCTTTGCCAGCGGCTCTCTGTATCCGAACTGATCGCCGGACCCTTCAAGAAAGCGAACTCTCGATGACCATACTCAAGCAGATGCCGCAGCGCTGAAAACGCGGCAGCCTTGTGGTCGAGCGCGATGTTCGTGACGGCGGCAAAGGGCCGGTGACCTGCGATCGCTACGGTGGGTAGAGCCGGTTCGCGCACAATGGGCGTATCAATCGTGATAAACCCTTCCACGCCGCGCTCCAGCAACAATTGCGAATAGCTTTCGAGAAGCTCGTTGTCGTGGCGGTGAACTGCCGTCAAGTACAAGAAACCATTCGCGCGGAGGTGTCGTTCGATTCCAGCGATGATGAATTGTCCATACGGATCCCCAAGTTCTGCTGCGATCACTCCAATCGTGTAGGAGCGCTTCACGCGCAGGGGTCGCGCCAAATCGTTCGGTTTATATTCCATCTCACGGGCTGCGGCGAAGATCCGCCTTTTCGTGCGGTCCGGCACAGACCGGCATGCCAATGAATTGTTCATTGCCGCTGAAATGGTCCCAGGCGTCAGACCTACGTACTTAGAGACGGCCTTTAGCGTTACAGCGGTGGCTTGGTTCGACTGGCTCTGATTCTTTTTTCTGCCCTGCTCTTTTCGCGCCATCCGGAGTCTTCCCGATGTCGAATTAGGTCGCTGATTGTACATCGCGCGTGTCCGCCTCGCCACTTCGTAAACGCCGTTTTTTTCCTGCATCCCGGTCAATCGCCGTCCGTGCCCGTCTTTACGACCTTCGCCTCAGGAATGAAATCAGCTTCGCCAAAGCTTTCTTTGCTTCGTCCGGCCGGAGCCAGGAGACGTTTGTATTAAGCTCGATACTCTATCCGGTGTCGCCAGTCCGATGAATCCGTAGTGGCTAAAGGTATTACCCGCATATTGGCGCGGAACACCCTTTGGGCAACGCTTTTGGCAAGGACCATTTCGACTAGGCTTGGGGGACCGGCCTCGCATGGCGAATGAAAAGTAGCCCACACGTAAACGGATGTCCCAATGATGGCAAGGTGATGACGTAGAATGGGACAAACCTTCAGTTGCTCACCGAATATTCCTGCAGCTTCAAGAATTCGCTACCGGGTCACTCCCAATTTGGGAGTGACACAAAGGCCTCTGGACCTCTCCGCAGAAGTCTCGATTCCGAAGGGCACAAATATCAGTGCGTTTGTTCAGGGCGACACGACGCTGGACCAGTCAAAGTTCCAGAGACAACTCGTTGTTGCAAAATAGGCCTTCGAGAGGACGCGCTGACAAAACGGTACCGTCGTACCATTGGTGTTCGTCGCAGCCCCGTATGATCGTTCATAATCGGGATACTTATCCGATTGTCACGAACTACGGCGCTTCTCGGGCTCGCCTGCGTCTTGGTGTCGGCCGGCGGCTTCGATCTTGTGACCAGAACGAAAGATAGTCAGACACGCGGGCAAATTTGTCGCGATCGGAATTCAGACGATTCCGACGAACAATTTTACGTGTCCGGTCTGGATAACTCACAAATCCACATTGCCGTACGTGGAGCCTTAGCAGCGGATGCGGACGAAATTCTCGATGGGCTGACAAACACACCGGGGTTTACCCACGAACTTCTCAAGGATGGCTTTGTTTCGATAGAGTGCGGAGGCCGCACGGTCATCCTGCACCGAGGATCACCTAATCCAAATTCGATACATCAGGTAGGCCGGGCATCGGCACACGACCTGCAGATCGTGATTACGTAGACCCAGCTGAACTCTCTGCGGGCTTGCGGGGGTAGGCGCCGCAGTTTTTTCCGTTACCGGTGACTCCGCTGGTCAGAAGACTGTACCCTGCGGACTAGCTCAGCCGGCCAGTTTCATCTCAGTGAATTCAGCGGTTTGCGAACTTAGAGGAATTACCCCTTGCGAACCACCAGGGCATTTGGTCGAGTTCATGCTCAACTCTGAATTTTCAGCTGGGGCACCACGGAGATTTAGACGCCAACGCCTTTACCCGCGAGAGAAGGTTTACGACACACCGTGAAAGCCCGTGATTGGTTCCAATTTGAGGGTCGGAGTCAGATGGATCGAAGTGCCGATTCGAACGAAGGCCAGCCGGGTGGAGGCTGGCCCCAATCGTCCGCGCGGATCTTCGGTGCATTACTTCGCCGCAACCCAAGTGCGCTCGATGAGAATCGTTTCTTGGGTGCCCGCCTCTTTGGCAGCTTTGGACGTTTCCGTGGAGTGGAAGACTTCGCCGAAACCGGCCAGCCACGCCGAGCGGACGACTCGCCGATTGCCTTGAAGTTCGACCACCAGCTGGCTGCCGCGGTTCTGAGCGTCGCTATCTATCCTGACGCCCTCCAGAGCCACCGGCTTGTTGGTGTGCGCGTCGCTTAACACGATCATCCGCTTCGCGGTATCGAGCCTCAGCGAGTAATCGCCCGGGGGGAGCACGGCCGCGCGCCAGTGCACCTCGTTCGTCAGCTTGAATGTGCCCTCGAAGCGCGATTGCGCGTGTGTGGTCGTCGCGAACAGACCGCCCGCCAACACCACGCCCAGCAAAAGTCTTACGCTCGCCTTGCAGATCGAATGGTTTGCGTTCATCGAAGTTCTCCTTAATCTTGAATTTGTGTTTCGCCGGGGTGCGTCTGCGTTGCCCTCTGCAACCCGTATCGTGCCTTCACCCTGTAAAGCGAGGATTCGGGGTAAACCGGCTCATCTAAATCGAAGATTTTTAGGCGCCCTTGCGGGGGGGCTTTTTCGCTCAAATGGCGGAGTAAATTGACTTTGGCTGGCGTGGGGGCTATCTTTTTGCCTAATGCAGTGACCCAAGGCGGGGAGGGAGAGTGCCGGCCGCTTCGTCTTCACGGATCAGCAGGCTGCTCGCCGATTGGAGCCAGGGCAACGAGGAAGCGCGGGAAGCTTTAATCCCCGTGGTTTACGATGAGTTGCGCCGCATTGCGCGCCGCCATCTGTGGCATGAGCGTCCCGACCATACCCTTCAGAGCGCCGCCCTAGTCAACGAAGCCTATCTGCGCTTGGTGCGGCAAGAAGCGCCGCAATGGCAAGACCGCGCGCACTTTCTCGCCGTGGCGGCGCAATTGATGCGCCACATTCTGGTGGATCATGCGCGCGCGCGCCTCACTGGCAAGCGCGGCGGCGGAGCGCCCCGGCTTTCCCTGGATGCGGAGTTGGTCCCGGCGCAGAAACAGGAATTCGATCTCGTCGCGCTTGACGATGCTCTCGCCAAACTCGCCACTCTTGACGCGCTGCAAAGCCGCCTGATCGAATTGCGATTTTTCGGCGGGCTGTCCATTGAAGAGACGGCCGTCGTGCTGGATGTTTCGCCAGCCACAGTAAAACGGGAGTGGGCGACGGCGCGTGCGTGGCTGCAGCGCGAGATGAAAAAGGAAGCGGCAACATGACGCCGGAAGCGTGGCAGGAAATCAAGAACGTGCTCGCCGAAGCGTTGGAGCGCACGCCCGAGCAGAGATCCGCCTACCTGGATCAGGCCTGCCCCGACCCGAACAACCGGCGCGAAGTGGAATCACTGCTTCTCGCGGACAAGGAAGCGCAGCAAAGCTTTTTGTCCGGACCGGGGCTGGCCTCCGCGGAGGAGCTCGCGGCCGGGCGCCGTCTGGGTATCTACGAAATCGTCGCGCGCATCGGAGCGGGCGGGATGGGCGATGTCTATCAGGCGCGTGACACCAAGCTGGGCCGCAGCGTGGCCATTAAAGTTCTGCGCCTGGAATTTGACCACGATCCGGAGCGGCTGTCGCGCTTCCAGCGTGAAGCGCGATTGCTGGCCTCGCTCAATCATCCCAATATCGCCACGATCTATGGACTGGAGCAGTCCGGCGATACTCAGTATCTGGTGATGGAGCTGGTTCCGGGTACAACGCTCGCGGAACGATTGAAGACGGGTCCTCTGGATATCGCCGAAGCTCTCGCGATCGCACAACAGATTAGCGCCGCGCTGGAAAGCGCGCACGAGCAGGGCATCGTGCACCGCGATTTGAAGCCGGCTAACGTGGAAGTGATGCCGGACGGCCGCGTCAAAGTGTTGGATTTCGGACTCGCGAAAGCGTTTGCGGGCGAATTGGACGCAGATACGCAGCGTAGTCTTGCGAAAGCCGGCGGAAGCGAAGCGGGAACAATTCTGGGCACGCCGGCATATATGAGTCCAGAGCAGGTGCGTGGCAAATCCGTGGACAAGCGCGCGGATATCTGGGCGTTCGGTTGCGCATTTTACGAGATGTTGAGCGGGCACAGAGCGTTCGACGCCGAAAGCATCACGGAAGTACTGGCGGCGGTGCTCACGAAGGAGCCGGACTGGGCGAGTCTGCCGCAGACTACGCCTCCGGCGATTCAAAGACTGCTTCGCCGCTGCCTGGTGAAAGACCCGAAGCAGCGCCTGCGCGATATTGGCGACGCGCGCATTCCGATTGAAGAAGCGCAGACCGGCGATGGCGTCGCGGCGGAACTCCGCAACGCGGTGCAGTCGAGTGCTGCGCCGAAGGGCGAAACCCCCAGGCGGCGCGCATTACCTTGGGCGCTTGCGGTTTGTGCAATTCTCGTCGCTGCCTTCACAACCTACTTTCTGCTGAGGCCGAAAAGAACTGGCGATGTAGTCCGCTTTTCCGTGCCGGCGCCTGGGAATACGAGTTTCCGTCCGTGGGGCAGTTTCCTGAGCCTCTCCCCCGACGGGCGCAAGCTCGCCTTCGTGACGGGCGGTGTGGGACAGACCAACCTCACTTTGAGGGTACGCGCATTCGACTCGCTGACAGAAGGGTCCTTCCCAGGCGTCGAGAGCGCCGTTTTTCCCTTCTGGTCGCCGGATAGCCGATACATCGGTTTTTTTTCGCTAGACAATAAACTTGAAAAGGTCCCGGTTAGCGGTGGCCCGCCGCAGGTGCTGTGTGATGTCCTCTCTGCCGGCGGCGGAACTTGGAACCGCGATGGCGTTATTGTTTTCTCGGACGGAAACAAGCTGTATCGCGTTCCTGAAGCCGGTGGTACTCCGACGCTGGTCGGCGCTGCGGAGGAGACGGGGGAAAGGAGCTATCATTTTTTCCCGCAGTTCCTACCGGACCGGCGGCATTTCCTTTTTTTTCGTATTACCGGAACGACCCACCGAGGGTATGGTCGGTCTTTCATCGAAGCAGGATCTCTGGACTCAACAAGAACAGAGCGTTTGTTCGAGTCGCTCTCCGAGGCCCTTTACGCTCCTCCGGGCTATCTCCTTTATGTGGCGCAAGGGACTTTAGTGGCCCAAGCCTTCGATGCGGACAGGCTACGGTCCACAGGAGAACCCGTACCGATCGGCACGGGAGTCGGCCTCAGTCGAGCCTGGAATTACGGGCTCGGATATTTTTCTCTCTCCCAGAACGGCGTCCTGGCTTACCAAACAGGCCCGAGCGGGCCCGTCAGCCAGATGATCTGGTACAACCGCAAGGGCGAACCGTTGGGGACCGTTGCAGAACCTGCAGTTCACTTGACCCCGGCCCTCTCGCACGACGAAAACACGATTGCGGTTCCGACAGGTGAGATCGGCGGGAGCGACATCTGGCTGTTTGACCTGAAGCGGGGGGCCCAATCGCGCTTGACCGTTCGCGCCAGCGACAATTTCAATCCGGTGTGGTCGCCGGACGGGACGAGCGTCCTGTACTCGTCATGGCGCTCCGGCCACCTCGATATTTACAAACAGGCGGTGAACGGTCTGGGAAACGCCGAACGTATTTCCGACTCGGAAGATCCTCCCAAGGCTTTGAACGATATCTCCCCCGATGGCCGGTATGCCATCTACGACACAGCAGGAAACACAGAGTTGACCGAACTGTGGATTCTCTCGCTCGTCGGTGAGCGCAAGCTGTTCCCGTTTGTCCAAGGCAGTGGCTTCGGGGCACGGGAGGCGCAGTTTTCGACGGACGGCCGCTATATTGCGTATGCCTCGCACGAAAGCGGGAAATACGAAATTTACGTTCAGAGTTTCCCGCAGCATCTTGGGAAATGGCAAATTTCGACCAGCGGTGGCGAGGAACCGGCGTGGCGTCGCGATGGGAAAGAGCTTTTCTATTTGACTCCCGAGGACAAGTTGATGGCGGTCGAGGTTCACACAGTTGCTGGGAAGTTCCAGGCCGAGATTCCCAAGCCTCTATTCCAGGCTCAGTTGGTCCAGGGTCTCAACTGGCGAAATCGCTATGTTGTATCCGCCAACGGCCAGCAGTTTCTGATGCTATCGCCCGTACGCAATTCCGAGGCAAATCCGATTACCGTGGTGCTCAACTGGCCCACGCTGCTGGAGGGAAAGTGAGCCTGATATCAACGCGTTCTCGTCCTTCCTCGACAACTCGGAAACTATTGTTGACCGTTGACCATTAGCAACCGCTAACTCCTGATTGAACGCATTAATCGGAAAAGTGTGAAGTACTGGGACCGCACTGACCCCCTACACGATCGGTTAGTTAAGCAGCAGCGAGCAAATTGCTCGATCCAGTCGGAGGAACTACTCTTTCTTCATCACCAAGTTGCGGCACGTAAGTTTTCTTCAGTTCGCCAGATTCCTTCACCAAGCGGCAGACGGTGGCTCGGGAGATGCGGTATCTTTTCGCAACTGCGGTCAAACTCATTCCCGCACGCCGGTCAGCAACAACCTGTGCCCGATCAATATTGAGCGGCGTGCGGCCAATCCGCCGTCCCTCCAATTTCGCTCTCCTCATGCCGGCTCGAACTCTCTCGACGATTAAACTTTTTTCAAGCTCGGCAATCGCACCGACAATCACGACTATCGCCCGGCCGAGTGGGCCTCCAGTGTCGATATTCTCGCGCAGGCTAACGAACTCGATGCTGAGGTGGCTCAGTTCGTCGAGCACTTCCAGGAAATGGCGAACGCTCCTTGCCACCCTATCGAAGGCAGCAACGAGCACGATATCGAAGCGATGCCGTCGAGCATCTGCTAGCAATTGATCGAGGCCAGGGCGTTTCGATTTCGCACCTGAAATTACGTCTGTGTATTCGTGCGCAACTGCATATCCGCGCTGCTTGGCCATTTCGCGGAGGTCAAGTAACTGCGTTTCAAGATGCTGGTCCCCGGTGCTCACACGTGCGTAAATAGCGGCGCGCTTCTTCATTTCAGTTCCTTCTTCTTCGACTGACGGGAACGACGGGTGGCCTTCCCGCGGCGCACTTTGGACTTCCGACCGCCGCGGCCTTCCCAGTAATGCGCGGACTTGTAGCGGCGCGCCTGCTGGACGTCTTCATCCGAGAAACGATAGAGCTTGCGACCATTCATGGGGACCGCAATGGACGGGTGAACCTTGCCATCCCAAATCCAGCGAAACAGAGTCTGCGGGTTGACTCCTAGCATCTTCGCAGCCTGCTTTACGGAATAATGCTTCATACACCTATATCATAGGCATAAGTCTAGTGCTTTGTCAAGAGTGGCTGCGGGCGGGGTTCGTTACCTCACCTTAATTTAAGATTGTTCTAAGGTGGGGTTGCTGGTCACTTGCGCACACGACTATTCGTGCCGCAGCGCCACCATCGGGTCCACGCGCATGGCGCGCCGCGCCGGAATGTAAGTCGCCAGCAACGCCGCCGCCAAAAATAAAATGGCGCTGCCGGCAACGGTCAGCGGATCCGTAGCACTGACTCTATACAGCAGGCTCGTCATCAGCGGCGTCAGCGTGAACGGCGCGATCAGTCCAATCGCAATCCCCACGCCGGCGAGCATCAGTCCGCGGCCAACGACCAATTTCAAAACGTCAGTTTGCGTCGCGCCCAGCGCCATGCGAATGCCTAATTCCTGCGTGCGTTGTGCCACGGCATAGGAAATGACTCCGTAAATTCCCACAATCGCAAGCACCAGCGCCACGGCGGAAAAAATCCCAAACAGAGCCACGGTGAACTTGGATTGCGAGCGCGACTGCGCAAGTATCTGCTCGAGCGTTTGCACTTCAGTGATCGGCTGATCGCTGTCGATTTGCGCCAGCCGCTGCCGCACCGCCGAAACCAGCGCCAAGGGGTTTCCGCTCGCGCTGCGCAAACTCAATCGCAAATGCGACCAGGGCAGGTTCGGGAAGGGAAGAAACATCTCTGGAGCGGGATCTGCGCCGAGTCCATTATTCTTCTCGTCGCCGAATACGCCCACCACTTCCAGCGGCTTGATGATTGGCCCGAGCCAAATATGCTTCCCAATGGGATTGTCGTTCGGCCAGTAGCGCCGCACTAACGCCTGATTCACCATCGCTACTGTCGGCGTGGTCTGATCGTCCTCGGCCGTGAACTCGCGTCCGCGCTCGAGGGCCACGCGCAGCACCTTCGCGTAATCCGGACTGATCGTTTGGATGTTCACGCCGGACCGCTGCGCGACGGGCACTACGGGCTCGCCCTCCGCAAGAATGGGTGCGAACCGCGTGGGAGTCGGCGGCAGCGCCGACGAAATCGCCGCGACGCTCACGCCCGGCAGCGACTGCATCTGCCGCAGCACCTCGTTGTAAAACGAAACCATCTGCGCGTTTGTCCCGTATTTCGATGGAGGCAGGTTCATTCGCATCGTCAGCACGTTCCGGGGATCGAATCCCGGATTGACGTCCATCAGCTGCAGAAAACTCCGAATCAGCAGCCCCGAACTGATCAGCAAAATCATCGACAGCGCCGCTTGCGCGACCACGAGCACGTTTTGCGAATTCGCCGTGCGGCGGCCGCCCGTGCTTCCGCGCCCTTCGTCGCGCAGCACGGAATTCAAATCCGTCTTCGAGAGTTGAAGCGCCGGCGCCAATCCGAACAGCAGACCGCTCACGAGCGAAATGCCCACGGTGAAGCACAGCACTCGCCAGTCCATGGAGACGGCGCCGCTCAGTTGCTCGACTGTATCGTGATTCAGCGCGAGCAGCGCTCGCGTGCCCGCGTATCCCAGAAATATCCCCGCTATACCGCTAATCGTCGCCAGCAGCAAACTTTCCACCAGCAATTGACGCACGATCGTGCTGCGCCGCGCCCCCAGCGCCGTGCGCACCGCGATTTCTTTCTTGCGCTTCAGCGCTCGTGAGAGAAGCAGGCTCGCCACATTCGCGCACGCAATCAGCAGCACCACTCCCACCGCGCCCATCAGAACCAGCACGGCCACGCGGATGTTTGCCACAATCATCGTTTGCAGCGGCGTGACCGTTGTCGGCCACTTCGGATCGGCGTCGGGACGGCTCGAGTTGTCGCGGGAATACTCCTGATGCAGCACCTCCAGATCGGACCGCGCGTGATCGATACTCACACCCGGAGCGAGCCGCGCGATGCCCTCCAGGTAACCCATGCCCGCCTGAATGTGTTCCTGCGTGGCGATATTCAGCTCGAATTCGCGCGGGATCCAAATCTGCGTGGCGTTCCCGAGAGGCTGGAACGTGAATCCTGCTGGCAGCACTCCAACAATCGTATAACTGAGCGAATTGAGGATCACAGTCTGGCCAATCACGTTTGGCGCTCCACCGAATTCGCTGCTCCAAAACCGATGACTCAGCATCAGTACACGCGCGCCTCCGCGTTGTCCTTCGCTTGCGAAAAACTCCCGTCCCAGCGATGGCCGCACGCCGAGCACGTCGAAGAAATTCCAGCTCACCCGACCGGCTGAAATCTGCCGCGGCTCGCCGCGTCCGGACATGTCGAAATCGTCACCGGCATACGCGGAAATCCCCGAAAACGAATGTTGATGGTCGCGCAAACGCGAAAAGTAGGGATATGAGAAGACGTCTTCTTGGCTACGGTCTGCGATGTTTGTTTCGTAAACCATCATCAGCTTCTGCGGATTCGCGTATGGAAGCGGCCGCAGCAGTAGCGCATTGGCGACGGTGAAAATTGCCGTGTTCGCGCCAATGCCGAGGGCGAGCGTCAGTATGACGATTGCTGTGAAGCCCGGGGACTTTGCAAGCATACGGAGACCGTAGCGAACGTCCTGAAAGATGCCAGAGAAAACATTGTTGCTGTCTTGGCCCACCGCAATGGATTCGCGATACCAAGCCCTCTCTAGGGGCCGCAGGCCTCGCGCGAGCAAGTCTTCGCCCTTCATTTCGTCGATGGCGCTGCGGAAAGCTGCGTCTTCGGACTGTCCGCTCGCAAGGAGTTCCTGGTAGCGATCCTCAAGGTGCCGCGCGAGTTCGTCGGCAATTTCGGCTTCGCGCGTCGGTGCAAGTTTCAGCGGAGCGAGCCTACGAAGAATTTCCGGTTTCCATTCAGGCATTTTCTGCCTCCGTGATGCTATTGATCCCAGCGACAAATTCGCGCCAGCCGCGAAGCTGCGACGCGAGCACTCTGCGGCCCTGGCGAGTCACACGATAATAACGACGACGGCGCTGTCCACTTTTTTCAACCCAGCGGCCATGCAGCCAGCCGCGTCGTTCCAGGCGGTAGAGCATCGGGTAAAGCGAGGCCACGTGGAAACGTACCGTTCCGCCGGAGCGTTGCTCGATGAGTTTGCTGATCTCGTAACCGTGGCGCGGGCGAGCTTCGACAAGCGAAAGAATAAGAAGTTCGGCGCTGCCTCTTTTCCAATCCGACTGTGAACTTGTGCTCTCCATATATGGCCTCACAACATATTATGACGACGGGGCTGCCTGAGAGTCAAGTGGATGTTTCGCGAGCCAGCTATCCCTGGGGGGTTAGTCGCTTCCGAATGGCAGTTGTCACGTGCTAGGGAATTGAACAGACGTTGATCGATCACGTTCATATCGCGAACAGAGGTTTGATACATGTGGTGGAGCACAGCGGTGTGACTGACGAGCCCGGTCGGCGGATGGGCCTAGTCCAGTTCTATGTCCAAGACTGTACCCGCTAACCGCATCGTGCGATTCTAGGCGAGTTGATTCCGCAACTTGTAGAAGACAACAGCAACAGCATTGCTTATCACTACCGTCCCCGCAATCTTCGCTGCATATCCTAGCGGATTCACCACATCCACAAACGGATACACCGAGACGAGCAAACTGAAGAGTGAAGCGCAGAACCCCGCTAGCGAAACCCACTTCAGCCATCCCGGGAGCGATTTGCGCAACGTCGCCGTCCCCACCATGGGGATCGCAAACATCGCCATATACATCAGCTCGTAATGCGTCAAACTGGCATTCGAAAGTACCTGAAAAGCTTCTTGCGCATTAACGCCAACGCTTCCCAACACCACCAGCAGCAGCATCAGCCCGGACGTACATAAAATCGAATTCACCGGCGTCTTCCAACGCGGATGCAATCGCGTAAACCACTTCGGCGACAGATCGTCCCAACCCACCGCCATCGGCAACCGTGTAACTCCCGTGAACAGATAATTTGCCGCGCCCAAAAGCCTTAGTTGCACCAGCAGAATCGCAGCGATTGCAACTACATTCCCAAGTCCCGAGTTGCCCAGCGCAATTCGTAGCGTTTGCGGAATTGGAGCAATCAGGTCAATGTGTCCCGGCCTGGCAAAAGCCACCACCGAACCAGTCCCCAGAATGAACATCGAGCAGATGATCGGGGAAGCGATCCACACCGAGCGCGTGATATTTCGCTCCGGCTGCCGGCTCTCACCGGCGAAGATAGCGATATATTCAAGGCCGCTCAACGCCCCCACAAGCATCTGCCCAAACAGGGCCATCGAATGCAGATTGTAAGGCGGCAGCGCCAACGCAAACTCCATCCCGTGCGTCTCTGGTTGACCCGATCGATGTCGCCAAAGTGCCCACGCAGGCAGCAGGATCAGCGCCATAAACGCCGTAATCATCGCCATTCCACCGATGTTATGGATCCACTTGCCCCACTCCAGCCCACGCACTGCCGCCAGCGTCACCGCCGCAACGATCGACCCGACAATCGCCAGCGAAGCCAGATGATTCTCGGGTAGCCACGCGGCCTTGGGACCAATCAAGTAAGCCAGCTCCGTCGGAATCGCATACAGAATCGTTGCCGTTACCGCAATCCCGTAAACCCAAAGGTTCCACGCCGTAAGAAAACCGCCCAGCCCTCCGAATGCCCGATGCGCCCAGACATACAGCCCGCCCTCCAGCGGCATAATCCGGTTGAGGCCGATCACCACTGCGGCCATCGGAAAATAGAACAGCAGCATAGCTGCCACCCAAGTCAGCGCTTGCGCCCTGCCCAACTCCGCTGCCACTCCAACCCAGCCGCTCCCTACCACGCATAGCACCTGCGCCAACACCAAGTCGCGCAGCCCAAGCTGCCGCTTCAATCCATGTTCCGAATGCGGTGTTGCTGAAATCTTCGCCATCGTGAGTGAATCCTCGCACAATCACCGCATACAAGCCACGTCCACTGGAGCGATCTTTCGCGGCCGTCATATTCTGGCCGGATCGTCGGCGATTCGGAAGTAATCCAGTTCGGCATCGTGCGGATAAGTCCCGGGAAGTCGGCATCCGGCAGGTCTGGACAGCTAATGATTCTCGGACTGCCCCGACTAGCGAACCATGGGGACCAACATCAATCCCGGAAGCTGGTCCGCTTGATGGCATACCGCTAGGCGCGGTTGGCGGCTGCTAGGGCGAGCGTTGCGCGTCGGGATACAGAAAATCCACACTCAGGTTTTGGCAACGGCTAATGCTCGCAGCCGGGATTCTGGAGTGACCTTAGTTTCCGCTGCTTCGTTGACACTCCTGTTTGCTGCTTGTGCGGGAGTGTCCGTTGAACGCGCCCCGGCGGGAGCGATCTCCGAGCCTCTTCACGCGCCACCTGCTTCTCTGCCAGCCGCCGAATTCGTAGCTCCTCCGGGCGATCGTTCATGCATATCTGGAGAAACTGCCCTCCTGCAATCTCGTCAGCAACATGGGAAACCTCGCGGAGGTGGTGATACTCCTCGGCGGTCGGCGATGACGTACCAAATGCAGTGCCGGCGCTTCAAGATCGAGACGTTATGGGTTATAGCGAGCGAACCAGGCGGCGATCTCGCGGAAGACGTCACGGCGCTGTTCCCAGAGGCGCGGGAAATGGCCGGAGCCGGGATAGGTGACCATGCGTACCGTCTTCCCGCGAGCGGCGAGAGCCAAATAGAATTCGCGACCCTGGTAAGTGGGGACACGAATGTCGGTGGCGCCGTGCAGAATCAGCAGCGGTGTGGTTACGTCCGCAGTGTGCATCACGGCCGAGAATTGCAGGAAGGCAGTGGGGTCCGCGTCAGGCCACCGTGCGTCGTAATCAATCTGCTGGACATCGCTGGTCCACATGAAGGATAGCCAGTCGGTAATGCCAGCGCCTTCGACGGCGGCGCGGTAGCGGTGGGTCTGAGTGACCGTCCAGGAGGTCATGAAGCCGCCAGCGCTCCAGCCAAAAATCGCGAGGCGGTTGGGATCGGCCCAGCCTTGGGCGAGTGCGAAGTCGGTGGCGCTGTCCACGTCGCGATAGGCGCGATCACCAAAATGCTGATAAATGGCGTTCAGGAAATCCGAACCGTATCCGGTCGAACCACGATATTCGGGCTGCAGAACCACGTATCCCAGACCGGCGAGGAGGCGACAGAATGCGTCGAACTCGAAGGAGTCGTTCGCCTCAGGACCGCCGTGGGGAAAAACAACAAAGGGATATTTCTTGTCGGGAGCGTAGCCGGCCGGGAACGTGGCGATACCTTCGAGATGAATTCCCTCCTTCGAGGTCCAGTGAACGACGCTCGCCGGTCCGAGCGTGACATTCGAGAGAAGGTCATCACCTTCGTGCGTGATTCTCTTAAGTTGAGTACCGTCGGCAACGGCCACATTGGAAGCGTGCTCCGGATCGCCGACGGTGAAGGCTAGAACCTGAGCGCTTGACGCAATCTCTGGAGCAACGGGAGCACCTTCCACGGTTCCTGCCGGCCAAGTAAAAGCGGTCTTGAGCGCGCGCCCATCGAATGAGTCCACCTCACCTCGGACGCCACGCGCCACAATCACCCAGATGTTTCCGTGAACATCCCGTGTAAGACCCACAGCCGACCCGACCAAATTCGGTGTGCGGTCCACGGGCGCGCCGCCCGCGAGCGGGACTGTCCATACATGATCAGGCGTGAGGACGTCCGTGGTGGTGCTGACGAAAGCGAGTCCCTTGCCGTCAGGAGTCCAAGCGATTCCCTCGCTGCCGGTGGGAAGTTCGGACGCGGAGGCATTAGGGATTTCAGCGATGTGGCGAGCTCCGGAAGCGGTGCAGATGTCGATGAAGCTGTGAACATAGTGATAGCCGATCAAGGGCGTCTGCGAGACCAGCGCAATGCTGGAGCCATCGGAAGACCAATCCAATCCCGCGATATCCTTGAGCGTGGGACACCACCATGTGCCTTCACCGCCGGAAGCGCTGAGGACGTAGAGGCTGGATTCCTGGTTCTGAACGACGGTGTGAACCTCAGCGAGCGGGTCAGGGGCGCGCTGGCTGGCGATCACGGCGAAGCGCGTTCCGTCGGGCGAAATCACGGCCGCGACGATGCCCGAGGGGAGCGAGGTCAACACCTTGAGATTTTCAAGCGGTGCGGCGAGCGGGACCGTAGCGAGTTGCTTGATTTCCTTTTCACCGAAAGAGCCGTAGAGGGCCGACCCGTCACGGATGAAACCGAACGGCGTGAAACCTTCGGGCACAATCAGCTTGTGCGGGTCTGTTCCATCGGGCGCAACGAGCCAGTACTCTTCGCTTGTAGAGCCCTTCGCGACGCCCGAGCCAGCCCAATAAAGGATGTCGCGGCCGTCAGGTGAGACCGCAACGACGCGGGCGCTGCGCAAACCTGTCCAATCATCCACGCCAAAGGCATGCTTATCGGTGGCGCGGGAAGATGGCGACAGCAATGCGATGAGGGCGAGACACGCTCTATACTTTTTCAAGATATTCCTCGGTCGGCCGAAGACGAGATCCGAAGCCCTTCCCCGAGAATAAGCCAGGCCCACGCAGCCAGGAAAGATAGCACAAGCCCCGTGAGCGCAAAGATGATTCTTAACGGATCGCCACGTTTGCGCTGGTCGACAACCCCGAAGCGAAGGAACTGGTCGCCCGGATGAAAGCCGAGACCGCAGACGGGGAGCCGCGATTTTCCGACAAGACCATCTGCAATTACTTCAAGGTGTTCACCCAAGTCATCGCTTCAGCGAAAGACGACAAAGCGAAACAAGTCTTTCCTCGGGAGCGGGATTTGGCGTACATCGCCTTGCCGATGGTTTGCCAGCGGGAACAGCATCGTCCGACCTTGGAGCCGGAAGAAGTCGAGACCATCCTCTCCAAGTGCAAGCGTTCCATCTACCGGACGGTGGCCGCTCTTCTGGCCGGGACAGGAATCCGAATCAGCGAACTGCTTGCGCTCGAAATCGGGAAGCACATCTCTGCGGACTGCACGGTAATCAGCATCCGCCAGCAGCGCGGCAAATGGGGCGGCATCGAATCTGCCCCGAAAACCGAAGCCGGTTTCCGGGATATTGACCTTTGCCCTCAGCTCGCCAAAGTGCTGCGGAGCTACATCGGGGACCGCAAGTCAGGCTTCCTGTTCGAGACCGAAACCGGCAAGATGCTTAGTCCCGAGAATCTCTGGCGGGACGGCTTCGCCACAATCGTCCGGGAGATGGGGCGGGAAGGCGTCCGTTTCCATGCATTCCGGCGATTCCGTGAAGCGGTCTTGCAGGCAAGCGAATGCCGGGAACTCCTCATCGATTATTGGATGGGACACTCGAACGCTGAGATGGGGAGCCGGTATGCAAAGCAGTTGGTGGAGAACGGACGATTCCGTGCAGAATGGGCCGAAAAGGTAGGACTCGGCTTCGAGATTCCTAAGCCTAGCATTTCGGAGCTGGAGTTAATTGCGCTACGTGCGCTACAAAATCAGGGGAGCGTAGTTGCAGCTTGGCATCGCATCTCGGTATAGTAGAGGGACTTACGGAACGCGCCCGTAGCTCAGCTGGATAGAGCGTTTGGCTAC
>CAWDRJ010000007.1:0-278419 GCA_963804625.1 uncultured Acidobacteriota bacterium | reverse complement strand
TGCGGCATGTCGGGCAGACGTAGAACGGTTTCGGAGGCTGTATGCCTCGAAGGGGTATGGGTCAAGCTACTCGCACACCGAGATACCCCGGACTGCCCGTCGATTTTGTGTGGGAGGGCTCCGATCAGGGATGTGGGTGGATCGTGCCAGGATCATGGGCAAAAAGGGAAGTTACCGAATTACTTCCGCATTGCCGACCACTCGTCCGGAACTGTCGGATGGAAGAGCTTTCCGGGCTCCCGATAAGGCAGCGGGCGTAGGAGGTGTTATGCTGATCCGCATAAGACGCCGAGATAACAGTACCAGAAGACGCAAATATGAAGCCTGCGGGGATTGTTGCTGCGGGATGCCCCGATTCAACGGCGTGTTAGAAGGGTCAGAAACCGGTGTTCCGGA
Organism: uncultured Acidobacteriota bacterium; assembly: GCA_963804625.1. Taxonomy (GTDB): domain Bacteria; phylum Acidobacteriota; class Terriglobia; order Acidiferrales; family UBA7541; genus Palsa-295. The sequence continues at coordinate 278,023 of CAWDRJ010000007.1, read as the reverse complement.
TATTGTGCCGATCAATCTAATCATTATTGGGCAGCACAAGAACAGATAACACTCCGTACCAAGAAAAAGCAGATTATAGCCGCTTGCGGCAAACTCTCAACGAGCCGATAATTCCTCCTTCACTCGTATTGTTGTCGGCGACAAAGCGTCACTTGTCAGCAGGTTGTGAACTCTCGATGAGCATAAGCGCTTGTCCCATCGCCACAGTGGAAGCGTCCGTCGAGCAGGTCTGGCAACTCCTGGCTGATCCCTACAATTACGGGTTGTGGTGGGATGCGGAAACATGCTCGATAGAACCGGCTGGCCCGGCCAAGTCGGGGCAGCGAATATCCGCGCGAACGAGAGCGCTCGGGAAAGATTGGGACGTGCAGATCACGGTTGCGAGCATCGACCCGGACAAAAGGGCCTTGGATCTGACGGCGCAGTTACCTTTCGGCATCACGGTGCACAGCCATATAGTGTGTGGGACGCTGGATAACAAGCATTGCCGGGTGAGCTTTGATTGAGACTTCACAATCTCACCTGGATGGTGGGGATGGATGCTCGAACATTTCGGCAGCCGACAGTTACACGAGGGAGTAGCGGATGCTCTGGCGCGATTGAAGAAGGCGGCAGAGCGTTCTCAACAAGCAGCGGCTAGCTAGAAAATAGAAAAGGGACAAGAGAAAGTCCCCACCCTTCGACTACGTCAATGGATGGGCCACCCTTGTGGTCGGAGTAGGAGACGAATTCTCGATATCCTTAAACAACAATGAAAATCACAAATTCGGATGGGGTTGCAGGGTTTGCGGAGCTGATTGAGAGAGAAGAAATTTTGGTTGCGGGGGCCTGCAACCATCCGAATTTGCTAGTGCTGCCATTCATGTTGGAACTGTCCCGCACTGCCGCTTAGGCACAACCAAGAATTAGGGCCAGATGGTTGTCACCGAGTGAATGCCGATGCAAACCAGATATTCGGGAGGGCTATCCGGTGATCAAGAATCTCTCTGCGGTTATCAATTGCCCTTCCCGAGGCATCATTCCATGTGAGGATCTCGCAGTGGACTGACCCCCGCCAGAGCCTCGCGGGATACAAGCTGAATCTGATTCTGAAGTACAGCGCGAATCCCCGGTTCCTCCGGCGCGTACTTGAGTGCTTCGGTGTATGAGCGAACGCATTCGTCGCGAGATCGTCGCTTCAAGTAGATATTTCCGAGCTCAATGTGAACGAAATATGCCGTTGGGTCGAGTTCCACGGAGCGACGAAATGCTTTCTCCGCCTCGGCATCATCGGGTTTCTCGCCATAAACCTTGTTGATTCCATGCCAGTAGAAGTCGGAGGCCGCTTCTCCGGGCAGGTAAAAGGTGCCCTGGAAGATGAATAGATTTCCCAATCGCTTCGCAGGCTTGAATTCCTGCAAAGCAGCAGTATCCCAATAGCTGCTTCGAATAAAATCGGATGGCCCGGCAAAGATCGTTCCCGACCTTTCCGGGAGTTCAATGAGCGCAGCGTCGTATTTCTCGTCACTACCAAAACATTCAATGCCTCTCGCGGCCTTTTCTTCGTCCCAAACCCAATAGAGACAGACGGGGCGCAGACCCTTTGGTTTCAGCTCCCGCTTGTAGTATTCCGCAAGTTCCTTCGACCTCTGTCCCAGGTTCACCCCTTCATCGCTGAAAGATTTATAAGCGTTCGTGGTGCCGCCCACGAATTCATTGAAATATTCCCAAGGTCGCATCTGCGGTAGTGTTGATACAGCCGCAGCCACGAAAGCCAGCCCTACCAGACTCTTAAGTTGCCAAGCCCTGGACGATAGCGCTCTTTCAAAGCCCATGCCGGCGAAAACGGCAAGCAGAACAACCACCGGCAAAGCGTGGCGGATACTCTTTTGTTGCGGAATGAACGATGAGCGAAGACGTGACCCACTTCGACACCTTGGTCAAAGAGATGAGAAAGTTTGCTTGCCCGGGCAGGGCATCTTGAAGAACGAATCAAAGAAGGTCATTGGGTCGAGCACGGTAGCCCTGATCGGGACATAAGGAAAGGCAATTTTTCCCCCTCACACGAGCCAGTTGGTTTTGGCAATCAGAGGAACTCAAGGTAGGGGCGCATGACGTTCGCGACCCTGCAGATCTTGGCGGCAGCCCAAAGCTCGTCCATCGATGCTTTCTTGAGGCGCCGGCACTCTCGGAGGGCCTCAAGCGCCACGTCCGTCCCGATCTTGTTGCGGAACTTGAAGCAATCGGCCACTGTTTTTGCCGGCGTATAGACTTTGAGGGTTGCGGCGCGAACGGGATATTCCTTCACTCCAAAGCGAAGAGCTGGGCCGGACATGCGCACGAAGCGAACCGGCAGAGAGGTTACGCGTGGAGCCCAGGCCTTCACGTCGATGGCCATCCAAATCTGGTGCGGGGCCTGCGTTGTGAACTTATAGAATTGCAGTGCGGACAGCAGGCAAACTACGCCCTTGGGAACCTTGTGGGCCGCTTCGATGAGCGACAGGTGCTCGGTGAGGCGGGACGAGGTCGGCGCGTAAAGTCCGCGTTCCAGTTTTCGGAGGACACCTTTCCTCACAAGTCTAGGCAGGTAGTTTCGGGGGATGCCAAGGGCGAAGATGTCCTTCGAGCGAAGGATCTGCCGCTTGGCACTGAGAGCCAGCAGGCGTTTTGACTTGGATCTCATGGCCCTGCTGCCAGTGTACAAAACACTCGGTAGATGTCAATAAGTACCTATGATATAGAACACCGGTCTAAAATAGGGTCCTATCACCATCGTTTCACTGCCTCGGTCAAGCGTCATCCAGGCCTGCCAGATCGAATCAACTCGACAAGTGTTCCGCATACTTCAACAATTTCCTCTTTTCGGATTCGATTGAAGAATGGCAATGCGAGCGTGCGAGACGCGTGGAACTCCGTCACCGGGAGAACGACTTTCCTGCAAATGCGCGACCGATAAACGGGTTGCAAGTGAATGGGCGCAAAGTAGCGGCCCACGGCGATCCCACGGAGCTTCATCTCATTCACGACCCGATCGCGGTGGACTTCGTTGAACCAGCCACTCAATCGGATCACGTAAACGAACCAACTGATTTTGCCATTAGGCAAAGCCATTAGCGGAAGTCTCAAGTCTGGTTCACAACCTAAGACTTGACTATACTCAAGAGCAATTGATCTCCGCCGATCAAGAATCGCGTCGATTCTCTTCAGTTGCTCGATTCCAAGCGCGCAATTGATGTCCGAAATCCGGTAGTTGTATCCCAACTCCGAATGTTGGAACCACTCCTCGGAATCGTCCCTGCCTTGATTGCGAAGTTTTCTGACCTTAATCGCGATTGCCGGGTCACTTGTGACGACAGCCCCACCTTCTCCGGTTGTAATCTGCTTGTTGGGATAAAACCCGAACACGCCGACATCCCCGAATGTACCGACTTTCTGTCCCTTATATTCTCCGCCAATGGCCTCACATGCATCTTCGATAACGTACAGGCCGTGACGGTGGGCGATTTGCAATATGTTCGAAAGATCTGCTGGACACCCAAAGGTGTGTACGACAATTATCGCCCGCGTTCGCGAAGTGATAGCCTCCTCGATTAAGGTCGGATCGACGTTGAGTGTTCGTGGGTCGATATCAACAAATACGGGAATTGCCTTCTCGTAGAGGACTACGTTCGCGACTGCAATAAACGCGAAGGACGGCACGATCACTTCGTCGCCTTCGGAGATACCCAGAGCCCGGATACAAAGGTGCAAGCCGCTGGTTCCCGAACTGACAGCAACGGCATCCGAGGCGCCGACGTAATGGGAAATGGCTTGCTCGAACTCTTCGACCTTGGGACCCAGGCTGAGGCGCGAAGTGCGAAGGACCTCAGTCACTGCCGCGATGTCCTGTTCAGTGATGTCGGGAGACGACAGCGGTATCCTCATGACTCTGGCGAACTGCGAACAACAGCCGGCGATGCAGAAACGCCCAGATGCCGTTTCATCAGGAGTTCTTGCGTGAGGGGAACGGTGGTCAGTACGCGGACGATCGTTTCCGAAGCGCACCCATCTCCATAGGGATTGTCCATCCCTAACAACGTCTGCCGAAATTCGGAGCTTCGGGCCGTGTGAACGGCTTCAAGAATGGAAGTCGGATGAGCATCTGCATCCAACAAATTCCGCGCCCGCTCACGCCCCTGTTGCCGTAACCCAACGTTTACTACCGGAAGCGAGAAAGAAGCAGCTTCCATGATTCCGCTGCTTGAGTTCCCAACCAACATATCGACCTGGCGCAAGAGACTCAGGTAGGTCATGGTGTCGAGGTTTGTGAAGAGTTTTCCGCGCCCGCGACGAGCAAGGAACGACTTGGTACGATCGATCAGCTCTCTGCTTCCGGCATCTGCGTTCGGGTAACAGAACAAGATTTGATCGGTGAAGCTTTCGAGGGCCATGAAAACGGCATCGACTTCTTCGAGCGTATCGCGGGCAATTGTCATCGGATGGTATAGGACGAGAATCGTAGGCGTCCGGAGATTGAGCGCGAGCCGTTGTTCAACTTGTTCTCGGCTGAGCAGTGTTCGCCTCCGGAGATGGTCGAGGGACGGCGCACCGGACCGATGCACACGCCACTCTTCTTCGCCCATCGCGATCACTCGCTCACGGGCAGCGTGTGTTGAAGTAAAGTGGATATGGCTCAATTTTGTAAGAGCATTTCGCACGGCATCGTCAATTGCGCCCTCACTGATTTCTCCGCCCTCGATGTGGGCAATCGGAATGCGCAATGCGAGAGCGACCGACGCCGGAGCCAGCATCTCGTAACGATCCGCAATCAGCAAAAGCAGATGTGGCCGTATTTGTCCCAGGAGGTCCGCTAGGCTCAGTGTCGCCATACCGATTGTTTTAGCCATTCCTACATCGCTGTCCGAGCTAAGCAAGCACTCGATCCGGGAATCGATTTGAAACCCATCCTCGACGATTTCTTGAACTGTGTTGCCAAATTCAGGCGACAAGTGCGACCCGAGAGCAATAATTTTCAGATCCACATTCTCGTTCTCTGACAAATCTCGCAACGGCCAATACAAATGGCTATAGTCAGCTCGCGAACTCGTGATTACAGCAATTTTTCGCTTCATGGCGCTAAACCGAGGGACCTTCCGTTGAAGGGCACAGCAATTGCGTCGGTCGATAGGAGGGGACGATGCTGCAAAGAGTCTCGATCATGGAAGGAAGATCGCGCTCAGCAACACTCCTTGAGAGATCGCCCAAGTGAACATCGAATTTGTCAGCCTGAATTTCCCTTGTCTTGACCCGAAACAGTCTGCGATCAACGGTCGGCGCAGCCGATTCATCCTCCTCAAGGAATTCCTCTGACATCTTGTCTCCGGAACGAAGCCCTGTAAATGTGATGGGGATATCTTTGGAATGTTTCGATCGAGCTTGACCGACCAGTTCATAGGCGATGTCTAAGATTTTTACCGGAGCGCGCAATTGTGGAGTGAAAATGCCTCCGCCTTCTTCAAGGCTGGATGTCAGCAATATCAGTTCAACCGCCTCTTCGGTCGTTAAGAAGTATCTGGATACATCCGGATGCGTGACCGTAACGGGACCACCTTGAGAGATTTGGCGCAAGAACGTCGGTACCACGCTACCGTGAGATCCCAATACATTCCCCAGCCGTAGCGCACTCATTTGATTTTTGGGATTGCTCAGGCCTAGGAGGGCAAGTTCCGCCACTCGCTTCGAAGCGCCCATGATGCTGATGGGATTGACCGCCTTGTCCGTCGAGACCATCACGAAAATCTCGACGCCTTCCGCTTGAGAGATCCGAGCAAGAGTCGCGGTTCCTAGAGCATTATTGCGGACGGCCGCAAGAGGATTCTCTTCCATGAGCGGAACATGCTTGTAAGCGGCAGCGTGGTACACAATCTCGGGCCGGTAACGGTGAAATATTTCGGATAACAATTTCGTGTCGCATATATCGCCGAGCACCGAAGTGTGTCTATCGCGATCAAAACCGACGACCTCTGAATCGATTTCGTTTAGATTTCGTTCCGAGTTGTCGAGAAGAATCAGGCGCCGGGGCTCAAGACGCATGACTGCCTTGGCGAGTGCGGATCCGATCGAGCCTCCTGCTCCGGTTAACAGTATTCTCCGGTCGGAAATAATCCTGTCTATCACGTTGGTGGGGAGCAAGGCAGTCACCTTAGAGAACAATCGTACCGTCTATCCGCGTCTAGGTCCATGCCAACCGCGATTGTATGCCCCGCTTATCTCCAGCTTTTGCATGTAGATCGGGCTACAACGTTCGCGACGAGCCGGCGTGCTCGAAACCAAAAGCACTCGGTCTAACCCAGTGCTAGATGCCTACGAGACGCTCGTCGACACGTGCGTTGCGGAAAAACTAAAACGGGCGTGACTTCAAAGGACGGAGCCGCGTCACCCGTAGCCGCTAAAATATCAAATTTGAGACGACAATTACGATCCCGGCGACGACGGTTCCTGCGACAATTGCGAACAAGAACCAATCGAACCGCAGGCGCCGGCGCGGAACTTCCAGCATGTATTCCGAGAAGTCCTGTTGAAAGATGGGATGCGATTGACGATGTGCGATAGGTCCCATAGTAAACAATTCTATAATAACTATTTTAGTCGTACAAGGTATATACCGTATAAGTACATATCAGATAAGTGCTACGCGGTCGAGCGGGAGGTGCTGTCGCTCCACGGATCGTATTGATCCGCCCAGAACTCCGGCGCCGCAGATTCGAACTCCACTCCAAGTTTGTGGAAGCCGGTGGGTTCCTTGCTGCCGGACCAAACGACACGTCCCCGAACCCGAAGACCCGTTTTCTTGTTGTCGATCATCAGGATGGTGCCCTCGGCCCAATTGACAGGGGAGAGAATTAGAGCGCCGTGGAGGTTTATAACGGCCGTGACGACTTCCAGGGACTCGCCGTTTGAATGAACATCCAGCGGCACGGCCGCCAAGATACGCGGGCTTCGTCGTTGTTCTTCGGTGGACATTTTGATGGGCTACGCAACACGAATGGCTGGACGGCGCCGCTTGCGTCGATTGCCTTTTGCCAACCGCTGAGCAAGTGCGATGAGCAACTGCCTGTCTTTACTCTCCGTGGCAGCAATGGCCGCAACAAGCTTTCCGCGTTCAATTTGCTCCCGTGGCGTCGGGAGCCACTTCTCAGCTTCAGAAGCGGCTATTGGATCGACTGGCAGTTGAACAACGCTCTTTGAAAAGAATTCTGCGAGAGGTATTCCGAGAGCGATTGCATATTTCTCGATGGTTTCAACGCTTGGAACAGTATGTCCGTTCTCAACGCGACTGGTGTAGCAGCGCAACAGTCCGGTTCTTAGTTCTAACTCGCCTTGACTGAGACGCCTGCTCTTGCGAAGCTCGCTCAGCCTGCGCCCGATTTCCATACTCCATAGCATAGATTGCTGATGCGGGAAATAGCAAGATAGTACTAATGCTGATGTATTTAATTCGTTATCAGTAGTTACCTGTATAGAGTTCAATTCAGCGGTCCTGCGTTCGTGGACGATTCGAACGGCCCGCAATCCGTTCGACCGCTCGACGTAGTTTTGAGAGTGGCTGATTTTCCACAGAGTATCGTCGGTGCTCCGTGGACATCCGCAGGTATTGTGCAGCCGGAATCAGTACATTGGACATTGCGTTAGCCCTTCTCAGGAGATCTCGGCCAATCAGACAGAAACTTTAGGCATGAGCCGGAATCCTCTTTCTGTTGCCACGTTGTTAGCACGTTTGGCCTAAATAATGAGAAAAAGCGAAGGACGGCGAAAGTGCAAACAAGCCAATAAAGGCGCATATTTCCGAGGCATTTCGTGCTTTTCCAAAAAAGCATCTCGCAGAATGGGTCGTTCCCACCTGCCTCTAAGAGGAACGCTGGATGGATGACCCCACGATTCGGTCCCGCCGGGCTTGGTTTTGGTGATCAAATAGGCGTGAATCCCCACTAAAGCGCCTTTAGCGGCCGCCACAAGCGCGACGTCCAATGGTGCAAATTGACGGTACAATTCCAGTACAATTTTTGGCAAGGTGACAGGACCTGTCGAACAAGGCCCTGTTTTATTGGCGTTCTTGCAACGAAGAAGTGGTTGCGGGGGTTGGATTTGAACCAACGACCTCCGGGTTATGAGCCCGACGAGCTACCAGGCTGCTCCACCCCGCGCTAAAGATGTTACGCGACTTCCCGCTCTTCTGCAACCGCACCCGCGTCAGGTGCCCGATAAGTGCCCAGAATTCTGGCACGCTGACGCTCAAACTGGTTCCAAGTGTTCAGCCAATACGTGCGCGTCGATGTTGAGAGCGGTTGAAATACTGCCATGGCCAAGAATCTTGGACACAACAGCAATTGGCACGCGAGCGTGAAGCTGCCGCGTCGCGAATGCATGCCGGAACATATGCAGATGCCGGTCCGCAACTTAGGCTGCTATGCCCGAGCAGCGTCGGCTTTGTCCCCATTTGCTGGTGTTGTTTCTGGTTTCACTGCTTCGGGTTTTTTCCTGTCAGAGGCCACGGCAAATTGGATATTGGCGGCTTGCTCCATTTGGCCCATAAGGAGCCGCAGGGTCTCATCACCCTTGTCCAAGACCTGCCGGAGCTGAGTACTAACCGCCATCGCGCGTTGATACGCGTCCCGAGCCTTGGTCAAAATTGGAATATGTGCGAGGAACTCCGCAGCGCTCGCAGAGAACTCCTCGACCGCTCCTTTATAAGTAGTCAGCATATCGGTGATGTGCTGCGCACCGTCGTCTTTGTTGTTTTCATTCTTCCACATTTGCTCAGCTCCTTCGGTGTGTCATCCCTTCGCCCGACGGCCAGGTGGGTGTTGGGGGCGTCCTCTTTGGGCGATGGAATGCCAGACGCCCCCAGGGGGTCGGACCATGCGGTGGGACGCGGAGCAAGCTCAATGCCAACCGACAAAGGTAACGTCTTTGTTTACAGGTGGTAAAACCAGTCATGGAAAGGCTATGACCACGAACGGTTACAGAATGCGGTTTTCGCTCATCGATTTCGAGTACACCGTGAACGCATGAGGTATGTCCTCCGCGGATGCGGAAAATCGACCTGGTGGCCCAACTAAAGTATATCGAAACGACCGGGCACCACTTACTATCCGCGCGAGACTTTCGAGCAGATCACCAAGCGGAGGAGCTACCGAGGCGATTCGGAAAATCCACAACGAGAGCGGCTTTAAATAGGGAGGCCGCGGAACACGTACAACCTCGCGCGTTTCCCCAGGCGGCCTCCCGCGCGGCGGCGCTATATTGTCATCTTCAGAGGGCTGCACTAAATTAAAATGGGGGAAATTAATAACGAATGTAATTAAGTACATCCCTGGGGAGGGGTCCAAACCGACCCCCTCAAAGCCACAGCCGAAACACAAATGCGGTAGATTGGAGGGAAACATGCCCGAGTATCCAGCTCTAGGCGACAGCCGCGATTCACCCAACGGGAACCGGTGGCTCATGTTGGAAGAGAATCTCAAATATGCCTACATCGTGGGGTTCCTGCAAGGCATGTTTCAAGGACACTGCTTTACGACGTGGGGGCTTCCGCACACTCAAGAGAACGATCCAGCCTATTTGAATGCCACAAAGTCTTACAGCGACCTTTGGAACCGATTCGTTGCCGAGGTGGCGTACCGCGAGTTCTGCGAAGGACTGGACAGACTTTATGCCGACCACAGAAATCGAAAGATCGAAATCCAAAACGCCATGTGGATTGTGATGAACGAAATTTCGGGACAACCCGGCGGGACTATGGAGTCGATGATCGAGGCGTGGCGGCGAAAAGCTGCGAGGGAACTGGCACCTGAACCAGACCCGACACCGGAACGCGACCCGCCCGAATTATTGCTTCCGTCAACTTGATTTGGCCCCTTTTGATCGTTTGATTTGGCCCCACCCTGCTGGTGAATCAGGTCTGTAGAACCGCCGTCGGGCCTTGTGGGAACTGTGGAAAGCGCTTTGTGCTTTCCAAGCCGCTGTGGGAATCCGCGTTGTGAGCGGATTTCCATCAGCGGCGTCAGTTTCCACAGGCCTCCGTCTTCTTTCTTTTTTGCTCCTTTTTTCTTTCTTTGTGCCTGTCCCCAGTTTTCCACAGAAAAATAGCGCGCCAGGATGGCCTAGGAACAACCGTCGCCCACTCGCTCGACCCACAACATTCCCGGTTTTTGTCCCTTCCTTCATCCCTTGCCACCTTTTTTCTTTTCCAGCGTACGGCGGAAACGGTACGACTCCGTGCCCGTCTCGATGATGTGGGCCTGGTCGGTCAGCCGGTCCAGCATGGCCTTACATAATCGTGCGTTCGGAAACATGGTGGTCCACTCGGAGAACGGTAGATTCGTCGTGACGATCACCGCCGCTCTTTCCGCTCTTCCGGCGATGATCTGGAACAACAACTCGGCGGCTGCTTCGGGCATCGCTACATAAGCCATCTCGTCAATCACGATCAGTTCGTACCGCGTCCATCGATTGGTCACGCGATTCAGTTCGCTCTTATTCTTAGCTTCGCTGAGTTCGTTGACCAGTTGCGCCGCCGTACTGAAACGCACCGGCTTTCTCTGACGGCAGGCCTCCACCGCCAGTCCCGTCGCCAAGTGCGTCTTGCCCGTTCCTGTTTCGCCCAGAAAAATGATGGGTTCGCTCCGACTCAAGTAGCCGCCCTCAGCCAGGTTCCGTACCAGCGATGCGGGGATGTGCGGCGCAGCGGTGAAGGCGAACTCTTCCAGCGTCTTCACCTTGGGAAAGTGCGCCTCCTTAATCCGCCGTGCGACCGCATTGCGGTCTCGCTCTTCCACTTCTGCTCCGAGTAGCGCTTCCAGATAACTGAGATGACTTTGCTTCTGGCGGATCGCCTGCTCGGCCACTTCTGCGAACTGCCCGCCGATCGTTCTCAGCTGGAGTTGCTTGGCATACTGCCGGATGGCGGCCTGTTGCACAGGGGCGTTCATTGAATCACCCCGTTCGATGGGCAGTTCGCGAGCAACTGGTCGTAGTTCTTCGTCGTGGGTTGCGGTCGATCATACGCTCGCAACGCGCCAATCTCGACCGCTTCACTGACTTCACGCTTCCCGGCTGCGTCGCTGGTGAGCAGCAAGCCTACGGCCTCGGCATCGAAACAACTCAGATCCAGAGCTTTTTCCAGCGCTTCCTTCAGTCGCGGATATCCATGCTGGCGGCCCAGCAGCAGCACTTCGATCATGGCTCTGGTCCCATCCTGCTGGCCTCTTCGTTGCTTCAGTGCCTCCCAGAAGCGATCGAAGCTGGCCGGCCAGCGTCCTTGTGCCCGCCACTGCTCGAGCGCTGTGGAGCCCGCAAAAGCTCCGGGCTTCTTCGTCAACGCGTCCAGGTAATGCTCCAAGTTGAGTACTTTCTGCTGCCGCTGGAAGCAGCGTTCGTGCCGTGCCACACACTCTCCCTGATGCCAGATCTCCACGTAGGCAGAGTGCACCTTAGCCTGCACTTCCAGACCGACCGGCAGTGGAACCGAATAGAAGTTGGTCAGCACCTTCGCGCAGCCACTGGTGTTCACATGGGGGAAGTGAACCGCGGCCAGATCAAAACCTTCCTTCAGCTCCTTCAAATGCTCCTGCTCCAGACTCATCCCCGCAGCGACCGTCTGCATCCGCTCACCAATGATCCGTTGCTCATCTTCCTTGGAAGATCTCAGCAACAACGCATTGAGTTCTTCCCAACTGGCCACGTTCGGTACCGGCACCATATGGTTCCGGCGAAAGTATCCGCCTTCTCCTTCCACGCCACCTTTTTCGTGACCCTCGGCCGGTGTACAGAACTCCGATTCGAAGCCCCAATGCGATCGGAAGGCGATGAAGCGCGTGGTCTCCTCTCGCTGGTGCCCTCGCAGAATCTTTTTCACCGCAGAGCGCAGGTTGTCATAGCGAAGGGTTTTGAACACTCCGCCAAAATAAGCAAACGCTCGCTCGTGAGCTTCCAGAAAGGCCTGCTGGCTGGCATGCGGGAAGGCGCAATGGAAAGCTCCGCCACTGGCCATGCTCCGCATGCAAAACAGGTAGGCCTTCTGCCTTTCTTCGCCGATGTCCGCATACGCTTCATACCAGTCCACCTGTGCTTCTTGACCCCAGCTGTAAGACTGCGGAACGAACACTTCCTGACTGACCAGTCTCAGTTCTATCTTTCGCTCGCGCACGTAGCCACGCATCGTGGACTCGCCGATCTGCACTCCAGGCATCTCTGCGCGAATCCGGCACCAGATTCGATGTGCGGTGTGCCGTTGCTTTCGTGGCGCCTTGCGGTCCGCTTCCAGAATCGCTTCCACAAAAGCCTTCGCTGGTTCCAGTTTCGGTCTCTCGCGCACAGGTATCTTTCGCTCCGCTGGGACAGCACGGAGCACTGCCTCACGCACGATGCGCCGGTGAATCCCTAGCTTCTTGGCGATTCCTCGGATCGTTCCCCCACCATGCTCGTACTCGCGTCGTATCTGCTCGAATAGCTCCACCTTGGTTCTCCTGTCCACCGGCCCTCCCAGGGGCCGACTGAGCCCGAAGGAGATACACGGTATATGAGTTTCAGTAGGGTGGGGCCAAATCAAACGATCGAAAGGGGCCAAATCAGAGTAGCGAAATCAATTATGACCACAACCGAGCGCAGGGCGTAGGGCTGCGTCTTGCTAACAGCTTCCGAGGGCGTAACTTTTCTTGTTCCTCGTGACTTTTCCACACGCGGATAAGAGTCACGGCAACGGCGTCGCGTCGCGCAGCTTGCCGGTAATTCATCTCAGGCGTTTGACGTGTTATTCGGGTTTATCTGACGGTGCTGTTGGTCCTTGTTCGGCAGGGAGCTGGTCTGATTTTCCCGTCTCGAAGGAGACCACGTGGAAGACGCCGTTGATGTCGCGCGCTTGAATGGTCTTTGTCTGCTGCGTACCGGAGGCATCGTAACGCACGATATATTTGGTTTTTGTAGTTACTTGCAGGTCGCTGTTCGGGTCATCCGGATTGGGCTGCTTGCTCTGCTGCTCGATTGTTTTGCCACCTGAATCCGTTCTCCGGACGGTCGTTACTTGCCAGGTCCGATGCAGGCTGCCGTCAGAAGCTAATCCAGAAACATTCGTGGAATAGGTGTCGACGGTATTGCTTCTTTCTCCCGCGCCGGTTTCCTTCTCCTTGGCAACGGTGCGTAAGACCTCTGAAAGTCGGCCCTCCGAATCGGCGCGTGAAGTACTTTCTTCGCTGATTCGATTCTTGTCGTCTCCCCTGATTGTGCTCTCTTTCACTTCGCCTACCACCCAGCTGCCGCTGGAATCCGGCTGTAACAAGGTCTTCTTCACCTCGACACTGTGGTCCGCATTACGCCTTTGCAACTCCTGAGTTTGCACGGACGGCGTCAAGGTGCCATTGCCGTCCGCAAGGTAAAGCGTCGTCTTCGTCTCCTGCGCGTCCGGGCTGGTATTTCTTGTGTCCGCGACCTCACGTTGCAGAACCCGAAGATTTCCGTTCCCATCAGAATTCGAAGTCGTGCGTACTACCTGAGTATCGCCACTTGCTAAGCTTCGTGCTTCTTCTTCCGTCACTTGCTCCAGGTCCCTTTGTCCGTTCACGTCCCACTTGTAGGTGCGCACGACGGTACGGGTCGTCGTGGCGTTTACCTGGATCGTTTCCGTTTCGGTTTCATAATTGGGTTGGTACTGGCCATTGGGCCCGAGCACTTCCGTGCTTTGTTTATCGACACTCCGGTTGCCGGTCTTAGTGTAGCTCTCCGTCATCCGCGACGGACTGTTGTTGTCTACGGAAGTTTGTGTGGTCGCCTTCCAGGATTCGTTGGTGTTGTTCGGCGGGGCATCTTGTGCCTTCAAGCAAATCGCCGAAACACCGCAAAGGCTCACAACCATCACCGACCTAACCAAAAGCCTGGTCGCAGAGAGGCGGAATCCATTTTCTTGCTGCGACGCTGCCATGTTATTGCTCCTCCGCCGGAGCGCCGTGCTGCCGAGCACGAATCAGCGGGAATTTCCGATTGAGACCCTCTAACTTTTGCATCGTATGCCTGTCCTCCGCCAGAAGCAACGAATTTGCCGGCGGCATCGGACATCGTCGGGAGCGTTCCCTGATGGAATGCATCCGGTTTGGCTGAGATTCTTCTTTTGGGGCGTTACTAGTTCTAAAAATGAAAGCGATCGATGAACGCAGTAGTTACCATGCGTCCGAGGACAGTGGACTGGACGCTTCAGAACCCACCACCACCACCGCCGCCAAAGCCACCGCCGGAACTCCCGCTGTCACTAAAACCTGAGCCGCTGGTGGAGCCAGAACTGCTCGAGCCAGCACTGCTCGAGCCGCTGGAACTGCGCGACGATGACGTCATCGCGCTACCTGCGTGGCTCGACATCACATTGAGGTCATTGATGAAGAGCGAGGGTTGGAAACTACGACCGCTGGCACCCTGAAACCACTGCGGCGGCTGCAGGCCGATGCTAGAGAACGCCTGCACCCACTTTTTTTCGACACGTAGGGCCATCGCGTATGGCAGATATTTCTCGAATAGCTCCGGCGTCTTCTCGAGGCGCTCGATCCGATCCTTCTCCACTCGACCGAGGAAATCCTCGAATCCAAGCACTTTCGCGAAGGCTCGAGCGCCGGCGACCGTCCGGCCGGAGGTCATGAATCTTCCAAATACGGTGATAATGAAGCCGCTGAGGATGGCGGCAACGATCCACGGAAGCGGAGCTGCTGCCGTCGTGGAGCTCAGCACGTTCCCCAGCAGAAGTATCAGGAACGCAACGAGAAATCCCAAGACGACGATTCCGTGCTTATGCATGTCCGGGCGACGGAGGTAATAACCATCCTTCCTTAAGGCGTCAAAGATGTAGTTGCCGATAATAGGCAGGTGAAAGCTAAATCGGTTTTGAAGGTCAGACAGAGCGACCTTTGGGAGAGGAACCTTTTCGAGCTCCGAGATTGCGTGAGAGGCTTCTGATGCCGCGGCTGCATACTCCTTTGGGACCGCCAGATACTGCTGCGCCGCCGGCATTACCATCGCACGAGTGAGCTGGGCGAAGGCAGGAGGCAGATTTTCGCTGACGTCTTGTAACCGGCCCAACAGCATGAGCGCCGGATTTTCTGGGACAAAAATGCCGCGAAGCATTTGTCGCTCGTGGGGCTTTAGATCCTTCCAATCGCCGGGCGGCTTCTTCAGATGAAACATATAATCCTGCATAATGCCAAGCTGCAAATTTTGGTCTTGGCATTCAATTGTGATGTAACCTTTCACCGCAAGGTCCACGAGCGTGGCAGTGATGTCCCACATAGCAACTTTGTTGTCCACAAGACTGCCGCACTCAGCGGGCGTGAGATTGTCCGGAGGCTCGTATTGGGCGGTAATAGTGTCTCGTTCGGGGTCTCGCCCGCTTGTCCACCACCAATAGAACATCAGGATAAACACCGCGACGGGGATGAAAATCGGCCAATTACTCCGCAGGATGAATAGGATCTTCTGGCTTGCGGTGGGCTCGTGAACAAATCCCTTGTCCCAGCCCACGACGGCGGTGAGGCCTTCATGGAACTCAAGCGAGTGCGTCGAGCGAAACTCGACGAAATTGCTTCTCGATTCGACCTCTGCATCCTGAGCGCCTGAACCGAATGGGCCACTGTAGGAGATGGCATGAAGGCCGGTGACGCCGGCCGGAAGTTCGATCTTCGCGCTTGCACGTTCAATTGGGGCTTCCCATTCGTTGCCCGTCACGTTCCAGTACAGCTCGTCGTGATCCTCGAAGAAAGTCAACGCATTAAGCACGCGATAGTGAAGAATGACCGTGCGCGTCGCATTATCCGGATTCGCCACATAGATTTTGAATTTTGTGTTGCGTCCGGGCCAGCTTTGCTCGTACTTGAGTGGTTGGCCGGTGTCGTCCGTTTTGCTGAGTGGCTCCAGAAAGAGCGTGTAGTTACTAATCGGAGCATAATATAGATGACATATAAGAAGTAGAGTGATAGTGTGGAGGCATGGAAAGACAGGATGCTCGCTCGCTGCCGGGAGAAGCCCAAGAAGATCTTCGTCGGCGAGTTGTGGAGGCTGTCGAGAAAGGTCTGTCGCAAACCGAGGCGGCTAGGGTTTTCGGAGTGGCGCGAGGTACGGTGAGCCGCTGGATGGGGCTGGTGGAAAGCGCAGGCCGTCGGGCGTTGAAAGCACGGCGTCGGGGACGGCCCCCGGTTTCGCGATTGGCACCGCACCAAGCAGCCACCACGGTGCGCCATATTCTGAGCGGCTGCCCGGACCAGTTGAGCTTGCCCTTTGCGCTGTGGACCCGGGAAGCGGTGCAAGAGTTGCTGTCGCGAAAATTCGATGTGCGGGTTTCGGTGTGGACGGTGGGCCGCTACTTGCGGGCCTGGGGATTGACGCCGCAGAAGCCGGTGCGCCGCGCGTACGAGCAAAATCCGGTGGCCGTGCGGAAATGGCTGGCGGAAGAATATCCAGCGATTCGCGAACAAGCGCGGCAGTTTAAGGCCCAGATTCATTGGCTCGACGAGATGGGGCTGCGTTCGGACCATCCAGCGGGACGCAGCTACGGACGGCGCGGGCAGACGCCGGTGGTGTTGGGCACCGGGCAGCGTTTTCGCTGCAACATGATCTCGGCGATTACCAATCGGGGGCGATTGGCCTTCATGATTTTCCGTCAACGTTTCACGGCGCGAGTGTTTCTGAATTTTCTTGGCCGTCTATTGCGCTTGATGCGGAAGAGCAGGCGGAAAGTATTACTGATTGTGGATGGCCACCCGGTACATAAGTCGCGATCAGTGGGTCGTTGGCTAGCCGAGCACGCAGAACAAATCCGAGTTTTCTGCTTGCCGTCGTACAGTCCGGAACTGAATCCGGATGAATTGCTGAACCAGGATGTGAAGACCAATGCGCTCGGTCGGGTCCGTCCCGTGAACGTCCAGGAAATGATGAGCAACGTTCGCTCTTACCTGCGGATCACACAAGCTCGGCCCAAGCTCGTGAAAAACTACTTTCGCGAGCGTCACGTGCAGTACGCAGCTCGCTGAAACGTGTCACATATTTAGTGCTCGAAGTAATAAGTCCCTGTGGTGTTACGTACTCGACAGGGATCGTCCGGTAGATGCCATGCCAATTCGAGCCAATGAATTCCGCTTCGATGGTCTCCGTAACCGCGATCGTGCCGTCGGGGCTAATTACAACCTGTTCGTCGCAATGCCGGATAACGAGCTCCCGCGCTCCAAACGAGAGTGGAGCGAGAAATGCCAGCAGGCAAACCATGACGACAGACCGCAAGACGTGCGAGGTGTTTATTTCGGCCAGTCGGCTCCAACGATTCCCTGCTCGATGAAAGCTAAAGGCAGACCCCGCGCGGGCATAGCCTTGAGGCGGAACTCCCATTTTCGAGCATGCTAGGCTGAACCTAAGGGCAAGTCAACATCGCGTCACCCACATCGCGTCACCCAAAGATGGCGAGTCGGCAGTCTGGGGGCGTGAGAAAGCCGGCGTAACAAGAGCCTTACTCTTCGTTTATCGAAGCGCCGAATCTTGCTTCACGGCTTTGACCTAAAGACAAAGACCCAATGAGGTCAGGCACGAGCTTTGAGTGTTGGCCGCCGACTGTATCTCCACCGAATCCGCGGGACGGATAAGATGCACCAACATATTCGCTAGCGGACACCGTATTCTCCGCGAAAGCGTCAGATTACTTCAGGTAAACTTGTTAGCCTGAAGCCGCGGTGGCCGAGCGATCAAACTGCGGCAACACGAGTAGCGAAGCAAATGGGCCCGAGTGAATGAAAGATCCGAATCGCAAGATCGCGATTGAGATTTACGATTCGACGCTGGCATCCGTCACAGACAATGGTGGTCAAGTCGTAATTGACCTCAAGCCCGCCTATATTCACCGGAGCACCGGGACGCCGGGGCTGGACCCTGGTGGCGGATGGGCGCAGGACGTCATCCTACGCGTTGAGAACGGAACGATCGATGGAGACGTGCCGGAAATGCCTTGCGACTTGTGGGAGGGCAGCCTGCAGGTCGGGAATCAAACGATCGAAAACATTATTCCACTTCCCCTGGATTACTATGGAGCGGTGAAGCTGATCCTGGTTGCGCAAGATGAAAGCCGATTAGTGGTCCAGGGCTCAAGGATTTCCGCGACCCTTCCTGGAGAACCCAAATTTATCGAGGAGTTTCCCGGCATATCTTGAATCAGACTTCGCTTTTCGCGTTGTGCTACCGCCAAGCAACCGTGGATCTACAACTCTCGGCGAATGGTGCCGCTCACTGCGGCAGTTGAAATATGATATTGACGTCCTTTTCTGCTTCGACCGCCTGACCGTCAACAAGCGCCGGTATAAATCGCCATTCTCGAGCCGCGTCCAGTGCCGCGGGTACCAGGAGGCTGGGGCCGCTCAATTCTCTCAGGTTTTGTACTCGACCATCCGTTCCGATCTGCAGGTGAATCGTCACGGTCCCTTCGATGTGATGTGTCTTCGCTTCCCGGGGATAGAGAGGCTCGACTCGATACAGCAAGTAGCAATCGCTGCGGCGCTGAACATTGGCCGGAGCCGGAGGATCCATTTCGGGTGAGCCGACGACCAGACGGGGAGCGGAAGTGGGCTTAATGGACAGAACCGGCGCGGATGCAATGGTGGCATCTGGCGAATGATTCGTCGGTCCTGATGACGCAGGCTCGATCGGCGATGAGAATTTCTCGACCAAGGAATTCGCAGTTTCAAATCGATGGCGCGAATGAGCGCTCTGGCCGTATCGCGCCTTAGAGCTTTCCGGGTGAGGTGAACTTGCGATTATTTTCACGGTTTTGCGGCGCTTCGTGTCGGAGTGAGATGTGGGGCTGTTGGATGCGGCAGCGAGGGACGACGTGTCCGGCGCGACGCGATACGCGGAAGCGACGTTGGAAACTTGAACCGCTTCTTGGGCAACCAACTTCGCGGGGCCTGCCGGGGGCCAGTGGCGAATAATCGCCAAACCCACGACCAGAAAAATAACAGCGGCACAGGCCGAAAGTGCCCCTATGGCCAGCGGCTTGCGGAATCGGTGCGCGAAAAGCTTCAGCGATTTCGCATTCACCTCTGGAGCCATCGCGCCGGAAACTTCGGTAGCCTTGCCTCTGACAGCGGCGGGCAGCAGTGACGATAGCTCGCGGAGCAACTCGTTGACTGCACGCACGTGTGGTTCCGGCGTTGGAAACTCAACTACACGGGATATAGACGCCGAGGGTGTCAACGCGCTCACGGGCTTAACATTTTCATTGATCGCAGGCGGGTGGATTACAGTGACATTCGAAATTGGGATATTCGTGGGGCGTCTCGGGAGATTTTCTGCCTGCGGGACATCGGGTTGCAATTTAACGTCTTCGCGCTGTGCCTCCGAGCTTACGGGATACTGTGCCGCTTGCTGATTTGCGAGTGTTGCCTGCGGCGGCGAATCCGCGAGCATGGCGGACCATTTTTCTCTACCGCGAGGCGATTCCGGCGTGGCGCGATTTGACGGAGCTTGCTGCGCGGGAAGAGCGGGTGAATCGCTGAGCGGCCGTTGCTCGGCAAGACCAGATTCATCGGCAAGCCAGTCGGCGATTTCAAGGCGCGCGTCTTCGGTAAGTTCGAGGAATTGCAGGCCAGCTTCGGTTTTCGCCTCACTGAGCCAGGTTATTTCGGCGCTGACTTCGATTCTCTTTCTGGATTTCGGCGGCTGGATGCGCAGGCTTACGCGAGTTTCGTCGAAGGGATTGACCGCCTGTAGCGCAAGACCGTTTTCGCTTAGGTTGAGTACGATGCCGCCATTGTTGGGGACGACATCGAGATAAGCAAGCGAACGGACACGCTGCCGGATGAAGCGACGTCGCTCGTGCGAGCGCGGAGGTTCCTCGAAGTGGGATGGCGTCGACGACATGATTCTCGAGACACTGCGTTACACCGCAACACCAGGGTTTGCAGCGGGGAGTACGTTTGTCGCACCGCTATCAAGATGAAAGCGTGTCGTATCTAACCGGCCGCCGGAGACTGCACATCAGATTCGTCTGAATCCGGGTGATCTTGGCTGTTATGTTCTTTAGACGTCTTGGCTGAATGCACGACATCGTTCGACGCTCTCGCACGGCCGCGTAGTACTTCCCAAGCCTCGTGCAACGCTATCTCGAACTCATCGGAGCTGTCGCTGTTTTCTGGCAGCATGGTCGTCTCTCCGGTCGAGTAGCCAGCGAGTGCGGCGCGCCGCGGAGGCGCGGCATGGGGCCCCGCACTTCGTCCGAAACTGTTCCTTGCAAGAACATGCCCAGTACTATAGAAAGTGCTTTTGGGTATGGCCTGCAGAATAAACAAGATAGCCGACGTAGGGAAACGCTTGTCACGACGAATGAGATTCCGGCGTCTCCTAAAGTGGACCGTCGCTGGTTTGCCGATGTACACAAATGCATCAACACCCCTCCCAGCTTCCTCGAGGTCGTCAGGGAGCCGCTTATCCTTCACGCTGGCGATAGACGAAGATCGCCAGGATTGAACCAAAACACGCCGCCATCGCCAGGGAAAACACGATCGAAAGACCGACTCCCAGAAACGACCCCGGAATTTGCGCGCCCGCGATCTTGCCTACGATCAGCGCAAAGGTGAACGCAAGCAGTGCAAATCCACAGTATGCCGGCATATGGAGCATGCCTTGAAAAGCAGCGATGGGGACAAGCAGCACAATCGCAAAGCAAGCAGCCACCAGAGGAATGAGTATCGCCAGGTGCACGGAATGCGCGAGCATGATCAGGCTAACAGCTGCAAGCGAGGCGAGCATGACTCCAGTATCGCTCCTGGCTGAACTCGACACTCGATAGCGAAGTGCCAGATGGCAGAAGAGTTGCACGCATGTCGCCAAAGGCGAGTCCAGCGCGTATTGTTTGGGGGACAGATTTAGCGAGCAAACCGGAGAACACTGAAGATGCCAGACATGGCTTTAGCCACTCCCCAGGAAATGGAAGAAACAGGAATTCGACGAGGTCTGCTCGAAGATTTGGCCCTAAAGACCTTGTACCTGAATGGTGAAATGACAGTGCGCGAACTGGCCGACTGCATGTGCCTCGGCCTGGGCGTGGTGGATGAGATTTTCAGGTTCTTCCGAAAGGAACAGCTCTGTGAAGTGAAAGGCATGGCCGGAGGCAGCCATCGAATCACGACTGCTACTCAAGGGAGGGCACGAGCGATTGAGCTACTGCTGCTGAATCAGTATGCAGGCCCTGCACCGGTGTCGTTAATGGACTATGGAACGCGCGTTCGCATGCAAAGTGTGCAGCAGACTCAGGTTCAAAGGTCCGACCTGATTCGGGCGTTTCACCCACTGGTTTTACATGAGGACGTAATCTATCGCCTGGGCACAGCGGTGGTCTCAGGAACTTCGATTTTTCTGCACGGACCCGCCGGAACTGGAAAAACCAGCATTGCCAATAGTCTTCCGGGGATCTACAACGATCAAGTTTGGATTCCTTATGCGGTGGAAGTGGACGGCCAGATCATCATTGTTTACGACCCGAGCGTACATCGGAAAAGCGACGAGGAGGCGCCGGAGGACTCTGACAAGCGCTGGGTTCTGTGCCACCGGCCGCGCGTCGTCGCCGGCGGGGAGCTTTCCCCGGAAATGTTGGACCTGCAATATAACCAGGCCAGCCGCTACTACGCGGCTCCGCTTCAGATGAAAGCTAACAATGGAGTGTTAGTCATGGACGACTTCGGACGCCAAAAAATGCGTCCCGAAGAGATCTTCAATCGCTGGATGACACCGTTGGACCGCAGGGTGGATTTTTTAACCCTTTCCGGAGGAAAGAAGTTCGAAATCCCGTTTGATTTGTTCGTGGTTTTCGCCACGAATCTTGATCCGAGCGAGTTGGTGGATCAGGCGTTCTTACGGAGAATTCCGAATAAGATACGGATTGATTATGCCAGCACTGAGCAATTCATCGAGATCTTCCGGAGGGAATGCGCGACGCGCCTGTTGGACATTAACCCTGGCGTGCCGGAGCGCCTAGTCACCCTCATCACCCAGAAAATGAGAATGCCCCTCTCACAGTGTTACGCCCGGGACCTGATTAACCAAATCTTCTGGGCTGCCGCGTACCTAGGAGTGGAGCCGCGTCTGACGCAGAACACCCTGGAGCAAGCCTGTCGCAATTATTTTCTCCCGACGGCGAAAGGCTAGCGAATCACTTTCTCGGTGGGAACCTCTAGATAGCCTACGATTTCGTCTCGACTAATTCTGGTGGCGACAAGTTCAAGCGGTGGCGTGCCGCGCGCAAGAACAAAGACAACGACTTCGTCCAACACTCGATCCTTCAGTTCGACGCATTTATTGCTGACGTAAACACAGACTGTGTATCGCTGACTTTTGGGATCCGAACCTTTCAAAAGCAATTCCACCGGCCCGACCGACTGGCGACCCGTGCCGCGAGTAAGCTCAAATTGGAGAGCGCTGCGCCGGGTCTGCGCGAGCAATTGATTCAATTCATCGCGAGTCTGGTTAATTTCACCCTCTTGTGAACCGACCGCGCCCACGACGTCAGCTAAACGATCCGTAGTAGCCTGCCAAGATTCGCGGTCGGCAGTGTCATTCGCGGCGACAACCGGCGTCGTCCGTGGGGCGGGCGTCTGTGATGTCGGGCTGGGATTTCGCTGCGGGCTTAAGGCGCTGGCGGCAGAGATCTGATAGGCAGGTTTGGAGCGAGTAGTCGGGCTAGAGGCGGCTGGTTCGGGTTTGGGCGTTACCACGGTGGATTCAAGCGCCGCCTTGTGCTTTTTCTCGAGCAGGTCAATACGTTTGTTCATGTCCGCCAATTCCTGTTGAATTTGTTGCAGACTGTTAGCTTCAGCGGACGCGCCGTTTAGGCTGGTATCGGACATCAACTTGTAGCCGACGAATCCGATCCCCAGGATTGCGACGACGAGAATCACAACGCCAATGATCTGCGAGGGTGGTTTCTCGGGTTGATCTACAGGGGGGATGAATATTTGTCGGTCAAAATCAATGCCGGGCATGCTCGACTCCTTCGGTTGCAACGGAATCAGGAACGATTCTTAGTGCAGGGTGACGCGCGTCGGATAGCGCGTGGTCAAAGCCAGTGCCACTTCTCTTGTTTCACGCGGCAGCAAATCCACCGCACTCTGGCCAAACTCCATGCGGTGCCCTCTCATTTGGATCTGATACTTTCCGGGAGGCACCATGAGGAGCAATGGACTTTCGCCGACGAAGGCGCCATCAACAAACACCTGAGCCGCGGACGGAGTGGAGCGAAGCACTAGCTTGCAAGGATTCTTGCCCGCGCGCTGTTCGAGAGCTTTGCGATTTACGACCTCGGGCGGAGGCCCAGACGGAGACGCGATGTGCTGCGGTTTATTGGGATCCGTCGCGGCGTTGGCCGGAGTCTCCAATCCGCTGGGTTTGGGCAGGTTCGGCTGGCTCTCAGCGGTGGCAGAAACCGTGGAAGTTCCGCCGGCATATTCCGCCGTTGATTGCGCGCGCGATACGCCACCAACCGATAGGGCCAGCAGACAGGCTGGTAGAAGGGTCAGCCGAAGCCGTAAGCACGAACTTCGAGTACCAAAAGACATCTCCATTGAGTTTGGACCCAAGGTCATCATTCAGTTCCGACGTTAGAGCAAGCAGGAGTGATACCAAACTGAATCCGATTCTCTATCCTATAGGCTGCAAGTTCATTGGGCTCAAGGTGTCGCACAGAATTGTGTTGGCGGCGCCACTTAAGTTGAGCGAGCGAAAGGATTTGGTGACCAAAATTTGCCACGATGGCTGTGCGAGCGTCCACGAATGGTGACGGTTTGTACCGTTCGGTTCCACCAAGCTCCACGCTTTGAGGAGTCAAGGGAACTGGGGCATTGGTCTCCCAGTTGCTGTGGCCCGTGGATGCGCTCGCCGCTGCGCAAATGAAGCGGGTCCGCTATCGCGACGACGCCAAACCGTGCGCCTCGATGTGAGTAAACGAACGGTGTACGACTCCATATTCGGCAGGACAACGCGTTCTACTCTTTTGAGGATTCCCCGGCCCCCGGTTGGGAAACGCCCGGGCGGCCAAGCTGCAGGTATGTCTGCTCCGAGCGCGGGCGCCAAGCCACCTCGCTTGCTATTGCCGCCTGAGCTCTCGTTCGAAGGATGGCGAGAATCACTCGCGCTCGTTTTCTCTCGAGCGCACAAGTCATCATCGAGAAGGCCGGTTTATCTCTTTCGCCACGGGACGCTGGCTCGCGCGCGAAGACCTGGGAAACCACTGGGAGCTTCGTTCGCTCTGCACTGTTCGCTGCTATTGTTATTGATCTATGCTCGCCAGGCGATTCCAGCAGATGCCTCGCCACTGGAGCGCCCGACGCCGAGCTACGAGAGAATTTATTATCCACTGCCCGCAACAGATTCCGCGAAACCGCTGCCGCGAATTGCGCCCGCAGGAGCGGGCGCACGTCCTGGGGATGGCGCAATTCGCGAGCTGCCGCCCACGCTAGGAAGCACCGCACGACAAGATGGCTTGATGGCCGTTTCGAATCCTACGCATCCTGACAATTTCAGACAGACGATTCATCAGCGCTCGTCACCGCCCGATGTCCACATCACATCAGAAATGCAATTGCCAAACATCATTTTAGGCGCGCCCTCCGATCTCCCAAAAGCACCGTTGAATCCCAGCGAGGCAAGGCCCTCGCGTTCGACGAGAAAAATCGCAACCGATGCGGCACCCACGCCTATTTCTGAAAGCGCTTCGTCGCCGCTGATGACTTTTCTCCAGCCCTCCAGCGAACAGCCCCGTCTGCCTATAGCGAGCGGGGCAGTTGCGAAACCCAATCGGAATGCTGCTGAGACGACGGGATCAGCGAACTCGCCTGATGCTGAGGAAAAGGGCAGCGGAGACGGCGCCGAGCTACTCGTGCTGGGAGTCGATCCGTCAGCTCCAGCGACCGAAGTCAGCCTTCCAGCTGGGAACCGATGGGGGTCGTTTTCAATTTCTCCGGCAGGAGGCACACCGGGATCCGCTGGGGGAGTTGGGTACGGTATGGTGGCGGGCGGAAAGGGAGGAATCAGCTCGGGCGGCGACGGGAGCACGGGCGTCGGTCCTGGCGAAGGCGGCGGTAGCGGCGGAAAGCTAGCGCCTGCCGGAGCAGTAAGCGTCAAGGGAGCCGAAGGCAGCAACGGATCGGGCGATTTGTTGGGAAAGGAATTTGCGCCGAGTATGGTGTATCCCGTGCCTTCGTCGGTTACGCTGCGAAAAAATTCTTTGGTTGTCGCGGTGGGTCCGATGGGCGGAGGAGGCCTGGGCAACTACGGCGCGCTTCACTGCGGGAAGATTTATTCTATTTTTTTAGCAATGCCAGGGAAGAATTGGGCCATGGAGTACTGCGTGAAGTCAGATGCGCCGGAAAAGTCCACGACAGAAACTCGCAGCACTGTCGTCCATCTTGAGCGAGGTCTGGTGCCGCCGGATGCGGAAGCCAGATTCGATTTTCGCCGCGTGCCACTGCCACCAGAAAAGGTTCACAAAATGATTGTACTCAAGGGCACTTTGAGAGACGACGGGAGTGTGGAGAATATCGAACTGTATCAGGGAGTTCTACCGCAGATGGACGAAGCGGCACGCGTCGCGTTCAGTCAATGGAAATTTAAGCCCGCCTTGCGCGATGGAAAACCTATAGCGGTCGAAATCCTGGTCGGGGTCCCTACCGAAGACCCCGGCAATGGCATTAGTCGCTAACGCTATACTCTTCCCGACAGCACGGCGTCCACAACTGGTTACAACTGGCTACAACTGGTTACAGCCGGTACTAGGAGTTCTGTGCATGGCTGATTTGCGGCGCAAGGCTCGCGTAACCAAACGATGACTGCGTCTCGTACGGCATACCATGGGAACTAATATGACAAAACTACGCAGACATTTGGCATTCCGGGCGTCGTTGGAGCGTCGTCAGTGAGGTTTTCGTGACCTCGAGGCTGGGCAACCGACTCACGGCGGCAGGTTTACCCGGGTGTTGGATACCCCTGGAGGAAAAGGAGGCTGTTGGCACGTAAGTTGCACCACCTCACGCCACTGCAAACTCTTTCCTCAAGGGGGGCGAGTGGAAAAGGACCAATTTGCAGGATCAACCCAACCCCTAAATTTTTGACGGCTTTTCCTGGAAGCCGGAGTTGTGGTGTCGGCGCTCCGTTAGGCGACGAACCATCGCGTATATCGGCACTTGGGAGCGTGAACGTTGATTGATCAGGCCGTGCACGTATGTTTTGTGAGCCAGGATGCGGGCCTAACAGGAGCCATCGCCAGAGCGTTAGGCGATCGGTTCGCATACCGCGTCGGTAGCGACTTTCAGTTCAACGATCTAAATGACTTGCGTGAGTGGTGTGACGTCGTGCTCCTGGATTTACGGGCCGCAAGCACGCAGGGTGATTGTGAACCCGGACTTCGGCTCATGGATGATTGGAGCAAGATTCCCTCGCACCCTCCCATTGTCGTGCTAAGTGACGGCGAGAACCGGCCACTGTTGCTGAAGGTGATGGAGCACGGCGCTTACGACACCGTTACGAATCCTCCGAACATCGTTGAGCTTCGCCTGATTCTGCAACGGGCATACAAGTTTCACGCGGCTGAACAAGAACTGGCACGTCTCCGTGTGAGCGCGAGAAGCGACGGGAGACTGCACGAGCTTCTCGGCACCTCGCCAGTCATGCAGGAACTTTTCGCCCTGGCGAACAAGATCGCTCCGTGCGATGTGAGCGTGCTGATTACGGGAGAAACAGGAACCGGCAAAGAGTTACTTGCACGAGCGATCCACAAGATGAGCGGACGAAGTTCCCGCCCGCTCGTGGCCTTCTCCTGCGCCAACCTGCCGGAAGCTTTAATCGAGGACGAGCTCTTCGGCCACGAGAAAGGCGCGTTTACCGGCGCGCTCATGGCCCGCCGAGGCAGGGTGGAAGCGGCAGACACGGGAACGATGTTCCTGGATGAGATCGGGGATTTGAGTCTAGGGTTGCAGCCGAAGCTTTTGCGCGTTCTGCAGGAACGCAGCTTCGAGCGCCTCGGAAGCAACACGAAGACGGAAGTCAATATTCGTCTGATTTGCGCGACGAATCGAAATCTTGCGGAGATGGTGCAACAAGGGAAGTTTCGCGATGACTTGTACTACCGGTTGAACGTGGTGCAGATGCATCTGCCTCCCTTGCGGGACCGGCAGGACGATATTCCATTACTTGCGCAACATTTTCTCCAGGATTTCGCCGAGCGATTTAAGAAGAAAGCCCGGCGCTTTTCACAGCCCGCGCTTCGCGCGCTCGAGGAATACGGCTGGCCAGGTAACGTGCGCGAACTGGAAAACGCAGTACAGCGCGCCGTGGTTCTATCCGAAGGCCCGACGGTGGACGTTTGGCAATTGCCTACAGCGATTCGCAGCGACTGCGAGGCCCCACAATTCAACCAGTCGTATGAGGAAGAAGTGCGGCAATTCAAGCGCCGGCTGGTGCTGCGCACGCTCCGGGAATGTGGCTGGCGCAAGGCGGAGAGCGCCCGCACGCTGGGCGTAGCGCGTGGGTATCTGCACAGGTTGATCACCCAACTCGGAATCCAGCAGGCGGGCGGCGAGCCGGCGGCAGAGAAGAATGAAGAACCGGCTCCGCTTCGGCAGATCATGTGACCGCATCGGCACGACGCCGAAGATATGACCCGCGATGAAAAGACAGATTCCGGCCCCATAGATCATTCCAACGACTCGTTCTTTGTTTCCGATTTCTGCTTGCCATTCTTGCGAAATTCGCAAAACGCCGATGGCGGCTGGGGATTTCACCCCGGCTCAGAAAGCCGGACGGAGCCGACGTGCTGGGCAGTGTTGGCGTTGCAGGCTTCGGGTGACGCGTCGAATTCCGCGGGAATCCGCGATCGTGGATTTCAATTTTTGCGGGCAGCGCAACTTGCGGATGGCTCGTGGGCGGCTTCGCCGGAAGTGACCACGGGCTCTTGGGTCACTTCGCTCGCGTGCTGGGTGTTGAGTGTCGACGCTCAAGCACAACAGGCAGTCGCTGCCGGCTTGAAATGGCTGTGCAACGATTGGCCGCGCGATAGCGCTCCCTGGAGACGCCTGCTTGCCCGCTTCTCCTCCGAACGTAAAATTTCCGCGCAGAATGATTCCCTCCGCGGATGGGGATGGACTCCTCGCACGAGTAGTTGGGTTGAACCTACGTCGTTTGCATTGATTCTACTCGCGCGAACGCCGCGGGCGATGTTGCCTCAAGGTGCCGACCACCGATGGGAACTCGCGCGGCGAATGTTGTATGACCGCATGTGTCCAGGAGGCGGTTGGAATTGCGGAAACCCGATGGTGTACGGGGTGGCGGGTGAAGCACTCATCGTTCCCACTGTGTGGGCGCTTCTTGCGTTACGCGACGAGGCCAACAGGACCGAGTTCCGAATGAGCCTCGATTGGCTGGAAAAGAATGTGCTGGACATTCGAAGCGCTGGTTCGTGTGCGCTGGCCCGGATAGGCCTTGAAGCGTGCGGCAGAAAATGGCCGGCGACCGGGGCACCATTTGCAGATTTTTACGGGCGGAACGAGTTTCTTCAGAGCGTTCCGGTGGCCGCATGGACGTGCCTGGCACTGTGCAACCAGCACGAGTGGCTGAGTCGCGGCGTGCCAGAAGGATTTCCCGAATATGCGAAGGCCTGACATCGCGCTGGTGCCGTCGTTCCAACGCCCCACGTCGCGGGTGGCTATCCGCCGCGCAGCGCGTTACGACCAAGACCTCGCTGCGATGATCTACGAGACTCTTTCTGAATTCGACCTTCCTGTAAAGGACAAGACAGTGCTTTTGAAGCCGAATCTTGTAGGCCTTGATCCTTTGGGCGCGATGAACACGCACCCGGGTGTGATCGCTGCTGCGCGTGAAAGCTTTTTGCGCTTGGGCGCCGCTCAAGTTCTGATTGGTGATGGGCCTGCGATGGACCGCGACACCGAGGCCATCATCGAATCCGTGAGGCTGCGCGAATTTACAGGACCTTTGGCGCGAACATTTGTGGATCTGAATGTGGACGACGTGAAACGAGTCGCGCTGCGCACCCGCGCGTCGCGCCTGAAGGAGCTTTTCCTGCCTAAGACTGTGTTGGGCGTGGATTTCCTGGTTTCCATGCCGAAATTGAAGACCCACCACTGGGCCGGAGTGACTTTGTCCCTGAAGAACATGTTCGGCATCGTTCCGGGGAGCTGCTACGGCTGGCCCAAGAATGTGCTGCATTGGGCGGGAATTGATCGCTCCATCCTGGATATCAATGCTGCTGCAAGGCCTGATTTCGCCATCGTAGACGGCATCCTCGGCATGGAGGGCAACGGCCCGATCCAGGGAACGCCCAAACCGTGCGGAGTGTTAGTGCTTGGTGACGACCCAGTTGCGGTGGATGCCACCTGCTGCCGGGTAATGGGACTACGGCCCGAAAAAGTGAAATATCTCGATGCTGCCGCGACCATGCTGGGTCATCTCGATTCCGCGAAGATTCAGCAGCTTGGCGAGATGGTCGGATCTGTGCGGACGCCTTTCTCCGTGCTGGACGCCTTTAGGAGTCTGCGCGAGCTAGACGGCCGAGTTTGGAATTAGACCTGCGAAAGCACGGCTGGGAGTGTAGGTTGGCTATGCCGAGTTGTATCCGAAAGGTGACACAGAAAGCTCGCGCGATTCGAAGTCCTTGGCCGGCCGCTGACGATGGATACTCGGGATTACAAAGCGCGAAATGGAGTGGCTACAGGGAGGCTGCATGACACGCAAGAGCGAGTCCGGGCAAGTACTGGTTTTCGCCGCGTTAGCGCTCGTAGTGCTAACTGGGTTTGCGGGCTTGGCGATTGACATGGGCGTTCTGCGCTATCAGAAGCGCTTGCAACAGAGCGCTGCGGATGCCGCAGCGATTGCGGGCGCGTCGAATCTAGTTCCAACTCCTTCGGGCGTATCGGCAGGCGCGCAAAATGCGTCGGCGAAGAACGGATTTACGGATACCGGCGGCGGGCAAACCAGCGCGTGCACCGCATCCGGCGCGACTGTCGGCACCGTATGCGTGCAGGTCAACAATCCGCCACTTTCTGGACCCCATACGAATAACGCCAATTATGTGGAAGTCTTGGTCGCAGTAGTTCAGCCAACTTACTTCATGAGAATTTTAGGGATCAACAGTGAAGCGATAACGGCACGCGCGGTAGCAACGAATCTGAGTGGTGGACCCGGAAGCGGTTGTGTCTATGCGCTCGGCCAATCTAATACCGACATAGACTTTACCGGCAACGATAGCGTCTTGGGTCCGCAATGCGGCATTGTCGACGACGGCGGCATGAAAGTGAGCGGCAACGTCACAGTTACTGCGGCGTCGATTGGAGTTGCAGGCGCGTACAGCGCGAGCGGTAACGTGTCGGTGACTCCGACTCCCGTGACGGGCATTCCCGCGGCTGCCGATCCCTTGGCTTACCTGACGCCGCCAACAGCTGGGGCCTGTGTGGCCAACCCGAACCTGTCTGGCAACGGTACCGTCACCTTGAATCCCGGGAACTATTGTAACGGCATTTCGATTACGGGCAACTACAACGTTACATTCAGTTCCGGCGTGTACATTCTTGGAAGCGGGTTCGCGCCGACCGGTAACATCACCCTTTCTGGAACGGGCGTAACATTCTACGTCACTTCCGGCGCTATCTCGTTGACTGGCAATACTACATACAATTTCAGTGCTCCCACGAGCGGTGCCCTTGAGGGAATCCTGTTCTGGCAAGCCAAGAGCGACACAAGCGCGGCCAACTTCACCGGCAACAGCAGCTCATCATTGGAAGGCGCGCTCTATTTTCCTGGTGCCCAAGTCAACACAACAGGCAACAGCTCCTCAGCGCTCTACACAATCGTGGTTGCCCAATCGTTCGCGTGGACGGGCAATAGCTCGTTGGCGTTGAATGCAAATTATAACGGGTTGACCAATGGTTCGCCCATCAAGAGTGCGACTTTGGTGGAGTGAGAGAATGCTACGGGCAACACCAAACCGATCCCTCAGGAAGCCCGGCGATTCGTCCATTCACAGACGAGGATTGCTGTGGTCGCAGTCGGGACAAAGCCTAGTCGAGGTGGCTTTGCTGACGCCATTACTGCTGGCTCTTTTGGTCGGCGGCATTGAACTGGGCCGGTACGCGTATATCAGTATCCTGGTTGGAAACGCGGCACGCGCCGGCACGGCCTACGGAGCGCAGAGCCTACCGCAATCGGTGGATACATCGGGAATCCAGGCAGCCGCTGACAATGATTTCCAAAATAACGGCCAGAACGTAAGCAATCTCACCGTGACGTCCTCCACCTCCTGCGGATGCGACAGCGGCGGCACGGTTACTACAGATGCTTGCAACGGCGCCAGCGCGGGCACGTGCACTTCGGGTCATTGGGTGGTAATGGTCACGGTTACGACTTCAGGTACGTTTAATTCGCTATTTAGCTATCCCGGAATTCCGAAGTCCATCACCATATCGAAGACGTCCACGATGCGGGTGGCCCAGAATTGAGACTAGGCGGCGCATCTGTGTTCCATGCTTTCGTCCGCCGGCGATCCGGGCGAGTTACCGCAACGCGCTTCCGGGTCCGAAATCGCGAGCGCGGAAGCAGCCTGGTAGAGTTCGCGTTCATTGTCCTGCTGCTGATGGCGATGCTGTTGGGAATCATAGATTTCTGCCGCGCCGCGTACGCGTATCACTTTGTCTCCAACGCGGCTCGCGAGGCGACGCGTTGGGCCTCCGTGAACGGGGCGGATTGCAAGTTGGACGGTAGCTGCAACGGTACGGCCCCCATGAACAACGGTCCTGCCACGATAGCGGACATTCAGAACTATGTCACGAGTCTAACGCCGCCGGGAATTGATTCGACCAAGATCAGCACGACCGTACCCCCGGCTATACAGGCAAATGGTCCCACGATCTGCACCAGTACATGGGATGCGCCCGGTTGCACGGTCGAGGTCAAGGTGAGCTACAGCTTCAGTTTTCTCTTTCCGATTGTGTACAAACCGTTCTCCTCGACCGGCACGGTAATGCTATCGAGCAGTTCGGAAATGATCATTGCTCACTAGGAGCTTCGCGCGCACGCTGCTCAGCAATCGTGCGGCGGTCGGGCAGCACAGTTGATTCAGCATCCGTAACCGAGAAACATGAGCGAAGCGGACGACATACTTCGGGGAATGCATACGCTCAGGGCGCCGGCGGCACTCGCTCCGGCGGACTCGGCCGCCGAAGAAGTTGCGGACCAGACGTCTATGCTGGACGCGGTGGCGGCGCGCGCGAAGAGGATCGGCGCGTTGTTGCAGCGGGCCATCTCGTTTCCGGCGATGCTGGGAGTGCTGCTGGTCGGCGCGGTGTTCGGTGTGGTGCGCACGTTCAATGTGGATCCCGACTTGTGGTGGCACATCAAGACAGGCGAACTGATACTCTCGACGCATCGTTGGGCCACGACAGACCCCTATTCGTACACGGCGAAGGGAATGCCGTGGATGTCCTGCGAGTGGCTGGGGGACGTTGTATTCGCGGCGGTGTATCGGATTAGCGGATTGCGCGGGTTGCAGGCGCTGCTGGTGGTGCTGGCCAGCGCGGTGATCCTGGCGCTGTACGCGTTCGCGACGCTGCGCTCGCGAAATTCGAAGGCGGGTTTCGTAGCTGCGGCCGTTTTGCTCGCGTTGGCCAACGCGTCGTTCAATTTACGTCCGCAAATGATGGGGTATTTGTTTTTGATTCTCACGCTGATCGCACTGGAGCGATTCCGCCAGGGGAAGCAGCGCGCGGTGTGGATGCTGCCGATCCTGTTCATGATCTGGATCAATTCGCACGGGTCGTGGATTATCGGGCTGGGCGTGGTGGCGCTGTACATCGCCTGCGGGCTGGTGAGTTTTCAACTGGGCAGTCTGGAAGCGCAACGGTGGAGCACGTCGGAGCGAATGCGGCTGGAGGCGGTTTTGATGCTCTCGCTGGCGGCGATAATGGTGACGCCGTACGGAGTGCGGCTTGCAGCGTATCCGTTCGCGGTTGCATCGTCTTATCCCATCGCCATCGCAAACATCTTGGAATGGCAAGTGATGCCGTTCAACCTCGTCGGCGGAAAGATATTCCTGGGGCTGGTGCTGGGATTTTTTCTGGCGCAAATGGCATTTCGCTTCTCGTGGCGGATATATGAGATTTTGTTGTTCGTCTTCAGCACCGCGATGGCCTGCATCCACGTGCGTTTTGTCTTGCTGTTTGTTCCATTCTTCGCGCCTCTGTTCGTAACCGTGTTGGCGCAGTGGGTTCCCGGCTACGACCGATCGAAAGATAAGTACCTGCTGAATTTCGCGTTGATGGCCGGAATCATGATCGCGATGGTTCATTACTTTCCTTCAAAGACTGACATGGAAAAGAAAGTCGCCGATCAATTTCCAGTCCACGCTCTGGAATATGTTCGGCTGCATCCGGTGCCCGGTCCTATGTTCGACAGCTACGGTTTCGGCGGCTACATGATCTTCTCCGGCTACAAAACTTTTATTGATGGTCGCGGTGAATTGTTCGAGGAGGTTGGTGTCTTCGGTGACTACATGCACATCACGATGCTGAAGCCTGGCGCAATGAAGGTGCTGGGCGCATACGGAATCCAATCCTGTCTGATGCAGCGCGATGAACCTTTTTCGACGGTTCTGGCGTCCATGCCGGACTGGCAAAAGGTATATTCTGACGACGTGAGCGCGCTGTACGTAAAGCGCGACGCCGATCTTACCAAGGTGGTTACCGCTGAACCGCTGTCTGCAACGGGGTCTGCAACCATGGCTGCACAAGCGAGGTAACTATGCCGGGAATGATCTCGATCGTCGTGCCGTGCTTGAACGAAGAGGAAGTGCTGCGCGACGCCAACCGCCGGCTGGTCGCAATGCTGGAACATCTGCCGCAGAGGTTCGAGATTCTCTATGTGGATGACGGCAGCACCGATAGAACGCCCGAAATCTTGCGGGAACTGCAATCGGAGGACGAGCGAATTCGCGTAGTACGCTTTTCGCGGAACTTCGGGCACCAGATGGCGATCACCGCAGGGCTGGAGCACGCTTCGGGCGATGCCGTGGCAATTATTGACGCCGATTTGCAAGACCCGCCAGAGGTGATCGCTGATTTCGTCGCGAAATGGATGGAGGGGTTCGACGTAGTGTACGGGGTGCGAACGGAAAGGGAAGGCGAGACCCCTTTCAAGGTCTGGACCGCGAAATTGTTCTACCGCTTGATCGGCAAATTGTCGGACACCGAAATTCCGCTGGACACGGGCGATTTCCGGCTGATGGGCCGCCGCGTGGTAGATGCGTTGCTGGCGATGCCGGAGCGCGACCGCTTTGTGCGCGGAATGGTGAGTTGGCTGGGATTTTCGCAAGCGGCGGTGCCCTACCGTCGGGCGGCGCGGGCGGCGGGAGTGACGAAGTTTTCTTTGTTCAAGATGCTGCGCTTCGCGACGGACGGAATCGTCTCCTTTTCGATTTTGCCGCTACGGATGGCCACTTGGGTGGGATTTGCCGCTTCGGGGATCGCGCTGCTCGGCATCCTGATCACCGTGGTCGAAAGATTGATGGGAGCGGAGGGGCTGGTAAAAGGCTGGGCGAGCATCCTGGTGACGATTCTGTTCATCGGCGGCGTGCAGCTGATTTGCATGGGGATCATCGGCGAATACGTTGGCCGGATCTACGGCGAATCGAAACGGCGGCCGCTTTATGTTGTGAGAGAGCGAATGGGATTTCCGACGCGGAGTCTCGCGGCCGAGATGATGCCGCGGACGAAAACCGCGACTGCAGGGAAACGCTAGCGGCGGGGATGGGCGGAAAATCAGTACGGGATTACGGTGTTGATGGGGTCTGCTGTGGCCGAATTTGATGCCGTCGCTTCGAATTACGAACAACTTGTGGATGGAAGCATTGGGATCAGTGGCGAGAACTCCGATTACTTCGCCGCATATAAGGCTCGCTATGTGTCCAAGCGCGTGGCGGGTGCGAGCGATGGCACCGGTCTGAGAATTCTAGACTACGGCTGCGGCGTAGGGTTGCTTTCCAGTCAGTTGAAGCAGTGTTTGCCGCAAGCGCAAATCGATGGCTTCGATGTGTCAGAGAACAGCTTGTCACGGGTTGAACTGGCGCTGCGTTCGCAGGGAGTATTCACGTCAAGGCTCGCTGATATTGCGCAGGATTACGGCATCATCATTCTTGCGAACGTCCTCCACCATGTAAACCCAAACGAGCGGCCGGCGTTGATATCCCAGGTGGCGTCGCATTTGGCGCCCGGCGGGAAGCTGGCGATTTTCGAGCATAATCCGCTGAATCCTTTAACTCGCTGGGCTGTAGCGCATTGTCCGTTTGATGAAGGAGTCGTGCTGCTTGCGGCTGGCGAGGTGGGCTCCTTGCTGGCGTCCGGTTTGGAATTCTTGCGGCGAGACTACATCGTGTTCTTTCCCAAGTGGCTGAGCGGGCTTCGCGTGTTCGAGAGCTTCTTGAACTGGTGTCCGGCAGGCGCACAGCATGTTACGGTAGCCCGCAAAGCAGGCTGAATGCGACTGGAGAACTCCACGGTAGATGCTGGAAACGATCTGATTCAGATCCGCTTCGACCACCGCGTACTTTTCGGCTTTCTGATTCTAACGTCTGTCATGAATGCCGTGATCCTGTTCATTCCATGGAAAGAGATAATGGCCGGAAAGAACGATTTCCCGGTTTTTTATTCAAGTGCGCAGATGGTGCACGAAGGGCAAGCGTCGCATCTTTACGATTTCGATGCCGAGAATAGGTTTGTACACCGCGTCAGCGATGTGACCCGTGCACCCAATAATCACCTGCCGTACGAACTCCTTATTTTTGTGCCGCTTACATTCCTGAGATTTGGCGCAGCGCATATAGCGTGGACTTTGCTCAGTATGGCCATGCTTGTGGGCGTAGCGCTTATGACGCGAAACATCGGGCCTGGAGCACTGAGTTTCGCCACGACCCTTCTGACGATCCTAGCCTTTTTCCCGGTTTGGTATTGCCTCTTGCAGGGGCAAGACTCGATTTTACTGCTGTTCTTATTCACGTTTTCGTTTTGGCTTTGGAAGCGAGGGCAAGACGATCTGGCGGGCTTTGTTCTGGCGATGGGATTGTTCCGGCCTCAATTAGTCCTGCCTTTTGCGTTCGTAGTATTCCTTGCTGGAAAGTGGAAATTCATTCGTGGGTTCATCCCTGGAGCCATTCTCGCCCTACTCGCGTCCACCTGGGTCGTCGGGCTGCATGGAATGGCCGAGTACGGAAAAGTGCTCATTTCGCAAGGGACCGAAAGCTCGGCGAGCGCACTGGCCAAACAGTGGCAGGTGCGACCTGGTCTTATGGCGACCTGGCGGGGGTTCCTATGGGTGTGCCTGCCAACTTGGGTACCGGGCGGCGTCCGCAACGGCCTCCTGCTTTCAGGAACGTTCGCCGGCCTGTTTTGGGCTGGGAAAAAACTCCGGGCCGCAAAAGATCGTCTATCACTCGAATTGGCTTTTGCGTTCGCCGTGGCTGCCGTCGCGCTGGTGAGCTTCCACTCGTTCCTTAATGATTTTAGCCTTCTGGTCCTTCCGTTGCTGATTTTTGGCGCATGCCTTGCCGCGCCTTACTACGTTCAGCGGAAGACCGCACACTTAGTCGTGACACTCGCGTTCTCGTTTTTTCTCACTCCTCTTTACCTGCTTCTGCTCGCGGCAGACCGTGTCGGATTGTTCCTGACGATAGAGCTAGCGGCCCTATGGCTGGTTAGTCGAACAGTTGGCAACCTGTCCGCAGGCAAATTGGAACCCGAATCAGCAGCGGCTATTTCCGCAGCCGTGGCATGACCGCCCGGATCGAGGGCAAGAAATAGCATCCGAGCACCCGGACCTCAGTTTCAAGCCAACCGAAATCGTTCCTAACGCAAGCTCGGAAGAGCGTCAACAAAGCGCATTAGGAAGAAAGACGAATGTTCACAAGCGGTGACGCTTTTGAGGTCCGTTGTGTGGGTTTCCGGCGAGTTGATCGGTGTGATTGAAGAAGGCTTTTCTTATGTGGCGGTTAGACAGCTTTCGCCGATGCTGAGTGATTGGTTCGCAAGATGCTTTAAGGTTGGCAGCGGCAAATAGGCTCCCGTGCCGTACAACCTACATCAAGAGAGGGAAAGACAAATGAAGAATATGCTGGCACGCCTTTGGAAGGAAGAGGAAGGACAGGACCTGACCGAGTACGCGTTGTTGTTGGTCCTGGTTGCGCTGGCTGCAATCGGTTCGCTCGGCACGCTGGCGAGCGCGATCAACAACGTGTTCTCGAAGGCTGCGGGAAATTTGGCGACCACGTAATTAGCTGTGCCGGAAAGGTGTTAACTCAGGCACGGAGAGCAAGGGGCCGTTGGGAAGACCTCAAATTCCCAGCGGCTTATTCCTGCATCTGGTCACGCATACAAATCCTTTAGGAGGAATGGAAATGATAGCAACCCTAGCAAGACTGTGGAAGGACCAGGAAGGGCAGGACCTGACCGAGTACGCGTTGCTGTTGGTTCTGATTGCGTTGGCTGCAATCGGTTCGCTCGGCACGCTCGCGAGCGCGATCAACAATGTATTCAGCGCGGCTGCGGGGAATCTGAGCACCACGTAATCGCGATCTGAATTGCGCGGTGGCAGCGCGCCCGTCTGGCAACTCGGGTCAAGAGGAACGGCGACGCAGGCTTGGACCGGCGATGCCAGGGCTATGAGGTACAGGAACTTAAATCAGTGATACACGGAACCGAAATTATCTGGATGCTTGCCCTCGCGCTGGCGCTCTCCGCCGGCTGGACAGATTGGCGTACACGCAAAATTCCCAACCGGCTGACGATTCCTGCGTTGTTCATCGGCTTCACGGTACATGTCGTGATTGCGGGCTGGCCCGGAGCCAAGACTTCGCTCGCGGGAGCCAGTCTGGCTCTGGGTCTCCTGCTTCCTTTGGTGCTATTGCGTGCATTGGGCGCAGGCGATTGGAAATTGATGGGGGCCTTGGGAGCTTTCTTGGGGCCCGTCTTGTTCGTGTACGTGCTGTTGGGAAGCATTCTGGTTTCTGGATTGATGGCGGTAGTGGAAGTGACGCGGACGCATCGAGTGAGACAGACGCTGCGGAATATGTATGTGCTGATGCGGGGATTTCTGTCCTTCGGGCTGCGCAAGAACCCTGAAGTATCGCTGGACAATCCGGGATTGCTGAAACTGCCGTTTGGAGTCGCTGTGGCGGCAGCCACGGTGATTTGCTACTGCGCGGCACGGTTGGGCGTTTGAGACAGGGACAAGGGAGACCTTTTTTATGAATCGAAACCGGATGCTTATTGGGTTGACGGTCGCCATCGTGGTGGGACTGTTCTTGAGCATGTATGTCTACCGTGCATTCAAGAACGCCAGCGCCGTGAAACCCGCGATCACACAGCACATCGTGGTGGCGGCGGTACCGCTACAGCTGGGCACGCGCGTGGATGCGA
Organism: uncultured Acidobacteriota bacterium; assembly: GCA_963804625.1. Classification (GTDB taxonomy): domain Bacteria; phylum Acidobacteriota; class Terriglobia; order Acidiferrales; family UBA7541; genus Palsa-295. The sequence continues at coordinate 239,543 of CAWDRJ010000007.1, read as the reverse complement.
GTAACCTGCGGTTGATTCCGTGGCCTTCGGACGAACCTGTTTCCGGAATGTTTACGCGCGTCGAAGATTGTGCGAACCGGGCGTTGATTACCCCAGTCGCCGAGAATGAGCCGATCTTGGAAAGCAAGCTGGCGGCTACGCAATCGGGCGCCGGACTGCCAGCGACGATTCCAGAAGGAATGCGCGCGCTTTCGGTGGCGGTGAATGAAGTGGTTGGCGTGGCCGGATTCGTGATTCCTGGAACGATGGTGGACGTGCTGGTGACGGGTAACGTCGCCGGAGCGGGCCGCGGTGGCAGTGAGAACATCACGCGAACGATTCTGGAGAATGTGAAGGTGCTGGCCGCCGGACAGAAAATCGAACAGGACCGCGAAGGAAAGCCACAGAGTGTGCCGGTGATCACACTGCTGGTCACACCAGACGACGCGGCGAGACTGACCATGGCCAGCACCGAAGGGAAAATCCAACTGGCGCTGCGTAATACGGTGGACACGAAAGTTTTAGCGCCAGCCCCAGTGCTGCAGGAAACGTTGTTCTCGGGTGGAGCGCCGGCTCCCAAGCGTTCGCCGAGCTTCAAGTATGTTCCGCCACCGCCGACGCCGTACATCGTTGAAGTGATCACGGGCAACAAGCGCGAGAACAAAAGCTTTCCACAGTGACGAGATCACAGGGGAAACGAATGTCAGAACTCACCGGCAAGACAAATCGCAACACGGGCGTCCGCGCGGCGCTGGCTGCCATGCTGATGTTCGGCATGCTGTTAGTTTGCGCGGCGGGCGCGAAGGCTCAACAAGCACAACCGGCTGATTCGGGAACGGTGACGGTGGAGCAGCCTGTTCCGGCCGCAACGCACGCGACAACTGCGACCGTGCCGCAGATGCCGGCGCAAACTGCGGCGGCGGAGTCTGAGGGACCGCAGACGCTGCATCTGCTGGTGGGGCGTTCGCTGGTGATCACTTCGCCCACGAAGATCAAGAGAGTTTCGCTGGCGGATCCGGCGATTGCAGAAGCGATCGTGGTGAGCCCGTATCAGGTGCTGGTCAACGGGAAAGCGCCCGGAGGAGTTTCGCTGCTGCTGTGGGATGAGGCGGACCAGAGCCAGGCGTTTGAGGTTTCGGTGGACATTGACATCCTGGGGCTGACCCAGAAGATTCACGAGGTTTTCCCGGCGGAAGCAGTGCAGGTGGAAACCTCTAGAGACATGGTGATTGTGTCCGGTAAAGTGTCCTCCGCAGCGTTGGCCGACAAAATTCTGGAAGTGGTAAAAGCGGCGGCGCCGAAAGTTACCAGCCTGATGGAGGTTCCCGCGACGCCGGACGCTGAAATTCTGCTGGAAGTGAAGTTCGCGGACGTAAACCGGACGATTGAGAGCCAACTGGGCATCAATATTCTGAGCCTCCCGGGAGCGAAGAATATCGGGACGATTTCGACGCAGCAGTTTTCGCCGCCGCAACTCGTATCTCCGACAACCGGAACCGGCTCGAGCGGAGCCACTTCTGCTATAGGCTTAAGCAACTTGCTCAATATCTTCATCTTCCGGCCGGACATTAATTTCGCGGCGACGATACAGGCCCTGGAGCAGAACAACGTAATACAGATCCTGGCAGAACCGAATTTGATGACGGAATCTGGTAAAGAAGCCAGTTTTCTGGCGGGCGGTGAGTTCCCCTTTCCGGTATTGCAGGGAACCACTGGCGGAGGATTTGCGGGAATCACTATTCAGTTCAAGGAATTCGGCGTGCGGTTGAACTTCACTCCGACGCTTACGCCCGACGGAATGATTCATATGAAGGTTAGGCCGGAGGTCAGCGCGCTGGACTTCTCTAATGCCTTGACGATTTCGGGCTTTTTGATTCCGGCGCTCACCACCGACAGGGCGGAGTCGGAGGTGGAATTGAGAGACGGGCAGAGCTTCGCGATGGCAGGCTTGCTCGATAACCGGGTGACGGAAGAGTTCGACAAGATCCCATGGATCGGGGACGTGCCGATTCTGGGCAACCTGTTTAAGAGCCGGCAGCTCACCAAGAGTAAGAACGAACTGCTCATCGTGGTGACGCCGCGGATCGTGCATCCATCGGACACCGCGCCGCCGACGCCGGCCATGCCCAAGCCATTCCTAGGGGCAACGGTTCCGGCGCCCGCGCCGGCGCAGTCGCTGAAGTGAAAAACTGGAAACCCGTGCGAGGGTCATTGCAGGAAAAGTTTCTGAAGATCGGGGAAATCGGCCAATGCTAACGGTGGCGATAGCCAGCGGAGATACGACCAGTTCAGCGCAATTACTCGCTGCCCTGCAGCAGACGGGCATCGTGAGGTCCATCAAGCAGTGGACGATTCCGTCCGACCGGCTTCCGGATTCGGCGGACGCGCTGCCGGACGTGGTTTTTCTGGATTTATCACGCGATCCCGAGACGTATTTCACGTTTGGGGCGCAATTGCGGCGGATTCGCCCGTCACTCAAACTTGTGGCTGTTTCGGCGATTGCTCCGCCAAGCCATCAGCTTTTGCTTGAGGCGATGCGCAGCGGGGTTCAGGATTTTTTGCCCAAGCCCGTGGGCAGCGAAGCGCTGAATGAAATGTTGTCGCGGTTTGCCCAGGATTCGTCGGAGGCCAAAGACCGGCCATCGCTGGACAAGCTGATTATGGTAATGGGCTCGAAAGGCGGGGTTGGTGCGACGACCGTGGGAGTCAACCTGGGAGTGCAGCTTTCAACGTTCGCGCGAAAGCGCGTCGCACTGCTCGATTTCGCGCGGCCGCTTGGAAATGTGCACTTGCTGCTGGATCTGCATCCGCGATTCACGGTGCGCGACGCGGTGGACAACTTGGACCGCCTGGATAGCCATTTCTTCAGCGGTTTGATGACACCGCACAAGACGAAGCTCGAGATTTTGGGAGGCGCGATGCAGCCCGAGGAGTGGCAGACAATTCCGGTGCCGCCACTCGAGCGCGTGGTGAATGTGGCGCAGAACGTTTTCGACATGGTGCTGGTGGACGTGGGATCGCAATTCTCATCCGAGTGGAGCCCGATTTTGCGCATGGCGCGGATGATTCTGATCGTTGCGGAAGCTAATGTGCCGTCGCTCTGGACCTTGGAACGCCGTCTCTTGGCGCTCAAGGGCTTCGGAATCGAGCCCGAGCGCGCGCGAATCATCATCAACCGTTGGCACAAGGGTGATGACGAAGTCTTGAGAAGCATTCAAAAGGATATTAATCGCCCGATTTTTGCGTGCCTTCCTAACGATTTCCGCAAGGCGTCCGAATCCATTAATCTGGGAACTCCGTTGATGGAGAATCACAACAATGTTCTCAGCGGCCGCTATCGCCAGATCGCTTCCCAGTTGACCGGCATGGAGCCGCCCCCAAGTGCAAAGAAGAGTTCGCTCAGCGGATTCTTTTCATTTCCAACGAAGAGGTAGGAAACGATGCCACCAGTTGCTCCGGCGATCACGCGAACCGATTTCGGTGCAGTAAAGACCGCGATCCATCGGAAGCTGATTCAGAAATTGAATCTCGACCGATTGACCGAAGTTAATCGCGAAGAGGTTCGGCGTGAGGTAGGACATATCCTCGAGGGACTCGTCGTCGGTGAATCCACGCCGATGAATCTGCAGGAAAGAGAGCGCCTGGCCCAGGAAGTTCTCGACGAAGTATTTGGGCTCGGCCCGCTGGAGCCGCTCCTGGCCGATCCCACGGTTTCGGACATCCTGGTCAACACCTACAAGCGTGTCTACGTCGAAAGAAAAGGAATGCTGGAGCAGACCGCGGTTCAATTTCGGGACGATGCGCATCTGATCAGCATCATCGATCGGATCGTCTCGGCGATCGGCCGGCGAATAGACGAATCGTCGCCCATGGTGGACGCGCGCCTTGCGGATGGATCGCGCGTAAACGCGATCATCCCGCCGCTTGCGGTGGACGGGCCATGCCTATCCATCCGGCGATTTGGCCGTGAACGCCTGACGGCTGCCGATATGGTGAACAACCATACGCTCACGGCAGGCATGCTGGATTTGCTGCGCGGGTGCGTCCGGGCGCGGCTGAATATCATCATCTCCGGCGGAACAGGAGCCGGGAAAACGACATTCCTGAACGTCCTCTCTTCCAACATTTCCAATCGCGAACGAATTGTCACGATCGAAGACGCTGCCGAGTTGCAGCTGAATCAAGAACACATCGTCAGACTGGAAACGCGGCCACCAAACATTGAGGGGAAGGGGGCTGTTTATCAGCGTCAACTCCTGATCAACTCACTGCGTATGCGGCCTGATCGCATCATCGTTGGTGAGGTTCGCGGCGAGGAAGCGTTGGATATGTTGCAGGCAATGAATACGGGCCATGACGGCTCGCTCACGACCATTCACGCGAACTCTCCGCGCGACGCTCTCAGCCGCCTGGAGACGATGGTGGCGATGGCGAATTTGAGCATCCCGGATTCGGCGATCCGGCGTCAGATCTCGTCGGCGATCGACTTGGTGATTCAAGTGAGCCGCCTGAGCGACGGAACTCGCAAGGTGATTAGCATCGCTGAAATCACCGGCATGGAAGGCTCGGTCGTGACCATGCAGGACATTTTCATATTCCGCAGACGTGGCATTCGCGAAAACGGGGAAGTGATTGGTGAATTCATACCCACCGGAATTCGTCCAAAATTCGCAGAACGCCTGATGGTCGCCGGCATACAGTTGCCGATTTCCATGTTCGAAATGCCACGGGTGCACTAAGGAGTTCACGATGGCGCTACTACTTTCCATCTTGACTTTCTTGATCGTGGTATCGATCGTTGCGTTGATCTGGATGTTCGTCGGGGCTGACCCGAATCAAGAGGTGGTGCGGCGCCGGATGGAGTCGGTGCGCAAAGCCGAACAGCGGGGCAACGTCTCACTGAATCTGAAACTAGTGAGAGACGAGATGCTCAGCAGCGTTCCTCTTCTGCACCGGTTACTGATGCGCTGGACTTGGTCTTCGCGCTTGAGAGACTTTGTGGCACAAGCGGGAATGAAGACAAAACCGGCCAAGCTTCTGATGACGAGTGCGGTACTGGGGATGGGTATTTACCTCATCACCAAAATGTCTTACCCACAGTTTCCGGTCGCGCTGTTGGCGGCGGTAATTGCGACGATCCTTCCATTTTTCGTGGTCGCTTTTAAGCGGAGCCGCCGATTGCGCAAATTTGAAGAGCAATTTCCAGAGGCTTTGGATCTTTTGGGCCGTGCGGTGCGCGCCGGGCACGCTTTTACAACCGGCCTGGAGATGATCGCCAAGGAATCATCCGAGCCCGTGGCCGAGGAATTCCGCGCCACGTTCGAGGAGCAGAATTTTGGCCTGCCGCTCCGGGACGCTCTCTTGAATATGACGGAACGCGTCCCAATGGTGGATGTGCGCTTCTTTGTTACTGCGCTGCTCATTCAAAAAGAGACGGGCGGAAATCTGGCTGAAATTCTGGATGGACTGGCTCGAGTCATTCGTGACCGCTTCAGAATTCACCGCGAGGTCAAGACGCGAACGGCGCAAGGGAGGTTGACGGCGATTATTTTGATTTCGCTGCCACCCCTGATGATGTTAGTGCTCGAAATAATCAACCCGCACTACATGCATATTTTGTTCGATGACCCCGCGGGCCCCATGGTTCTAGGCGCCGCGGTAACCATGCAATTGATTGGGTCAGCTTTGCTTTGGAAGATTATACATTTCGAGGTCTGAGATCGGGGAGGAGAAAAGTCGATGCTGTGGGCCGTTACCACCATTACCTTTCTAGCGACTGTCGCCGTACTAGCAGCACTATTTTACGCACTTGCCCCGGGTGAAATGGGAATCGCAAAGCGATTTTCGCGCTTGATTCAGCCGCCGCAGCAGCAGGTCCGCGAAACGAGTTTTGCGAAGAAACAGAAAGAGCGAGTGCGCGACGGCCTCGCCGCCGTGGGGAGTCTGGTATCGTCAGCTCCAACACTGGCAGGATCGAAGGCGGAACTTCCTATGATTCGAGCCGGCTACCGTAGCTCCAGTGCCACGATGGCGATGCAAGGCCTAAAGGTCTTGATGCCGGTTGCCTTCGTCGCTCTGGTGTTCGCAACCGGGATGTACCACTTGAACGTTCTGTTCGTCCCGCTGTTCGCCGCTATTGTCGGTTATCTCCTGCCTGAACTATGGCTGATGTGGCGAGTTCAAGCCCGTCAACATCGTTTGCGCGTGGCGCTGCCGGATGCCTTGGACATGCTCGTCATCTGCGTGGAAGCCGGACTGGGTTTGGATCAGGCGCTCATGCGAGTAGCGCAGGAACTGCGCATTACTCATCCGCAGCTCAGCGAAGAATTGCAGTTGGTAAACATGGAGATGCGAGTCGGCAAAACCAGGCTCGAAGCGATGAGGGAACTGGCCCGGAGGACAGGTGTCGAAGATATCAAAGCGCTCGTTGCCATGTTGATCCAGACGGAACGGTTCGGAACGAGCATTGCACAGTCGCTGCGTGTTCACTCCGATGACTTGCGCATGAAGCGGCGCCAGCGCGCTGAAGAAATGAGCGCCAAAACCACCGTAAAGATGGTGCCGCCACTCGTGTTTTTCATCTTTCCAGCTTTGATGGTCGTGATTTTGGGGCCCGCGGTGATCACCTTGATGAGGCAGTTCTTACCAGCCCTCAACAAGTGAAGGTGGGAGCACCGATCTTTCGAACTTCGTAAGATCGGATATCAAAACCAAAGAGGAGAAGGAAATGGATAACGTTACGCTGATTCGGTTGATCGCAGGAGCATTGGCCGTGGTGGTTTTGTTTATCATCATTTGGCGCCGCAAGCGAAAGATCGTGGAGTAGTGGCATCAGCACCAAAAGACCTGGAGACTTCCCATGAACGACGCTCGTGAGGGTGGAAACGGCAGGCCCATGCCTAATAGCACTCAGACTCAAAATGGTCACGTGTACATCTACAACAAGACAAGAGAGACATTTGTGGCTACGGAGGCTACCGTCGCTGACAGTTACCTCCGCCGGCTCGTGGGACTGCTGGGCAAGACAAAGCGCTGGGCGCAACTCGGCCGCGGCCTTTGGATCGTGCCTTCTCGCGGGGTTCACACAATCGGAATGCTTTTTCCGATTGACCTCATTTTTCTCAGTAGGGAAAAGGAAGTCGTTCATGTGGAGGAGCACGTACGCCCATTTCGAATCTCGGCGGTATCGCTGAGAGCGATGAGCGTCCTGGAGCTTCCGGCGCACACGATTTACCGGACGGGTACCCAAGTAGGTGACCGCCTGGAAATCACGCGACCTAACAAATGACTTCCCGGAGTCGAAAGGTGGCCGGCATGCCCCTATTCGCCTTCACATGATCACATATCGGTTACGCGAGCGCCGAAGATGCGTGCAGAGGGTGCATTCGACCGCGCTCGCGAAAGCTTGGGTGGAAGATGAAAAACTGCAATCTAGCTAGAATTTCAATTCTGTTTTTCACACTTTGTCTGCCGGTACTTGCTCAGCCGTCGTCAACGAGCGGGCCACGCAAGTGGTTCCACAACAATCACCCAGAGAGATCGAACCCGCATTACAAGGATAGCGTCCACAAACCGGCGCACAACCATCACCGCCCAGGCAACCACAAGACGCCGTAGAGTTCCCGCCCCAGACATTCGTAAGTGACGCGATTCGTGTCTGGCGCCCTGGGGAACAAAGGGTTGCTCTTACGGAGAAAAAGGGGTATATAGGTACGCAAGGTCTCCAGACGCTCGAACGCGTAGTCGCTCTGCGAAATAGAAGGTCCTGCCATGAAGACAATTTTAACGAGTCTGTGGCGACATGACTCTGGTGATGATCTCGCCGAATATGCGCTGCTCGTGGCTATGATTGTCCTGGTCGTCTTGGTCGCGGTCTACAGCTTTGGAATGTCCAACGGCAAACGAATCAATGACACTGCAGTTGCGCTTTCAACCAGTTCCTCCGGTGGCGCAAGCGGCGGAAGCGCTGGCCAGTCTGGTGGGGGTAGCCAAGGTGGGAGTGGTGGCCAGGCCGGTGGCGGTGGTCAGGGCGGCACCGGCTCGAGTTCAAGCGGCGGCCAAGGCGGCACTGTCGGCGGCTCGGGCGGCAGCGTCCCAACACCTCCTGTGCCGGTCAAGTGAGATCGGCGGATTGGCGTCACGTCTGAATCAACCCCTTGCGCTTCTCACTGCACTGAGCTGGCCTGATTTCGTCGTGGTCGAACTTCGCGCAGACTAGCTGTGCTCACCGAGCGTGCACCCTCCTTCAGGTTGACCGCGTTCGACTTTCACCTACGGCTTGCACCCAACTCCCGAAGACATCGCGCGTGCGAACGAGGTGGCAGGCACCTGACAACCGTGCTGCTTGGTTCGTCTCAGTGCGGGCTGGCTTCGCCGCGAAGAAGTCACAGTCCTTTTAGCAGTTCAGGGGGAAATGCGATCAGTCGGGTTCAACTCTTTCGTGGTCAGCAGATTTCCAGTTCAGATTTGGCCGCGTACAAGTTGGTGAGTCGATCCTGAAGATTTTGCGCCTGAGGAACCGCGCCGCGAATTGCGGTTTTGAGGTTAGCGTATAGCGCCCGATAGACTGCCTTGCAGTCCTCCGAAATGTCGGCAGCTCCTCCCCAGTTTACGCGGTCACCGATAGCCAGTACGATTCGGTTCGCTTGAAGGGGCGTTACATCTCGATGCAGACCCTGTTTAACCCATTCTTGAAGAGCACCGAGTTGCTGAATGGCCGCATCCTTCTCTAAGTCACTCATTGCGCCATTACTGATAATTTCAAGCAGTGAGTATTCGAGTGGTTTATCTATGGCCTCTGCTACATTAATTGCTGCTGTTGATTCTGAGAGAACCGCTTCTAGTCTAAGTCCGTAATCTCCGATTTTACGGTGGACCGCGGCCAACTGGCCCCCAGCGGCTTGTGCCGCCTCTGTCGCAGATTTCCCCTGTTGCAGCGCGGTTCTATAAACTTGGCGGTTTCCCGGCGCCAAATTCCAGATAACTTCGTCCACCATGGCCCTCGCCGAATTTCCATATGTTAGGTCGCGAACTGGGGTTCTGACCGATGGATCTGTAATTGCCCGTTCGACCCTGGTATACGCAAGAGTGCGCGCAACTTCCGATGAAGCCGAGCCGTTCGGCTTTGTGCCAGCGATCTCCTGAGGTTGGGTTCGATCCTCGCTTTTAATCGGATTGTTACGATCGTCCGACTGACCCGTTATCGTGCGGACGTCCGAGCAACGTTCGCGAGAGGGTCCCAGCTGTTTCGCGTGACTTTCACACACATAGATCGGCTCACTCCCTCCGTCCTCCCAGCAAGTCAGGACCGCGGTTCCGTAGTCGCAGTCGAGTCGGTAATGTGCAGAAAGAGGCTCCGCAGGCTTTCCCGGCTGGAACCGCCACTCAGCTCGGTTTGCACATTGGCGCTTCGGCACAAATCAATTGTAGCGAACCCATAACACTGGATGGCGTGAGCCGTAAGTTTCCGTGACGGAACATATAACCCCACTCACTGTGAACCGACCCACTGTTGCGCAGCGCCGATTTCGCGGCCGAACGCGGAGGGCCCGAGAGACGTTTCAAATAGCTTCGCCAAAAGGCGCGGAGTTTTCAGAACCAGGTTCGCGATTTATATTGCCGCTAGTCGTCACCGAATCTTGCCTCGAGGATTTTTGCTTCCTGGCGCCCTCGATAGATCTGCAGTGAAATGAGTACAACGAAGAGCCAGAGAGCGAGAGGCCGGTTGATATAGAGAAAGAACCCGGCGACTGCCAGGCCTCCAAAGAAATAGACGGTATTGCGAATTCGAGCACAAAGGCCGTGAGTAACTACCCGGGAACTTTATCCGTCACCAATTTCACAAGGATTTTTGCGGCGCGAAAGGCTTTGCACAGCCTCGGAAGTTAGGACTAGGTCCCACTGCATCCTACGATGCAAAAAGCCACCAATCGCATGCATCCAAGGCGGGCCGCCTCTAGAGATGGTCGCTCGCCGTTATCGATTCGCAACGGGTGGCGGGTGCTTGTCACCAAGGGCCTGTACCATGCTGTTGCCACCTGTCCTTTCTCTGTACTAAAGGGCAGTTTGTTCGCTTGACCCAAAGTACTAGAATTGCTACAAGGCAATCCAGCAAGAGGCAGGGGGGACAAATGGACATCCAGGGGCGATTATTCTTAGTCATGACGGGTGTGATGAGCGTCTCGATCCTGGCTGGGTCAGCGTCGGCCAACACGGCGACCCTGAAGTGCAATTCCCATCACGATCAAATTTGGGTCTATGACTCTTTGAGTAATTTCGACGTTGCGGCAAAGCTGAAATGCGGGGAGGACGTCGAAATTATTGGACGCGTCGAGGGCTACGTCAAGATTCGTGCGCAAGACAACCTAGAAGGTTATGTCGCTGAGGCTGCCGTCGCCGATCTACCGCCCTTGAAAATTTACCAAGATCCCTCCCAGGACGTGGGTCTCGTCGCGAAACAGGCGCAAGCAAGGGAAATTGCCAAGGCGGCTGCGCGTGAAGCCTTTCCAGCCCCGGCTGATTCAACTCCTACGAAAACCGCACCGGTTTCTGCTTCGGACAGTGCAGTTGCGGCGCAGACCACGAGCGGGCAAAAGGCGTCTGAAGGTTCTGTGGCACCGTTCGCGGAGTACGCGGAAATAAATCCGGCGCCAGTTTCTTCGAGAGCCTGGGAAGCTTCATCCGGCGCACCTGCCGTGACAACTGCCGCCGCACCAACGGTTGCAACTCCGTCTTCGTCCGCCAGCGTATCGGTCGTTGAAGCGACTGCCACAACAATCAGCCGGCCCGCAGATTCGGTAGCCGCAATCATCGATTCGAATGAAATCCCCGATCGACAGCCGGAGAGTGATGGCGCGGATCCCCAATGCCAGAAGTATTTTTCCGCGTACGGCCTGACGCCCCGCCAGACGCAATGGATTGTTCAAAACAGGAAAAGACTGTTCTCCGATGTTTGTCCGGCTCCCGATCCTTCGAAAGTAGATTTTGTGATTATCTTTACGCACGACGTGGACTTCTTTAATTCGACGATGCCCGAGCCAGTGCACAAGAGCAATGGTTTTTCGGATTTCACGCCAATGACGCCAATCGACACGGCGCTCGTGTCCGAATCCGACGCGGATAAAGCGCACCGCGAATATGTCTGGATATTTCAATTTCCGAAAGGCACCTTTGATCCGGCCAGTTTCTCTCCGCACCGCCAGTATCAATTCTCGAAGATGGAAACAAGCTCGCTGGGTTCGAAGGGAAGTCTGAAGACCATCGAGGACGCTTTCCGATTTGTAGCAACCGCGAACCGCTGAAATTTCTGTCGGAGATCGCGGAGTTCCGTATACCGTGCAGTACGCTGCCTCCGGCGCGCAGCACACAAAAACCATTCAGGTGCGTGGCGCAACCGACACTTTCACCGTGGTCTCAGTCGAGACGCAGAAATCAGACAAGGTTTCTCCAGCGCAAGCAGCGAATAAACCCAGGAATTAGCAATACCCGGCAATGGCACCGCGGACCTTCCCATTCTGCCTTGCATTGCGAATTATCGTGGCCCTGCCGCATGCAAATGGCTCCTTCTCAAAACAAGATGTTTCGGCGCGAACGCATTGAAAACTGGCTAGCGACGAATGCTGATGGACGTCAGCTCCGCTTCGTAGCCTTCGTCCTGTGTGGTTTTCTGAGCAGCCGAGCGAAGAGTCTGGTCGTCTGCATTCTTCGGCGCATCACAATGACGGCGAAGCACTTCTTCGCCCGATTCGATTCGAATCAACCACTTCGACTTGGCCGCATCCCATGAGACTTCCACGTGGTCTGCACGCATGGCTTCCTCCTACTGCAATTTACACGAAATTATAGTGCAGGCAAGCGCGGGCCATTTACTTTTGCAACTTTCTTCGTTAGCTTTTAATTCCCGGCCATTCATCAGAGGAAATGCAGCTTTGATGGGGCCTGCAGACCCCTGCTCCACGGGCTCCTCCACGTTTCCCTTGAGCTCGAGGTGACACATGAGAAGAACGGCCACCCTTGGGGCGGCGGTTTCGCTTCTGGTCGGCGGCGCCCTTTTAACCTGTTATGCAAGACAACTCAATGCCTCGCGGGACTTGTGGGTGCAAGAGGGGCCGAAGGTGGAGACATTCAGCGGCAAAATCGTCTCCCAAAACGATGTGCGGCTTGTTTTGAGGGACGACGACAATAACGTCTGGTACCACTTAGATGACCAAGAGAAAGCCAAGCAGTTCTTCGGCAAGGATGTCTTGATCACCGGCACGTTCGACGGCCTCAGCGGCACGATCCGCGTTCAGAGCATCGTGGAAGGGAGGCCACCTGCGAAGCCCCCCGCGAATACCGAGGACATGAAACAAAATAGCGAGCCGGCCAAAGGCGGAACGGCTGCTCCAGCCAGCACCGGCACTGTCACTCCTAGTGTTCGGCAGGCAAATCCAGTTCAACCGCGAGCCGGCAACGTACCGACATCGCGTCCAGGCCCTCAAGTTTCCTCGGAGAGCGAAGCTATGCACCACCCTCAAGGTGAAGTGTCGACCAGTCCCGCCGACCCGACTTTCCTTTTAACCTTGCCGGAAGAGGCGCTGAGTGCATCGTCGTCGGTTGCGATCAGTTCTCGCCGTTTGGTCCCGATGCCTCCCGGTGTCAACAGGCAAATGGAGCCAGCAAAGAATTTGGTGGTTGGTCGACTGCTTAGACGCGTCGTTCCTTCTTACCCACCAGATGCTCTGCAGCAACGCATTGACGGTACGGTGCGGCTACGTGCCTCGATCGGCGAGGACGGGAAGGTGCAGAGCGTCGAACCGGTGAGTGGCCCGCCGTTGCTTGTAGGAGCTGCAGTAATTGCGGTTCATGAATGGCGCTATGGTCCAACGATTCTCGATGGACGGCACATTCAAACCCAAGCGGATATCAGCCTCGTATTCCGGCTTCCCTACTAGCTGAAGCATTTGTGACTCGGGGTCTCGTCGCCTCGGCAAGGCATGAATGGTCTGATCCACGGCTCCATTCGTTTGATTGTCAAAGCCAGGGGGTGCTTCGGGAGACGTCGGAGCGAAGGACAGAGCAACAAAGGCGAACAGGGCCGCACCGGGAAGGAGTTTCACCTCTTCGGCTGGTTCGTGAAAATCTAAGCTCTTGTCAAAACGAATTCAATTGGAGATTTCCGACACGCCCGCGGACTTTCTGGCTACTTTCTTCGGCCATCACTTCGTCATCATTTGCAACGCCCAACGAAGGTGATGGGTTCCAGTTTTTAGAGTGAAAACTGCCGGGCTCTAACGGTCGATTGATCCATGCGAAGTTGTTGCGCGAAAACGGCTTCCACTTGTTTTCTGGTCAACGGTGCTCTGATGCTTCTTTGCAGGATCATGAGAAATCTTCCGTTGCCTTTTGCCGATATGCCAGCAATGCCATCGGAAAGTTCTTTGTACCCATACTTCACGATTCTTCCGTCGGTGGAGATCGCAATCCAGGAGTCTTCTTTCATAATTGGCCTTCCCTTTTAAAGGCTTGCAAAGGGCAAACGGAAGGCCGTCGGACTATGCCGGCCTCCCGTCTGTGTTGCGGTTGAAGGTTTGTTTCAGTTTCGTCAACTCCGTTCGAGCCAAAAAGCAATAGACTCTGCGCACTGGTGGTCCTTACGGAGTCACGGTCAGCGGCACAGAAACCACCGCCAGTTCATTTTCCGCTGCGGCGCGGGATAGTTCTTTCTCGCGACGTGACTCGAGGAGTTTCAATCCCTGGCCGTTTCCGACCCAAACTTCGGACAGGAAACACTCGTCCTCATTGTTGTAGCAGTGAAAGATCAACCGGGGATTGGTTTTCTTGTCGCTGGAATCTATGGCGTTCGTCAAGACGAACGTCGCAACAGACGAATCGGTGCTCCGAATCAGCTGCGTGGTAGTGGCTGCCGTAGATGCTCGCTGGACCTGATATTCGCCGGCCGGCATCATGGTGTTTCCCGCTTGAAACGCGAACGGAACTTTGGCCTGCGTGAGCTGCTGAGCGTGGCTCTGCACGGGCGCAAGAGCCGTAAAAAGCAACGCGACGGCAACTGCGAGAATTTGCTTTTTCATGGACTTTCTCCTTTTCCTTCTCCCTCGCTCCCCTGCAACCGTAATTGGGTGGCTGGCGAGTTGTGCTGACTGTCGCGCCATCCTTCAGAAACTGCAATGCACTGCGAGTCATTTGCTGATGAATTTGAGATGAGCGGCTAACGCGCAGTTACAAAATGACTTCTCGCTGAAGAGAGCAGTTTGGGTTCGCCTGAGGCCACGTACTAGGCACATCGAACTGGGTGAAAAAACAGCAATGCCTTCCCGAGAGGAACCGGCCTTCCTTCGATGCAATGATTCGAGGGGCGATGTGAAATCTACGGTACGGTGACGCTGGCTGGACTGGAGTCGGCACTCTCGAGTCCGTTGGAATTCACCGCGGTGACTACGTAGTAGTAGGTGATGTCCTGACCGGATTGAACGGTAGTATCCGAGTATGTCGTTCCAGTGACCAGTGACGAATTGATTTTCGAGTAGGTCCCCAGCGCAGTTCCACGGTACTCATTGTATCCCACAATATCGGAGGAACTGCTGGCGGTCCAAGAAAGAGCTACTGATGTGGGCGCCACACCGGTGCCTGAAAGTGAAATCGTAGCCGGAGAGTTCGTAGCGTTGCTCGTGACGGTCAGCGCGCCAGTGACGGCTCCCGGCGTTGCCGGATCGAACGCCACGCTGAGCGTCGCTGTTTGATTCGGGGTCAGCGTCGTTCCTGCGGTCACTCCGCTGGCTATGAAGCCGGCGCCCGTCGCGTTCACCCCCGAGATCGTCACGTTGGCATTACCGCTGTTGGTGAGCGTTATAATGAGCGAATTGGTGGTTCCATCGTTCACGCTCCCGAAGCTCAAACTCGTCGGACTCGCCCCCAGCAATGTGCTCGCGGCCAGCCCGGTTCCACTCAAAGGAATCGCCAGCGGCGAGTTGGGCGCGTTGCTGAGGAGAGCGAGAGACCCCGCAGCGCTTCCCGAAGACGGTGGCGCGAAGACCACGTTGAACGCCGCACTATTTCCTGCCGCGATCGTTAATGGTACGTTCAGTCCGGAAGTGCTGAACCCAGCACCTGTCGCGGCGGCCTGCGAAATTGTCAGGCTCGCGTTGCCGCCGTTCGAGACAGTGATGGTCTGCGAGTTGCTGTTGCCTATCACCACGCTCCCGAACGCGGCGCTCGATGGTGCGACCGCGATTTGTGGCCGCGTCCCGGTTCCGCTCAACGCAATAGCCATGGGAGAGCCCGGAGCGTTGCTGACTATCGAGATGCTGCCGCTTGCAGTGCCTGCGGTGGACGGCGTGAAACTCGCCGAGAAGGTTGCGCTCTGACCCGCGCCAAGCGTCATCGGCGTGGCCAGCCCGGCGATGGCAAAACCAGTGCCGGAAGCGCCCGCAGATGAAACCGTGATGCTGGCTGTGCCGGAGTTCGTCAGGGTCACGGACTGCGATCCACTGCTGCCTACAGCTACACTTCCGAAACTTACGCTCGCCGAATTAGTGGTGAGTTTCCCCTGAACGCCCGTTCCGCTTAGCGCGATGGTTGTCGGTGACCCAGATGCATTACTGCTGACCGAGATACTTCCCGAAGCGCTGCCCGCCGATGCGGGCGCAAATTGCGCCGCAAATGTGGCACTTGCACCCGCAGCGATCGTTTGGGGCACAGCTAGCCCGCTGATGCTGAAGCCTTGACCAGACAATGTCGTCGACGTGATCGTCAACGCGACAGTTCCAGAGTTGGTCACCGTGATGTTTTGCAAAGAATTGCTTCCCACGTTGACGTTGCCGAAGTTCACGCTTGTCGGGAGGATGCTCCATTGCGGCTGCGTCCCAGTTCCGCTCAACGCAATAGCCATGGGAGAACCCGCAGCGTCGCTGACTATCGAAATGCTGCCGCTTGCATTGCCCGCGATGGACGGCGTGAAACTCGCCGAGAAGCTTGCACTCTGACCCGCGCTAAGGGTCATCGGCGTGGACAGACCTGCGATGGCGAACCCAGTGCCCGAAGCGCCTGCGGATGAAATCGTGATGCTGGCGGTGCCGGAATTGGTCAGGGTAATCGACTGCAATCCGTCGCTGCCCGCGGCCACACTTCCGAAACTCACGCTCGCCGGGTTAGCAGTAAGTTGCCGCCGCGAGTGATCCCGAGACCTTTCGCCTGGCGCGCCGGCGCTTCCCGCATTCCTGCTGGCTGACGCCGGTGCAAATCGCTCCGGCAATGTTGCGCCTGCGCTAATTCGTTGGGGCAAAGCTAGCGCACCGACGCCGATAAACATTGCGGTTGCTGCGGTGGTGAATTGAAGAAAGCGGGTGACATTGTACCGCCTAAGGGGGACCGTTCCGTAATCCTGAATCTGACGATTGCAATTCTGTGCGTCCATCTTCATGGCGCGCACAGTCTAAGAAGGGTGCGGTTCTGCTATCTACTGGACTTGGGAACAAGAAAGGTTCAGTACACTTTCGCCTGTTCGTTCAGGGAGTTCGACGCGCGACTAAGGGATGTTTAGGGGCTCTACCGCTCAGGAAGCCAGTTCTGCAAAACGGATAGCTGATGAGGCTCGATGCTCGTGAAAGCGATACTCATCCCGGTGTTGGGGATGACAGACATGACGCAACCCAACGCAGTGAAGGTAGTATTTTGTTGAGAGATTCTGACCCGAAGCTTTGTGCCTGCCGGCGCAGGGTTTGCCGTATCAATGAAGCACCCACTGATGCTGAGTTCGCTGGTCCGGCCGGAACCCTTGGAATCCGCGACCATATCGGTCACTTCGGTATCCGCAATGAACAGATACCGTGGCCCACGACGGCGTTCCCGATCTATCTCTAGCACTCTGCCTCGCAGCACGACTTCAGCATGCACTGGTGAAAAAGCGAGATGAATGTTGGGCCGGAGTGCTGCTGGGCTCACGCGCGGGACGTGACGTGAAGATGATCTAGTGTAGCAGCTTTGAGCCCGCCCAGCCATCGGGTTGAAGCTGTATAGGCAGGGTACTAAGCGTACTACATCACCAATCAGAATTCCTCGAGGCGCGACATTGCCGCTCTTATGCAGCCGCATCCACATCGGGCACTGACTGAAGTGAAGCATGCGTTCAACGGTCAATATTCCGGGCACCTGTTTTCGCTGATGCTCAAACGACGAGAGGCAAACCAATAGGAGCTCTCGCGCCGGCGGCGAACCGCACCGGCGCGGCCTCAAACTATTCCGATACGCGAACCGCGCACACACGTACTGGACCGCGCGGCGGTTTCCGAGTGTGCGCCGCGGAAGTGCCGCACGCCGAGAACTGCAATTCTAGAAGTGGCTCGGGTTTGTCCGCAACGTCACGCGGACTCCGCGTTCAGCGTTCAAGTCTGCGGTTCGCTGCCAGTCAATGCTGCTGAGGTCGGCGGACGACTCGCTTCCATCAGGCAGCACGTAGAAAAGCAGCCTGCCGGCTACCCAGTAGTCCCGTGCTGGATAGATCGCCTCCGATTTCAACGCTACTAGCGTAAGGTCGCGGCTCGGCAGATCCGCTCGCGCGGAACCCAGCGAAGCGAGCGGGTCCGTCGCGGGAGTGCTAGGCGGCACGTAATACACTCTGGATGAAGATTGCGACGCGAGCGGGCCGCCAGATGGTTGCGCGTAAGATTGCACCCGCGGCCCTGCGTTCGCGCTTCCGTAGTAATGCGATGCCGATGGCGACGGGGATAAGTATGCCGTCAGCTGAGGGAGTTCGACGTCTTGCATCACTTTCAGAGTGATCAGCTGTTCGTTTTTCAACTTCGGTTGGGGGCCGCGCGCGGGCAGCGTGATCACTTTCCAGGGCCACAGGGGCGGAATCATCCACTCAATCACATCGCGCTTGGCATGCCCGTGCCCCACGATGTCGCCCTGTTTATCGACGTGCTGGCCCTGCGCTGCCACGATTCTCGCTTGCAAATCGCTGTCTGTATTCGGTAGCCCAATGTGATCGAACACGATATCCAGATAGCCTTTGCCAATAAAGTGCCCCGGTTGTTTGGACGCCTCCAGATGTCCCGCTAAGTAGGAGCCGCGAGGGAACGCCGCGCGACCGAACTCGGTGAACTGGCTGAGGTGGCAAAGCACCGGATCGCCTACTTCGGCGGTTTTGGGTGAAATGGTTGGATCGTCTATCGTGCAATGCAGCAGGGTTCCCGCAGGTATCAATGTGGCCTGCGCTTTTACGGCGGGTGGTAGACACACCAAGAACAGCACGAAAAACAATAGTTTTCGCATAGACCTTCTCCTAGGGTCGGGGCGCAGACAGCGGGAGAGGGACACACGCGAGAAATGAAGGGGGCTGTCTGCCTCCCCACATTCCGTCGGCGAGAGTGTACCCCTGTACTTCTTCTAGGTCCACAATTTCTGTATCGGCAGATTAAAAGGGAAAGCGATCAGCTCGCTTTATCCGAGGGTGATGGGAGACTTGCAGGGGAAGCGTTTCTAATGACGCGCAGAGGCGCTACCAGGAGCTGTATGCGGTGTTTTCGAAAGGCGAAACCTTGTCCGACGCCGACTTCACGTCCGTGATTCCGTAACAGCTTTGCTCGGGACTGTAGCCGACGTTGTCAGAGGTAGTGACCCAGTCCGCTCCGCCCGTTATCGGATCATCAGGAATCTTGCTCAGGTAGTTGTTGGAGACCAGATCGTCCAGCGACGACGGACCACACTCTTTATCCACCGTGTAGTCCTGGATGGCCTTCCTCATCACGTGCAGTTCGGACTTCAATTTCGTCTCTTTCGCGCGCAGCACGGTCTTCTGATACTGTCCTGCGGCGATCGTCGCGAGAATCAGAATGATGGCGACGACCACCATCAGTTCGATCAGGGTGAAGCCGTCCTGCGCCGCTCCGCCTCGACCGAGCCTGCCTTTTGCGCGATTTATCCTAGAGATCATTTTTCAACCACTCGCCGCGACATTCGCTGCAAACTACCAATCTGAGTATTTCGTCCCATCCAGCGCCGTGCCTGACGATTTCGTAAACACGTCGAACACATCCTGCCCGCCCCAGGCCGTGGAATCCGGATCGTCCTGCACCGAACGCATGCCCCAATCCTTATTACCGGTCATCGGGTCTGTCGGAATCTTTCGCAAAAAACGAATCCGTTTGTCGGTGGCGGCACCGGTCAACTGCGTCGGATTAACCAGCGTTTCTAGATCAACCGGATAGCCCTCCGTTCCGGCTTTCACTTGAATCTGGCCCTTGTCTGACGCGTCCTTGTAACGGTCAATCGCGTCGCGCATCTCCCTCAGATCACGGCGCAGCTCTTCTTCTTTGGTGCGCTTCACCGTGTTGCGCGCCAGCGGCACTGAAATTGACGCCAAGATGATCAGAATCGCGCAAGCGATGATCAGTTCAAGGAGCGTGACTCCCGCGGAGCCGTGCCGCTGCCGGAGCACGCGAGGCGCAAGGCGCCGCAAAACCAAAAGTCTCGAGAGCCGCTGTCGTCCGGGAAGGGAATTCACGGCGCTGCAATTCCAACTCATGATTCGTTAATGCACCTGAATGGTCGCCTCTCCGGAAACGATGGGGATCGGCTGTTGCTGCGAATTGCGGGCGTTCGCTTCCAGAATTTGCAGGTTCGCGACTCCGGGACCGACCGCGCGTATCACCAGACCCAGCACCGTTCCAGTCCCGCTGACTCCTGGCGTATTCGGCTGCCGCGTGGCCGACACCACTACTTCGCCTTTCTGCTGATCAATCCGCTGAACCACGGCAATCTCCTGCGTTCCCCCGGAAAGGAATCCTCCGTTGCGCACTTCCTCCACCTGGATCACCGCCGGATTGTAATGAATCATCAGCGGAATCGAAAAAAGATCATTCACGTTGGAAATGGCCAACCCCAGCGTCGTCGTGTCGCCCGGCTTGAGCACCGTCGTCGAAGGCTCAAAATGCAGCTGCACAGCGGCCCCAGCTGTCGGCGGTGCCATTGCAGCCTGCTGTTGCGGTTGCGCCATTGAAGCAGGAGTCATGCCCGGCGCCGGTGCCACATTCGGGCGAACCGCGGGGGTGACCGCTTGAGCTGTCGGCTGCGCCGTGGCAGGAGATTCCACCGTCGCATCGTCGCGGTAGACGCGCACGTTCGAATCCGTCCCGGCAGCCATCGGCGCCAGATTTTGCGCTGAAAGCACGGGCATGCGCAAAACGTGCGGCGTTAGCACGATGAGCGTCTCGTCTTCTTCGATTTCATGGCTATTGTCCGAAAACAGATAACGCACCAGCGGAGTTTCGCCGAGGCCGGGAATTCCATTGATGTTTTTCGTATCCGTGCGCTCGATCAAGCCGCCCAGAATATTGACTTCGCCTTCTTTCAATCGCACATCGTGTTCAACCTTTTTTTGACCGATGACCGGCTGGTTGATTCCTCCAATATTGCTCGTGCCGGTGATTTGCGATACGTCCACGGTCAACTTCATGCTCACTTCGCCGTCGGGATGCACGCGCGGAGTGACTTCGATATTCACGCCCACATCAATGTACTGGAACTGTGTATTCACCAATGGGTTCACGACGCCTGAACTGCCGGTGACGCCTACGCCGACTCCCGCCTGGAAGCTTCCGGTCGCCACCGGCACCCGCGAACCGATTTTCAGCGTCGCCTTCTGTCCATCCGTCACGCGCAATTCCGGGTCTTGAATAATCTTGGTGCGGTCATCCGTCAGGATTGCGTTCGCCTGCGCGCCGGGAAGAGTGATTGCCCAATCCTGGGTCGACAGCCTTTTGATGTTGTTTAGCGATACCTGATTGTTCGTCGTCGTCGTCGTACCGCTGGTGCTAGAGCTCGAACTGGTGTTTCCATTGGGATTGAGCGCCGAGCGCGGTTGAAAGGCCACGGAAACGGTCTGGCCCGGCAAAATTCCCAAATCGCGCAAGCGGTCCATGCTGGCCGTCAAAACCTGGACGTGAATCAAGACTTCCGGCTTGGCCTTGTCAATATCCTTGATGATTTTTGAGGCCAATAGCAGCTTATCCGGAGTGTCGCGGATCACGATCGCATTCTGGGCGTTCACCTGGGACAAACGATGCAGGTCCAGCAATTGCCGCAGACCGTTCACCACTTCGGTCAGATCCTGCGGCGTCAGTGTGTTCGAAAGGTAAAAAGTCTGCACCACCTCATCTTCCAGGTCCTTGCGCTTCTGCGGCTGGTCGGGCGCGACGAAGATCACGGTGGGAGTAACAGGCTTCCAGAAAGCCTTGCTTTCCAGTGATACTGCATCCAGGGCTTGTTCCAGCGTAACATTAGGCAATTCCGCGGTGATCCGCCGGGAAGTAAAGTCCGGATCGAAAATCACGCTCAAGCCTGCGAGCTTGGCGATCGTCTCGTAAACCACCCGCGCATCGTTTGTCATCTTCAGGTTGATGGGTTCGCGCGAAAGCGGCTTCAGCTCAGGAGGCTCCGAAAGGATCTGCTCGTTCGGTGTCGGCGGGGGAGTCGCCTTGGGGGGAGCGTTCTGAGCCGCCAACAAGTCCATCGTATGCTTTACTTCTTGGTCCGCCGCGACGTTTGACGGATCAATCAGCTGGGTTTTTTGAAACTCGGCCAGGGCCAGTTGCAGATCGCCGTTCCTGAGCGCTGTTTGGCCTTGATGCATGTGGAATTCGCCGGCATCGTAACGCGCCTGGGCGGCACGTAACTTGTATTCAGCGTTCGTGGGGTCGGCGCGCAGCGCTCGCTCGTAGTGAACTAGAGCCGTGTCATAGTCTTGCAGCGCGTTGGCCTTTTGCGCAGCCGAAAAATCTTCGTTGCCTTTGGGGCAGCCGGCAAGCAAAAGGGCAGCCGCCACCAAAAGCGGCACGTAACCTATACGACGCAAAAGAAGGCCTCCGCTGGGTATGCTGATTCCTATCGAGTTTAGCACCCGCAGTGTGATGCGGCAACAAATCCGCAAAGTTGTGTTAGACGTATGAATAACTGAATTCCCGGCCATTTCCGTGTTAAGACTTTGTAAAATCTTCGGCCAATCGCCGGAAATGCAGCGAAATCCATGACTTGCGGCAACGCGCGCGCGGCAGCTATGATAGCTCTGACGTGAACGCAAACTCCCAGAAGTCTCAACACCAAGGCGTGAAGATTGTTTCGCAGAATCGCGCCGCCTCCTACAATTACCACCTGCTGGATAGTTTGGAAGCGGGCCTGGTACTCGTAGGTACCGAGGTCAAGTCCCTGCGAGAAGGCAAAGGTACCCTCCGGGAGGCCTATGCCGAAATTCGCGTTGGCGAGGCTTGGCTGGTAAACTGCCACATACCTGAATATCTGCCCGGAGGCTTCAGGAACCACGACCCCCTCCGGAAACGGAAGCTCCTGCTCAACCGGCGCGAACTGGACCGCCTGCTCGTTCAGACCCAGCAGAAGGGTATGACCATCGTTCCGACCAAGATTTACTTCCGCGACGGCATCGCGAAGTGCGAACTGGCTGTCGCCAAAGGCAAAAAATTCCACGACCGGCGCGAAGCCGAGAAACAAAAAGAGGCCAAACGGGAAGCCAATGAAGCGATCTACCGCTCCCGTCGCCGCTGAAATTCGCTAATGATGAAAGGGAGACATGCAGATCCAACTCGATAGCCAGCCGTATTCTTCGATCCACGCCGACGCGCTCGTAACCTACGTCTTCGACCAGGACAAAAAAATCGAGGGAGTCCTCGCCGACATTGACGAAAAAATGGACGGCCGCCTAGCCGCTCTCGCCTCCAGCGGTGAACTCACCGGCAAAGCCCTCGAACTCGTTCTCGTGCACTTCCCGGAAGGTCTCGATGCCAAGCGACTGCTTCTGGTGGGGGCAGGGAAGCCCGGAAAATTTTCAGTCTCGGATCTCCGCAAAATTTCCGGCGCAGCCTTGCGTCATCTGAAATCACGCGGCGTGAAGAAATTTATCTTCCTCGCGCGTGAAGGCGAGCGCGGCGCCGCCGCTGCCCAAGCCGCCACCGAGGGCCTGATCGTCGCTGATTTCGAATCTGACAAATATCGCACTGAGAAAAAGACGAATCGCGAGATTCAGTCCGTCTCACTCGCCGGTTTTGATTCTGCTGCGCAGAATGGAAATCTCGCGGACGCCGTCGAGCGCGGCCGCGTCATCGCCGAATCGCAAAATTTCGCTCGCGATCTCATCAACGAGCCTTCCAATCGCCTCACCCCGCGCATGCTGGCCGCCCGCGCCGAAGCCATGGCCAAGGAAGTCGGCCTCGGCATCGAAATTCTCGACGAGCGCAAAATCTCAGAATTGAAAATGGGCGCATTGATAGGCGTCGCGCAAGGCAGCGTCGAGCCTCCGCGCGTCATCGTGGTCCGCTACACGCCCGATAACGCCCGCCCGGATTCGCCGGTCCTCGGCCTCGTCGGCAAAGGAGTCACTTTCGACACCGGCGGCATCTCCATCAAGCCCGCCGACAACATGGAAAAAATGAAGTACGACATGGGCGGCGCCGCCACCATGCTCGGCGCCATGCGCGCGCTCGCGTACCTGAAGCCCGCCGTTCCAGTGATCGCCGTAATCCCCGCCACCGAAAATATGCCCGGAGGCCGCGCGCAAAAACCAGGCGACGTGCAAGTCGCCATGTCCGGCAAGACCATCGAAGTGATCAACACCGATGCCGAAGGCCGCATGATTCTCGCCGACGGTGTTTTCTACGCGCGCAAACTCGGCTGCACGCACCTGATTGATGCCGCGACGCTCACCGGCGCAATCCAGGTCGCGCTCGCCAGCGTGCATGTCGGCGCGTTCGGCACTCCGCGCGAATATCTCGATCAATTCCTCGAAAGCGCCAAAGCTGCCGGCGAAAAAATGTGGCCCATGCCCATGGACGACGAATACCAGGAAATGATCAAAAGCAATATTGCGGACATTCGCAACACCGGCAGCGGCAAAGGCGGCGGCGCCATCACCGGCGCCTGGTTCATCAAGGAATTCGCGGAAGACACTCCATGGATCCACCTGGATATAGCCGCCACCTGCTGGGTGGACGAAGGCAAACCCTGGCTAGCCAAAGGCCCCACAGGCGTAGCCATCCGCTCGATCGTAGATTTCGCGATGAAACTCTGACCGGGGTTTGCTTTTGACGTCATCCTGAGCGAAGCGAAGGATCTCTCTTCGTGGCCGCAGTGCCGCGTCGCCGCTTCCGTCGTCTCGCCGGCTGGTTGGCCGTTGAATTGGTAGCGGCCGCCTTCAGGCGGGCACAGTTGCGGTAGGTTTTCTCGATTGCGAACGCAGCACCACCGCCTCCGCAGATTCGAGGATATTGCTTTTCGTTGTCATCCCGAGCGCAGCGAGGGACCTCTGTTCGCTTTTCCGCTCGCGGCAGCGCTGCGCAATTCACATCTTCTCCGGCGCACTAATCCCCAACAATCCCAAGGTAGTCACCAACTGCTCCCGCACCAGCGCCGTAATCAAAAGCAAAAACGCCCGCTTCTCCGCGTCCGCTTCCTTCAAAATATGATGCTTGTGATAAAACACATTGAAAGCCTGCGCCAATTCAAACGCAAACCGCGCCAAAAGCGCCGGCTCCTGCGACGCGACGGCCGTATCGAGCCGCGCATCGAACGAACCAGCCAAAACCACAAGATCCCAAATATCGTCGTACTCCGGCGAAGCAAGAAATCGCCCCGCATCAATCTCACCGCTCTTCAATCGAGCAGTATTCGCAGCATCTTCCACCGCGACGCTAGGATCCAGCTCCGTCCCCTTGCGTAAAATCCCATTCACGCGCACCACCGCATACTGCACGTAAGGCCCAGTCTCCCCCTCGAAGCTCAAAGCATCCTTGAAATCAAAAGCGATCACGGTAGAACGCGTAAACCGCAGCAAAAAGTAACGCAACGCCCCAATCGCCACGGCATGCGCAATCGCCGCCCGCTCGCCCTCCGGCGCATCCGGATGACGCGCATCCACTTCTTTCCGCGCGCCCGCCTCCAGCTGATCAATCAAGTCATCAGCCTTCACGCCCTGGCCCTTTCGCCCGCTCACCTCGATGTAAGCCCGCTTCGCATCTTCCGGAGGAATCTCGTAACCCATTTCCAACGCGCAACGCGGCGTAAGCGCCACCACGTTGTAAGCAAAATGTTTCAGGTGATCCGCTTCGTCGCCGTAGCCCAAAGCGCGCAACGCCGCCACCACCACGTGCTGCGGATACGCCTGCCGCGAATCAATCACGTTGAAAAGTTCGCGCGCGTGCCCGAATTCCGGCGCGCCCGGATCATCGCCATCGCTAGCCGTAACCCACGCCTGATGACCATCCGGATGTTTATAAAACCGACGGTAATGAAAATCGCGATTGAGCAAGCCAAATTTCCAAAGATGCAGCGCGATATCCTTGCCCACGTACGTGACGGTCCCAGTAGACCGCACAATAATCTTCGCCTCAGCCTCTTCCGCCGGTTCTTCCGCCGCTTCGTCGCCGGCGGCTGGTGCAGTTGCGGCCCCGACAGCTTCCGTCGCGACGACGCGATCCGACGGCAACTCCATCACCCAGCACCCGGCATTCTTTCCCGCAGTCGCCAGTTGCACCGCGCCGCGCTCCTTCAACATCGCAAACGCCGCGTCCCAGAATTTCAAATGTAAAATGTCGCTCTCTTGCGTCAGTAAATCGAAATCAATTCCCAGGCGGTCCAAAGTGTGCAAGTGGCAATAATTGATCGCCGTCGAAACCACCTCGCCCATCCGCGCCGCGTCGCCGTGCCCCTCTTCGATCTCTTTCAGCGTCTGATCCCGCAATTCCAGCCGCGATTTATCTTCCGCCAGGAATTGCGTCACCCGCGTGTACAAATCCCAGCACAGATAATCAAATTTGGGCCCAGCCGCGAGCGCCCGCACCTCATCCAGCGATTTCTTTTCGAGGTGCAGAAACCCCAGCACCACGTCCGCCACCTGCACTCCGGTGTTATCAATGTAATTCTGAATTTCAACGCGCCGCCCGGCATGCCGCAGCAAACGCCCAAACGTGTCCCCCAGCACCGCATTCCGTAAATGCCCGATGTGCGCAGCCTTGTTCGGATTGATGCTGGTGTGTTCGACCACCGTTTTGGTCGCGTTCGCCCCTGGCGTCGTGCCAGCCTGCCCGGCTTCCTCCGAAGCGCCGCGAAAAAATTCCGCCCGGTCGAAAAACGCGTTCAGGTAGCCGCCTCCGGCCACCTCCACCCGCGAGACGCCCTTAATCGGCTTCAATGAATTCGCGATTTCCTGCGCCAATGCCCGCGGCGGTTTCTTCAGCCGCTTGGCCAGCTCAAAGCAAACGGGCGAAGCCGCCTCCCCCATCGCCAACCGCGGCGGCCGCTCCGTAATGGTCGGCACATCCGTCTTATACCGCTCGTGAATGTGATGCCGCAACGTTTTG
Organism: uncultured Acidobacteriota bacterium; assembly: GCA_963804625.1. Taxonomy (GTDB): domain Bacteria; phylum Acidobacteriota; class Terriglobia; order Acidiferrales; family UBA7541; genus Palsa-295. The sequence continues at coordinate 213,204 of CAWDRJ010000007.1, read as the reverse complement.
CGAAACCGCTCTTCGAACGCTTTATACACGTCGCTCCTTAAGCACAATGAATCCGGCGATTATAGAGAAACCACTGAAGCGGGTCAAAACCGCATCGAGCTTCGCGCCCATTTGACACTGTTTGCAGCGCAGACTAGTATTATTTTTTCGGCTTAATCCGCGAAAAGTTGCACCTATAGATGAAAACCCTGCGCCACGCCTATTTCGATTGCTTCTCCGGTATCAGCGGTGACATGGTCCTCGGCGCCCTGGTGGACGCGGGCGCCGACCTGCGCGCCATCGAATCCGAGCTGCGAAAACTGGGCCTCGAAGGCTGGACCATTTCCGCCGAAAAGGTTCAGCGCGGCCAAATTTTCGCGACACACGTGAAAGTCGCATCCAGCGAAGGCCATCACCACCGGGGACTTTCCATCATCCTCGGCCGCATTGATAAGGCCCAACTCCCACCGCGCGCCGCCGAACGCGCGCGCCAAATCTTCACGCGCCTCGCCGAAGCGGAAGCCAAAGTCCATCAGATGCCGATCGAGCAGGTGCACTTCCACGAAGTCGGCGCAGTGGATTCGATCGTGGACATCGTTGGAGCCGCGATCGGCTTCGAACTTCTCGGTATTGACGAATTCTCGTGCTCGCCTCTCGACGTGGGCGCCGGACAAGTCAAGACAGCGCACGGGCTGCTGCCGGTACCGGCGCCAGCCACGGCCGAGCTATTAAAAGGCGCACCGGTGTACACCAACGGCATCGCAAAAGAACTCGTGACGCCCACGGGCGCGGCGATCGCCACGACACTCGCCACGCGCTACGCCGAAATTCCGGAAATGAAGCTCAACGCCATCGGCTACGGCGCCGGTTCCGCAAACTTGACCGAAAAAGCGAACATTCTGCGCATTCTGATCGGCGAAATTGCAGTCAGCGAACCTGGCGAGCACTGGGACGCGCCCATCACCGTCATCGAAACGAACGTGGACGACATGAGCCCGCAAATCTATGGGTATTTCGTCGAACGCGCCCTAGCCGCTGGCGCGCTGGACGTCTTTTCCGCGCCGGTGCAGATGAAAAAAAATCGCCCGGGGCTGCTCGTGACGATCCTAGCCGAGCCTGCGAAAGCCGCGGCGCTGATTGACTTGGTGTTTCGCGAAACCACCACACTCGGCGTACGCACCCACGAAGTCCGCCGCAAGATTCTCGACCGCGAATTTGTGCCGGTAGCGACGCCCTTCGGCGAAGTGCAAATGAAAGTCTCGCGTATGAATGGCACGGTGCTCAACGCCACACCCGAATACGAAGACTGCCAGCGCATCGCCGCGCAAAAAGGCATCCCGCTAAAGCAAGTAATCGCCGCCGCCACCTTCGAATTTCAAAAAAGAATCGAACAGCAAAAACTGACATCGAATCCAGCGTCCCGCAAAGGCGTAGCCAATGGCTAAGCCAGTGCTCTTAGCCTCGCGCGCTCCCGAGCGCCAATCTGGGAGTGCGGCGGCTTGCCGCCGCTTTAGTAAGCGAAGCTCGCTTCGCGTGCGTGACGCGAATCGCAGCGGTCAGGCCTGCCTCCCGAGCGAGACCAAATAACCATGGCCACCCCCAAACCCAAGTACTACCTCACCACCCCCATCTATTACGCGAACTCGCGCCCGCACGTCGGCTCCGCTTACACCACCATCGTCTGCGACGTGATCGCCCGCTACAAACGCATGTGCGGCTACGACGTCGCCTACCTCACCGGCACCGACGAGCACGGCGTCAACATCGAACGCGCCGCCGAGGCGTCGGGAGTCACCCCGCAGCAGTTGGTAGACAAGAACGAAAAAATCTTCCGCGATTTGTGGAAGCTGCTGGGAATTACGCTTACCGACTTCGTGCGCACCACTTCTCCCGAGCACGCCCGCGCAGTGCAGACTCTCGTACGGCGGACTCTTGAGCGCGACAACAATGTGCCGCCGGATAAGCGCTCGATTTACAAGGCCAAATACGAGGGCCGCTACTGCATCTACGACAACGCTTACGTCAGCGATACGCCGGAGCCTGCGAATTGCCAGATTTGCGGCCGTCCGGCGGAGCTGATTTCCGAGGAGAACTACTTTTTCAGGCTCTCCGCGTACCAGGACAGATTGCTGCAGCTCTACGGCAAGCACCCCGAATTCGTGCAGCCGGATTTTCGGCGCAATGAAGTAAAAAGCTTTGTGGAAGCAGGACTGAAGGACGTTTCCATCAGCCGCAAGACGATCAAGTGGGGAATCCCGTGGCCGGATGATCCCGAGCATGTCTTTTACGTCTGGTACGACGCGCTCACCAGCTACATGACGGGCGTCGGCTACGGCGAAGGCGCAGACGGCGAAGCCAATCCGAGATTTAAGAAATACTGGCCCGCCGACTTGCACATGATCGGCAAGGAAATCATTCGGTTCCACGCCGTGTACTGGCCCGCGTTCTTGATGGCTGCGGAACTGCCGCTGCCGAGGCAAATCCGCGCCCATGGTTGGCTGCTCTTCGAGCAAGAAAAAATGAGCAAGTCCAAGGGCAACGTAGCCTACGCCGAGCCAATCGTGAAAGTCCTCGGCAACGACGCGCTGCGCTATTACTTACTCCGTGAAGTTGTGTTCGGCCAGGATGGGAATTTCAGCAAAGATGCCCTGATAACGCGCTATAACGCCGATCTTGCAAACGGCCTAGGAAATCTCGCGAGCCGCGTGTTAACTATGGTTCAACAAAGCCAGGACGCCGTGGTCCCGGTTCCCGTTGTGCTGCCGGACCCTACTATGATGGCGTTTGGCGATGAGGTGAGTACTGCTTCCGTTTTGGTTAGACCTAAATACGACAAATTCGATTTCGTTGGCGCTCTGGCCGACATCTGGAGCTTAATTGCGCGAGTGGACCTGTTTTTGACGGAGCGGCGACCCTGGGTGCGACAAAATAGCGAGAGCGGAATGAAATCTCGTGCTATGACTTTGTACAACGCCCTCCAGTCCTTGTATCTAGTAGCAGCCATGGCTTACCCCGTGATTCCCGACGCCACGCAGAAGATTTGGGAGCAACTCGGACAACCGGGAAAACTTGCGGACGTACGACTTGATCAATTGCAGTGGGGTGGATTGAAACCGGGAACGCGGATTGGAAAACCTGAAGGGGTTTTCCCGCGCGCGGATAAAAAAGAAGTATTGGAGAAAATTGAAGCCATGGAAAACGAAATAAGAAATCCGGGCGCGGCAGCGCCCGCCACGAGTCACGAATCACAAGCCACGAGTCACGGATCTGCCGCCAGTCCAGCTTCCGCAGCGAATCCCGCTCCAGCCAGCGCGGCAGCAACGGAAGGAGCCGCGCCAGCATCCGCCGCTCCAACGAAAATCGGAATCGAAGATTTCGCCAAAGTGGAATTGCGCGTCGGCGTCGTGAAATCCGCCGAACGCATCCAGGGTGCTGACAAGCTGCTCAAGTTGCTCGTGGACATTGGCGACGAAGTGCGGCAGGTCCTCGCCGGAATCGCGCTCGGGTACACGCCGGAGGAGCTGGTCGGACGCAAGGTTGTGATCGTCGCAAATTTGGCGCCGCGCAAGATGCGCGGTCTGGAGTCAAACGGAATGCTGCTAGCCGCATCCGTCGGGCTGGACGGCAAGCCGGTGCTTTGTACCTTCGCCGAGGACGTACCAGCCGGCGCGAAAGTGAAGTGACGGTCCGACGTAATGGTGCGCCGGCTTTACAGTTTGCGCAAAAAGTGAAGCAAGTGTCATCGCGCTTGCCCTGACGAGGGAAGGGAGCGCAGCGAGGGATCTGCTTTTCACTCGAGCGCTGAGAAAAAGGAAAACCGAGGGCCGAGCGGCCATATGAAACCTTTTGGCCGGTCGAGTCGTATACTAGTTGTGAGGGTCGAAGTATGAGCGCGGCCCGCGGGAGGGGACTATGAATTGCCCGAAATGCCATCGCGACATCGCTGAATATTCAAACTATTGCTACTACTGTGGCGCGCAGCAGCATGTGACGCCCGCCGGACCGCCGCCGATTCACAAGCGCCTGATGCGCTCTTCAACCGATTGCAAAATTGCGGGAGTTTGCGGCGGCATCGCCGAATACCTGGAAGTGGATTCCACGATTGTCCGGCTGGTATGGGTGCTGCTGGTGATTTTCCCCGTGCCGCTGGTGCCCGCGGTTCTGGGCTACTTCATCGCGTGGCTGGTGATGCCGCAGGCGCCTGCGCCGATCCCGGTGGATTTGTCAGCGCAGCCGACGCCGCCCAGCGCTCCCGATCACGGCTCGACTCAGACCGCGTAAGTGAAATTGAAAAACGCCGGAGCGGCGCACGATCAAGCCGTTCCGGCGGCGTTGCCCCAGCCTGATCGAGCGACGATCGCGGCAGCCTAGCCGCGATCTTTATTTTTGAATTTGCGCGCCGGACCTCTCGCGCCTCCGCCTCCACCAAATACCGCCTGATCCAGCGAAATCAATCCCGCTCCAAAGGTCGCCAGCGCAAAAGCTCCCACAGCCATCGCCAGCGGAAATTGATAAGCATCCACTTTCATCGGGTTGGAAAGAATCCCGTGCACTTTGACCAACGCGACTGCCATTTCGCCCGCCAAGAACAATCCGGCCACGCGCGTAGACAATCCCACGATCAATAAGCAGCCGCCAAAGAACTCGATTACTCCCGCGATGTACGCGAAAAAAGCTGGGAAGCCCATGTGCATAAACCCCTGCAGTGTCTCCTGCGTATGCGTGAAGAGCTTCGGATATCCATGAAACGCAAAGATCACTCCCAACGCGAGCCTCAGCAGCAAAAGCGCCAGCGGTTTCAGCTTTTCCATACTCTGCATGCAATTCCTCCGGGTAAGTTAAGCCATGAATGATGAACGAACGGACGGACGGAATTGTATCAGAACCGAAATATCGCGCATGCCGGTGCATGGAAACTTTCAGTGCAACGTGCGCGGGGATGCACGAGGCGGATGATGTAAAATGCTGCGTTACCTTGAAAGCAACCCAGACCATGCGAGAGCCCGCACACGCGAGCAGCGCCGGCAGTAAATCTCTGCGCAGAGAGCGCCGGTGATCCGCAAAGTCCTGCTCGGCTTCGCGGTCGTGCTCGTGGTGGTCGTCGGACTCTACGTCCGCGAGCGACACGCCACGGTTCCACTGGAGATAGCCTACTCGGGAAATCGTGCGGTCACGGTGTACAGCACGTCGGCGCAGGTTCGGGAGCCTGTTACCACCGTCGGTTTCGGCGAGCGCCTCGATGTCCTGCAGAGATTCCAAGATCAGCTGAAGGTCCGCACCGCCGACGGCGTGGTCGGCTGGGTCGAGGAGCGCGATTTGCTGTCCGCGGACTCGTGGCAGCGGATGAAAGACATGGAAACGAAGTCCGAGGGAATGTCGGTGGAGGCGCGCGGCCACACGCGCGTGCTCAGCAATCTCCATTTCGGGCCGGGACGCGACACGCCGCGGATTCGCCAGTTGAACAAGGATGTTCGGCTGGATCTACTGACGCGTCAGACCGCGGAAATCAAGCCCGCGATCGTAGAGAATGGCGACCAAGAATCTTCAGCACTAGCACCGGAGGGCAAGAAAGAGGATTGGTGGTTCGTTCGCGCGCACAGTGCAGATCAGGGCCCGCTCGCCGGATGGGTGCTCGGACGATTCATTGATCTCGACGTTCCGCAGCCATTGCCGGATTATGCGAGTTCAGCGGGTATGCGAATTGTGGCCTGGACGCAGCTCGACCGCGTGCTGGCATCCTCCGGCAAGCCCGTGCCGCAATACTTGCTTGTCGGGACGCACGGGCCAGAAGGCCAGCCGTGCGATTTCACGATGCTGCGCGTCTACACTTGGGGGAAGCAGAAGGAACGCTACGAAACCGCATTCGTGGATAGCGACGTGTGCGGCAAGTTGCCGATCGAGCGTACCCAAACGGCCGGACCGGCGGGCGACGTCACGTTTTGGTTTCAGGATCTAAGCGCCGGTGCGACTGAAAAGCGCACGTACGTGATGCACCAGACCATCGTTCGCCGCGTGAGAGAGAAAGGGGCGTCGGAGCCGCGCAAGCGCCGGCATTAATCACCGCGTTCCATTGCCGCGCAATTCATCTCGCGGGCCGACGCGGTTGGGATAAATTGATTGGTATGGGGAAGCGCGGTTCCATCGTTGGATATATTTGTCTGCTGGTTGGTTCCGCCGTCCTTGGTGGTTGTTCGCAAGCTTCCTCCGTGGCGATGGCCGGGAATCCCGTGGTTGCGTCGCCGTCTGTTACATACATCGGCGAATGGGGGGTGAAGGGCGACGGCCCCGGGCAACTGCAAGACCCCTCAGGAATTGCGACGGATTCGCTCGGCGACATATTTATCGCCGACGCCGGCAGCGCATTTATTTCCAAGTTCGCTTCCGGCGGCAAGCCGCTGCTTTCTTTCCAGGAAGATGGCCTGAACCATCCCCAATTCATCGCGCTCGATCAAGGCGGAGCCATCTACGTAACCGATCCCGTTCGCGATAGCGTCTTCATCTTTTTGCCGAACGGCGATCGCTACCGCGAGCTGCGATTGAGAACGCGGCCCGTGCCGGGAAACGAGTTGAGCGTGGCGGTTGGCGATGACGGCCTGATTCACGTGCTGGATTCGAACGCAGGCAAGGTGTTCAGCTACACGTCGCGATTGCGGCTGGTGCAAACCTGGCAGCCACGTGAGACCTTTTCTGGTTCGAGGCGGTTCGGACCGCTGGTGAAAGGACCGGATGATTATCTCTATCTCGCGACACCGTCCGGCGGAATCATGAAGCTGACGCGCGACGGTCACCTGGTCGGCGAAATCGTGCCCAGCGCGAAGGATGCAAGCTGGAATCCCAACGCAGGCTTTGCGATTTGGAGCAATTGCGTGTTCCTGATGGATTCCAACGGTTTAATGCTGCACATCGTCGCTACCGACGGCGCGCCCAAGCTGGACATGGACCTTGCGCCGCAATTGGGTCAAGCGTCGCGTAAAGCGCCGCCGCTGGCCGTGAATTCTAACGGCGAATTACTGGTCCTCGACGCGCCGGAAGCGCGCGTTCTGCGTTACCACGTCAGTTTCTGATATCTTCCTGCCTCGCGTTATCATTGCCTCGCGCATTTCAATAGGAGGCACTTTCGTGGCCCTGCTCTTATCCGAAGCAGACGTGAAAAACATTCTGACGATGCCGGTCGCGCTTGAGGCGGTGGAAGATTCCTTTCGCCGGCTCGCGGACAGCAGCGCGCAGGTCCATTCCCGCCAGCGCCTGCACATTCCAGGGAAGAGTTATCTCCATTACATGGCCGGGGCGGACGCCGTAAGCGGCTACATGGGCCTGAAGATGTATACCAGCGCGCGAGAAGGGCTGCGTTTCTTGGTGCCTTTGTTCGACGCGCAGTCGGGCGATCTGGTCGCGCTGATCGAAGCGGACTATCTGGGACAGATGCGCACGGGAGCGGCGAGCGGCGTGGCCACTCGCCTGATGGCTCGAGCGGACGCGAGCACGATCGGAATCGTCGGCACGGGCTTGCAGGCGCGGACGCAACTGGAAGCGATCGCACTCGTGCGAAAAGTCGAGCGCGTGCGCGCGTTCAGCCGCAACGCCGAACATCGCGCGCAGTTCGCCCAGGAAATGACTGAACGGCTGCGGCTCCCGGTGGAGGCTGTGGCATCCGCCGAGGAAGCTGTGCGCGACGCTGCGATCGTGGTGACGTCAACTAATTCGACAGCCCCCGTGCTGGAAGGACGGTGGCTCAAACCCGGCACGCATATCAACGCCATCGGCGCGAATTTCCCGCAGAAGCACGAACTGGATGGGGAATCAGTGCGCCGTTGCGACATTATTGCCGTGGATTCGCGCGAGCAATCGAAGATCGAGGCGGGCGACCTGATTCAAATGTATGGCGACGACAAGAGGCGCTGGGACAGCGTGAACGAGTTAGCGGAAATTGTGGCTGGAAAGTTCCCAGGTCGCGCGAATCCTGAGCAGATTACGCTCTTTAAGTCCAACGGGATCGCCACCGAAGATGTGGTGGTAGCAGGGCGTATTTACGAACTAGCGCGCGAGCGCAGCTTGGGGCGGCAAGTACCTTTGTGGGAGAAAGATGCTCGTTCGGCGCAGGGGCGCGGCGTCTAGCGTTTCTCAGTGCGGATGTGGCTGAGCTGCTTAAAGAGGGCGTCGCGCAGGCGCTGGCGCGTATCTTCCGGCAGTGGAGCGGGCTCAGAATTGCAGAAAATCTGAACAGTTTTCTTGGTAGTGTCCACTACGATGCGGCAATCCTCGCAACCCTCCAGATGCTTTTCGATGGAGGTTTTCAGCGACGGTTCCAGCGCTTCTTCCAGGTAGTTGGAAAGCTCCTTAACGATATTCTTGCAGTTCACGAATTCTCACCCTGGCGAAAGTAGCGGTTCAGTTTCTGGCGCAACTTCAGCCGCGCTCTCAGCAACCGCGATTTTACGGCTGGGATCGATAGTCCCAGTGCTTCCGCCGTCTCCTCCGTTGATAATTCTTCGATGTCGCGAAGTTGAAAAACGATTCTAAAAGGTGGATCGAGTTCGGCGATGGTGGTGGAAAGTATCCCGCCGAGTTCCGCTTGCTCGTAACGGTCCTCGGGTGACGGCCCCCAGTCTTCCACCTCGCGCGGCATGGTGTCTTCGCCAGTGTCAATCTCTTCGTCAAGCGACACCTGATTGGGGCGGCGCTTGCGGAGCTTCATCAGCGCCTGATTGACGGCGATGCGCACCAGCCAAGTGTAAAATCTGGAATTGCCCTGAAACTCGCCGAGGTGCTGGTAGGACTTCAGGAAGGATTCCTGCATTACGTCTTCGGCATCTTCGCGGTTCTGGGTAATGTTTTGCGCCAAGCGAAAGATTTTGCGCTCGTAGCGGCCGACCAGGGTTTCAAACGCCGAAATGTCGCCGGCCTTGGCGGCGGCGACGAGCGAGCCTTCGTCGTCCTTCACTACCGTTGACGGTAGCGGAGTGCGCGGCTGCAACGGATTTAGTTTAGAAGCGCTCATAAGAATAGGCAAAATAGGGTAGCACAAAACGAGGGTTCCGCGCCCCTTGGCCGGCAAGGATTGGTGGCAAGTACTCACATTTCAGTGACTTAGACAGACTAATTTTCGCTCGCGATGGCGGCGCGAGGATCGCTAGCGATGTTAGCAACATCGAGCGCGCCGACCTTGCGGACCGGGTAAGCGGTGAAGGATAATCGCACCACAGCTGTGACAGGGGGATGGCGCGACGAATCGCGGCAAGCGAAAAGGACTGAATGCGTACTCTGCCTGACTATCTCCGCAAGGGAATGAAAATGATTATGGTCGGCGCCAATCCCGGCGACCGTTCCGCGCGCGTCGGTCACTACTACGCGGGACGCGGGAATCAATTTTGGCCGATCATGTACGAATCAGGCGTGATCCCTGAGCCGCTCAGCTACGAGGACGACCGGCGCATTCTGGAATTCGGCATTGGAATGACGGACCTGGTAAAGCGTCCGACGCGCGGCATTGATGAGATCGAGCGGCAGGAATTTGCCGAGGGCCGCGTGCTGCTGGCACAGAAGCTGGAAGATCTGCGACCCCGCGTGGTGGCCTTCAATGGCAAGATGGTCTATGAGAAATTCGCGGGAAGGCAGTGCAAGCTGGGATTGCAGAAGGAAGAATTGTACGGTGCGAAGGTTTTCGTTCTGCCGTCAACGAGCGGCCTGAACGGCGGGACCGAGCGCGCGGTGAAGACGCGCTATTTCAAGAAACTTGCGGCGCTTTTGAAAAGCTTGAAGGACTAGGGAGGCGAACAAACTATGGGGGCCACACAGCCAACCGCCAGTCCGGTGGTGACGGAAGAACGCGCCGGAGCAGTTTCTATCATTCGTTTGAATCGCCCGGAAAAATTGAATGCGCTGAATATTCAGATGGGCCAGGAATTGGTGCGTGCGTTGTTGCGTGTGCAGGTGGATAGAAGCGTTCACTGTGTGGTGCTCACTGGAACCGGGCGAGCGTTTTGCGCTGGCGGCGATCTGGAGTTGTTGCGCGATGTGCGCCAACGCAAAGCGGTGAACGAGGTGGAATCGCTGGTGCAAGCCGGAAAAGAGATTTCGCTGGCGATCGCCACCATGCCGAAAGTCGTAATAGCGGCGGTGAACGGACCGGCCGCGGGAGGTGGGATGAACCTCGCGCTGGCCGCGGACATTCGCATCGCCTCCGACCAGGCGCGTTTTGCGGAATCCTTCGCGCAGGTCGGGTTGTTCCCCGATTTTGGCGGGACTTATTTTTTGCCGCGGATTATCGGCCCGACGCGCGCGGCGGAATTATTTTACACGGCGCAAATGCTCTCAGCGGACGATGCGCTGCGGCTGGGAATCGTCTCCCGCGTGATTCCGACGGAGCAATTCGAAGCCGAAACAAGGAAACTTGCTGAAAGCATCGCCAGCGGAGCGGGCCTCGCGCAACGCGACGTGAAGCATCGGATGAGCGCCGAGCAGCGCAAGGAACTGGAAGCTGCGCTCGATGAAGAGATTCGCCTTCAAATTCACTGCTTTGATTCGCAGGATTGCCTGGAAGGTCTGAACGCATTTTTCGAGAAACGTAAACCGAATTTCCAGGGATACTAGGTCGCGGTCGCGGGAGCGCGGGCTCCTTCGCGCGGAAATGCCCCAGCCGAAAGTGGCCCCCGAACATTTATGACGGCTCGATCCGAACCCGATCTCGCGGCGCGCGGCTACTCGTTCAGTGAGCTGATGGTTGCAGCCGCCGCGCGCGAAATCGGCGACGGCGAACTTATTTTTGTGGGGATGCGCCTGCCGATGCTGGCGTTCTTGGTGGCGCGGAGGACTCATGCGCCGTCTGCAGTCGGACTCTTTGAAAATGGTGTGATTCGCGAAACGCCCGCGGCGGAATTGTTGTATACGATGGGCGACCCGCCCAACCTTTGCGGGGCCACGCAATGCGGCGAAATGACTGGGGTGATGGCATTGCTGCAGCAAGGGCGCGTGGATGCGGGATTTTTGGGCGCGGCGGAAGTGGACCGGTTTGGCAATCTCAATACAACCTGGGGATATCGCCATAAGGAAATGCAGCGTCTACCGGGATCCGGAGGCGCGTGCGATATAGCGTGCCTGGCGCGGCGAACCGTGGTGATGCTGGCGCACGAACGCGGCAGGCTCTGCGAGCGAGTTGGACATATCACTTCGCCGGGATACGGAACCGGGAACGGTTGGCGGCGTTCGCAGGGGTTGCCGCAGGCTTCGGGGCCGGCGGCGATCATTACGACCTTGGGAGTGCTGCGGTTCGGGCGTGATGGCGAGGCTTATCTCGCGTCGGTGCATCCCGGAGTGAGCGTGGAAGAAGTCTTGGCGAATACCGGCTGGACCTTGCGCGTGGCGGATGAGTTGATGGAAACTCCGCCGCCCACAGATTCCGAACTGCGCATCACGCGCGAGCTGGATCCTCATCATTTTTGGACCCGATGACATGGCTGCTGAATCCAAGGTAATGAGTATGCGCGATGCCGTCGCGCGGCACGTGCCGTCCGGCTCGATGGTGTTGCTGGGTGCGCAGCTCGAGCAAATGATTCCGTTTGCGGCGGGGCATGAGTTGATTCGGCAGAGCCGGCGAGATCTGACGCTGGTCGGGCCGATTTCAGACATTCTCTTCGATCAGATGATCGGGACGGGCTGTGTTTCGCGCGTGATGGCGGCATGGATTGGGAATGTTTCGGCCGGCGTAGGGTATTGTTTTCGGCGAGCGGTGGAACGAAGCGTGCCACGGCGGCTGGAAGTGGTGGATTATTCGAATTTCACGATGGCGATGGCGCTGCATGCTGGGGCACTGGGCGTGCCGTTCTTGCCGACGTATGCGACTCTAGGGAGTGACCTGCTGAAGAAAAATGGGAATTTGCGAGAATTCTCTTCGCCGGTGAGCGAGGAAAAGTTGGTGGCGGTGCGCGCGCTGCGTCCCGATGTGGCGATCTTGCACGTGCAACGCGCGGACGCGCAGGGCAACGCGCATATTTGGGGTAGCCTGGGAGTGGCAGCGGATGGGGCGCGGGCGGCGCGGAAAATAATTGTGGTGGCGGAAGAGATTGTGGAGCCGGGGGTGGTTGCTTCCGATCCGAATCGCACCTTGGTTCCTGGATTCCTGGTGGCCGCTGTGGTGCATGAACCCGGTGGCGCGCATCCGTCGCCTGTTCAGGGTTATTATGGCCGCGACCACGCCTACTTTTCGCAGTATCACGAGCAGACTAGGCGTTTAGAAGATTTTGAGGATTGGCTGGCGCACTGGGTCGTACAGGTGAGCGACCGGCAACAATATAGGAAGCTGCTTGGCGCAGAACGCTTGGAGAGCCTGGCAGTGCAGGAGCACGCGTTTTCAGCGCCCGCGGATTTCGGATATTGACGATGACTGACTTGCTTTCCAATATGGAGATAGCGCCGCGCGAAGTGAAGGAACTGCTGGTGCGAGACGACAAAGTTCTTTTCGTGGATGTCCGCGAGCAATGGGAATACGATGCGGCGCACATCGAGGGGTCGGTGCTGATTCCGCTGGGCGAGATTCCGACGAATCTCGCGCGCCTGGAAAGAGCCGAAGAGTTGGTGCTGTTCTGCCATCATGGGATGCGCAGCTTGGACGCTGCAGCGTGGCTGCGTTCGCAGGGCGTGGAGGGCGCGCGATCGATGACCGGTGGCATCGAGCGCTGGTCCGCTGAGATCGATCCGAGCGTGCCGCGATACTGAAAGGAATTGACGCATGGCAATCAAAAAGGCTGGGAAAAAGATGGTTGCGAAAAACGCGTCTGTGAGACGGGCGGCGAGCAAGCCGCGCAGAACCGCAACGCGAAAGCGCAAAAAGGCTGAGTTCATACAGAAACCCTCGTGCCCGACTTGCCGCAAGGCGCGCAAGTATATGGAGCGGCGCGGATTTGAGCTGCATTTCCGCAATTTGGACAAGGACCGTTTGAGCTCCGCCGAACTCGAGAAATTGATTGGCCGGCGCGATCACGAAGATTTCTTGAATCCTCGCAACGAATTTTACCGGCGGAAACACATGGGGGAAAATCCTCCTTCACGACGGGAAGCGATTCGCATGATGGTGCGCGAGCCGAATCTGATCCGGCGGCCCGTGATTGTGGCCGGCGGCCGAGTGGTCGTAGGTTTCGACGAAAACGGGATCGCCCGACTGTAGAGGCTTTCGTAGCGCTTCATCGTTATTCTTGCCGGAGCTTCTAAGCTTGCCTCCCATAATCGACATTCATATCCACATCAACCCAAATGAGATGGTCCATCCTGCCGCGCTCGAATTGATCAAGCGCGGACGCGCTGATTTTGACGAAATCACGAAATATGCTGCCAGCGCGAAAGAATTTTTGCGATTCATGGACGAGGCGGAAATCGAACGCGCGGGACTGATCAACTATGTAAGCCCGGATGTAATCGGATTTACGGCGGACGTGAACGATTGGGTTGCCAAGTATTGCGCCGCTGATCCGGAAAGGCTGTTGGCGTTTGGGTCGGTGCACCCGAAACATGTTTCTGACGCCGGCGCGGAAGTGGACCGGCTGAAAAAAATCGGCATTCGCGGGTTGAAGGTTCATCCCTCGCATCAATTATTTGCGCCAAACGAATATCGGAACGGACTGGGGCCGCTGCGCGCGATGTACGAACGAGCGGAAGCTGTCGGAATGCCGGTGATGATTCACACGGGGACTTCGATCTTCCCTGAAGCACGTAACGTGTATGCGCAGCCTATCCTGGCGGACGATGTGGGCGTGGATTTTCCGGATCTTGTGGTGATTCTTGCGCACGGCGGCAGGCCCTTGTGGATGAACGAAGCGTTTTTTCTGGTAAGGCGCCATCCTAATATGTACATGGACATTTCCGGGATTCCACCGCAGCGATTGATGGAATATTTTCCTCGGATCGAGGAAATCGCAGATAAGGTATTGTTCGGGACGGATTGGCCGGGGCCGGGCGTTCCGGGCGTGCGCGGCAATATCGCCAAGTTTCGCGCGTTGCCGATTTCTCCCGGGGCGCAGCAGAAAATATTGTATGAAAACGCGGCGCGACTTTTTCCGCGCCAGGCTTAGGAGCGGCAGCGCACGATGGACGTGAAGACGATTGGCGTGATCGGGGCGGGCACGATGGGCCGCGGCATTGCGTATGCGGCGGCTTACGGCGGCTATCACACGATCCTCGAAGACGTGTCGCCGGAGATGCTGGAGCAGGGCGTTGCCTACATTCGGGAGGCACTGGCGCAGGGAGTGGTGCGCGGAAAGGTGACCGCGGAGCAGCAGCAGCACGCGCTCGCCAATCTCATGACTTCTCGATCAGTGGAAGATGTGTGCCGTGAAACCGATCTGCTGATTGAGGCAGTTCCCGAAGAAATGGAAGTGAAGCTGGAAATTTTCACGATCTTCGACAAATTTGCGCGCCCGGGGGCCATTTTGGCGAGTAATACCTCCTCACTTTCTATCACCGAGCTGGCGGCGATTACGTTCCGCGCCGGAAATTGCATCGGGATGCATTTTTTCAATCCGGTGCCGAAGATGAAGCTGCTGGAGATTGTGCGGGCGCTTGAAACATCGGAAGCGACTGCGCAAGCCTGCGTAGAAGTGGGCCGCCGCATGGGCAAGGAAGTGGTGGTGATTCGCGAGTCGCCGGGGTTCATCACCAGCCGCATCAATGCGATGATCGGAAACGAGGCGTTTTACATGCTGCAAGAGGGAATCGCTTCGGCGGAAGACATAGACAAGGCGCTGAAGTTGGGGCTGAACCACCCGATGGGGCCGTTCGAGCTTGTGGACCTGGTTGGGCTGGACATCCGGTTAAATATTCTGGAATATTTGCACAAGACGCTCGGCGAAAAATACCGGCCGTCGCCGCTGCTCGCACAATACGTAAAGGCGGGACGCTTGGGACGGAAATCCGGGCGGGGCGTGTATGATTACGGCGGCGATGGGGCCAAGAAGTAATTGGTCGCCGCTTCCGGGCGAGCGCAATTTTTATTCCTATGTCATCGACAACGATTTTTGGCGATCATGTGGAGATTCTGCAGGGTGACCTGACCGAAATGGATACGGACGCGATCGTCAACGCCGCGAACAATGATTTGCAGCTCGGTGGGGGCGTTGCCGGCGCGATCCGGCGCAAGGGTGGGCCACAGATTCAAGCCGAGTGCGACGCGATCGGTCCAGTGCCTGTGGGCGGCGCGGCGATTACCGCAGGTGGAAATCTGAAAGCGCGTTACGTGATTCACGCGGCGAGCATGCAATTGGGCGGCATGACTTCCGCGCAGTCTTTGCGAAGTTCCACGGCTCATTCGCTGCGAATCGCGGCGCAGAAGGGGCTGAAGACCATCGCGTTTCCGGCGGTCGGCACGGGCATCGCCGGGTTTCCTATGCGCGAATGCGCGGAAATCATGCTGCGAGAAACGTTCAAGCATTTCGAGGGTCCGTCCACGCTCGAAAAAGTTTACTTTGTGCTGTTCGATCAGGAAGCGCTAGCTGCGTTCAATAGCGCTCGCGCCGAACTCCAATCAAAGGTTCCGGGCAGCCGATGAGTGAAGAGATGGTTGAAAAAGTGCGGCGCGAACTGGCGCGCTACGAGCATCCGCTCTTTGACTTTTCGGCGCGGCCGGCCACCGAAGGCGTGGAGGTGGAGATCCGCTACAAGCCTTCTATCGCGGAGGTCCACAATTATGTTTTTCAGCTGCGCCCGCGCGAGATCGAGCACGCGCAATTTCCCTGGACGTTTCAGAAGCAGCTCTACGATTGCCTGCACGACTACATCATCGAGATGTTCACGCAGAACCCGCAACGGGTGAATTGATGCAAGCGCGGCGCGCGCAAACTGGCATTTCGCCACTCGCAGCGATCATTGCAGAGCGCATCCGGACCCACGGTCCCATCACGTTCGCTGAATATATGGACACCTGCCTGTACCATCACGAATTTGGCTATTACACGAAGCTCAAGCAGCAACCGCGGCGAGATTATTTTACGAGCGTAGATGCCGGCCCGCTTTTCGGCAAACTGCTGGGGCGGCAATTTCACGAAATGTGGACGGTACTCGGAGGGCCGGCTGAGTTTCTGCTCGTCGAGGCTGGCGCGGGCAGTGGAGCGCTGGCGTCGCAGATTCTGGATTTCGTTGCGCATGAGTTTCCGCAATTTTATGCCGCGCTGCGCTATGTCGCTGTGGAGAGGTCCGTTGCGCGCCGAGATCTGATGGCCCGAACAGAATCTTTACGAAGCCATCTGGATCGCGGGAAGTTTGAGATAGCATCGGAAATTCCTGCTGAAATCGCCTGCGGATGTGTTTTCTCGAATGAATTGCTCGATGCGATGCCCGTGCATCGAGTCGTGCGCGACGGAACTGAATTGCGTGAACTATATGTGACGACCGGACCGAACGGATTATGCGAGCAAGACGGCCCGCTTTCTTCGGATGCACTTCGCGAATATTTCAGTGAACAGGGGATTAATCTTGGAGAAGGGCAGCAGGCGGAAGTTAATCTGCAGGCGTGCCAATGGATCGAAGATGCCGGCAGAAGATTGCAGCGCGGTTTTGTGCTGACGATTGATTACGGCCATGAGGCCGACGAACTCTACGACCAGCGCCACATGCGCGGGACGCTGCTCGCGTATCACCGGCATCGCGCGGGAGAGGACTTCTTTCGTGCGCCGGGCGAACAGGATTTGACGGCGCACGTGAACTTTACCGCGCTCAATCATTGGAGCAAACGAGCCGGTCTGTTCCGCGCGGGGCTTGTGTCGCAATCAACTTTCCTGATGGCGCTCGCGCGGCGGAGCGATTTTGCGGAAATGCAAGCTGAGGGAACGAGCGAGGGCGAACGATCTCGCGCACGGCTGCTCTTCAAGACGCTGATCTATCCGGAAGGAATGGGCGAGACATTTCAGGTTTTGATACAGCACAAGAACGTGGAATCGCCTCGATTCACAGGGTTGGAGCCGCTGTAATGGTGGGCCGGCAACGGGTGCACGACGCCTGGCGGGTCTGAGACCCGCTCTACCTATGCCCGGCGGACGCGAATCAATGGCCGGGTGAGGGGCGCTTTAGAGTTGGCTTGTTGCTGTCGTCCGCGGGCGCTGAGGCCGCAGGGGTAGAGGGCGCAGGAGCGGTCCCGGCGTTCGCGGGCGCGGAGTCATCGCCCGTGTAGGCTTTCTGAATGTAGCGGTTGGCTTCCTGTTGCGCTCCGGCGGTATCGTCGCCGAGATGCTGTGCCAGGCTGTATTCGTTCACGGCGCGTTCGCGCTGGCCGAGAATGTCGTAGATTTTGCCGATGTAAATGTGGCTCCAGACTTCGGTCCATTTCGGATCGTCATCTCCGCCCAGAGCGGCGCGGAAAGCATTGGCCGCGGCCTGGAAATTCTTCTGGTAGAACATGGCTTCACCCATGCGGAAATGCGCGAGCGAATTGCTCGGCTGCGTGTCCAGCGCCTTCTGGTATTCCTGAATGGCCTCGTAATATTTGCCCACTTCCGCGAGGCTTTCGCCGCGAGCGATCATGGCGCGCACACGCAGTCGCGGGCTGGATTTCAAAAGATTGTTATTCGGGTCAATAAGAATGCCGTTGGGCTTGGGGCGTCCGAAGGTATCCACTTCAAATGGTTGGGTCGTTCCGGTGACCAGGATTTTCTTTGTTTCGGGATTGCCTTCGGTATCGATCCGAATCTCCACTGGCATGCGGAAGGTATCGAGATCCTGATGAATCTTGCCCACTACTTTGAATCCCTTCCTGGTGCGATAAACGATGTACTCGAGTTTGAACTCCGGCACCCCCGTGGAATTCAGCCATTGGGAAAAGAAAGAGACCAGGTTGACCGGGGGCTGGCCTTTGACGGGCGGCGGGATCTTCGTCATCGCTATCTTCTCGAAGTCGTTGAGGTTGGCGTTCTTCCCGTCGAATTTCTTGTAAAACTCGCGCAGCAGTCCGGTAAATGAATCGTCGCCGATTTCGGTGCGCAACATGTGGAATACCAGCGCGCCTTTATCCGCCACGACCGAGCGATATTCGTTGGAAAAGGTCTGCAACCGAGCCGCTTGCGATATGGGAGCGGTGTCTTCGTACATCAGCGCGCCGACGGCGAAATCCTCAAGCGCTTTGTGCAACCCGGCGGTGCCGTCCGCTTGCTCCGCGAACATTGCTTCGGCGTAGCGCGAGAGGCCATCGGTGAGCCACGTGTCGGAAGCGCTCGCGGGCAGCACTCGAACGCCCCACCACTGTTCGGCGGCCAATTGCGAAAGTAAACGGTCGTTCGCTTTGACGCCCCACTGGCGCGCGCTGATCAGCATCAATCCGGGTGCGGCATAACCCGGCAGCGTGCCATCGGGAAGCTGGGCGATGGTAAGCGGCGGGTCATCCTCTTTCATTTCCAGCGGACCGAAAGCGTCGGAGTAGTAACTATAGATGTGGGCGAGCGAGGTGGCGTACGAGTTGGCGGTATTTGCCTGCGCCGGTGGCGTAAACACAGATACGTTGAAGCCTTCCGTTTGCACTGGCGAAAGCTGCAATGTGCCGGCGACGAAAGTGCCGACCGGAGCAGCGTGCGGGCAATGGAAGACGTACGATGCCTGACCGGGCGCGCCTTTGCCGATGCCGGGCATCAGGTTCGGCGGATCAGCCTTGCCGGTGCCGACCACCGCGAAATTGTCAGGGACGGTGATCTTAAACGTGCCAGTGTAGCGGTTCGAGGGGTAATTCGTGAGAGGGAACCAACGTGCCGGAAGGAGCAAGTACGCGGACGTCTTGTCCACGGAAGCAAAACGCACGCCGCGCGTGGGGCTGTCATCTTCATTAGAAAGCGGACCGGTGTAGTCGAACGCCAGAGTGACCGTTTTGCCGGGAGCGACGACATCGGACAGCCCAACCGTTAGAATCAGCGGGTTGTTGTTGTCGCGTTCGAAGGGAAGAGGTTTGCCGCCCGGTCCGGTGATCGAATTGATTCGGAGATCCTGGTGAAGCTCCACGACAACTGTACGCGATGGCTGTTGAGCGATGAATTCGACTTTGGCGAGAGCGGAGATCGTCTGGTCTTCAGGATGCAAGAGAACTTCTACTTGATAGTCCGCGGCACGGAAGGGAAACGTACGCGGCGCTTGCGCGCGCGCGACCGTCGCCAGTGTTACGAAGGCAGCCAACACGGCCAGCCCCGCGCGGAACTGGTTGGAACGGCGATAGGACATGAATGAGTATTTGAGCAAGGGAACAGTACCTCTCTCGCGACGGGATATCGCCCTCTTACATCAGATACCCGTTGCCCGCGCGAAGTTGCCCCGACGTAAAAGGTTACAACATCCGCGCGAAAATGTCCGCAGCGCGCTCGATGGCGCCTCCGGGACCGAGTTTGGCGCGGACTTCGGCGAGGCCAGCCTTCATCTCTTCGCGAGCGGCAGACGATTCAAGGAGTTGGCGAGCTTCTTTTTCGACTGCTTCGGGCGTGAAATCGTCCTGGATCAATTCCGGGCAGACTCGCTTGCCCCCGATCAGATTCACCATACCGATGAAGGGAGTGCGAATCATGTGGCGGAGAATGGAAGCCGTTAGCGGCGCGACGCGGTACACAACGACCATCGGCGTTCCCAGCAGCGCGGACTCCACTGTGGCGGTGCCGCTCGCCACGATCGCACAATCGGCCGCCGCGAGCGCGTTGTAAGTGGCATCCTCCACTCGAGTGATCTTTACTTTCGGTTGGGCATGGCGCGCGAAGAATTCGGGGCTGAGGCCGTGAGCGACGGCATGGACGAATTGCACGCCGTCTGGCTGCGCCAGGCGTTCGCAGGCCCCGACGACACAGGCATAGTTTTGTGCGATCTCGTTGGGGCGGCTGCCGGGGAGAATCGTCACGATCGGCTGGTTTGCTTCCAAGCCATGTTGAGCGGCAAATTCCGCGCGTGACATCGTGGCGTGGACTGTATCCACCAGCGGATGGCCGACAAAGTCTACCGGCACGCCCGCGTCGCGGTAGATTTGCTCTTCGAAGGGAAAAATCACGACCATGCGCTGCACCAGGCGCTTCACCACGCGCACGCGGCCGGCGCGCCAGGCCCACACCTGCGGGCCGATGAAATAGCCGACCGGAATGTTCGCGCGCTTCAGGCGACGGGCGACTCCCAGATGCGTCCCTGGCGAATCCACCAGGATTGCGAGCGAGGTTTGGCGCTTGGCGGCTTCGCGGGCGAGCCGGTTTTGCACGCTGACGACCGCGGGAATTTTGTGCAGCACTTCGGTGATGCCGACGACTGCTACTTCGTGGTAATCCGCCAGTAATTCAACACCTGCTTCGGCCATTCGCGGGCCGCCCATTCCGAAGAACTTTGCGGGTGCGCGGGCGCGCAGCGCTGTCGCCAAGCGCGCGGCATACATGTCGCTGGATGCTTCGCCGGCGGAAATAAGGATTTGCGGCTGACTCATCGAACCGACTCGTTGGTGTGAGCGGCGGCAAAGCTACTCGGGCTGATCGGCGGAGGGAATTTTGCTGTGCGCGTGCGTCGCGATGCCACGAGCGGCGCTTCAGTCATTGGCCGACAACGGCTGCGAAAATCCCGGGACCGCGCTGGTGGGCAACGATGCAACCAATTCCTGCTCTTTGTACTGGAGCTGGTAGAGGCGGTAATAGATACCGCGCAACGCGAGGAGTTCCTGATGCGAGCCTTGCTCGCGCAGGCGGCCCTTGTGGAAGACGAGAATGCGGTCCGCGTGCTGGATCGTGCTAAGGCGATGGGCGATCACCACGGCTGTGCGGTTCTTGAGCAGCCGGTCGAGCGCTTCGCGGATCATTAGCTCGGTTTTGGTGTCAACGCTCGAGGTAGCTTCGTCGAGGATCAGGAATTTCGGGTCGTGGGCGAGCGCGCGGGCGAAACTGACGAGTTGGCGTTGGCCGACGGAAAGCGTCGAGCCGCGCTCGGTGACTGGGGTTTCCACACCCTGCGGCAGCGAATCAAGAAATGGTCCCAGACCGACTTCGCGCAGGGCGCCTGCGGTGGCTTCGCGGTCGATTGTAGGCGTGGCGAGCTTCACGTTGGATTCGAGCGTGCCGGTGAAAAGGAATGGATCTTGCAGGACGATGCCGAACATGCGGCGTAGTTCCTGCAAGTCCAGTTCGCGGATGTCCACGCCGTCGAGCAGAATTTCGCCGCGTTGGACATCGTAGAAACGCAGGAGCAGTTGGATGATGGTAGTCTTCCCAGCGCCGGTGTGGCCGACGATGGCGAGAGTCTGACCGGGCTCGACGCGGAAGGAAACGTCGCGCAAAACCCACTCGTCATCTTTCGGTGCGGCTCCTCCGTGATAGGCGAACCAGACGTTGCGAAATTCGATTTCGCCGCGCGGCGCGGGAAGCGCGTGAATCGTCGGTGGCGAGACGATCGTGACCGGCTCGTCCAGCAGTCTGAAGATGCGTTCGGAAGCGGCCATGGCGCTTTGCAGAATGTTGAATTTTTCGCTCAAGTCCTGAATGGGGCGGAAGAAACGCTGAGCGTACATCATGAAGGCGACGAGCACGCCGATTTCGAGGGTTCCAGCGATCACGCGCACGCCTCCTACCCACGCCAGGAGAGCGATGCCGGCCATGCTGAGGAATTCGACGCCGGGATAGAAGAATGCGAAGGCATCAATCGCGTCTTTGTACGCGATCATGTGCGTGCGGTTCAGCTCCTCGAATTTCTTGCGCGATTTCTTCTCGCGATTGAAGAGCTGGACGACGGCCATGCCGCTGACGTGTTCTTGTAAGAATGCGTTGATGCGGGCGATGGCGGTGCGAATGCGGCGGTTCGCGTCGCGCACGCGATTCCGGAAAAAATAGGTGAGCAAGATCATGAACGGTAGCGGCGAAAGGGTTGCCACTGCGAGAAGGCGATGCCATTTGAATAACACCGCAGCCATGGCGAAGAGCAGAACGAAGTCGTTCAACATGGCCACGACGCCTGAGGCAAAGAGATCGTTGAGCGCGTCCACGTCCGTGGTACAGCGAGTCACTAGGCGTCCGATGGGGCTGCGGTCAAAAAAGCTCATGGGCAGCCGTTGCAAGTGCTCGAAGATTTCTTTGCGCAGGTCGTACATCGTTTTCTGGCCGACCCACTGCATGATGCGGACTTGGACATATTGCAGGCCGAAGCTCGCGAGGATCGAACCGGCGTAGGCGAAGACAACCCAAAGCAAGCCGATCAGCGCGACGCTGCGCGCCATCTGCCCTTCGTAGCCTGGGACGATGTAACTGTCTATACCCACATGGAAGAGATACGGTCCCGCAATTTCAAGCGCCGTGATGCCGAGGGTGAACGAAACGGCAAGGATGACCTGCAGGCGGTAGGGACGCAGGTATTGCATGAGCCGCCGCGTGAGCTGCGAATCGTAGAGCTTGCCTAGTTTTTCTTCTTCGCGGAAGTCGCTCATTCGCGTGCCAACTCTTCTTCGAGCATTTGTTTTTGGTTCAGGTCGGCGTAATAGCCGCCGAGCGCGAGCAGTTCGTCGTGCGTACCGCGTTCGATGATGCGGCCATCGCGCAGGACGACGATTTGATCGGCATTTTTTACGGTGGAAACGCGATGGGAAATGACGATGGAGGTTCGCTGGCTCATCACGTCGCGCAGGCGGCGCAGGATGCGCTCTTCGGTGTCGGTATCCACGCTGGAAAGCGCGTCATCCAGGATCAGAATTTTTGGCTGGCGCAGAACTGCGCGCGCGATGGAGGTGCGCTGTTTCTGTCCGCCGGAAAGCGTGATGCCGCGCTCGCCCACCATCGTGTCGTAGCGCTGCGGGAAGCTCTGAATCTCGCCCGAGACGCTGGCGATTTCCGCAGCTTCGTAAATCTGCTCTTCCATGCAGGTGTTGACGCCGAAGGCGATGTTCTCGCGCAGCGTGTCGCTGAAAAGAAACGTGTCCTGCGGGACGTAACCGATGGCGCGGCGCAATTCTGTGACGGGATAGTCGCGAATCGAGCGGCCGTCGATGAAGAGGGTATCGGGCGGAGCGTCCCAAAGCCGCGCGATCAGCGAAGCGAGCGTGGATTTTCCGCTGCCGGTGGGGCCGACGATGGCGAGCGTAGAGCCTGCGGGGATATGCAGGTTGATATCGTGAAGCACCGGGCCGCTACTCGTGCCGTCTTCCGCGCGGGCGGTGGGATATGGAAAGGTTAAATGCCGAAACTCGATTTCGCCGTGAATCGATGTTTGCGAGTCCAAAGCTGTCGCTGCGGCGGAATCGCCGTTGCCGCCGATGGTGATGGCGGCATCGCTGGCGTCCATATCCGCGGTGGAAATGCCAATTCTCGGTTTGGCGTGCAGGATGTAATTCAGCCGGCCCATGGACGCCGCACCGCGTTGAAAAATGTTGGTAACCCAGCCGAGCGCGATCATGGGAAATACCAGTTGCCCGAGGAACCAGTAGAACGCCCACATGGTGCCGACGGTGAAGCGGTGGTCAACGACGTCCCGGCCGCCCTTACCCAGCAAGATCACAAAGGTAATGCCGATCAGCGCCGTAAGAAACGGAAAGAACAGGCTCCAGGTGGCAATCAGCTGGATGTTGCGATCCACGTAATCGCGATTGGCGCTGTCAAAAGCCGCGATTTCCGGTTTTTCCTGCGCGTAGGCGCGAACCACGCGAATGCCGGTGAGATTTTCCTGCGCGCGAGTGGACAGTATGCCCAGTGCGGCTTGAATCTGTTCCGAAAGACGATGGATCGTCTCACCGAAATAGCGGACGGCGAGCGCGACGACAGGCACGGGGAGCAGAACCCATCCCGTGAGACTCGACGACAGTTTCACCATGAAAAAGATAGCGAGGACCATGGTCGCGATCGTGGTGGCGCTGTACATGATTCCAGGACCCAGGACCATGCGCACGGCGTTCAAGTCGTTGGTCGCGCGCGACATTAGGTCGCCGGTGCGATTGCGCACGTAAAATTCAGGTTCGAGTTCGACGAGCCGGGCGAGCAGATCGTTGCGCAGGTCGTACTCGATTTCGCGCGAAACGCCGATCAATATCCAGCGAGTCCAAAAGGAGAAGAAGCCCTTCACCAACATCACGCCGACAAGAATCATGCAGAACAAACCGAGCGCGTGCCCGCTGAGGGGCGCGTAAATCGAAAGTAGCGGTGAGAGCAGCGCGCGCGCCGAACCGTGTAACGTGGAGAGCGCTTGCGGGGAGCCCTCCAGACAGTCGGTGATGATGCCCAGGATCAATTGCGGCAGCGCGCCTACCGCGCCCATCAAAGCTAGCGTGAGCAGTCCCAGCCCGACCATCCCGCGATAGCGCCAGACGTAAGGCACCAGCGACTTCAAATGATCCCAGCCCGAAGCTCGTTTCACGGGGCGAGCGGCGGGCACGGCGGCGGGTTGGGCGATCGCGCTCACAGGCGGATTTGCGACTCCGGAGTCTCCAGCGAAGGCAACTCGCCGAGAAAATTTTCGAAATTGCGGTCCAGCGATTGATAGCGCTTCACTTTCGTATTCCAGCGGACTTCGATGGGCAAGGCGCGTGCGCCTTTGGGGTCGGTGACCGGCGTGAAGTAGAGTTGCAAGCCCTGTTGCGCGTCCTGTTCGTATTGCAAGCGCCAGCCGTTCACCGGCGCAAGCGGAATACTGCCGAGATACCCCTTGGGATTTTCCAGGTGCTCGTCGCAGCGCAGAATTTCCTTCCAGGTACCGGTAGGGTCTTTCTGCAGTATTACTGCCCGTGTTACGACTGTACCGGGCGCGCCGCCCTTCGGATTTTGCTTCATGCGATTGATGGCTAGGACTTCCTGCAGCCCGTTTTTTGCAAGGTCGCCGAACAAGAGAACTTCGGTCTCGGAGCCGAGGGACTTTTCTGCAGCCTTTTGGATATCATCAGGAACCGGCGGAGTGGCCGGAGCGGCTGGCGAAGCGGCGGTGCTCGCCGGCCTGGCCGGTTCCGGCTCCGAGGTTCCGCAAGATGTAACGCCTACGATCACAACGGTAATGATTGCCAGAAACGAAAGCTTTCTCATGAAATCCCGTGGAAGGCTGGATGCGCTCGATCGTGAGAATCGGCGCGAATACAATTTTAACTTGCCGCCCAAATTCACGGAAGGGCTCTCGCGGTTCGAGTTTCGGCCTGTTTCGAATGCGGAACCGCTCGGTTCGCCAATCGTATCGCGAACTCCGAACCGGCCGGCAAGCTAACGAGCAGCCAGAATTTCTTCAAGGCGCGCTTCAAAATTCTCTTCTCCTTCGGACCATAGCCGCAGCCGGCCTATTGGCAACGTATCTTCAATACGGCGAACCCAAGCGAAAAGGCTTTTGATATTTTCACGAGCTTTTTCCTGATATATCTGTAGATTCGCGGGCTTGGACATGGATTCGAGAAAGTTAGCTTCCTCCTGGCTCTGCGGAGCCGGACGAGCAATCTGGCGAATTCCGAGCAATCCGGCGTGCCCGGTAAAGAGATGTTCGAACCCGAAATTCACTTCGAAGTGGCCGTTTTCTTTCCAGAATCCGGCGTCGTAGCCTTCTCCATTGCAGCGCAGCTCGATGGGCTGCGGCAATTGTTGCCAGCGCGGTGGGTCGCCTTCGAAGACCCAGAGATCCCAATCGGCGCGGACCGCATAGCTGGAATCGCTGTGGAGATAATCCTTGGCCAGTTCGACGATGCTGGGCGCGTCGAGCGGCATTGAACGCAAATCTTGCTCGAAGACTGGAGTTTCGCTCGTGTCTACCGCCTGGATTTCCAGGTACGTAAATCCCGGCCGTTTGGCGGAGAAGGGAACTGTGGCCAGGAATTCTCCGAAACGTTCGAGCATCACCTCTTCCGGAAAATCCTTCAGCCAGATGCTTAGGTAGGCCTGATTGGACATGGCGGCTATTATACCGGAGCGGTGGTTTGGAAATTGGAAAAGGAAAAATAGAAAAGGGAAAAACCGGTAGCGCGATTGGCGATTGTGCGTTACAGAGTTATTTTTTCTTCGGGGGGAATTCGTCGTCTTCTTGGGAGCCGAAATCACTGGAAAGGCCTAGAAGGCGGGATTTCAGGGTGTCTCCCATGGTTCCAAGGACTTCCGAGCAGGTCTCACGCAACCGCTTTTCAGCGGCCTTGGCGATGGTGTCGAGGACCGCCTGGGAGTGTTGGCCGAGGGTCGTCGCGGAAGCCAGCAGCCAGGAGTTCGAGGCGTTTTCCAGGCGCGCCTTGTAGGCTTCGATGGATTCGTCGTTGGTTTTCTTCAACTGCTCCATCCACTCTTTCTTTTCTGCCTCGCGCCGCGCTTCCCATTCTTCGATCAAGGGGATCAGCTGCGATTGCAGGTGGACGCCGGCCTGCTCCACGCCTTGAATCATGCGATCGTCGAGGATTTTTTGATATTCCGCGAGCGAACCCTCGCGGGTGAATTCCATGTCCGAGCGTGTTTTTTCGAGAGCTTCCCGTGAAGCTTGTTCGAAGCGCCGCAGCGATTCGGTGGTGACGCGATGCACTTGGTCGGTGAAACCCGCGGTGGCCATCTGCGACGTTTCGTTCATCGCGTCGCGCTGGCGGGTGACGATTTCCTTGGCGGAGTCTTCGATCTGCGCCGTGCTGTGCTCGACATAGGTGCGACGATAGTGGTCCAGTTCCGAAGCCAGCAGGCTGGAGACTTCGGCAGCGCGGTCGCGCAGAGCGGTGGAGGATTGCTCGACGGCTTTCTCGAGCGAAGTCTGCATCGTGCTGTGCGCTTTTTTCTGGTACCACTCGGCGGCTTTTTGTAAAGCCTCGTATGTTTGGTGTTGAGCTTCCGTGCTGCGTTGTTGAATTTCTTCTTCAACCTTGGTAGCGACTTCACGGCAGGATTGTTCGATTTCTGCCGGGACGTTTCCTATTTCGCTGCGCAGCCGCGCCAACGCGTCCTGAATAGCCTGCTCGGAAGCCTGCACGGTCTGTTCACGGATGGTGTCCTGTAGTTGGTCCGCGCGAACGGCAGCCATCTGCATTTGCGCGCTGACTTCATCCTGTAGCTGAGCGACTTGTTGCGCGGTTTGCTGGACTTGATCGCGAACAACTTCTTGCAGGTGCGTCACCTGTTCGGCGGCTTGTTGCACCTGGCTGTGTACGGCGTGCTGCAGATGCGTGACTTCTTCGGCGGAGTGGCGAATCTGCTCCTGGACGTGATGTTTGGTTTGCTCCGCCCGGTGTTCGGCTTGCTCGAGCTCCGCGACCGTGCGGTGAACTTGATCGAGGCGCGGCGTGAGCTTTTGTTCGAGGTCAATCGAGACGCGTTCCAGAATTTTCTGGGCGGACGCCTGCAGGGCCGGCTCGATCTGCTGCGCGCGGTCGGCGATAACCTGATCAGCTTTGCGAGACATCTCCTGTTGTTGAGCGTTTAACAGTTCGTCGAGTTGCTGGCGAGACTGCCGAAGCGAATTCTGAGCGGCTTCCTGGAGCTGCGCCTTGGTTTCTTCGGCGCGATGGCGTTCCTGTTGCAGACCGGCACCGAGCGTTTCGATCGTGGAGGCTGCGCCAGCGATGGCCTCGTCCAGCGAGGAGCGCAAGACCTTTGCGCGTGCGGCGGCGTCCTGCTCCGCTTGGATCGAGGCGGCCCGCGACGCTTCGTTGAGCGAGGCCTGCAGGGCCTGGACACGCGTCGCGGCGTCCTGCTCGGCCTGAGTAAGAGCCGACTGCGAAATTTCGGCAAGTTTGTCGCCGAGTTTGTGCGATGCATTGGCGAGCGCCGCTTCAAATTCAACGTTCCACTGCTGAGCGGCGGTATTTGCGTCGGCTTGCGCCTGCTCGATCGTCTTGCTACGAACCGTCTGCGCGGTTTCCTCTAGGTTCTTGCGCCATTGTTCGAGATGGTTCTGAGCCGCCTCGGGCGACGAGAGGATTTCCAGAGACGG
The DNA here is from genome assembly GCA_963804625.1 of uncultured Acidobacteriota bacterium. Taxonomy (GTDB): domain Bacteria; phylum Acidobacteriota; class Terriglobia; order Acidiferrales; family UBA7541; genus Palsa-295. Next base: position 185,412 of record CAWDRJ010000007.1, on the reverse strand, counting down.
AGTCGAGGCTTCGCGGTCGCGAAGAGCGCGTTCGACCGCCTCTTCCACCGACTGCTTCAGATTGATCGTCGCCGTCTGCTGAGCTGCCTGGAGCGCCGCCTGTTCCGCGGCATGACTCACGGCTTGCTGCACGGCGTTGCGGACCTTCTCATCGAGCTGTGAGGTGGACGATTCCCTCGCCTTGCGCGCCTCTTCCACGATGGCCGCCGTGCGATCGGTCGCCTGCTGAACAACCTTTTTCACTGCGGACTCGGAGACGCGGTCCATCGAGACCTTGATCGCTTTCTCGACGGTGTCGTGTAGTTGCGCGTCCAATTGCTGGCGCGCGATCGTCATCTCTTCCGTGATTGCTTGTTCGGCGCCGCGGCGCAGCGTCTTATCGAGATTTTCCTTGGCGGCGGCGACCATCTGCGAGACTTGCCTCGCCAGCGCCGCTTGCGTATCGGGAGCGGGTGCCGGAGGCGGCACGACATGGATCTTGTTGTCAACCGGCGTCGCCAGCGTCTGCGCCACGGGCGGCGCGGCTGCGACCACGGGAGCCGACGGTGGCGGCGGAGTGACTTTCGGCGGCGCGACCGGCGGCGTTACAGAACTGGCCGGAGGCGCGGGAACCTTGAATGGAGCCGCGGGAGCTTCTACCCGCTTTTCGGGCGCCGACGGAATTGGCGGCGGCGGGATCGGCGGCAGCGGTTGCGGGGATACGGAGGCGACAGGCTCGGCGACCGCCACGACGTCGGTTGGTAACGAAAACTCAGAGATTAAATCGGAGGTGTCATTCGCACCCGTCGTCCAGTCTTCGGGAGGGAACGCAATACCCCAAAAATTGCCGGGAGCTTCAAACTCGAGGCCGATTTGGAACAATTCGCGTACGGTTCGCGGACGCTGCACCCACACGACGCGGCCCTGTGTGGAGAAGGGGCCGCCTTCCGGCCGAGGGATGTCGAGCTTGACGATCGAATTCTTCGGAACGTAATGCTTGGACTGGTACTTACACCCGTGACAATTCACCATCACGGTGGTGGTGCGCTCTTTGAACGGCTGGCCGAGCGCGTCGGTACCTGTCACCGTGATCGGCACGGCTTGTACAATGCGCGTGCTGCGGCGCTTCTGAGTGCTGGGATCAGCCGACTGTGCGGAATCGTTCAACTGCTCCTCCGAAGGGCGATTTCCAAGGGTAGCATTGTAGGAGCCATGCGCCAGCCAGGGAACGGGAATTGTGCGAAAAGGTAACTTTGGAGCACTACGCTTACCGGTACGCCGGCATCAGTTGCTAAAGGCAATTCTGCGCGCGAGTTGCGGATTTTCGGGATGACCTGAATTGTAACAGACGCGATCTAGCGGACCGTCGTGGTCCTTTCGGAAGTGCCGAAGATCGCGTCCTTGATTTCCTTCGCGACCCAAATCGGGCCGACCAGGAAATAAATCAGGCCTTGGAAGAACGCCGGCTTGTTTCCTTCGATGCGATGGCCCGCCAACAAGAGAATCCAGCCGACGACGAATAGCGCCAGACCGATTCGCCAGAAGGTGAGAATCGCCAGGATGATTCCCGCCAGGATAATCGGGATGCCAATCTCATGGAGAACCTTGTTCCACACGTTCGTGTGCTCGTGATCGTACTGGCTCATGTACTTTTCTAAGCTCGCCACTGTTTAACCTCTCGGCTAGCTCCTGTATACGCCCGGTACGGGTTGCGCGCAACGATTGTCGGCTGGAGGCCGTGTCGCGACCGGCGAAACAAATGTGCCGGGCGCTCGCTGGTCAATCCCCGGTCATCTCGATAAGATGGAAATGTCATCTTGCTTGCGCATTTTTATTTATAAGCGAGTCCTCCTCCGATGCGGCGATGGTTGATTGCAGGTGCAGTCGCTGTAGTTGTCTTCGTGGCGGCGCTTTACGCTTTCACTCCAGCCATAAAGACGGCGATGCGCAAGCGCACCGAAGCGTATTTGCGTGCGCGTTTTCAAAGTGAAATCGAATTTAAGCACTTTGACGTTTTTCTTTTCCCGCACGTCCACGTCACCATCGACGGACTGACGTTGCGTTTGCAAGGGCGCACGGACGTTCCGCCGCTGATCGAAATCCAGCACGTTAGATTCACGGCCAGCATTTCCGGGATGTTGCGGAAGCGGTTCACGATCCGCGACGTGGAACTGGACGGTTTGCAAATTCATATGCCCCCCAAGGACAGCGGCGCGCGTCCGAAGATTCATGGCACGGAAACGGACCTGGTGGAGAAATATCCCGTCCTGATTCACGAAATCGACGCCAACAACGCGCTGATCTCCATCCTGCGCGGAGATCCTGGGAAGCCGCCACGCGAGTTCCCAATTCACGAGTTGGTGATCAAAGATTTCAGCTTCGATAGTCCGGCATCTTTCCACGCCGTGCTGACGAACCCAATTCCCAAGGGCGAGATTGATTGCGCCGGGCAATTCGGGCCCTGGAGCGCGGAGGATCCGCGGCACACGCCGGTCGAGGCCGAATACGTTTTCAGCCACGCCGATATGGGAACGATCAAAGGGCTTGCGGGAGCTCTGCGATCGACCGGAAAATTCAGCGGGCCGTTGGATTACTTGAGCGTGGAAGGTCAAACGGATACTCCGGACTTCGGATTGCGCATGAGCGGCCACTCGGTAAATCTGCATACGGACTACACGGCGATTGTGGATGGCACCAATGGCAATGTGATTCTGAAGCCGGTGATTGCCCATTTCCGGCATACCACGCTGGTGGTGAACGGCGAAGTCGCGGACCTCACTCCGGAAAAGGGCCGCACAATTCTGCTGGATGCGGTCTCGCGCGAGGCGACCATCGAAGATCTGCTCTATTTGACAGTAAAGAACGATCCGCCGATCATGACCGGCCCTGCGTCTCTCAACGCGAAGATTGACATTGGAGAAGGCGATGCCGACATACTGCAGCGCATGACCATCGACGGCCAATTCGGAGTCGCTGATGCGCGATTCACCAGCAGCAACGTGCAGGGAAAGCTCGATGCGCTGAGCCGCAGGGCGCAAGGGCGTCCGACTGACAAGGACATTGACGACGTCGTTTCAAACTTGATCGCGAAATTTCGCGTGGACAAGGGCGTGGCCAGCTTTTCGAAGTTGAGTTTCGGCGTGCCGGGAGCCAACGTCGCGCTAACTGGCAGCTACGGCCTGGACAGCGGTGTGATGGATTTTCACGGGCATCTGCTGATGCAGGCGAAGCTTTCGCAGACCACGACAGGCGCGAAATCGCTCTTTCTGAAAGCTGTGGATCCATTCTTCAAGGGAAAGAATGGTGGCTCTGACTTACCTATCAAGATCACTGGAACCAAAGACCATCCGTCCTTCGGTCTGGATCTCCATCACGGCGACGATAAGAAGAATTAGCCCCATGTGAACTGGGAAAAAAGGCGCAGAAATGTCATTCCGAGGGCGAATTCAGCCCCAGGAATCTGCTTTTTCTCGCAGCTTCAGCCGAAAAGCAGATCCCTCGCTACGCTCGGGATGACAGCCCCCTCGCATTAGCCAAAAAACGTGAGTGATATCGGAGCGATCTTTGAGGAGGCGCTACAAATCGCGGCGGCCTTCCATGGCTTTACTCATGGTCACTTCGTCCGCGTATTCCAGGTCGGAGCCGACTGGAATGCCCATGGCGATACGCGTGACGTGTACACCGAGCGGTTTGATCAACTTCGACAGATAAACCGCCGTGGCTTCGCCTTCGGCTGTAGGACTGGTGGCGACAATAATCTCTTCCACTGTGCCGCCCTTCAGTCGCTCGATCAGGCTTTTTATTTTTAGCTGATCGGGACCGATTCCTTGCAGCGGCGAAAGCGCGCCTCCCAGCACGTGATACAAGCCGTCAAACTGCCGCGTCTTTTCTACGGCCTGGATGTTCGTCGCCTCTTCCACCACGCAGATTATTTTTTTGTTCCGTGCCGCCCCGGTGCAGAAAAGGCATGGGTCCGCGTCGGTGATGTTGTTGCAGATCGAGCATTCGCGCACTTTTTCCTTGGCATCGCGGATAGCGTCCGAAAGCGCGAAGGCTTGCTCGGGATCCACGCGCAGCAGATAAAACGCGAGGCGTTGCGCGGTCTTCTGGCCGATGCCAGGCAGCCGCTTCAACTCGTCAATTAATCTTGTCACCGAAGGAGCGAAGTCGGGCATGGAACTCCGTTCATGAAAATCGTTTTAAATGAGAAGGGAATCGTACCAGCAATTGGAAGCGATTGGGAGAATCTGAACCGCGCGATCTAATTCCGGCTAAAGCAACCGCTTAGAAAAGGCCGGGAATCTTCAGGCCGGCGACTCCGGGCAGTCCGCCGGAGATTTCTTTCACTTGCTTAGAGAGCTCTTCGTCCACGCGGCGGGTGGCTTCGTTTACAGCGCCCTGAATCAGGTCTTGCAGCATCTCCTGGTCCTTGCTCTTGAAAACGTCCGGCTCGATGCGCACTTCGGTCAGCTGCTTCTGGCCGTTCATCTTCACGCTGACCATGCCGCCGCCCGCCGAGGCTTCGACGGAGAGCTCGTCAATCTGCTTCTCGAGCTTCTCCTGCACTTGGCGAAACTGCGAGAGCATCTGCTGCAGAGCTTTGACTTCCATCAGTTTTCCTCGCCCGGGCGCTTGACGTTTGAAATCTGGCCGCCAAATTTTTCAAGCATAGCCCTAACGATCGGATCCTCTTCGAGCCGCGCACGCAATTCTGAACCGCGACCGGTTGGCGCTGATACCCGGCTGGAATCCAGTTTAACACAGACGCGCAGCGGCTGGCCGATGACTTGGTTTACGGTTGTGCGCAAACGTTCCATCGCCTCGCGTGGCAGCATGTCCACGAGCGTGCGGCTTTCGCTGGTGAAGAAAAGTTGAAACTCGCCGGCTTCGATTTGATAGCGAGTCGCCTGATCGAGAAAAGATGAAAGCAGCTTCGACCCCTGCAGGGCCGATTTGATGGCATCCATTTGCGCCGAGGCGAGACCGCCAGTGGAATCCTCCGCAGCGCGCGCGACGATGCGCGGTGGTGATGCGGGCACCGGCGCGGCGGCACGCGCAAGTTCCGCCATTCTCGGCTCCGGCATTTTTGGCGCCGGTGGCAGAATTGTTTCGGCGCTCACAACTTTCGAAGCCGGCGCGCCGGCAGCAGCGGGCGCGGCGGAAGCCGACGAGTTAGTTTCTGGCGCCATGCGCACTGCCGCGCCGGAGACGGCTGAGACAGATCGCGCACCGGAAGATGCGGATGTAGTGCGTGAAGGCGGACCGCCCACAGAGCCGGCGGATCGCGCTTCGCCCCGAAATTCCGCCAGCAGCTCTTCGAGCGGCGCGAGCCGGCGCGCGTTGATCAATTTCAGCAGCCCTAGCTCGAGGTGTAGGCGTGGATCAGGTGCCCGACGCAGTTCGGCGTCCGTCGCTAGCAGGGTATTGAAGAAGCGCGTGAGATCTTCTTCGCTGAATCGTGCCGCCTGCTCTGCAAGGCGCGGACGCTCGTCCTGCGGCGCTGCAACTAAATCGGATTCCGCGCCGCATACGCGCGCGACCAACAGATTGCGGAAATGTCGAATCGCTTCACGGCAAAAGTGCTGGAGATTTTGGCCATCGCCAATCAGGCGATGCACGAGGCCCAGCGCGAGTTCCGCCGATTGCTGCGCAATGGCGTCCACCAGATTGTCCAGCACGCTTTCGGCGACCACGCCAAGGAGTTCGCGCACTTGCGCGTCGGTGATGGCGTCTCCGCTGTAGGAAATTGCTTGCTCAAGAAGCGAAAGGCCGTCGCGCAGGCTGCCTTCGGCGGCGCGCGCGAGGACGGCCACCGCACCCGGCTCGATGGTCAATTTCTCTTCGCCGGCGATCCGCTCGATTTCTTCGCCGATTTCTTTGAACGTCAGCGCGCGAAACTGGAAAAGCTGTGCTCTCGACTTAATTGTTTCTACCAAGTCTTCTGCCCGCGTCGTCGCCAGGATGAAGACTACGCGCTCGGGTGGCTCTTCGAGCGTTTTCAGCAGCGCGTTCGAAGCGTCATCAGTGAGCTGATGGGCCTCGTCCAGGATCACGACTTTGTAGCGGCTCGAAGCGGGGGCGTAGCGCACCATCTCGCGCAATTCGCGGATCTGATCAATGCCGCGGTTCGATGCTGCGTCAATTTCCAATACGTCCAGTGAAGTGCCAGAGGAAATTTCGCGGCAGGAATCGCAAGTCCCGTCGGGCTCGGCCGTGGGGCCTTTCACGCAGTTCAGCGCTTTGGCGAGGATGCGAGCAGTGGTCGTCTTGCCCACGCCGCGGACTCCGGAAAAAATATAGGCGTGAGCTACACGATTGGAATTGATGGCATTGGCGAGAGTCTTGGTGACGTGCTGCTGCCCGACAATCTCACGAAAAGTTTGCGGACGGTATTTTCGGGCGATAACTTTATATGTCATTTAGCTCGCTGTGGCTCGGCCGCGACTAGAGGAACTTCGGGTACTCCGCGGCACACGAGACTGACCCGCTACCGTTGCTCCCTTCCGGGCCTGGCGGGGTTTGCGGGGAATCGTTGCACAGAGCCCGAAGTTCCACCCATCGGCAGTCCTTCGCAGAAATATTCCGCGCACAAAACTGCTCCGCGAAGTCTAGCACAGCGATTCATCGTGCGAAAGACATCAGCGGCGGGGAGAAATGCAAAATTGATGCGAACAATTCGACAACGATGAGAAGGCGTCGTGCGAACGGGCGATGAGTCGTCTTTTTGATGTTGCGCGTGCCGTTTTGAATCGTCTAGTGTGCGCCACCCTGAGCAGTCTGTGTTGTGTCGTTTTTCAGGGCGGCGCGAGCCGACGGCGTTGCGAAGGCCGTTTCTACGCGATCGTCGCTGATCGCTGCGAGAGTCGAGAGTGTTTTTCGGGCGTCGGATGTCTGTCCCGCTTTGGTTTGCGCCTCCGCCAGCAATCGCAGCGAAAGAGGATTTTGCGGATCTTCTTGCAGTTCCGTAATTGCGCCGGCGTAGTCGCCTTGCGCGAGAAGCACTGCCCCATTGGCGGAGTGATACGAATTTTGCACCGGAATACTGCGGCTGGTCTGCGCCATTTCAGCCAGCAGCTTGAGGGCGTCTTGCGCCACGTCGGTCTTTCCTGCGCTTACAGCGATGAACGCGCGGGTTTGCAGGATGGACGCCAATTCCGCGTCGCGGTCTCCGGACATGAGCTTCGCATCGCGTGTCTCGGAAAGGTCTGACCTCGCGTCGTCTAGTTCTTTCAAGGCAAGGGCAGGATTTGGATTGAACAGCGCCATGGTCCGATGAATTTCAGCTTCCTGAATAGGTAATCCTGCCAAGTGCGCTTCCGTATCAACCTGCAAAAATGCCTGGTGGGCCAAGACCGGTTTGTTTTCGCGGTAGTACGTCATCGCCCAAAGGATTCGATAATTCACCTGAGTCGGCCGCTCTTTCGTCCCCTTGATCGCCACCAAATATTGGGCGCGCGCTTTCTTTTGATCGCCCATTAGCGCATACGTCGTGGCAAGACCCACCTGCGATGGATTGAAATGGGGATTGATTTCCAAAGCCTTTCGATAATGATCCAGTGCCGCCGGATAGTCACCCAGCATGCGCATGATTTCTCCGAAGGAATCCTGCGGGTTTGGTTCGTTCGGCAAGGCCGCGACGTACTCGGTCATCAGCGGCGGCGCGAGACCCGGTTGGCCGCTCATTGCGTAGCAGTAAGCCAGATTGTTCATGGCCGGAAAATATCGGGGATCATTTTTCAAGAGGCGCACCAAAATCGCCTCGCCGTGGTCGAAGGCTCCCTGATTCGAGCAGAGCCATTCCGCAGTCATGTTGCCGAGCCGCTTGTCGTTTGGATATTTCGCGAGCAGGTCATTCATCGCGGAAATAGCGGGCACCAGATCGCCGTTCTTGGTGCCGTTCATCCAGATGATCAGCGACTGCTCATCGGGAGACGCACTTCCGATAAACTTCTCCGCCAGCGCGCTCTCCTGCTTCTCCTCTTTTGGATCGGCCGTGAAGTAACCCAACGTGGCGTGGCCCAGCGCAAACTGCGGGTCGGCTTTCACCGCCTCGCGAAAGAAGGCCAGACCTTCGTCCACGAAGAGCCGATCTTCGCGCTGCACCATCCCCATTTCGTAGGCGCGTTGCGCCGTAAGCGAGCTTGTCGTTACCGGAATGGTTTCTGGCGTAGTCGCGACATGGTCGGTCGTCTGTGAGGCCGCGGCGGCGGGAGGCGTTGCGTCCTGCGCCTGAGCCACAGTACCGGCCAGCAAAATGGCGATAACGATCCAGGGAGAAGAGTTTCGGATTTTCACGGTTCCTCGCATCAATTCTCGGTTTGTGAATTAGTGGCCCTTCAGGACGTAACCGGGGTCAAAGGGTTGCTTCTCATCAATCTTGACGACTTTCACGCCGCTGGTGATGTTGTACACGTCAATCACGCCGATCGCCCCGGCATTGCCGCCGACAATCTTCAGCACCTCGTCATCGCTCGCGGCAAAAACAACCGGCACGGCTGATTTCCGCGCAGGATCGGTGAGCGCGGACCTTCCTTCCTCGAATGCTCCGCCGAACACTTTTTCGATCACGAACTTCATCCCTGGGGAGTTGGGATCGCGCAGGACGATGGTAATGCTACGGCCGTTGCCCCAGATCGTTGTCTTGGCGCGGAAAATTTTGCCGAGTTCGACCAACGTCAGCTCGTGGATCGGATTGGCAGGATTGACGACGACCGCGAAGTCGGTCGCGAAGGTGACCGACACCAGTCCCAAGACCAACAAGCAGAAAATCAATAAACGATTTCGCATCGGATTGTTACCTGACCTTCAATTCCCGAATTTCGCGGAATCTCAGATGCTCGCCTACAAGAAAGCCTAGCATTCTGAAGTTGGTGCATTGCGGGGGAATGAGGAATGCGGTGTCGTACTAGTACTGTGATTGACACGCGGCCTTGCCGCTTAGGAACATGGCTGTTGGATAGCGACACAACCTTCCTGGCTGATGGAGTATCTTAGCCGCCGAGTGCAACCTCCGCACTCGCACCGCGGCGCCAGCGGTAACCCCACGAAACGGGGACGGCTCGGCTATGGCCAGAGCAGTCCTCGGCGGAATGAAGTTTCGTTCCCGCCGAGGATAACGGAGGATCCCATGAAGCGATTTGTCTCGATTTGTGCTTTGCTGTCAGTGCTGCTTTGGCTGACACCCGCAGTACGCGCGCAGTCCAACTCTATTCAGCCTGGAACTCAAGTCCGCCTAACGCTCGCCGCCGGGCTTTCAACCAGCGTCGCGCACGACGGCGATCCATTCACGGCAGTTGTTGCCGAACCGGTCTTCGTGGGGAATCAACTGCTACTTCCCGCCGGCGCGAAGATCCACGGTACGGTGACCAGCGTGACGCGGCCGAAGTGGTTTGCCATGGTTCGCGGCGGAGCTTCGATGAACCTGGTGTTCAATTCGATCGAAGTGCAGAGCCGCATTTTCCCGGTGCAGATGAGCATTCTCTCGCTTTATAGCGGCAGCGCGGACGACACGAAAAAACGCAAGGATCTGAAGACCACAGAAGGCGTGGTGATCGAAGAAAAGCGCGATATCAAGGGCGACATAATGACCGGCGGTCTCGGGACGGGCGCAGGCGCACTGGTCGGAGTGCTCTTCAGCAACGTCGCTCGCGGAACCGTGATCGGGCTGGTCGGAACGTCAGCGTACATCATGACGAAGAAAGGCAAAGACGTTGAGCTGCCGGCCCAAACGGGAATGCTCGTGCGCATGGATTCATCAGTGACGTTGCCTCCATCGTTGCTGCACAATGCGTCCTACTCGACTAACTCTGGCGGCAAGTAAATTCTGGCACGTACGATTTGAGGAACCGCGGGCTGGCCGGTTGTCGCGGCTCCGGGAAATCTTGCGGACACGCGGCGAAATCTAGCCGGGTGGAGTTCAGAGGTGTGAGCTGGATCGACACCGTAAGTTGTTGGGAAGTTCTACCGAAAGTTGCAGTTGGAGCGACTACCAGTCGCGTCGTCAGAGGAAATGCGAGGACCGTCCAGCGGGCGCGTCGACGGGACCAGCCGGATGGCTTGGCAAGTACGCAATCAGCTGATCTTGCGAGATGGCTCGTGCGAATCGGCGAGAGTCGTTGGCCAAAGTTCGCTCGATTGCAATTTAATAGCTCCCACGACCCATTGATTTGAATCTCGCTCCGCCCGAACGACTTGAAAGAGCATCGGCGAAGTGTCTTGTCCGCCACGCTTGTGTCCGGCGACGACCCGCAGCGCCACAATCGCGTCCGGCGCGATTTGCGTCCGCAAACGGAACTTGCAACCGCCTTCGCTGATGTTGCAGGTTTCGGCCCGCTCGGTGAAAAAGCGCCCAGGCAGATTGAAACCGCAGACTTCGATAGAAACCTGTATAGGGTAACGTTCTTCACGCACCGGTTCTAATCCCGGGATGGGGCCGAAACGCTTCCAGTGGTGTGATATCTGAAGACTCATAACGGTATCCCTCAACCTTCCACTCGGTTCGTGCCCTTCTGACCGCGTTTCGCCAAATGCAGATTCTCGGTTCCAGCGCTTAAGCCGCGCCTTTGGCCGCAGAGGCCTTCTGTTTGTCGGACCGCTTGAGGAAGCGATACAAGCTGGTGCGCCCGATTCCCAGAACCTGGGCGGTGCGCACGCGATTGCCGTGGCACATTTCCAGGACGCGCTGGATATGGACGCTGCGCACTTCGTCAAGCGGCAATGGGCTCCAATTTCCGTTTGCCGAAGAAGCGCGTCGCGGTGGCCGCTGCACATGTTCCGGCAGATCTGCGACATCAATGAACTCGGAATTGGCGGTGATGGCCGCACTGGCAATCACATTTTCCAATTCCCGAACGTTTCCTGGCCAATCGTGCTGCAGCAGGACGATGTGCGCCCTCCGCGTGAGGCCCTGAAAAGGCTTGCCATACGATTGACCATATTTCTTGACGAAATGTTGCACCAGGATCGGAATGTCTTCCGGGCGCTCGGCAAGCCCAGGAACACGAAGCTCGATGCTGCTGAGCCGGTAAAAGAGATCTTCTCGGAAGCGTCCGGCGAGTACTTCAGCGCGCAAATCTCGGTTAGTTGCCGCGATCATGCGGACGTCCACGTGTTTTACTTCGGGCGAGCCGACACGCTGGATTTCGCGATTTTGGATGACGCGCAGGAGCTTCGCCTGCATCTGCAGGGAGGTCTCGCCGATCTCGTCCAGGAAGACGGTGCCGCCGTTGGCGTATTCGAAAAGACCCGGACGCGTATCTGTGGCGCCGGTGAAAGCGCCGCGCACGTGCCCGCAGAGCTGGCTTTCCAGCAGAGTGTCCACGAGGGCGGAGCAATTGCACACGGCGAAGCGCTCTTGCGCCACCGGACTCATCTGGTGCAGTGCATGGGCAATCAGTTCCTCGCCCGAGCCGGTAGGGCCCGTGATAAGGGCGTTGGTGTAATGACGCGAAATTTTTTTGGCCAGACCGAAGACTTCCAGCATGGCGGGACTGCGCCCGACGATGCCGTGGAACAAAAGGTTATCGAGCAATTTCTCTTCGAGGTCGCGTATCTGGCGGGTCCGGGTGTAGGAATCGGTAAGGTCGTCCAGCGTTTTCGTGAGGCGCGTAAAGTCAATCGGTTTGCAGACGTAATCGTAGGCGCCGCGCTTGATTGCTTCGATGGCGGACTCCACCGAATAAAACCCGGTTGTCAGAATTACGTATATGCCCGGGTCGTGTTGCAACGCTTTTTCCAGAAATTCCAGACCGTCCATGCCAGGCATTTTGAGGTCTGCGATGACCACGCGGCAGCCCCCCAACCGCGCCTTCTTCAGCGCATCTTGAGGGTCCGTGGTTCCGACCACCGCGAAACCTGCGCGGTCGAGCCGCGTGGTGGTCAGTTCCAGGTGGTCTGCTTCGTCGTCCAACACGCAGACCGTAAGATTCTTGCGGGAGATTTCAGTGATTGGTCTTTCTTGTACGGCGATCATAAACAACACTCAGGCAAGAAAATGGCCACAAAGCGATCTGCGGTTTTGAAGCACGCGCATTCCTCAGGTACGTCTGATTCGGTACATAACGGCTACATACTGTTCGCTTTGCGATATCTCTCCGGCGGTCTGCTTCGCCGGTCGCATCACCTATTGGCCGGCTCATGCGAGTCGCGAGAGACGGGCCCGTTCCAATCTGGAATTGTATTTTTCGAAATGGAACAGGGCCGTCGCAGACTCGCAGGTGTTCGTGCGCGGTATTCGCTCAACTCAGCTACTACTCGCCCCGCTAAGCAACTTTGGAGTCGGAAGGGAGTAAGGTATCGGCGGTTTCTTGGAACGCCATGCGCGGTTGGAGTTGCTCGACCTTCACCGTGAGCTGCTCGGTGAAGTAATTTCCCGATAGATTGACGGCGCGATAGGGAACCGGAAAACCGGTACCACTGCCGAGCGGTTGAATCAGGCGCACGAAGACAACGCTCTCCAGGCGCACCGATGACCGCACGCGGATCGATTTACCATCTGCTTCGCTCCAGTCGAGCGTAGTCTTTTCGACAAAGAAGTTCTCCTTGTCGTCCCATCCGGAAACTTCGACGCGGTAGCTGCTTGAACTCGTCGCCGACCAGCTTGCAAGCGACGATTCGTTTATTGAGGAGTTCATTGTTCTGCCTCCGGGGGTTGTTTTGCAGAACGCATGCCAATGTCCTAAGCCTCTATCGGCTCATTCGAAAGAGTTTAGCGGCGCGGCATGCTATGCGGCGAAGGTGCTGCGTGTACCGTGCACGAAAAATGTGCGCGGTTGGAACAGATTGCCTATCGAAGGCGCCGCAATGTGCACGAGGTGTGCGAGCGGAAGGTCAGCCCCAGCGCGAGCCAGGATAGAGAACTGCGAGAGCGAATCGGAAGATGTACGGAAACATTTTATCGAAGGCGTACCACGCGACGAGCAAGCCAAGCATCCCGAACCCCTGGCTGTGCGACCAATCGAGGAATCGCAATCCAGTCTCCTCTTTCATCAGCAGTGTGATTCCGGTGTTGCCGTCAAGGGGCGGCACCGGCAGCAGGTTGAAAGTGCCCAGCAGCAAGTTCAGCAGAAAAAAAATGCTGAGAAAGGTAGCCGCGAAATTCGCGACGCCCGGAACCAGCGGCTCGGTGATGTGAGTGAAGCTGACGGAATCGGGCATTCCAAAGATCCCAAAATGCATTCCAAGACGGATCCCGATCGCGGAAAGTAGAACTAAGGTGAAGTTCGCCGCCGGACCTCCCAGGGCCATCCAAGCCGCGCGCCGCGGATAACGCTGCTGCCACGCGGGGTCGTACGGTGCACTGGCCCAACCGATCATCCAGTGCGCGACGATATAGGAAAGGATGGGCACGACCACCAACCCGAAAGGCTCGCGTTTAATATGCGGGAGCGGATTTAGCGAGACCTGCCCTCCGTGAAATGCGGTGGGATCGCCGCCCAGCCGGGCAATCAGCGCGTGCGCGCCTTCATGGCAGGTGGTGGAGAATAGGAAAACGATGTACCAGATAAATCCCAGGATAAGGAAATCCGATGTCATTTCGGCGATAAGACTAAGGCGCTTGGCGGTCTTGCGCAAGCGTTCGTTGTGCCGCCGAAGTTTCGTCCGGTGAAGCACTTCGTGGTGGCGGGGGGACAAGAAGACCGCAGCTGCGGCATGTTCAGCCGGGTGGCCCGATGCAGCGATTCCGCATCCGAGAATTTGGTTATAGCCTAAATAGGGCTTCCCATTAGAATTACCCCTTCCTGTGCCCGTAGCAGCAAATTCGCATTCGTTTTTTGGCGCTTGACAGCAGTTAGTTCTTGTATACTATAGTGTATAAGATAAAGGAGGCTGCTTGCACCGCTCACAGTTCTCCGCTCGGGAACGGCAGCAGCGATCTCGTCTGGCGCAGGTCATCCACGTCGCTCGCTTCCTGCGCGGCACCCTCACCGTGCGCAATGTGCGTTGTGGCAAAGCTGGCTGTCATTGCGCCCGGGGAGAACTGCATGCCTGTCTCTATCTGGTCCGACGCCAGGGAGGGAAATTGCGCCAGATGTTCGTGCCCCGCCAATGGGAAGACCGCGTGCGGCAGGCCGTCAAGAATCAGCAGGAGATGGAAAAGTTGATCGAGGAGCTCTCTGATTTAGAGTGGAAGCGCCTGCGGGAGAGAAAGGAGTAAGCCGGTTCTCCGACGACTGATTCGCTACGCGGAGAAGATCTTTGACCTCGGCGAGGTTCTGGAAGAGGTTTCCGATCGCCGTCTCCGCCCGCGTATTCCTACCTCGGTCTTGCTGCAATCGGTTTTGGTTCTTTACTGGGCTCGTCTGGGCAGCCTGAACGCCTTGGAGACCGTTCGCGGGGCTTCTTTCTGGAAGTGTTGGTTGGGGCAGGCGCTGGCCAGCGCCGATACGGTGGGGCGCGTGCACGCCGAGCTAGAGAATGAGGGACTGCGCAGAGGGTTGCAGCAGGTGTATGGGCGCTTGAAGCGGAACAAAGCCTTGCGAGGCATGGGGGAATGGAACATTGCCGTGCTCGATGGACATGAGCACCATGCCAGCTACCGCAGGCATTGCCGCGGATGCCTGCAAAGGACTCTGCGCACCGAGCAGGGAGAGAAGATTCAGTTTTATCATCGCCAAGTGACACTGATGCTGCGTTGCCAGAAGATGCGCCTGTTGCTGGATGTGGAAGCACAGCTTCCTGGCGAAAGCGAAGTAGCGACAGCCCTACGCCTGCTCGAGCGCGTGTTGCGGGCTTACCCGCGTGCCTTCCAGTTGCTGCTGGGCGATGCCCTCTATGCGCAGGCACCTTTTCTGAACTTTCTGATCCGCCATGGCAAGCAGGCCTTGTTGGTTCTCAAACAAGAGCGTCGCGACCTGTATCAAGATGTTTTGGGAATGGTGCCTCTGGTGGTGCCCCAGAAGGGGCAGTATCGATCGCGCGCCTGTCTGTGGTGGGATGTGTCGGATTTGACTTCTTGGTCGCAGGTGAGCGTCCCTGTGCGGGTGGTGCGCTCAGAAGAAACCTACCAAGTGCGCCGCCAGTCTAGCAAACAACTGTCCCAGGAAAAGAGCGAATGGATGTGGGTGACGACCTTGCCGGCCGCGCGAGCTTCCACCGCGCTGGTCGTCCATCTGGGACATGCGCGCTGGGACATCGAAAACTATGGCTTCAATGAACTGGTGAACGGTTGGCACGCCGATCACATCTATAAACACGATCCGCGCGCTATCGAGGCCTTTACCCTGTTGGCCTTCCTGGCCTACAACCTGTTCCACGCTTTCTTGGCATGCAATATCAAACCCGCACTGCGCCGCGTCCGGACGGAGTCCTTCTGGGCGCAGCTCATCGCCGCCCAAATCTATAGCGAGGCGGGAAGACGCCTCACCGCGCGTTCCCCCTGAAAGAGATTTTTCTTGGACTGATTTCTCTGCGGCTCACCCAAGGTAACGGGAGAGTCTTTCGCTTTGGCCCTGCGCGATCGAAAAAACCGCGCTGCCCGTATTGCCCGACCCGACCCAAGACGTCCGCAAGAACCTGCCTGGGATCGCAACCCTGCTCAATCGACGCAGTTTTCTACACTTCCAGCCCCGATTGCGGAATCGCTGGGCCCGATGAAAAAATCTTGACAGCCTACAGTCTGAGGTCTACCCTTCCGTGCACTTAGCTTCCGGAAGGGTCGCCCGCGTGTGAGCGCCCGGAAGGAGGGATTATGACTTCCAACTTGAAAACACTGCCTACGGTTCGTGTCCCCTCGGAGCAGGAATTTGAAAAGCTCCTGCGGACCAGTGAAGAGAATCTCAAGACCAAGCGGACCGCCGAACTGAAGATTGTGCCGTCACCGAAGTCGCGGCGAGACACCGCGGCCTAGGCGATATCGAGACTCCGCTCGAAAAATCCGCAATTACGATCAGGTCTCGCGTCTGGGTGTGCTGCAAGCGAAAAGCGGGTGGCTCCGGGGCCTGGACTCGAACCAGGATAACCAGCTCCAAAGGCTGGCGTGCTACCAATTGCACTACCCCGGAACGGGGTACAAAAGTGTAGCAGACCTCCTGCCGATTTGTTACTCCGAGGACGAACACCAGAATCGCCCCTCTCCGTCGGATTTTGCGACGCCGAAAATTGCGCCTGCGCTTTTCAGAGGTGCAGTCGAGTTTGCCGCTGGGGCTTCAATTTGTTAGGCTTCTGAAGCTCCGTCGGCGGAGAGGTGTCCGAGCGGTTTAAGGAGCACGCTTGGAAAGCGTGTGTTGGGGAAACTCAACCGTGGGTTCGAATCCCACCCTCTCCGCCATTGGTTTAAAGTCAGCGGGATACAGCCTTCCTAGAATTTTTTCCAGAGAAATCTTCGACTGGTCACGTTTTTAATATTTTGCACCGGGAGATTCGTATGGCTGAGTCCGGAGGGTTTTCAGCCAGCGTAGCGAACTATTTTGCCATCGCGCCTTCCGCAGAGATATATCTGGCCATTACTATACTGACGCCAACTGCTACGAGGAGCCAAACTGCGGCGGTGGCGACGAAACCAATGGTAGCCCCCGTCGATCTTATTTCTTCTTTCCTGCGCATTTCGGCCGCATCCG
This sequence comes from uncultured Acidobacteriota bacterium, assembly GCA_963804625.1. Lineage (GTDB taxonomy): Bacteria > Acidobacteriota > Terriglobia > Acidiferrales > UBA7541 > Palsa-295. The sequence goes on along the minus strand of CAWDRJ010000007.1, from coordinate 168,877 downwards.
CCAGCACGCGGCATTCGGCGAGCACGTCCGGAGGAATAATTCTTTGAAGCAACTTCGCCGCCACGAAGAGAACTAGGAAGTCGTCCAGGAATCCGATGACCGGAATGTAACTGGGAATCAGTTGAACGGGACTGAACAGGTAGCATGCGCTGCACGCCGCGACCACTTTTGCGTACCACGGCACTCGGGGATGTTTGAACGCGAAATAATAGACATGGGCCTCGCGTTGGACCCGTTGCGCCTTGACCTTCCAGTTCATTTCAGACGCGGATTCGAAGCGTCCACCGTTTTCTCGATTGCGGCCAAACAGTTTGGAAAACACTTTCTGGACCTTACGCTGGTTCTCGAAAAGCGAGACTCAGGCGAGCTGCTGTGATGCATCGAAGACCACCTGGTCATACCACCAGAGCCGCTCGAAGAAGGCTCGCGCGATGTCGCGCTGTGTTTTCTGGTGCGAGGATGACAATGCGCTTTCCACGATGTCGCCAATACAACGCGTCCCGTCTATGGCATCAAACAGGCGCTTTTCCGTGGAGTCTATTGGCATGAATAGATCTGTATAGGTGTGGCTCTGATTGATCAAGACGGCCGCAGCCCCTGGTGGCAGCCCCTTTTGAACGCAGATGGTATCTGTCATTCGAACGGGCACATAGCCGAGCCAATCGTCATCGGCAAAACTGACGGCTTGTGCGTTGCGGCAGGTATCGTTCCGATAAGCAACCAAGCTGTGGCGAACCATCGTGCCTCGAAAGAGCTCGGCGGCAGCGAATTGTTCCGCCAAGGAAAGCTGTGCCATCCTCCGAGCTTGCGGGATTTTTGCAATGACTCCGCAGCGAGGGAAGTAGGGTGCTTGTTTTATCCACCGGCCGAATTGTAGTCCCGCCGTCTCCAGGAAATCGAACAATTGCGGGACCGAGTACGCGCGGTCATGCGGGTGCAGAAGCGCATCGGCTAGCGCGGCCTCTTGCCGAAAGTCTGGAGCCTCGCGTAGCAGGTTTTCGAGCGGGTGTCCGGGTGGCAAAGCCCGGAGCGCAGCAATAAGGTCCCGGATGTCGGCATCGTTCGCGTGGATACCGATGCGTTTGCAGAACTCCTGCAGCATATAGACGCCCGTGCGACCGTAAGGCGCATACACCATGAGATGTATTGCCCCGTCCGGTTTGAGGACGTCGCGCAAGGCTGCGAGCCCCGCATCGGGGTCGGCCATGTGGTGGAGCACGCCGGTGCACACGATCTGATCGAAGCTCAGCTCCAAGTGGTCTGCACTCTCGATGGGCAACTGATGGACGTGGAGGTTGTCCAGAGTGTATTTCCGCTGGAGGTCCTCAGTACACCGCACGCTCGTTGCGCTAACGTCAATACCTGTAACCTGCGCCGCCGGCCAGCGCATAGCATGCTTTGCCGCCTGAGTGGTGCCGCAGCCAGCGACGAGAACGGATTGATTCTCGCAAAAGGATCGTGCAGGCCAAAATAAATGAAAATCCGCGCGGCGTCTTTGTGGGTCTTGCCACAGGCGACGATATTCTTCGAGGCTATCGGTCGGCGGAGGATATGGATAACGATCGTAGAAGGCGCGGACTTCTTCTGCGACATCCAGCGATGCCGGGTCGTGCTCCTTTTGCGCAATCATTGAAAATTGGCCGACACTTTAAACATTCAGATGTCCAGTCCATCGCTACCAGCGCTGAAGCACACGAGGAAGCACGTCATTCATAAAAATATCAGATATCCCCGGCAGATGAGTGATCCGCCGGGGATATCTGCTTTGCACAGCCTGGATTACCGCAACTCAATCGCCCTTAGCGCCTGCTGCAGCAGCTGCCGCCTTGCTGCTCGCCGCGTGATCCAACTGCCGCATTACCGCGTCGAGGTTAAATGATGCTGCCTTTTGGCGCGGCGGGTACTTCACGTAGTTCTCGATTTGGGCCGCCACGATTGCCTGACATTGGTAAAGCTGGGGGACGTGATCGATCATCCAATCGAAGTAAACGTTGGAGTTGAAATCGGCACGCTCGAACGGATCGCGACGCAAGCTAAAGATATGCGGAAGCCGCATACTCACCATAGGCTCCGCCCAAACCTGCGTTGACGTCGCACGCTGTTCTGCGAACACCAATTTCCAGTCGCCCTGCCGGACGGCCATGATACCGCCGTCATCGCTGACGTAGAAGAAGTAGCTTCTGGGGCTCTCCTTCACCTCGCCTGTGAGATAGGGCAGCACGTTGATACCATCAATGTGCACCTTGAACGTTTTGTTCCCAACCTTGTAACCGCTGAGGAGTTTCTGGCTTATGTCTGGATCCCCAGCCGCAGCCAGCAAAGTCGGCAACATGTCCTGATGAGAAACGATGCCGTTGAGTACGGAGCCTGCCTTAATCTTGCCTGGCCAGCGGATGAACGATGGAACGCGCCACGCACCTTCCCAGTTCGTGTCCTTCTGGCTGCGGAACGGGGTATTGGCGCCATCGGGCCAAGTGTCGTTCTCAGGGCCGTTGTCGGTGGAATACATGACGATGGTGTTATCCGCGATACCCAGCTCATCGACCTTGTTGAGGATCTCGCCGATCTGCTCGTCATGAGTGACCATCCGATCGCTATAGTCGTCCTGCCCGCTCTTGCCTTTGTTCTTTGCGGCAAGGTGCGTCCTGAAGTGCATGGCCGTTGAGTTGTACCAGAGGAAGAAGGGCTTATTCGCTTTGACCTGTTTCTCCATCCAGCCGATCGCGCCTGCGGTGATCTCCTCGTCTATGGTTTCCATGCGCTTCTTGGTCAGAGGGCCGGTGTCTTCGATCTTCTGCCTGCCTACTCGCCCCCAGCGGGGATCTGTTGTTGGGTCATCGGTTTCAGTCGCCCAGCTATGCATTACTCCTCTGGGGCCGAACTGCTTAAGGAACGCCGGGTCCTTGGGATAGTCGGGCAGTTCCGGTTCTTCTTCTGCGTTCAAGTGATAAAGATTGCCGAAGAACTCGTCGAATCCGTGCGCTGTCGGCAAGAATTCATTCCGATCGCCGAGATGATTCTTGCCGAACTGACCGGTAGCGTAGCCGAGCGGCTTTAGCAGCTCGGCAATCGTCGGGTCTTCTGGTTGGAGTCCGACCGTGGCGCCAGGCATGCCGACTTTGGTTAAGCCAGTACGCAGTGGATTCTGGCCGGTGATGAAGGCCGCACGTCCAGCGGTACAGCTCTGCTGGCCGTAATAATCTGTGAAGGTGACGCCTTCTTTGGCGACGCGGTCAATGTTCGGCGTCTGGTAGCCCATCATGCCACGGCTGAAATGGCTGATGTTCCACATGCCGATGTCATCGCCCCAGAGAATCAGGATATTCGGTTGCTTTGAAGCCATCGTTTGTTCCGTCCTTTTGTTCAAATTTTGTGGTGCGGTTGCCTTTCTTCTCGAAGAAGATCGCTTTGAAGCCGAGTTATGAGGTCGAACTGTCATTTGGCTACTCCATGTGCGCCGCCGGCCTAGCCTTGGGACGGGTGGCCCGAGTGCGCTGTATTGAGCGGTCTATCGGGTGGCGCGACCGTGGCAGGGCTCACGCCAGTGAATTGTGAACGGGGCGCGCGGTCGCCATGGCAGAAACGGAACTTCTTGCCACTTCCGCAAGGACAGGGATGATAAGGCCCTCGCTTGAGGTCCTCGGCAGCGGTCAAGGCCATCACCTCGGAGGGTGGGCGGCCGTGCTGCAATAGTCGGGCCATGGTCTGCATCGCCGGGCCGGTGTGTGTGAAGAACAACTCCAGGCCCTGGCAGAGGTAGTTCTGGCCCGGCTCGCCGTCGCGTGAAACCGCGAACCGGTCCTTCGGGCAACCGCCGTTACACAGCGGCTTAACCGCGCAACTCCGGCACTGAGCAGTAAGCGAATCGCGCTTGTCGTCCCCGAATTTGCGCTGCTGGGCCGAGGATATGAGCTTGAGCATGTGCTCCTGGTGGATGTTACCCAGCAAATAACGCGGCTCGACAAAATGATCGCAAGAGTAGAGATCGCCGTTGTATTCCAACGCCGGGCCGTAGCCGCAGGTGGGGGCGTGGATGCACAGTAGATGGCGCCCGAAGTAGGCCTCGAGCGTCACGTCGAAGAGCTGAACGTAAACACGGCCAACGTCGTGGCGCACCCATTCCTCGAAAATATCCACGAGGAAGCGGCCGTATTGTTCTCCGCCGACCGAGCGCTTCGTTACTAAGTTGCCGGCCTGCGTATAGAGCAAGCGCTTCTGGCCGGGTTGTTCGCTCCAGCCCAAATTGGCGATCTGAATCGTATCTTCTGTGGCGCGTTCGATGATCGGAATGAACTGCACCCACTCTGCTTTCAGTTCGTCGCGAAAGAAGCGATAGACGGTGCGGCCGTGGTGCTCGTTTGCGGCGTTGACGGTGCACAGGATGTTGAAGTCAACGCCGTGTTTGCGCAGCTGCTGCCAGCCCCGCATCACCTTATCGAAAGTGCCGTGCTTGCTGCGGTCAACCCGGTAAGTATCGTGAAGCTCGCGAGGACCGTCCACGCTCAGGCCGACCAGGAAATTGTGCTCCTTGAAGAACGCGCACCATTCATCATCGAGAAGGATGCCGTTGGTCTGAAAGGTGTGCTGTACGGCTTGACCCGGCCGGCGGTACTTCTCGACGAGTTCGACGGAGCGCCTGAAAAAGTCCAGCTTCATCAGCGTCGGCTCACCACCCTGCCAAGCCACTGTTACTGTGGGCGTGCGGTGTGACTCGAGAAGTTGACGGATGTAGATCTCCAGCGTGTCGTCGGACATCCGGTTCTTTTCGTTCGGGTAGAGCGACTCTTTGGACAAGAAGAAGCAATACGTACAGTCAATATTGCAGGTAGACCCGCTGGGTTTCGCGAGTAGGTGAAAACCGGGAGGAGCGTTGGTCGGCAATGGATCGCTAGTTACGGGAGGCATATTCGCATCACCTTCTTTTCATCTTGAGATTGCAAATAGTTAGTCCGAGGCCGCCAATTTCAAATCTGCTAGTCGCCGCGCAAATTCAATCCTTTAGGCCCTTCTACCCTTGCCCTGGAGTAACGTCGGCAATCTTTGCCTTACCTGCATCTCCGCGAACCTGTCTGCGGAATAGCCGGACGATTCGATTCACCGGACCACGCACCACCAGGTACGGCAAAATCGCCAGGGTGAACGCCACGATAAGCAGTTCACCAGCGTAAATCGTCGAATGAACTTCCATTTGGTAGACGGAGTCGAGAACGATCGCGAGGATAAAAATCTTTCCGATCGACTTCCAGCCGTGCTTAATCAGCTCATCGCGAGATTTGGGAGTAAAAAGCACGGCCCAGAAATACGCCGGCTTCCCAGCTCTTGCATCTTTGACACCGTCGACGACCCCCCAAATAGTTGCCATCAATGGTTGGAAGACGAACCGGAAGTGAAGGGGGCCGTCCAGCCGCGCAATGAGGTTCTCGATAATTCTTTCCAAGACTCCCATGCCTCAAGCCCCCCTGCTGTTTGCGATTTGCCAGGGCAGACACCCTTCGATTTCCACAGTGATGGACCAACTCAGGAACGTTCGCACCAAAATCAGCAAACCCAGCGACACAATCCCATCCCTGGTGAGGTTGACCGTTACCGTCTTCACAATGTCCGCGGCGACCAGGAATTCGAGTCCGAGTTGCAACGCTTTTCCAATGAAAACTTTTAGCTGCAGATAGGCGTCCAGTCTACGCTGCCTGATCTGCACGAGTCCCCGAATGGTCGCGTAAGGAAAGGCAATGCCGATCACCGCGACTCCCAGGATCTCAAGCCCGCGAACGATCAGTTCAATGGCTTGGGGAACGGCGGACGATTCCATGGGCGCTCCGCTACAGATATCTTTGTGACGGCAACTAAGTTTCTGCGGGTCCTGATTGTCTCTTTCGAGCAGAGAATAGGCGACGGGCTCGGATTGTGTAATTGTCAAAACTAACAGGCGAGGAAATACACCAGATAAATGGATTTCCGGGGCTACCCAAACCTCGCCGCTTTTGCGGTTTAGCAGGGCCTAACGCGATGAATTCGCATCACTTGCAGCAAGGAAAATCGAAAAAGAGCGCAACCACCCGTACACTCGACAGCAACCGCGCGAAGGCAACCGACGCGCCTCCAGCCGCCAGATCTAAGACGTTCTGCCCTTGAAGATCATCGAGAACAATTCGTGCTCCCCGATGACACGGGCCGTCTCCATGATTGCGAAGAAAGGTATCAATACGATGAACGCCATCACGGTCAGAAGCAAATACCCCTCCACGCCGCCTCCTAGCTCTGACGCACTTTGGGCGATGGATCTATGGTGAAACACTCCGATTAACACTTTCTCCAAGGTGTCACAACACGTCAGCAGCACGGAAAAGACGGCGGATTTAAATAGAATCGCCCAGATCAGCGCTTTATTTTTAAAGCCGTCCGCCAAGTGGAACGCGTCGGCAATCAGGATTATCTTACCTAGTACCAGCGCGTTGATAAGTGCGAAACCAACCCGGTAACCGACCGGGGACGTTGGGTTCTGCTCTCGCAAAACCGCGAGTCTATGGAGTTCCAACAGGACAAACAGCATCGCGAGATAGCCTACAATCACTGCGAGTTTGTTCGCTTCACTGACCGCTTTCTTTTTCAGTTGCGCTTTGCGTTCATCCATAATCACCTAGTTTGACCAGTCGGCCCGTCGGCCTCTCGCACGAAGTCCTTCTTGGCTAGAACGGCCCGTGGCGGAGCAGAACGCCGTAAAACGTGATGAGTCCGATAAGGATTACAAGAATCGCCACTGTGAAGGAGATAGACCACAGGCGCCCCACACGGGACGGCGCGATCTCTTTAAGAAAAGCCCGGTGCTGCCAAGCTGCTGCAACCAACGCCAGAGTGCCGAGGCCTATAAGGGTCAACCCCAGATTGCGCGGGGCCTGGGGGCGCTGGATATTGCCCGCGGCGATCTCTTCGGGCAGGTATTGAAAGAACTTGTAGATACTGAAACCGAATCCGATCATTGAAATCGCGGTTCGGATCCATGCCATCAGGGTTCTTTCCGCTGCCATGAGGGTGCGTTTGACGCCTAGATCCGTCCGCTCTTCAGCGAGAACCGTTGCCCGGTCCTTCGGCGCTTGTTCTGCAATGCTCATGGGCCGCTCCTCTTGTGTGTGCACCTAAGGTAGCGCTCGCATGAGAACTTGAGCCGCCAAGAGCGCAACCGGGACAGAACGACGTACGGACCGGCGGTTTCCCTGAGAAGGCGTTCACGCACGCGCGACCGGGCCTGCGGCAGGCGTATCACCGGGCACGATCGAAGGCCAATGGTCCCGAACGGCAAACACGCGGAAGACGAACGCGATCGTTACCGCGATCAGTGTGACCGGAAAGAAAGAGAGGCTGCCCTTCGTCAGCACCGCGAGCACCGTATAGACCGTGCTCGCCAGCACGGCGGTCGTCACGAGTTGCTCTGAGGGCCTGACGAGTTCCGGCGTGACGCCGGAAAACAGGTCAATAAACACTCCGCCAGCAGTGGTAGCAATCATCCCTACGATAATCGCGGCGAATATCCCGAGATTGTGATCGAGCGCTTTATGCGCGCCCAGAATCGCAAACCAGGGCAGCGTGAAAGACTTGAAATACGCCAGCGTCCTCGTGCGGAACCTCTCCTCCTTAGAAGCCGAATATTGGTAAATCGCCAGGCCTAGCAAACCCATCAGAATGCACACGAAAAGATACTTGGGATCCCTGAGGGGTGCGGGGATGTCATTGAGCAGCAGGTCGCGCGCCACGCCACCGCCGATACCGCCGAAGAAGGCCATGATGAGCAACCCCGCGGCCGTGTAGTCGCGGTCGTGCGATGGCTGGCGCGCGACGAGCACGCCGTACAGGGCATTTATACCGGCGGAGAACAAATCGACTTCCGGAAAGTTTGGCAGGTTCATTTCAGTTTTCTCCTCAGAGCGGCGCGCGCTCGCGCCGAGTTCCGCGCGACCGCGCGATCACCGCTGATGGTGCGTGCCCGTCAGGCACCGAAAGCGTTCCCGTTACGAAGAATCGACATCTTGATCTGTGCACACTGCCCCAATGTCGTAATCGACCTAATCAAAGTCGCCCTAGCGACGCCGAAATTCAATTGTCAAAAGTGACAGCCGACGGTGCTCCCTCATGCATCCACGTACCGGCGCAAACTGGCATTATTACCAGTACCCGTTAAAGCGACGCCATACTAAACCTGTGACATGAGTCAAGCTCCATTAACTACAGGACAAACCATCTCGCGTTACCGTGTCCTGGAGGAACTGGGGAGCGGTGGCATGGGTGTAGTCTACAAAGCTCAGGATAATGAACTCGGTCGGTTTGCCGCTTTAAAGTTTTTGCCTGACAACGCAGCCCGAGACCCCCTTGCCCTGGAGCGCTTTCGCCGCGAAACGCGACGTGCGTCTGCACTGAATCACCCCAATATTTGCACCATCTACGAAATTGGAATACACGAAGGCCGTGCGTTTATTGCTATGGAGTACCTAGATGGCGTGACCCTGAAATACTGGATTGCCGCACGCACACTCGATACGGAGCGTATTGTTTCGATTGCCATCGAGGTCGCCGACGCGCTCGATGCTGCTCACAGCGAAGGCATCATTCATCGTGACATCAAACCCGCCAACATTTTCATTACGAAGAGAGGGCGCGTTAAGATTCTCGACTTTGGCCTGGCGAAAAGTATGCGTCCGGAGAGCCTCGCAACCCAGAGCGTGATGCAGCCGACGCAATCTCTGGCTTATGTCGCCGAAGAACACCTCACCAGCCCCGGGACGGCTGTGGGAACCGTGGCCTACATGTCTCCCGAGCAAATCCGGGTCGAGCAGTTGGACGGTCGCACGGATCTGTTCTCATTTGGTATCGTGCTCTACGAGATGGTGACGGGGAGGTTGCCCTTTCAAGGAGGCAGCTCGGGCGTCATCACGGAAGCGACCCTCAACCGCAATCCGGTGGCTCCCGTACGACTCAATCCCAATATCCCCCTGCCGCTCCAAGAGGTGATCCGGAGAGCCCTGGAGAAAAACAGCAACCTGCGTTATCAACGCGCGGCCGACATGCGGGCTGAGCTACAACGGCTAAAGCGAGGCCCCGAATCGGGCTGGAGCACGGCAACTGCAGAAGACCAAACAGCACCGGCCCCTGCGCGAAGCCGTCTATCTTCGGCCGGCCAGCGGAGGGCACGGACTTCCTCGGTGCAAGCGGCAGCCGGCAGCCCACAGCGAGTGCCCAAGATCATCGACTCGCTTGCAGTTTTGCCATTCGAAAACGCAGGAGGCGACCCTGAGCACGAATATCTTAGCGACGGGATTACGGGGAGCCTCATCAATACTCTGGCGACGGTACCGAAACTGCGCGTTATGGCGCAGAGCACAGTATTTCGTTACAAGGGCCGCGAAATTGATCCTCAAGCCATCGGTCGCGAGCTTAACGTGCGCGCGGTGCTCACCGGAAAGATAACGCATGCCGGTGGCTCTTTGCGCATTGGAACCGAATTGGTCGACGTAGCCACGGGTTCTCAACTATGGGGCGCGCAGTACAATCGCAAGCCTGACGACATCTTTGTCGTCCAGGACGAAATTTCCAACGAGATATCGGGAAAATTGCGGTTACAGTTGACTCGGGCCGAAAAGAAGCGACTAACAAAACACCACACGGAGAATGCCGAGGCGTACCGACTTTACTTAAAAGGACGTCATTACTGGAACAAGTGGACTGAAGAAGGGTTCTACAAAGCGATCGAGTACTTTCAGCAGGCAGTCGAGAAAGACCCAAGCTACGCCCTCGCGTACACGGGTGTTGCCGATTCCTACGTGCTCCTGGGATGGAACAGCTATCTGCCTCCGAAGGAGGCGTTCCCTAAGGGCAAAGCGGCGGCAATAATTGCCCTGGGACTCGATCGGGATCTCGCCGAAGGTCACACATCTTTGGCGGCCCTGTTGTGGCTTCACGATTGGCGGTGGGAAGAGGCTCAGAGAGAGTTTAAGCGCAGCCTCGAACTATTGAGCTCCGCATAATATAGTGACGTTAGAACAGTTCTGCTTGAGCCCAGAAGCCGGTGACCAGCGTGGTACGTCGGCGCATACGGCGAAGTGCCATACGGGCATAATGGCTCAGCTGCCAGAAGGTCTGCGGACAAAAATTGGGCAGCTCGTGTTGTTTCCAGTGGCTCCACAGATACTCGACCGGGTTTAGCTCCGGAGCATAGGCGGGAAGGAATTCCAGCCAGAGCCGCCCTTTCTGTTCGCGGACGAAATCCCAGACTAGCCGGCTGCGATGAGTTTTCGAGCCGTCCCATACCACCAACAGCTTGCAATCGAGATGACGGAGCAGATGCTGGAGGAACTGAACGACTTGAGGGCTGCGAATCGAGCCCGGGAAAAGTCGGAAGTAAAAGTTCCACCAGGTTACACCGGCCACGGCGGACAAAGTTTTCCAATTGAAGTGATACTGCAGCACAGGAGTCTGGCCCCGCGGTGCCCAAGTTCGACAACGATGCGGTCTCTGACTCAGTCCGCTTTCGTCGACGAAAACGATCACGAACCCTTGTTTTTGGGCTTTTTTTTAATCTCCGGCCAACGCTTGCGCTTCCACTCGGCAATGGCTCGCTCATTGCGTTCCAGAGCTCGCCCTGTGGGGCGTTGGCAACTCCAGCCGAGCTGCCGCAACAGGCGCCACACATGTCCGGGGTGATAGTCAATTCCGCACTCCTGTTCGATCAAATCCGCCACCCGCGCCGAGGTCCACAGTCCGGTGTCATAGCCAAATGCTTCCGGTCCAAGCTTCAGAGCGCGCTCGATGCGCTCCAGATCTGCAGCGCTCAATCGTGGCTTCCGTCCGGCGCGACCGGCTTGTTCCAGGCCCGCGCGGCCCTCTTTTTCCAGCTGCTGTGCCCAGCGACTGACCGACTGGCGGTGCACACCGACTTGTCGAGAGACTTCCGACTGACTGACGCCCTTTTCCAGTAAGCGTGCCGCCCGCAAGCGCCGCTGCTCTAATCCGGCAAAGTCGCGTCGTACTCCTTTAGGGTTTCCCATGCGCAAACAATAGCACAGAATCCTGAGAATGTCACTATATTATGTGAATATCAATAAGTCCAACTTACGCAACTGCCAACCACTGGTACGCCGAATATCTGATGACCATGGGAGGACACCCAGAAGCTATAGCTAGGATGCAGAACGGCCAGGAGCTCGATCCGCTGTCTTTAATTATCAACGTCGCCGTCGGATGGGCCTTTTACCATGCACGGCGATACGATGAAGCCATCGAACAACTCCGGCGAACTGTCGAATTGGACCCGAACTATCCGGTCACATACTGGATTCTCGGCCTGTTGCTCAGGAAAACGGGTCGCTACGAGCTGGCGATCACCGAGGGTGAGCAGGGGGTGAAGCTGTCAGGGGGCAGTCCTCTGATGCGCGCGGCGCTCGCGCACACTTTGGGCACGGCTGGCAGGACAGAGGAAGCAAGTCAGATGCTCGATGATCTGGCAAAGCTAGCAAAACAAAAGTATGTCGCACCTTATTTCTTCGCCGGAATCCACATCGGTTTGGGAGAGCACGAGCGCGCGATCGAATACTTGGAGAAAGCTTACGAAGAGCATTCCCACTGGCTTATCTATCTTCACATCGATCCGAGCATGGACGGCCTGCGCGACAATCCACGTTTCCAAGACCTGTTGTGGCGTATTGGCCTTCCGCACTAACGATCGTTCGCCAATACGGGCGGCAAAGAGCGTACGCGAGCAATTCTTCGAGAATTGCTCAGCGGTAACTTGCGTCCGTATCAAAACCCTTTAATTCAAGCGGTCGCTGTCTAGCGAGCTGGTCTTACCTAGCGTAAACGCTTGAATGCGCTGCGCAGATTCTTTGGAAGATCGAACGCTCCTCTTCGCTGCGAAAGCCTTCCATTGGATATCCGCATAAAACATCTACGTCATTTGCGCGGGCAAATTCATCGAATAGCCGTTCTATTTCAACCGCGGCTTCCGCTTTGCCTTCCGCGTACAAGAGGGCAGAACATTCTCCGCAAGCTGCAACGCGAGGATGGTTCCCGCTGGCTGCCTTGAGCGCGGTCTCAAACAGGTTCGTGACAGTTCTTGTAAATCGAGCCGAATCGGGCTGGTCATTCACCAGAAACTCGGAGAGCACGCACGCCGGTTCCAAAACGAGATAGCGGCCACGCTCTATGGCCTCAGCAACATCGCAACCTTCCGACTCCAATCCCTGGCGGAGAGCCTTGGCGTGTGAGGGAGTCGCGCCGAGTATCACGGAATCACCATTCGCCAGGGCGGTCCCCATGAAACGCGCGCAGCGTTCGAGGAAAGATGCGTCATTGCGGTAGAACTCAACCTCATGGCAATGGCCGAACGTCTTATCCACAGGCAGGGGTGGCATAGCCGATTCGATGCTCTCCTCGAAAGGACTCTGAATTGAAACTTGGGCACAGGCGGGGTGGCTGAAGTCGCGAGTCGCCAATTGGTCACTCACAAATGTTTTCCCCAACATCACCGCTTCCACTGCGCCGAGCAGTTCGCTTTCGGCGCTGGACTTAAGAACGTAACCGGATCCGCCGGCGTCGAGAGCTGCCCGGACTACGTCGAGGTCAACGTTCTGGCTTACGAAAAGAATCTTTGTCTTCAGCGAAAGCTCCTGAATTCTCCGAGCAGCGCTAATGCCACTCAGATTCGGCAGGTTGATGTCCATTAGAATAAGCTCCGGCTGTAGCTCAGCCGCTTTCTGGACCGCCTCTAATCCGTCGGACGCGAATCCGACTATGTGCAAGGCAGGATTTTCCGCAAGCTTCGCAACGATGTAATTCCGCCAGGGGACAAAATCATCGACGACGAGAACACGGATTGAGATGCTAATAATTATCCCCCAGTCAAACTGCAGAACAAACGTGAAACACGGCAATCTCAAATTAGTTGCGACGACGAAAGTATCCTACGAGGAATCAATTCTGTCTTTGCTGATGAGCAATCCTGGAAGTGCGCGATAGCAATTACGCAAAGCAGGATAGTGTGCGATAAACCGCCCGGTTACGAGACACGGCAACGTTTTAGCGGGTGGGAAATCTCTTGCTACCAGTAATTATCGTCATTTGCGCGCTGATGATCGGTCAGCCCGGTTCTCTTGATCAACGCCCACACCACTGTCACTTCTGACAATTACGCCCCGTCGCGATCGAGGGTAGGAATGGCAGAGGTGGTTCCACTGCAATGCAACCTATAAAAAGGCGCGAAGTCGAGAACAGACGCTCGGACGTGATGGTTCCTGTTGAACCGGGACTGAACGGACAGCCGTAGCCGTTCTAAAGAGCTTGCTGGCCCTACCTCCAGCAAGACAACTGTGGAAGGAGATCAGATGCGACATTTTAGGGGCGTAGTCACCGAGATGCACAAAGTTGTCGTCGGCACGTTACTCTTCATCGGCCTACTGACGGTGGGGAGCGCACCTGCATTCTGCCAGAAGGCAGAGACCATTGAAGCGACGGCCATGGGCACGGGCACCCAATTGGGACAGAACGTTGAAATTCGGCTAACCATAAACGACTTTTCGACGCTTGAGGAGAGACAGGTATTGGTGCAGGCGTTTACGCAAGGCCAGAACGAGGGCTTGGTCAACGCGCTGAAAAAGATGAGGGCGGTGGGCCGCATTTCGCTCACCGGCACTGTGGGGTATGACGTTAGCTTTATCCGGTTGATTCCAACCCCGACCGGAAGGAAGATTCGTTTTATAACGAACCGCCAGATTAGATTTGGTGAGGCTTGGACGGATGCGCAATCCATGTCTTTTGACTTGAGCGGCGGCGAGATCGACTTGAACGATTCCGACAAAAGCAAGAGCACCGGCGTTTTGTTTCCCCGTGCCCAACTCGTGATGGACAAGCAGGGGCAACTGCAAATTGATTTGACACAGAACGCGTGGAAGCTCGTGGACGTGCTCGATTGGAAAGGAACGCCTGGTGTGAACTAGCCGACCAGTGATTCCAGCACCGGAGATGAAAAACATTCTGGATGAATCGGCAGGCTCGACGGTTTTGCGCAGCACGCCACGGCCATCTTTCGCACGACAACAAATTGCATTCGTGCACAACCAGCCCGAGTGCGCCCTCAGGTGTAGTTCACAACGTGGCTGTGACTCGATTCGTTCCTTCGGCTTCGGACTTTGACTTGTTCAGTACTGAAGTAGCCGCATCATGCTCAAGAAGTCGGGGTCGCCCCGCCCGAGTGTTCGGCCATGCTCTCTGAATCACAGCAAAAAGAAACGCGGTGGTGAGGCCAAACAGAATCCAGCCGCTCAACGCTTCCAGGGCGCCCAACAGTCGCCAATGTGGCGCTAGAAACAGATTCTCATGGCCATAACTCGTCATCGCCTCCAGAGAATAGAGAACCGCCGACTTGAAGTCCGGCGATGCACCCAGAAGCCGGTAAACCACGGCCCAGATCGTGCCCTCAACACCGTGCAGAATGGTGGCCGCGAGAGCTGTTCCTCCAACGATAAGGATCGGAGTGTGCCGGAGATGCCCGAGAGGGTGTTGACCGTCCAGCCTATGGGAGACACTCTCGACGATGCGGCTGAGGAAATAAGCATGAAAAACAACAGTCAGTAGGATCAGCGGCAGGCCCCAAGCCCAGTCCGCGCCCCAAGCCGGTCTATCCCCAGGATTCATTGACCATCTCCGTCACGTCTGAGCCTGGTCGCTTCCGTCGCAGGTTATGCACTCGCTTTCTGGTTTGCGGACTTGCGTTCCAGTTCCTCGGCCAGGATCGGCACGCCCTTGGCGCAAGCTTCCACGCCCAGCGAAACACAAATTTGCAGGACCGTCATGATTTCTTCCGGGGTCGCTCCTGCCTTGAGGGCGGCTTGGATGTGCCGGCGCGTACCAGGCGCATACATGTGCGTGACGGACGCGTCTAAAGCAATGCTCATCAGCTCAAGGAACCTCGGCGAAAAGATCCCGCTCTTATAGACACTGGCTCCGAAGGCAAAGAACTGATCGGTCCAGAGCGGGGAAAGCTCGTAGAACGGATCCCACGCGGTGTTCCATTGACCAATGGCGCGCATCGCATCGCAGGCCGGCGTCTCAGGTTTCGGACCTCCTGCCGGCTTCACTCCCGCCGCCTTCATCTCCTCAAGCAGGATGGGAGCGCCCAAGCTGCAGGAATGCACGGCGAGTCCGACACCACATTTGAGGACGAGCAGGATTTCATCGCGCGTCGCGCCCGCATCGAGCGCGGCGCGAATCTGGCGGCGCGTACCTTCTTCGTCCAGATTCGTGCACGCGCAATGCAGCCCGAGGTAGATCAGCTCCACTTCCTTGCGAGGCAACACACCGCTGGTCCACGGGTTCGTGCCCACTCGCAACAGCAGCTCCGCCGCTTTAGGATCCCATTCTTTGAGTTTGGCTAAAGACGAGCCCCAGGGATTCGTAATTGGGTCCTTCGCGGAGGCATTCGTTGGTACGGTTTCCATCGCCATTTTCTCTTCTCCTGTGCGCCGGTTAAATCGGCGAGGTGTAGTGAATGCAAAAGTCACACGAATGTGATGTAGCGACCCACATCGGCCCCGAGTCCTGCGGAGCTGCTCGTAAGGGCGGCGTCGAAGCGTTGACAGGGGAACGTGCGGGCCGGGTATTCAGCCGCGTAAGACAACTACTCCGGGACGCCGACGCTGTAAGGAGAAGCGGAAGGCCCCATCGGGTGCACCGATATCGCGAGGTGTGCCAGAGTCCCGCGCGGTCAGAGACCCCGTGCACGTACGTAGACACCTCGCTCGGGAACCGGGAGATCCCAGGTTCGCCCAGGGCCGCAGTTGCCCTGGGACGCATCGGGAAGTCCAAGGACGTACACCGATGACGAACGGACTTGGGAAGTCGGACAGCCCTGTAGTACCTGCGAAGTCTCCGAACAAAGCCGGGCAACCGGTGGCGGAGGGGATGGAGGGAAGAGGGCTGGCCAAAGGGAACCTGCCGCAGCAAAACGCGTCCCGGATACAGAGCCGGACCGACGCGCTCAGTGCGCTGGGGCGGGTACGTCAAGCAGCAGAGAAGGATAAGAAGTTGCGGTTCACGGCGCTCCTGCACCACATCTATAACCTGGACACACTGCGGATGGCCTACTTCTCCCTGAAGAAGGAAGCTGCTCCGGGCGTGGACGGGGAGACGTGGCGGCACTATGGCGAGGAACTGGAAAGGAATCTCCAGGACCTTTCCGAAAGGCTGAAGCGTGGAGCGTACCGAGCGAAGCCGGTGCGTAGAGTGTATATCCCGAAGGCCGACGGGCGGCAGAGACCGCTCGGAGTGACGGCGCTGGAAGACAAAATCGCCCAGCGTGCTGCGGTCGAGGTGCTGAACGCCATCTACGAAACGGACTTTCTCGGCTTCTCGTATGGGTTCCGGCCGGGACGCAGCCAGCACCAAGCGCTGGACGCGCTCTATACGGGACTTTTGACGAAGAAAGTGAACTGGGTGCTCGATCTGGATATTCGCAACTTTTTCGATGGGCTTACCCACGAATGGCTTGTGAAGTTCGTCGAGCACCGGATCGCAGATCGGCGCGTCGTGCGACTGATCCAGAAATGGCTCAACGCCGGCGTGCTGGAGGATGGGCAGCGAACACGCATGGAGGAAGGGACGCCCCAGGGCGGAAGTGCCTCGCCGCTTTTGGCGAACGTCTACCTTCATTACGTGTTCGACCTGTGGGTCCAAGCATGGCGACGGAAGCAAGCGCACGGCGATGTGATCGTGGTGCGTTTTGCTGACGACATCGTGCTGGGATTTCAGGGGAAAGCGGATGCCGAACAGTTTCGGGCGGAACTCACCGAACGAATGAGGAAGTTCCACCTGGAACTGCATCCCGAGAAAACGCGGTTGCTGGAGTTTGGTCCATACGCGATCGACAACCGGCAGCAACGTGGAGAAGGGAAACCGGAGACGTTCAACTTTCTCGGCTTTACGCATATCTGCGTCAAGAAGAGAAGCAACGGACGATTTACGGTGTTGCGGCAGACGATCCGCAAGAGGTTGCAGGCGAAGCTGAACGAGGTGAAAGCCGAACTTCAGCGACGGATGCACGAACCCATCCCCGAACAGAGCAAATGGCTGCAAGCGGTGGTGCGTGGACACATCCGATACTATGGAGTGCCCATGAATCAACCGGCGCTGGCGATTTTTCGGTTCCGCGTTGGTTGGCTCTGGCATCGCGCGTTGTCCAGGCGCAGCCAGAACGGCCACGTCCTCTGGGATCGTATGCGGCGTCTCATCACGCGCTGGCTGCCTCTGCCTACTGTCTGTCATCCCTATCCTCTGCGGCGCATGGGCGTTGTTACCTAAGGCAAGAGCCGGATGCGGGAAAACCGCTCGTCCGGATCCGTGGAGGGGGTCATGCGCAATCGTGATCCCTACTCCGACTGCGAGTTTCAGTCTGGTTCCGGCATTGGGAACGCCGCGGGGTCATTCTCATAGATCGCGAAGATGTTTCCCTCGGGGTCCTCCACGATTGCATACCACGCTATCTTCGGCACGGCGGCCTTCTCGCGCACGACTTTGCCGCCCATGCTCCGAATGCGCTCGATCGTCTGGTCGATTGAGTCCACCGAGACGTAGTGAACCCAACTGCGAGGACCCAGTATTGGGCGATTCAACAGTCCGCCCCGAGTGCCGGGGGCCTCGGGAGATCCGGTCTGAATCTGAAAGTAGTCAATCGCAGCTAGCTTCTCGATCTTCCAGCCGAAGAGCTGTCTGTAGAATTCAGCGAGCTTGTCTAGGTCATTACCGTAGATTTCGAAGTGCGTTACGGCAGATGTCATGGTCTATCCGACACTCATTGTTTCTTAAAGGCCGCGAGATCGAGCTACCACGATTTCAGACGCAGAATCCCCTGACTGATCAGCTGACAGCCACTAGGATCTTTCCGTCTTCGATCTTCACGGGATAACTGGCCACGCCGTAGTCCGGAACATGAGCTGTGTTGCCAGTAGTTACGTCGTAGCGCCAGCCATGGCCCCGACACGTCACGATCTTGCCCTCGAGCGTCGAGTTCCCCAACGACACGCCGTGGTGAAGGCAGCCATCATCCATCGCATAGATGGACCCGTCCACATTGAAAAGCGCCACCTCTTTGCCCCCGATTGTGACGGTCCTGCCTTTTCCCAGGGGGACGTCTTCGATGCGTCCCGCCTCGATATATTCCGCCATGGAATATGACCTCGCAGTTCGGCTCGCGGAGCAGTTTCATCGCCTCACGCGACCGGGCTTTCGTGGGTGAGGGGCCCCGCCCTCATGTGGAGCGAGGCCCTACAGAGTTTTTTCCCCCGCCGTTCAGGACGGCTTTAAGCGAGCTGCTGCGGCTACCGCCCCAGCGGGAGGCACCAGGCAGGCAGCGACAGGGTGCGAGTCGCTCCCGACCACGCCGGTCCTGAGCTTCCCATCCGTCTCCCAGCGTTGGAGCCCAGCATTGTAGTCAACAGGGTTCGGCGGCATCCCGAGGGCCTGGAGCGTCTCATCCACGCTGTTGTACCAGACGCCGACCTTCATGATCTTGCGCGCTTGTGCCGCCGTGGCCACTCTGCGGCCAAACATCTTGCACACGTTGACCGCTCCTTTGACTTGTTGGAGCGATGTCGAGCGCTCACGGTTCGCGCCCCAGATGTTGTCCTCGTTGCCCACTCGCACGTGCAGACCCAGAATGATGCCCAGAGCTTGCAGCGTATGGTTTCCCCGCATGCTGGACCAGATTGTCGCAACGGCGTTCTGCGGGATGCGTTGCAGGAAATTGAGAACGTCAAATGGGTTACGCCCGAGTGTGCCGCCGCCGTAGGCTGCCATGCACATATTCAATGGCCCCATGTAGACGCCCGAGCGAATCAGGCGCTCGATAATTTCCCACTGATGGGTGTGAGCGGGCACAAAGTAAGGCTGTATTCCGTGCGCTCTGAGCCGCTTCAGGTGTTCGAGGTAGAAAGCGGGAGTCGAATCCACCACCATTCCTGCCCAAGCGGCTTGCACCTTGGGGTCCTCAAGGTGCGTTCCCTTGACGTCGTCCTTGCTCATCATGGAAACGACATCCCACAATGAGGTGCCGGTGGAAACGGTTACAAACTCTGGCTTCGGGTTCAGTTCGGTGAGCATGTGCCGCGTGTCGTAATCCAGCCATTTTGCTTTCGCCTCGTCGGTCTTGGGAGAGAACGAGATTGAACCTCCGACCTGGATGATCATTTCCGGCACGGCCTTTTTCACACGCTCAAGCAAATAGTTGTACTGGTCGAAGTCGACGGAACCTTTTCCGGTTGCGGGATTGCGTACGTGGAAGTGCAGCATCGTCGCTCCGGCTTCGTAACAATCCACCGCCGCCTGCACCTGCTCGTCCCACGTGACGGGGATGTCGGCGTCTTGCGGCAGCCACTGCGGCCCGTAAGGAGCTGCCGTAATAATCAGCGGCTCCATGTACTCGGGAAGAATTGAGTTGTCTGTGTAATACATGCTCTCCTCCTGGATTTGGCAAATTCACGGACTCAAGAGGCGCAGAGAATTCGAGGACGCGCCCAGGGTACGCAGCCCTTGCCGAGGGCTGTTGTCGGACATTCCGACTGCGTTTTATCAGAGCGCTCTAGAGACGGGTACTGTCAAAATTGACAGGGGACGAACCGCAGTATTGGAAGAAAGCTGAAATCCGGGTCACTACTGCACGTGATCTTAAACTTCGGCGCTCGGAGAAGTATTCAACCTGGCCAGTTGCTAAGCCAGTTCAGCGCTTCTTCCTGACTGGAAAATACCTCGGCGATCAAGTTTCGATTTTGTGCGACGCGCACGCCGAGGCCATCCGTCGTGGGTGGTTTGCCAACAAAGGCCACCCGTGGATTCATCTCACGCTGCCTAAGATACGTCACTACCTCTACTCCGAGCGTGTATCTCTCGAAGGTAGAGAGCGCTCCGTTGACTGCGATGGTGTTCACCAGAATTTTGTTAACTTCTTTCTCCTTCGCTACATCAAACGCCCGCTTGAGGAGCCGCACGGCCGTGTCCAATGCAACGGGACCGCGGTGACCAGTAAGACCCTTCCCTGTAATTCGATATCAATCTGGAGATCCACGTTCGGCCACCGGCGGCATATGCTATCAAAGGGACAGCATCAACTCCACGCTTCGGTAGCGCCAGCCCACAGGCCAGCTCGGTCGGTGCCTACGAGAGGTCTCAGATGAGGCAGCCTTAGTTCTGACTTGAAGCAGATCAGCGCAGGGCCTTTAGCAGGCCGCTTAGGACAACGATGAACGGGACTTCCGCAAGAATCACGGGTAGCGCGGGAATTAAGACGGCAGCCGCCAGGGTATAAAGCGCTCCCTTGTCTGCCGGGAACGCGTTAATCTTTTCAATACTCTCGTAAACTCGACCAAAACCAGCAAGGGTATTGCTCTCGCGAGCCTCAAGAAAGTCAGTTTCATGCCCAGCGAGGTGGACAATCCATTTTTCGTGGAACTCCGTGCTGTGCAGCTGACCCAAAACTCCATACTCGAGGATTCCTCTGCGACGGAGTTCCGCCAGACGCGGAACAAAGAAAGCGAGGGGCCCGAGCGCGACCAGAGCAGTGAGAGCAACCAGGACAATCGCGAGCAACTTGAAGTTTGTGAGATGGGCACCGTGATAGAGGATCTCGTTACGCCAGGTCGCTGCGATTACTGCGGTTGCACTGAACGCGATTGGCGCGAACGCGGCTGAAGTTAGCCCGAGGAACCCTAACCCGCCGTGCTGGTCGGGATGAGTGGCGACCAACTTCAAATTCTGTCTCGACAATTTGAATGCGAGGAAGGTCCAGAGCAGCCATTTCCAAAGCATGAGGCCCAACAAGAACTGGAAAATAGATGAACTAACCAGAACCGCATACCAACCTGCCGCTGTTAAGTGTAGTTCGGCGCCGGACGCACGCGAAAGCCACGGAGTCGCGTCGACCAGGCCTTTGTACGAGGTTGCAGTGTGTACGATTAGTAGCAACAGGATCGTAAACTCGGGCAGAAGAGAATCGCGTACGCGGACCAGCGCGGCGATGAAGTTATCGACGCGACCTAGATCCGGCGCGTCCAGGAGGTCTGCTTGGCGGATATGCTCGATAACGGCGCGAAAGCGCGACTCCATAAGCATTTCGCCAACCAGCAAAGCGGGAACAGCAATGAGCATGCGGGAGTGAACACGATAATCGCGTATGAAAGAGACCACGCCTTCGAGGTTCAACAGTGCAGTGATTATCAATAGTGGCAGCCAACCTGCGGCAACCAAGAAAGTAATGCGGCGGCCAAGATTCCATTGATTCTGGCGGATGAGACCAATGGCGCGCTGGGCCCGATAGCACGGCCCTCCACGGACGAGAGAGACTTCGGCGGAAGGAGGAGTAAGCGGGAGTTCAGTCTTGGCATCCATCGAAGGGGCTCAGGATGAATCTCGCGTAATAGTGCCGCGCTCGGGTCGGCATCGACCCGAGCAAGAAACCGAGAAGAATATTGAGTCCATCGCTGACCGGTTCAATTTGGCACGGCCCTTCGCATCCCATCGCGGGAATTAGAAACTGAGATTCACCCGCGACATGGATCTAGCAATACGGCGACGAAAAAGCACCCGCGATGCTCGACGAGCCAGCGCAATACGCACGCGTCTACTTCCGAGTTGGCGAGGCCTTGGTAAGTTCTTCGTCCAGTGATTTGGCTGCTGGCGGAGGTGTTTGGCCGCCTTCGATGATGTCCTTCGCGGTGATCGGTTTGCCATATAGAGCTTTGTTCGCGTCATCATCCGTGTCCATCGAAGCGCCTTGCAGCGAGATGCCGGCAAAGAGTCCCTTACTCCGCGAATAGGTCAAAACGTCCACGTGCATCGAGGCGGCATTGTAATCCGTTGCCTGAGCGCCCGTGGGACCAGCGGCAGCAGCGGCATTGGTGCCGAGCTTCGTCTTTCCGTTCAGGACTTGCTCTGCGCCGTGTTTATTCATAACTACCAGCACGAAATCCGTCGCTGTCGAACCAAGTTGCACGCCAATGCTGCTTTGGTCGAGCTTGTACATTGCTGGCGCACCCCAGTCACCATTCATATCCGCACCTTGACGGCAAACCAGCACGCCTCTGCCGTAGCTGCCGCCGATTCCGACGGCTACTTTTTTGACGCTGGGGAAGACGACCACACAACTGGCCTGGTCGAGGATACTCTTAGGCAAGTTCCCGGCGAGAATCATCCGGAGCACTGTAGCGGAATTCGAGATTCGCTGCTCTTCCTTACTTTGGGCGAACATGGGAGAGGCTACCGCCAGACACAGAGCGCAGATCATCATTCTCTTTTTCAAGGTTTTTATCCTTATCCTGCGGAAATGTGGTCGCACCTGCCTTACGACTAGTTCGTCGTTAGGCCGACATGTTACTTTTCAAAGTCAGCTAATTCTGCTTTGAGCGGCTGTCGGAGAGTATTGTCAAAACTGACAGTGCATCGCGCCTGCCGGACTTGGACTGCGTACGGCAACGAGACTGGCGGCGAGCAGACCTACCAGCCTCATAACGACACAGAGGTTGCCTACTTGCACCTGTAATTTCTGCCAGTAGCCAGCCCCTCCAACAACGAGTAGCGTGGGTGCTGAGCGAGCTCCGCTGCAAGTGAGCGCGCTTCGGCGAGAAACCGCTCGGCTCACTTCCGAATTGTCGGCGGCGAGTGCGAACAGGCCTACGAGTTTATCCGCAGTACGGAAGCACAAACAACGCCACGGTCGCAACAGTCAGAGAGCGAGGTCGTTGCGGTCAGCGGTCTTGATTCTTATGAGGAAAGGAGAGCAGCGATGTGGAAGAAGACGGAGAGGGTAGGAGCCGGAATCGGACTCCTCTTGGTACTGTTAGCGTGCAGTGGGGTGCTGGCGCAAGACGTAACGACCAACGCGATGCCCGGGGCGAATTTTTCGAATTACCACAACTATAAGTGGGTATGGGTCGAAGGGGCATCCTACCCGAACCAAATTGTGGACACGCAGATTAAGAACTCCATCGAGTCTCAGTTGTCAGCGAAAGGATTGACGAAGACGGACACTGACAAGGCCGATCTCTACGTTGCCTATCAAATCTCAATGGATCAGGAAAAACAGTGGAATGCCTACGGTATGGGAGGCGGGTTGCGTTGGGGAGGCGGAATGGCCACCGCTCAAAGCTCCACGATCAGCGTTGGAACTTTGGTTCTGGACATGTACGATCCGTCAACCAAACAGCTGGTCTGGACGGGTCGCGTCACGAAGACGATTAATCCGAGCAACAGTCAGGAGAAGAAACAGAAAAATCTGGACAAGGCTATGCAAAAGCTCTTGAAAAATTTCCCGCCCAGTTAGGCTCGCGACACTCGCGGAAGGTTATTTCCGCTTGAATGAGGACTAGGGCGTGGCTGCGCGAACATAGCCTCAACCGGTTCAGGACGATTGTTGAGAGGTAAATTTCACCCATGAAGCGAGTTCAGAACATTGCAGTCGGGCGGTTGCTTCCTGGACACCAATAGTATCCTGCTGGCACGACCGCCTTGTTTCCGCCATAGAGAGAAACCCGATGGCTAGCCCGGGAATTGCTCCTGTATCCGCCGATTGGAGATCGAGCTTTTTCGATGGTTTAACCCTACAGGACCGCAAGAGAATCCTAGCCGCTGCACACCCGCGCCGATTCGCCGCCAATTCCGTCATCACAAACCAGGAGGACCCTGCCGACCGACTGTTCTTGCTAACTAAGGGTCGCGGCAGATATTTCTTTGACGAGCGCGAGGGGCGGCACATCCTACTGCACTGGCTCACGCCGGGGGATCTAATTGGAGGGAAGACGCTGCTGGCAAAACCGTCCTCGTATCTTCTTAGTTCTGAGACAGTAAGAGAATGCAACTTTTTAGTGTGGGACCGCGCCACCATCCGGGATATCGCCGCGCAGCATCCGGTTCTGCTGGAGAATGCGTTGTCGATCGCCTCGGACTATTTATCATGGTATCTCGCTGCCCATGTCGCGCTGACTTGCCACTCGGCGGAACAAAGATTAGCAGGCGTTCTAGGGAGCCTGGCCGGGGTGATCGGGGAAAGAGTTTCGGGTGGCGTCGAGCTCGATGTCACCAACGAGGAATTGGCCAACGCCGCAAACTTGACGCATTTCACCGCGAGTCGTCTGCTAAGCGCTTGGCAGCGTCACAATATAGTGAAGAAGAGCCGTGGCAAAATCTTACTTCGCCACCCGGCACGCCTTTTTCTGCATGAAAGCTGAGTATGATCGCCCTTGTCGTCCCCTCAGCAGTTTGCGTTCTGTAGTTGCTCGAGATCAAGCCACAGATTGCTTCAGGACAACGACTCAGTTGCGACCCCATGTGAAGCTCTGACCTCTGCGATCAGTTCGGCACCGTCGTTTGTCAATTCGGTGTGAGCTCCAAACCCGAGTAGGCGACCTGTACCTCGAGGAGTTGAAGATGCTGGAAAGTGAGTGGCGGACCTTGTACCGAGCCGCGATTCTTGAGCTTGATCCGAAGCGACTTCAGGCTCGCGTGAAAGCGGCTGAGGATGCCATTGTTGCGCGAAAATCCTCCGACGCCCGAGTCTCTCGCGACGAACGAAGAGAAATGGACGATGCGTTGTCCACCTTGCGCATTTTGAAGCGGAAGCGGTCCTAGCGTTTTGTGACTTGTGTCAACGATTCCGGGCGCGTTCGGAAATAATCCGCATTAGTCTGACGTTCCCGCTTCGACATCGGCGTCGAAGCGGGCGTGTTTTTTAGGCGCCGCCGAGCGCGGCTTCTCGTCTCGCTTCGCTCTGTTGCGTCGATGGTTGCGAGTGCGCCTCTACTTTCTTGACGGGAGGCGGATTCCACTTGCCCGTTAGCGCATCGAGCTGCGGCGAATAGAGTCGCATGGTCAGATTGAACGGCCCTTTCGGCGCAGGAAGCCAGTTGGCTTCTTTGTCCTTACCCGGACTTTCGTTCTGAAAATAGAGGTCGAGCGCACCGTCTGCGTTGTACTGGAACGGCATCCAACTGCTCACAGCAAATCGGTTCAGAGCATTCGCGACCTGGAAACCGTCCGAGTCGTAAAGCGTGACCGACCAGAACGCGCGGACCGGCGGCGTTGCGTCCTTCTCGAAATGAATCATGTAGCCGTTGGCGCCGTCGAGCGGCTTGCCGGATTCGTCGGCCAGATTCAACGGATAGATGGCGTCCTCGGGCAGGTTCGCCCCCAGCCCAAGCTGCGCCACGATGGCGCGCTTCAGGTAGTAGTTGCCATAAACGCCCATCGTGTCGGTGTTCATAGACCAGTGGTTCGCCACCCTCGCTACGGTTGCCACTTTCCACTTCATAAGCTGTTGAGCTTGCGCCGGTGCCGCGTCCAAACCCTTTCGCACCGCGTTGTCCGCTTTGGCAAGGTCAAAGCTCTTGCCTGGTTCGATGCCGAGGCGCGCCATCTGCGCGATAATAGGTTGGTCGGTGACATGAGGGGGATGCAGCTTGAGCAAGTCGGCCGCGTAGGCGAAGTAAGCCCCCGGAGGCATGCTGTCCACCTGCGTCATCGGAGGCGTCTTCATATCGACGGTCGGGTCGTTGTTCAACGTCACCGGCTCGGGTGCCTTGCCCCACTGCGCGAGCCCCGTGATTTTGTAGCCCGCCTGAATCTTATGCACGGCATCGTAGTCGGACGGGCCGTCCGTCTTGGTGCGGCCAATGATCCAAACATACGGAGTCGGCGCGTCAATGCGTGTGAGCCCCTCGGGAAACTTTCCGTTCCACCCTGGTGGAGTGACCAGGAAATTGCCCGCCTGAGTGCCGGTGGTCCGCCAGCCGGGTGAGGCGAAGACATCAGTCCACATGTCCAGCATCGGCAGAAGGTAGTACCGACCCTCCGTGTCTGGCGCGGAGACTATCTGTGGCTCGTGGGTGAGGTCGAGCCATGCTATGGAATACAGTGTGTCGAAGTTTGAGCGCACAACACCTTTGAAATCCGCGGGCGGATAGGCCGGAACGCCTGCGAACGTATTCATCGGACCTTGGCCGAATTCCGTCCGCGTCCCGTTGATGGATTGCTTACGCGTCAAGTCCATTAAAATGAGGGGATAGAAATAGAGGTAGGCATCCACTCCGATGGCCCGCGCCTCGTCTTCGTTCAAGGGCGACGGTGTCAGGCGGCTAGCGGTGGGGTTCTTTAGTTCTGCTGGCACGGACTACTCCTTTCGTTCTCTCAGTCGGCGGTTCCGTGAAAATCTAGTGGTCTTGCGACGATCACAAGGTGCAAACCGCCTTGCAATTGTCAGAAGTGACAGTCTTGGAGCGATCTGGCGAGGATAACAACCACGGGAGGACTCTTTGACCAGCACGAACTAACGCAGAGCTGGATCAAAGCGTGTCACATATGGAATGTGTAAAGCAGAAGTCGGGTCAGGAGCAAATCCGCGACGAGGATGGCGAGCGAGGACACGACGAACGCCATAATCGTGGCGCGGCCCACACCTGCAGTACCGCCTTCGACCCGTAATCCCTGATAACAACCCACCGTCGCGAGGATAAATCCGAAAACAACTGGCTTCGAGAAACCAATGACCAGGTCGCCCACAACCAGCGCCTTGATAGCGCGGGTCCAGAACTCCTGCGCGTCAATGTGCAGTGTGACAGTTGCTACGATGAATCCGCCGAACAGGCCTGCGCAATCACCGATCGCCACGAGCAACGGCAGAATTAATACTGCGGCCAGCACACGCGGGGTCATCAGCTTGCGAATGGGGTCAATTCCGAGTCCCCGGATCGCGTCCACCTGTTCGGTCACGAGCATAGAGCCCAATTGGGAAGCCATCCCCGTGGAGTTGCGGCCGGCAACTAGAAGCGCAGTGAACACGGGCCCCAGCTCACGTAGCAGCGAGAGGGAAAGGGCGTCACCTGTCAAAACCGTTTCGCCGAAGCGCACAAATTGCGACGCTGCATTCAGTACGATTACGCCGCCAACGCAAGCGAGCGCGACGATAATGATAGGCACCGAGCCGACTCCAATTTGGTCGATTTGTTCGATTAAATCGGTCGCATAACGCGTGGTGCTGAAGATGGCTCGTACCGAGTGAATGGCGAGAAGGGAGTAGTCCTGAAGATAGAAAATGGGCGTCTTTAGAGAGCTTCCGACACGGGAGGAAATCGAACCGGATTTCACAGGTGCACTCCTTGTTGCGATCGTTTGGTCGAGCGTGAATTGAAGCGCTTATGAGCAAGCGAGAACACTACGTTCTGTGCTGAGATTCGTCTATCGTTCGATAGAGGCGAGAGACACTAGGGCGCTTACCGGCGGGCGGGTCGGCTCGATGGATGTGAGAAACGAGTCCGACCTGCTTGAGAATCCAAATCGTGTACCAGTTAAAATCAATTTCATACCACTTCAGCCCGTGTCGGGCCGAGACGGGGTAAGCGTGATGATTGTTGTGCCACCCGTCTCCGAAACTCAGCAGCGCCACCCACCAATTGTTGGTTGACGTATCTCGGGTCTCAAAGCGGCGGGACCCCCAAACGTGCGAGACCGAGTTGACGATCCATGTCGCGTGAAGTCCGACGACGGTACGGAAGAAGACCCCCCAAAGTACGAAGCGAAATCCACCTACAGCGAACAGCGCGACTCCGACGACCAGCGGTGCCAGAAGATGGTACTTTGTCAGCCAGACGTGAAAGTTGTCCTCCGCCAGATCGGGGGCATAGCGTTTGAGTACTGCAACATCTTGGCGCAAAGCGGTGCCAAAAAAGACCCAACCCGCATGGGCCCACCACTTGCCATCGCGCGGAGAGTGCGGATCGCCTTCCTTGTCGGCGAATTGATGATGCTTACGATGGATGGCCACCCACAGGAGAGGGCCGCCTTCCAAAGCCGTGACGCCGCAAATCGTGAGGAAGTACTCAAACCATTTGGGTGTCGCGTAAGAGCGATGGGTGAGCAATCGGTGATAACACATCCCGAGTCCCAGGCCCCCTGTTACCCAATACAAAAAGATCGCGACGAACAGCGCATGCCAAGTGAAGAAGAAGAGTGCCACGACTGCGCCAACGTGAAACAACATCAGGACAGGCGCGACCTGCCAGTTCAATCGATTCTTGCCGGCCTGATTGTTCTGCACATCATTGACTTGCAAAACGGGTGTAGTGGTCATAGTCTCCGTATTTCTTACTGGCGCCCAGAAGACATCTGATCTGGATAGCGCACACACCAGTTCCGGGCCAGTACTCGGCGCGCCACGCGGAGATGCAAATCTCCAGGATCCATTGGCGTGATTGAATCCCATCATGCGGTTCAAGAATCGCGTCCGGCATTAAGCCGCAGACTCAGCTGGAGGCGAGACTGGCATTAACGACATCGAGATGCAATTGTAATAATTACGGATTCTTGAGCCCGCCCAAAAGCCAGCCAGCCTGGGCTAAAAGCGCGCCAGGCGGGGGCGCTGCTTAACCTTGCCATCTATGTTGCCGAGCGGGCCCATCCTTGTCTATTCCGTCGAGCTGACCGCGCGGAGGAGCCTGTTACTTTTGACAATTAGGATCCAGCTGTATCAGCGGCACAATCCGGTGAGGCCCTGAAATATCGGGGTGCACCTGAACGAGATGACAAAATAAGATGAAACAGGTAGCCATATTCATCCTCGCAGTTTTTGCGTTCACACCCTCCGTGTTTGCCCAAGATGGCGCACCCATCATCAAGTCGGAAGTGATGAGCGCGTTTGTGTGGGGAGAGGATTCCCCCGCAGGCGCGGTCTCCTCAACCATTCAAGATCCGCTGACTGGCAACACGCTACACGCGTTGAGCTATAACGGAATAGAGGTGAGTTCGGAGATCGGATTCGAGCGCGTCAGCGCCACTGAAGCAGGTATCTTCCTAAACTACACAGCGACTATCGTCAATGGCACAGACTCAACGGTTTCCGTGCGGTACGGTGGAATCAGCGTTGACGGCCGCGCGGCATCATCTTTTTGGATTGTGCCTCGAGGCAAGAAGCTCAGTAAGAAGGAACGCGAGAGCAAGCCAGACGTGGAAGAGCTTGAAAAAATCCATTGCATCACGAGCGGTTTTCTTTCCGGCGACAATCTCTTTTCGGCAAACTCCTCATCCCAGGTTTTTACGGTCGCCCCCGGGTCCGCGCTGACAGTTTCATCTGTGATCCGGGATCCTCGCGATTATCATGCCGTCCTCTGCTCCGTCGAGGGTTGCTACCCAACCGGCACCATGCGCTATTCCCTCAACGTTCGAAACCAGAATTACGTGTTTGTGTGGCCCGGTCGATCTGCAGTGTATTGCGGCAAGTGAGAGATTTCCGGCACCTCTTGTTTCTACTTGTTTCTTACTTCTCTTCTGCGACGCACTGGCAGTTTTGACAGTTCCGCGCGGCTTTTCAAGCTGTCATAAGAGGACCGGTTTTGGTGGGGTTTGAAATGAATCTTTACATGATGCAGGAATTTCTGGGAGTGCTGGCCGTACTTGCAGCAGCGACAGGAACAGTGCTTGTTATTGGGATCGCCTTCATTTTGTTTCAGGAAGGAATACGCCGAGCGGTTCATGGGGCGAAAGCGCGTCT
The DNA here is from genome assembly GCA_963804625.1 of uncultured Acidobacteriota bacterium. GTDB lineage: Bacteria > Acidobacteriota > Terriglobia > Acidiferrales > UBA7541 > Palsa-295. The sequence continues at coordinate 139,323 of CAWDRJ010000007.1, read as the reverse complement.
CATACATTTTAAAGGCTCGAGCGCGAAAGACGAGTGGCTCCATAGAGCCCATAGTCGATCCGCCCTCCGGTGAAAGGGAAGGCTCCAGAGTAGCAGCCGTGAATTGCGTGAAAAGGGAATCATGGGAAGGTTTTTGGGGCCGGAACGCACAGGGCTCTATCGTCGTCTGTCGGAGTTTGTTTCGGCGAGGCCTATTGTTACTGCTGTGCTCCTTTCCGGGACTGGCTCTTGCTGGCTCTCCGCAGGCTCCTGTCTCGCAGGAAGGGCAGAGTGGTGTACCTGTCGCACGGGGGACAGGAGCATCTGCCGGCCTGCCTGATCAGCAATCGCTAGGAAGCATCAGCGGGAAAGTTGTCGATCAAACCGGTTCCATCATCGGCGGCGTCCAAATTCGACTTACGCGCGAAGATCAATCCGAAAGCCAAGAAGTATTTTCAGACACCGATGGACAATTCTCCTTTGTCAATGTCCCTCCTGGCTCCTTCCAACTCGCAATTACGCTGGAGGGGTTCGCGACGCAAGTACTCTCCGGAACCGTGGGCCCGGGGGAAAACTACGTTGTCCCGCAGATCGTATTAGCTGTTGAGACCCAGGTGACGCAGGTCACCGTCGGACTCACGCAGGTCGAACTGGCAGAAGTCCAGATCAAGGACCAAGAGAAGCAGCGGGTCCTCGGCATCATTCCGAATTTCTACGTGAGTTATGTGCCCACTGCAGTCCCTCTCACGCCGAAACAAAAGTTCGAGCTTGCCTGGAAGTCCTCTGTGGATCCATTCACATTTGTCGCGGTTGGCGCTGTGGCGGGAGCTGCGCAGGCAGGAGATCAGTTCGGCGGCTACGGACAAGGCGCGCAAGGTTACGCAAAACGCTACGGCGCAGCCTATGGGGACGTTGTTATAGGCACGTTCCTGGGAAGCGCCATACTGCCCTCGCTCCTGAAACAAGACCCACGTTATTTCTACAAGGGAACCGGCAGTACCCGATCACGGATTCTGTACGCTCTCGCCAGCCCCTTCATCTGCAAAGGTGACAACGGACGTTGGCAGCCAAATTACTCGTATGTTCTCGGAAATTTTGCCGCAGCCGGTATCGCAAATCTCTACTATCCATCAAGCGATCGCGATGGAGCCGGCGCGGTGATCGGAACTGCACTGATCAGGCTCGGTGAAAATGCCGTCGCCTCGGTTTTTCAGGAGTTCATTGTACGGAAGTTGACACGCAATCTTCCTGCGCGTGGTACAGCGCAGCCATGAGCCGGAGCACACTACCTCGGGTCGTTCGTGCCGGCCGCACGAGCGCGGTTGCTTTTGACACTGGTCGAAGCCTCTCTGCGAAATTAGGCTGCTCCATGTCCGACAGCGATACCGACTAGAAGTTATCTCATAAACACTTTCAACGCACAGAGTGGTTGAAACTTATGGTGAGTGACGTAAATCAAGAGCATGGACCTCACCGACGCCCAGTGGGCGACGCTGGAACCACTGTTTCGCCCGAAACGCAGGGACGATGGGCGCGGTCGCCCGTGGCAAGATACGCGTGCGGTACTGAACGGTGTTTTTTGGGTTTTACGCACCGGCGCTCCTTGGCACGATCTGCCGCGTCGTTATCCTCCCTACCAAACCTGTCATCGTCGCTTCCAGCAGTGGCAGCGGTCCGGGCTACTCACCCAACTGCTGCAGAAACTAGCGGAAGAGTTACGCGATCGCGGGAAACTCGATCTGAGCGAATCGTTCATCGATGCCACCTTCAGTTCGGCGAAAAAGGGGGCTCTGCTGTCGGCCCTACTCGCCGCGGCAAAGGCAGCAAAATCATGGCGATCAGCGACGGCCATGGTCTTCCTCTCGCCGTACACGTGGCCAGCGCTTCGCCGCATGAAACAAAGCTCGTCGAACCCACGCTCCAGCGACGCTTCCTTGGGGAAACTCCCGAGCGCTTGATCGGCGACCGCGCGTACGACAGCGATCCTCTGGATGCGCAGATTCGCGAACGCTTCGGAGTCGAGTTGGTTGCGCCGCACAACTCCACACGCAGCCGCAAAGCCACACAAGACGGGCGCGTGCTGCGCCGCTATCGTCGCCGGTGGAAAATCGAGCGTTTGTTTGCCTGGCTCCATAATTTTCGTCGCGTGGTCATCCGCTGGGAATATTACCCAGAAAATTTCCTGGGAATGGTGCAGCTTGCCTGTGCCGTTATCCTCCTGAGGTATTTATGAGATGGCTTCTAGTCGCAAGAATTGAATCCGCAAATTTGCTGACGACGAAATATGTTCCTGGCTAGGAAGCGCTACGCGACGGGGCTGTTCCACGGCGTGTGTCTCGCCGCGGCGCTGTGTGATGCTCAGGAAGGCACAACTAGCCCTCGCGGGATCTCGGTCGACACGCGCACGATGCATGCGACATGCCTTCGCAGCTGATCCCACCGCCGATTCAACCGACTTAACCGCAGGAACGCTTATCCTGACGATCGCACGAGGAAGGGAAATCCGCTATTGGCGTGCTGGCGTCCAACTCGGATCGGGATCGAACTCAGTCATTGCGGCAGCGATTTGTGCGGTGGCGGCGCCCAAATCCTTCTGAAGCAGGACGCCGTCCTGGTTGATGATGAACGTCATTACGCCGGAATTGCGGTATGCAGCGGGATAGGCGACGAAGGCGAACCCACCGGTCATTTTTCCGTTTACCACGTAGTCCTTCGCGCCGCCTGGTGCGTGACTGCCTTGCCGAGTGAGCATATGGAAGAAGTAGCCATGGAAAGGCGCGTGCGAATCCGGCTTCAAGCTATATCCTTCGTTCGTGGCGAATGCCGCCAGTGGCCCGAGCGGACTCTTGGGCTGACCTTCTGGCGAATCCCAATACAAACCGTTTTGCTTGCCAGTGTCGCTGATGAACTTCACAGCAAACTGATGCGTGCTTCCGTCATCGTGACGCTCTGAGAAGTACTCGGCCTGAGCGTTAGCTAACGCCATGCATACGTCCATAACTGACAGTTCATTGCGCCCGATACGGCGGGCCAGAATCTCCTCCCTTCCCGCAGCTACGTCGAAGTACCACTGTCCCGCGGCATTCCTTTTCAGCGGTATCGGGAACGGAAAATTGTCTGCTCCAATTAACAGGATTTGAGATTGGTCAGGCATCTTGCGCCAACGATGCATCACGCCGTAGGCGGCAGCAAATTTGTCGTCGGTATTCTTATCCTGCACGGGATCGCCGGTCACAATGATGTCTTTCGAGTCCGGACCAAACACTGCGATTATCGTATTTGGATCGCCTGACTTTGCCGCATTCAACAGCCCGTTACCCGCGTCGTCGGGTGAAGCGAACACTTGGTACGAAGGCTTGGCGGCTTTGTTGCATCCGGCAAATAGGATGAGTATCCCCGGAAGAACGAGACGACTCGTAATTGTCATCCTGCGGGTTGCTTGCGACATAGCGATCCTCCAAATTTGAACTACAAGCACTTCGTGAGCGCACCAGACTTCATCTCATTTGCAGCTGTGCAGTCAGCGTTAAATTTACCTGCGGCCACCCCAGCCACCGCTGCGGCCCATGCTTGAAGAACCACGAGCACTGGCAGACCTGGACCCCCAGCCGCCGCCGCCACTGCTCATGGCGGATGACCCGCCGCTCTTTTCCTGCCCGCCCCAACCGCTGGAACTGGATTTGTTGTAACTTGAAGGACTTCCGCTCTTCTGGTCCCAACCGCTTCCGGTGTTACTGTAGGTCTTGCCGTTTGCCGCAGCGTACTTGTCGCCATTTGCGGTTTGGCCCACTGCGGCGCTGTTGCCGTTCTTGCCCGTCGCGCCGTAAGCCGACGCTCCGCTCGAGCTGTGCGCCTGGGCAGTGGTTCCGTTGGCGTTCGTCTGGTGCTGGCTGTCAACGGTGGTGCCATTTTTCGAAGCGGTCGAGGCCCCATAGCTGCCATACGCATTGGACCCTTGCACTGTCGAGGCAGAGGCCCCGGTCCTTGGGTTGTACGCTTGACCGGCACTTACGCTGCCGTAACCATTTGAGGCCGTGCCGCCACGCGCGTAAGTTCCGGTGGAGGGGTTGTAGCCTTGGCTATAGTGCGCGGAGCCGTTGGGACCATACGCCGAGCCGCTCGAGCCATAGTAGCCGCCATGCCATGCGCTGTTTCCGTAATAAGCGCCGCCGTGATAGACCACCGTCGTACTGCCGTGCCAGCCGCAGTTCCAACTACTATATCCCCAGGCGTAAGAGCCGCCAGCCATCATCGCCCCGACCGCAATGCCAACTCCGAACGCCACGACTGCGGCACCGGCGGGAGGTGGGACGTACACGTACGCTGGAACCACGTAGGGATAACCGTAGACGACCGCGGGGTTGTACACGGGAACGTAGACCACCTGGGGGTTCACCGGCTGAATCACGATCACTTGCGGGGACTGCTGCACGACAGCGAGCTGCGGTCCTGATTTCAGGTTCCCAGCAGCCAATGCTTTCGCGCGCAACACTTGGACGGCCGCCATCACGTCGGCAGCTTGCGTGTGATACGCCTCTCCGAGCGACGAAGTCCAAGCAAGGTTCGCAGCCAAGTTACCCAGCACGGAGGGAAATTGCGTCAGAGCCTTCACAGCGGGATCCCAAGGTTGCGCATCGACAGCCTGCATTAGGGTCGCTCCGGTGAGATAGCTGTGCTGCTGCAGCCAGCTGGCAGCGCCAGCAATTTGGTCTGGATAGGTCGCAGCTGCAAGGATCTGCGCTACCAGAGCGTCCGGGTACAGGGCAATGGGCGCCGCCAGTTGTTGCAACTCATCCGCGGTTAGCGGCACGCCTTGTCCGGAATACCCCGATTGTCCCGATTGAGCTCCAGCCTCGAATGGTGTGGCCCCGATGAGCAGCAGCGCGGATAGCGTGATTGACAAAACCTGTTTCGCGAAGGTCCTGAACATTTTTTTCTCTCCAAGGGAGCAACGTTGCCGCACTCGTTGGCGAACCGCTTTTCCGGCGGATCGCCGCTTGCGACAAAACGCAATGCGAGCACTGTTGTTCGTGCCCTCGTCAGCCGATTCGGTCGTTATGTTTTCACTCACCGCCGCCGATTGCCATTGTCAAAAATGACAGACCAATAGACGCGTACAGCGCGATGGTCCGAGGGCTACCGCCGGCCCATGCTCACGGTCATTGGTAGTTTTGCCAGTTCACTGAGTCTGCCTCCGGTTACTACACTGCTGCAGGCTTGAGCGTCTGCGCCTCATTTCAACCCACGGCAACTGTCAGACCAGGGTAGATCGCCCAAGCCAAATTGCCGAGAGCCGGGCATGGCGATCTACGTAGGAGCGGACTTGAAATTGGTTTCTGCCTGAGGAGGAAGAGATGGAACGCATTGAGAGGATGATTCTCGCGCTGCTGTTGATGGTACTGACGGCAGGATTCTGTACTGCACAGACGGAGCAAACGGAGCCGTCCGCGAACGTGATCAGCGGTACCGTCGCGGCAATCGGCTATCCGGTTGGTGGCGGCGGCACCAAGGTCACGATGGTAGGAACGTCCGCTGCCTCCCAGGCCAGCGGCGAAGCCAAGGTGGATGCCAAAGTCGGCGGCACGGCAGTTTCGTTGAAGGTAGCGGGAATGCCGCAACCCACCGCGCTGGGCGCCGAGTTTCTGACCTGTGTGTTGTGGACGGTGACTCCGGATGGAACTACCACTAATCTCGGGGAGATCCCGATTGATAAGAACGGTCAAGGCAAACTGGACGCAACCGCGCACTCGCAGACTTTCGCGTTGATCGTTACCGCGGAACCGTACTCTGCAGTTCGCATACCGAGCGAACTCGTCATTCTCACGAACGAAACTCGTAAAAATACGAAGGGCAAAATCTATCCCGACAACAGTTACAAGCTCATGAGGCGGAGCGAGTACTCCAAGCAAGGAAATCCCCTGGCCTTGAAGCCTGACCTCAAGAAAGTACCGCTCGATATATACGAGGCGCGAAATGCCGTCGAAATAGCGAAGTCGCGTGGAGCCGAGCAGTATGCGCCCGAGATTTTTTCGAAAGCGCAAGGCAGCCTGCAAATGGCTGAAAACGCGCTTACTCAGAACTCTGGCAAGAATCAGATCATTTCGAACGCCCGTCAGACGATCCAATTTGCCGAAGACGCCCGGGCACTAGCAGTAAGGCGAGAGACGGCAGAGCGCATCCAGAAAGAAAAGGAAGACGCCGCAGCAGCAGCCGCCGCAAACGCGAAAGCAGAAGCCGACGCGCGAGCAGCCGCGGACGCACAGCGCCAAGCGGAGTTGACAGCAGCAAAGGAAGCACAAATGAAGGCAGAGGCTGCAGCGCAGGCCGCGCAAGCTTCGGTCCAACAAGCAGCATTGCGAGCCAAGGAACAAGCGGCCAGAGATGAAGCGGCGCGTGCGCAGGCGGCGACAGCGGCATTGCGAGCACAACTCCTGCGGCAACTCAACGACGTGTTGCAGACGACCGATACCCCGCGAGGCTTAGTTGTGAACATGGCCGACGTGCTGTTCCAGACGGGAAAGTACGAGTTGAGCAGCGACGCTCAGCTGAAGCTCGCCAAGCTTTCCGGCATCATTCAAGCGCATCCGGGACTGAACCTGTCGATCGAAGGTTACACGGACACTACGGGAACAGCCGACTTCAACATGACACTTTCGCAGCAACGAGCCGACACGGTACGGCAGTTCCTCGTCACGCAGGGGTTGTCACCCGACGGCATCACATCCAAGGGGCTCGGTGAAGCCGACCCGATCGCAGACAACGGCACGGCAGCCGGCCGGAAGCTTAACCGGCGCGTGGAAATCATCGTCAGCGGGGAAGTGATTGGCGTGCAGATAAGCAATTGAAGAGCGTCCGCGAAAACCAAAATCGATTCGAGTTATCGCCAGTTGGGGTGGGCGCGGCCAGGGCGGGATACGCCGGTCGGCTCGTTCCCGGCCGCTCCGCAATCAGGCGTTGCAGCTCACTTTTGAGGCGTCAACCGTCAGCTCTTACAGTTACGTGGCTCACAATCGCGCTATAAGGTTGCTTCGTTACGGGACCGCCGCGATGCGGCGTTGACTATGCACAAAAGAACGCCAAGACTGAGGATTGCCTTCGTTGTCGCCATACTCGTGCTTTACATAGCTGTGCTGTTGCGGGGCACGACTGAGAGCACGCGAAGGGTCCTGCAGCTGAGCGATGAGACGACGGCGCGGGATCGCGTTGCTGTATCGGTGCTGGTTACCGATGTGAATCCGGTGGCCCAGGAAGTAACTGCACAATTGAGTTTTCGGCTCACGGGCGGTATCGCCCGGGACGAAGTGACTCCGGCAGAGGAGTTGAAGCTACTGATCAACAATGTGGGCGGCCGCCAGGAGTTCGATTTCCCGGCAGGGAAGAGGATGAACCCTGTCGAGGCGGTCTTTACTTTGAATGGTGATTTGAGTAAGTACCCTTTCGACCGCTATCAAACGACAATGTGGCTTTTGATGACAGTGCCGGCGGCAGCTAACAAGGCAAACGTTTCGAGGACACCTGACGATCAACCCCAAGAAGCTGTCGAAGCGGACCAACTTGCGATCGGGACCATCACCTTGCAGCATAACACGCCGATACCTCTCTCTCTTGCGGTGTCAGCGGCCATTCGCGGTATTAAGTTCCGAGGAAGCGTCACGCACAACCAGAGCACCCAGGTCGTTGGCGTTAGTTTGAATTTACGGCGTGCAGACAACCTGATTTCTGTATCGCTGCTAATCAATGCGATGATGGCAGCCCTCGCGATAAGCGTGCTGGCGATGGTGCTACACGTTACAGCGGAGAACGGAGAATCTAATCTAATACCGTTATCTATCTCGATTACGCTGATCTTTGGTTTGCCGGCGCTGCGGAATGTGCAGCCCGGCGTGCCACCCATCGGAGCGTTTAGCGACTACGTCATCTTTATTTGGGCAGAATTGATTGTTGCAGTGTCCGCAGTGGTTACCGTCTGGCATTGGCTGCTGCGAGCACGCACCACATCCGAACCCCACTGATTCGAGATCGTGAGGGCTTCGGCTATACCCACCCAAAAGACGCATTGGAGATGTCTCCGGGACCAAGATACCCGTTAGGAGTTAAACAGAGACCTCGGCCCGATGATGCCGAGATTGGCGACGCGCTCATTTTTTGGTTTGCTCTTGGTCTAGCGTGAGCTTATACGCGACGTAATATTTGTAGATGTTGCTCACATATTGCACGGTTTGCTGTCCTACGTCCTTGGCCACCACGAGCTCTACATTCCCGAACCATAGATCAGGATCGAGGCCTTCAGCGGCTGCCTTCTTGCGCAAACGAGCAATTCGGCTGGGCCCCGCGTTATATGACCCGAAGGTCATAAGAGTCTTGTTCAATGGGTCCAGCTTGCCGTCGTTAAAGTAAGTGTCCGCGATGTGGCGCATCATCTTGGCACCAGCGCGGATGTTGTTTGCCGCAGTGTCCACGTTGGGAACGCTGATGGGCGGAGCTGCCGCAAGGTTCGGAATCACTTGCATTATGCCCACCGCTCCGCTGGGATTCTTTTGGCTTTGATTCAGCCCGGATTCCTGATATCCCTGCGCCACCAGCATCAGATAGTCGAAATTATATTCCGCAGCGTACCTCCTGAAATAGTTGACGTAAGCCTGAAATTTCTGCATTTCCTCGGTCGAAGTTGCGTCTCGCACCCACTTGGTGTTTTGCAGGTAGCGTCGCAATAAGGTATTTCCGAAAGCAGATCCAAGCCCGTGAGCCTTGATGAATTCGTCCAGCAATTCTTTTAACTTCGGACTGTCTTTGCGGGTTGCAAAAGCCAGTTGCCCGTCTTCCGCCAGTACAATATTGGGATGAAGCATCAGATGCGAAAAAACCTTCGACCAGAACTGCGCTCGGACGTTTATAGTCACGGTCGCGGGAATCAGACCGGCGTTGACCATTTCGAGCAGGTCCTCGTCCGTCAGATTGGCGTCGGCCTTCTTCAGCAGGATCGGCGGCTTACCTTGCTTTTGCAGTGAGTCGCTCAGGCGTTGCAGGTTTTCGTAATAGACCGTCAACGGATTGACGTAAATCTCTTTCCCGCTTAAGTCTTCCAGGCTCGCAATTGGCGGAGCCTTGGGTCCGCTGACGATTACCTGCTTCACGTCGGAATCAATGGGAGTGGTGAACAGCACCTTTTTCTCTCGGTCCGGCGTGACAATGACTCCATAGGCGACGACGTCGCCCACCCCTTCCAAGAGCGCGGATTCCAACTGTTCCGGTCTCACCGGAATAAATGTGACATTGATTTTCAAGCTGCCCGCGCTGAGCTTAATATTCACGAAGCGCTGAAACTCATCAAGCGCTTCGTAGTAGATTCCCGGGGCTGGCCTTTATCGTAGAAAAAGCCGGAGTGACTGGGGACCACGAGAGCGCGGATCTGGTGCCTCTTCGCCATTCCACTCAGATCGCCTAGTCGTCGTTCGAATCTGATGGGTAAATCCAGTGAGGCACGCGGCTGCGAAGCGCTACTCTGAGAAGTCCCCGGGATGACCTGCTGACGCGATTCGGAGTGCGAATCCCAGTGAGTGTCCGGGCCGTGAAGTGGCTCAGAAGCAGCATCGCTGCCGCGAATGCGAATATCACTTTCGCATGCAGAATTGACATGTGTTCACGCCTACCAGGCAGGTACCGTGCCCCTTGCCTTAGGATTACGACCGCTGGCCAACCTACGCGCAGACCAGCTCGCTGCCGTTTCTATGGCATTACTGCAGATCGAGCGTGAGCGCCCCGGTCGCCGGGTCAATAAGGAAGTGGGAAACTTCGCCACCCGGCAGATGTCCCACGGAGAGCCCTGCGCCGTCGGAGTCGACCTCGACACTGGAGGGTTTCGCACCGACCGGAAATGGCGAAGAGACAACTGCCTGGAGCGTGCCAGTTTCCCAGTCAATCGCGAACGCAGAGACGCTTTCGGAAGCGAGATTCAGCACATACAGATACCTTCCCGAAGGGTTGATCGCGAGCCACGCGGGTCCGCGTTCCGGAACCACGGAGATTTCAGCATCGGTTCTGCCGTCGCCGCCGTACGAAACCATCACCGAATCGCGCAAACCGTTCGCAGCAAAAGTCATCTGCTGCCCCGTGCGCAGGTTCGTGACTTCGAGAACGCGCGAATCACCGCGCACGGCGATCGCTACGTTTGCGGGCGCAGTCACCGTCAGGACCGTCGTCGTGTTGTTACCGTGGTAGCTACCGCCGATGTTCGCGGTTCCGGCAGCAACGCCAGTTGCTACTCCCATTTTGTCAATCGTTGCCACTGCGGCATTGTCCGAAGACCAAGCCGTGCTGCTCGGTGACGGGTGATCGGTCTGGCCGTCCACGTACGTTACGACCAAACTAAATTGTTGCGTTGCGCCGATCGCTATCGTCGGATTCGCGGGCGTGATCTTGACCGACGTGATAAGCAGATCTTTCACGAAGGAGGAGACGCAACTCGATAACCCAAGAATCCAGAGGATGGGAAGAAATCTCACGAAGCGCTTGAACTGGATCAATAGAACTCCGCATTTATCCGAACGAAAAGCTCAAACCTGGCTGCTCCAAGGGTTTCAGTGGCAAGCGCCGAATTCAGCGGGCCGCTTAAATGATTTTTTGCTTCTCCAGTTCTTGAACGATAAGTTTGGAAACCGCATCAATGGCTTTAAGAGGTGAACGAGGATTAATAGTATCGCTCGTTCCCGTCCAGATCAGCTCGCCATCCGGCTTGGCCGTCGAATAGAAATTCGTTTCGATTTGCGCGGTTTTATCTACCTGCAGGTAATCGGGGGAATATACCAGGGGGTAAATCGCACCGTAGTAGCCGTAGAAAGTGTTGTAGTAATAGGGAAAAGGAGTAATGGGTTGCCCTGGAATTACTGTGACTTTCTGGCTCACCTTTACCAATCGGGAGGCCACGACGGCATCGATATTTTGGCCCCGAACGACGTCTCTCAATTGATTCATATCAATTGGCGTCGAATTAGGCCTGGGAAGAAGCGAATAACTTGGAATGGCTTGGATTCCGGGTCTGGCTATCGCCGCCGAGAGCTGGTCTTCAAATTCGGCCCGGTTTTCGACCTTCCCGTTTATGCCGAGCACCAGAATGTTGACGAAATGCGCGCCAGAATAACTCGGGTTCGTCCACGTAAACACAAACTTTGAGGATTTGGCACACACAGACGTGAGCGCCGCCACAATCGCTAGAGCAAGAACCGCGTGTTTTCTCAAGTCACGTCTCCTGTTCGCGTCGCCACCGATGCCCCAACGCGCCTCTGGGCAGGACCTTTACGTCTACCGACAATGAATGAGGAATCGCTGATAACGTATCCCGGTCCTCAACTCCAGGCGATCCGACGCAAAAACATCGCGAAGATAACAGCGTCGACTTCCCGGCCCAGCTTTGAAAAAAGTGGTTGATTCTGACACCGGGAGACTATGAGGCGTAATTGTCAAAAATGACAGCGTTAGAATGGTCGGGTGGCCTTCCTCTAGCATTCCGTCGGCCAAGGAGCTCTCTAGAAGGCCCAGCCTATTCCCAAGCTCACTCCTAGCTCATTTCCCTTTGCCGTCGAAGGGGGTCTGCTATCAAAGTTATCCCAGAAGGTGAAGACAAAATAAAATTTGTTCCTAAGTTTAATGTTGAGTGAATTATTCGTCGTAATTCGGATGCGGCCCGTATCCGTCAGCCCCGGAAATGTCAGCAGCTGCGAATCGAATTCTCCGAAATTGAAGCGAATCAAGCTGTACTGCAAGCCGACCAGAGCCTCAGCACTCTGGTCTGAGGGTCGACCCGCCCTGGTGTCAAAGGACTCGTTAATGAACGCAGCGCCCGCGAGCCAGGAAAGGTTGCTGTTAGTGGTCCGTTTCAAGTAGCGCCCGTAACCGCCGCCAAGAGTTGTGCGCAACGTCAGGTCTTGCCGGCTGCTGTGGAGAAAATCAGACAGAGCTATGGCGTAGGAATTCCTATTCAGATATTTAGTGAACGTTGTCTGCAAATCCTGACGATTTGTTTTAGGTGCTCCGGCTTGCCCGCCAAACGTGGAGTCGTAGGCGGTCGCGGCCTCCCATCCCGCGGTCTTATACGCCGCACTGGTGTCGGCGTTCACGGTCGTTTGGCTATTCCCACTGGCAAAGCTGTAGCCAAGATCGATGGAACCCTGCAATTGCCTCCAGAAAGTCGGTTTCTTCGTTTCCATGCTCACGATTTCTGTCGAGGGCACCTGCACCTCCTCTGTCGCTTCGCGAATCACGAAGTCCTCTTTTTTCGCATTTTCACCGGAAATCTTCTCGATTTTTCCTTCTATTCTTTTGCCGTTGTTCAACACGATTCGGTAAGTAGCGGTGCTCTGGACAGACTCCACCTGATCCCAATCTAGTGCGATGGCGCTGGATACATAATCCGTCTCGACGAATAGCAAGCCGTTCTCCAGACGCTTTACTTCGCCGGTGAAGTGGTCTCCGTTGTTCATGACAACCACGTCCTTGCGTCTTGCTTGAGCCGGAAAACATGCACACAGCACGAGAAGCGCCGCGAAAAAAGCGCGGCGAGCGCGTGCGGGCGCGAGAATTCGAGCAATCATTTTTTGACTCCTACGACGAAACTGGAATATAGAAGAGGCAGCCACCGCGGATTCAATGGGGCCCCGCGGATCCGGCCGCGCGCTCTAGAAAAATAACTCCGGTTTTGCGTGCGTCAAAATGCCTCGCCAACGCCCATCCCAAATGTGTGACCGTCCCGGCCTTGAGCGATATCGGCGCGAAGATTAACGTGGTACTTCTTGCTTAGCTCGAATCGCAATCCCCCGCCTCCGGCCGGCAGAAAATGGCTGCTCTGCACCATTTGCAGCAATTGATTGCCCGTGGGAATTACTCCCCCAAGCCCGCCGAATACAACCAGGCCAAACCTCTTCGGCAAGACCAGCCGATACTCCAATTGCGTTGCGAGTGAGTAGCGAGTGAAGTACCGTCCCGCTGTATACCCTCGCAATTCGTTGCTGGTTCCGTAGATGCAATTGCCGTAGAACGGAGGTTGTCCACCGGTCGCGCAGAAATAGGCGTCATAGGCAAGGACCTGGCGCGTGCTCAAACTCAAGTATTTGTCGAACTCAGCTCTGTAAGATTGGAAGGAGTACTTGCTGCCTAATGCTTGCGAAAAAAAATCAGATGTGAAAGAAAAAAGAGTTCCGCCAATCGGGTAAAAGTGGTTGGGGCGCGTATCGCGCGTCAGCCGTGCGCCGATAGACCTGAGATTGGTGTGCAGTCCGGCTTCCGGAGGGATCGGGAAATTCATATCCTCATTGGGCCTAACCGTTACAAACGAATTTCCGGTAATGAATCGTGGGCCGACAAAGAATTTCCATCCAACGCGGCGTAGGACCTCCCCGAAGAACGCCTCGCCGGTTTGTTGCAGAGGTAATTTCAGCCCCTCGGCAACTCCGTTGCCGTATATGTTGTAGTCCACATTGCCGTGTGCGAAGCCGGATGTGATCTCGTAGGTATTTTCTTTAAGGAAGAGCTGCGCCCCGATGACAAATCCCCGGCTTCCGTTGTTGGTAATAAGGCCAGCTACGCCAACAGTGGAAGGCGGAGACACCTTGTCCTTAGCGCTGAAGGGAAAGATATAGCCCAACACCGGCACAATTCCCGAACCAATCGCGGGGCTCGATATCGGAAGAGGGGCGACCACAAACGCGCCTCGTCCACCAATCTTTTTCTTTTTTTTCGGCTGCGCCTCAGGCTGGGCGGGTGCGTTTGGTTTCGTCGGAGCCGTTGACTGCGCCTCCTGCCCTCGCATCCGTGGGAAATCCGGCATTGTCTGTGAAGCTGTGTCTGCTGATAGTTCCTCGAAGCTGTGATTTTCCTGGCCGAAACACGAGAGGACGACAGAGAAACACGCTGCGCAGAGAAGCAAACAGCCGATCAAAGGCCTGGACCTGCGGCCAGCTTTTGGGTTCTCGAGCAGTCCTGCTTTCAGTTCCCATGTGGTCTTCTCGCCGGGCTTCACTTAGGTGACCTTCGATTACAACGCCGGCCGACGATCGAGAAAGTCCGCATGTAAGTTACCGGCGAGGTCTCGCGCAAACCCGCGCAACCTATGGATTACAGTCAGATGCTAGAGGGGGAAGACTCCGCCCGGTACTGGCAAAACTAACAGTTGTCTTTGAAAAAGGTTGGGAAGGTTGGTCCACGCGTTTCCGCACCCCCCGGCGATCAGATCGATATTCGTTGGCGGCAGCTTTCCCGAGCGTGAACCGCCAACTTCGATCGTCCATTGTCATAATTACCAATGGCGAGGCCCTCGTGTCCGGGCGAATATTCGGCGGTCTTGCTTTTGGCCTCTCCAGCCTGCTATAGATCCGGGTGAGCAGAGTCTCGACGCTGCAACCAAGGCGAACGCAAAGATCAAAGCCGGCCGGTTGGGGTAAGCTTCTATCGTGATCGCCGGCATACTGAAAGAAGGACGGCTCAAGATTGTTGCCGCCTGTTGCGACATTGCGAGTGGTAGCGCGACTGTATTGGAGTAGACGGACACACACGGACTTTGGGCTAGGCATTTTTGAGCAGTTCAAAAAAAGGGAGAAGAATATGAACGCAAGAAAAGTATTTTGCGGTTTGGCGCTAGGGCTCGTCTGTGTCGTTGTCCCAACTACTGTGCACGCGCAGGCCGCGAGCGACAATGCCAGCGTCACCGGTCAGTTGAACGACGCCAAGACGATCGTAGCGAAAATCAAGAAGGATGCGACACAGATGCAGTCTTACGCGCAAACCACCGGGTTGAGTTGGCAAACCCACTCCGCAGCGCTCGAGAAAATCAAAGCTGACGTCAATCAGCTGCAGCAGAACATGCGAGGGTTACAGTCACACAGAACCGTAGCCAGCGCCTGGCAGCAGGAAGCAATCGATCGCATTACCACCCTCGCGAATGACCTGGCCACGAATATGAACGCCACCATTGACCGCTTGAACAAAAGCAAGAGCCGGCCAACCGCTCCGCCGTACCCGGAGTACCTGAAGGCGAATACGAGAATCGTCACCGATCTCGGGGATGAGATCGACGCGACCATCGATTATGGCCAAAGCAAGGCGAAACTGGACCAACTAGGCCAACAGTTAGATTCGTCCGCAAAATAGCAGCGCGAGACAGTTGCTGCGAAGTCTGATTCGCGAATGCGTGGGTCGCGAGGGAAGAAAGCTGGGCAGGTGCCGGGGCGTGAATCGCCGCCCCGAGCTCGCCGGCAGACGGACATTTCCGTTCGCGTCCACGTACTAAACCGCAAAAGTGTTTTTGACAAGCACGCCTGTTGCCGATCGCGTTTTGCCGCGCAGATTTGGTAATCCCAATACAATTCGCGCGCTGAGCGAGTTCGTTACAGTCCACCTATGGAGATCGAATGAATTTCCCATTCCTTGTTTTCTTTGTTGCGCTTGTCGTACTCGCGTTATCAGTGTGGATCGGCACACTGCTGCGCAACCGCAAGGTCATCGAAGATGACCT
This sequence comes from uncultured Acidobacteriota bacterium, assembly GCA_963804625.1. Lineage (GTDB taxonomy): Bacteria > Acidobacteriota > Terriglobia > Acidiferrales > UBA7541 > Palsa-295. Next base: position 123,842 of record CAWDRJ010000007.1, on the reverse strand, counting down.
GCGCAAGGATCTGGACATCATCCTGACTGCCACGCTGACACTGCTCGGCCTCATTATTGGATTCAGCTTTTCCATGGCCATCAGCCGGTACGATCAGCGCAAAAATTACGAGGAAGCAGAGGCTAACGCAATCGGCACGGAGTATGTGCGGGCAGATCTGCTGCCCAGCCCCGATGCCGCGAAAGTGCGCGCTCTGCTAAGAGACTATCTCGCCCAACGTGTCTTGTTTTATCAGTCCCGCGATGAACATGGCCTTCAGAAGATCGATGACCTTACCGCTCGACTGCAGACTGAGCTATGGTCCGCGGTCCAGCTTCCGGCTGAGGCGCAACCTACGCCGGTGATTGGGCTGGCCGTTTCAGGAATGAATGACGTGTTGAACTCGGAGGGATACACACAGGCCGCCTGGTGGAACCGGATCCCGATTGCGGCCTGGGCTCTGATGATGGCAATCGCCATTTGCTCGAACGTGTTGGTCGGATACGCCGCGCACTACGTTAAAACGGGAATTATTCAATTGCTGATTCTACCGCTCGTCCTGTCCATCTCGTTTTTACTAATCGCGGACATTGACAGCCCAAGGACAGGGGTCATTCGCGTGCATCCGCAAAATCTGATAAGCCTCGTTCACAGTTTGCGGGCGCAATAACCGGCTAAAAATTGAAGAGCCCGGACGTGCCTTTGGGGGTAGGGGAGCCACGATCCGGGCCCTTCCATCGGGTACCTGACGACGGTACCGCAAGGCCTGCGCGCCGAGAACTGTCAGTATTGACAGTCTTACTTCGACTTCCTAGTAACTTCGGCTCCGACCTGTTGCGCCGCAGCTTCAGTAGGACAATCGCCCACACTGTAAAAACTGACAGTTTCTGGAACTTCACCAAATCTCTAAACTGATTTCAAGCACGAGAGGGGGATCCGTGCGATCTGTTGCAGATTGTGGAGCGCCGGACCACTTTGGAGGAGCTGAATCCATGATTCGCGACGTTGCAGTGATGATGGGCCAGGGCAAACACATTGAAAGGGAAGTGCAATACGGGCGAGAAATCTGCAAAGTTGGGCGCTGGATGTACGGGCAGGGATTCGTGGTCGCTTCGCAGGGGAATCTATCCGTGCGGCTCAATGCGGATCGGATTCTAGTATCGCCTGCCGGAGCATGCAAAGGACGACTCTTGTTGGACCACTTGTTGATTACCGATCTTGAAGGAACGGTTGTCTCCGGAGCGGGAAATCCCTCTTCAGAGCTGCAGATGCACTTGCTCTACTACCGCCTCAGACCAGACGTGCGGGCCGTATGTCACGCCCACCCGCCAACGGCGACGGGTTTCGCCGCTGCGGGACGAGCACTTGAAGAAACGGTTCTTCCGGAGGTAGTGACCAGTCTCGGAAACGTCCCGCTGGCTCCGTACGGGACGCCAGGCACCTGGGAGCTCTCCGCAAGAATCGAGTCTCTGGTACCAAACCACGATGCGATCCTACTCGAAAATCACGGCGTCGTGACCTGCGGGCCAGACCTTATCACCGCATTTCAGCACATGGAAACCGTGGAGCATTTCGCCCGCGTGATGCTTACGGCAGAATCGCTCGGCGGGCCACGTTTATTGACGCGTACAGACGTACAGAAGCTGATGGCCGCGAAGCACGCCTCGCGAAATCTCGGACCAGAACGGCAAATCTCAGTTGTTGCTGCCGAAAATGGAAGAAATCCATTTCGGCTGACGCAACAAGACGAAGCTGAAGCCGCTAATTCCTTGCCAATCTCTTGAAAGATTCGCCGCCGCGAAACCGAGAGTCGACCGCGACTGGGCTACAGCGACCCCGGCTCAATCAAGTTAAGCGGCCCGTGGCAGCGGTGCAGGCTGCTGCAGACGAAATTCGAGAAGAGTTTCGCTCGGGATCGTAAGCTGCTGGCCCTTTTTGGAGGCTGCGACAGCTGTTCCAGCGCCAGCGCCGGCAAGCGCGCCGATTCCAGCTCCCTTTCCTCCGCCTGCGATTCCTCCAATGAGCGCGCCCAGCCCCGCGCCGCCGAGAACTTTCTTACCCGTGTTCTTTCCTTCTCCTTGTCCCTTTACCTCATAGGTGCTGGTCAGAAGCGGATAGGCTGTGCCATTGATCATGATATCGGTCAACTCGAGCGTCAGCTCGGAGCTGCCTTTCATTCTGCCGGCGGATTCGGCTGACGTGAGGCGACCGTACACCGTCGTGCCTCTGGGCGCCACCACTTGGTTGCCCACCTGGAGATTTGTTTCTAGGCTGGCGGTGAAGCGATAGCCCGCCTTTTGTTTGCTCGAATCGATGGAGTCAATCATGCGGATCAAGATGCGCGTTCCCGCCGGCACGCTAACCTCTTTGTTACTTTGCGCCGCAGGAAAGGTAGCTCCCGCGGGGGCCGTTTTCAAACCGGCCGACGAGGCCGCCCCGAGAGAATTTCCCGGTGCAGACGCAAGTGCCCAAAAAATAGTCACGGCACAAACGATCACGTTTCGCATGTCTTTTCGCTCCTTCGTTGCGTTCACCACCCTTATCCAACAATCGGCAGAGAAGACGCGATCTGAAGATCAATGATCAAAAGCAACTGGTGTTCGACCATGAGGAAACGCGCGGCGGTGATAGCTCCCAGCGCGTCCTTCATGCGTCCATAGTATTTTGCGAGTAACTCACCGCGTTGCTTCTGGTACTGCAAGGAGCTCTGAACCAGTTGGTCCGCTTTTTCGTCCGTCATTTGCGAATAATTCTCCGCATAGTCTGTAATATTTTGGACTCTCAGATTATTCACTTTGGTCAATTCGGCGTCGTACTCGCTGTAAATCGGCCAGAATTTCGCCGCATCATCAATATTGAGCTCCATCATTGAGCCCATTATTTCCGCTTTCTGGTCGCGCACGTCGGCCCGCATAAGTTCGACGTACGCTTGAATATTCTTCTTCTGCGCGTCGGTCATGGCCGAAGGCGCGGATTGGTCCGTGGTCCCTTGCGACTGCGGCTTAACCTGTGCCAGAGCTGCGGGACAAGCGGCGACGAGCATCAGAAGCGGAAGCCACGATGCGATTCGTTTGTTCATCTTGAATCCTCCTGTACCGGACAGATCATTCGACCCAAGCTGGCTTAGTATCTCCAAATCCAGAATTCGCAGAAAGAGCCGTCGGAGTGCGCATCTGGGCGCGACAATCCCATAGATCATCGTTCCATTACATTCACAAGCTTCCATGGACCCGAACCATAACTTTCAAAGACAAACTGGTTGTCCTTATCCACTTTCGCTCGCAGTCCGATGATCAAGCTTCCCGAACTCTTCGATTTATCATTGTTGATATTCAGTTCGAGCGCGGAGATATCATAATCCGTCGAGCGCCCGTTCTCACGAGCCTCGGTAAAGCGAATTGGGCGGTCCGTGATCAACCGAATTCTGCGGCCATTTTCGGTCGGGAACGTACGAACGTAGGCGATGCTGTAACCTAGAGTGCCGGTTACTGCCACTCGTCCCTTGGATTGCATTTTAGATAGAGATTTTGAAAGGGTGGCCTGACCGCCATGATTGAAGGCATCAATCAATAGTTTTTGGTCGTCTGGCGTGGAATACGAATCGATTGAGACCGTCACATTGAAGGTCTTGCCTGCCGCTCTGTTCTGGCCCATAGCCTGCGCTTGAATCGTTTCTCGTTTGGGCTTGTCCTGCGCGCCCGTTGTGAACGTCGCCGCCGTCAGGAGGGCTATCACCAGGACACTAGCGATCAACTCACGACCAGAACGAAAAGTACTCATAGTTGCTGCGTCACCCGAGCGCTACCGCACGCTGACACAAGTCCCCATCGCTTCTGTATTGTCAAAAGTAACAGGTCGGCTTTGGGTTCCATTTACAGGCTCGGCATCGAGCTCGTGGTGGGAGTCGGTCACTCATATTTACTGCTTTTGTGGTTGCTCTTGATTCATCTGTTTCAGTTTCTGCTCGAGCAACGCCTTTTCCTGCTCCTTGCTCAGCTTGGGAAACAGCAACACAAACTGTAAACGTAGGCCCCACGGTGAAGCTCCCGGCGGATGCACAGCGTTTCCATAGAACTGCGCGGTGAGGTTCACCGGCTGGAATCCAAGCTTCATGATTCTTCCCACGCCTCCGCCAAAGGGCACCGTCCACACGTTACCGTCAGTCGCTCTCCAGTTGGCAGTGATAATGGGGGAGGTGGTGAGGTACCAACCCTTTTTCATGTTGTAGTTGACGAACCACTGCAGAAGAAACTGGTTCACGGCCGGTTTGTCAATATTGGAATGACCAGCGACAGACCAAACGTTGTTTGCAAGAGCTCCAATCGTCCAGTGCTTCGGCTGCACCAGCGCAACCACAGAGGGCCCTATACTGAGCTTGCCTTGGCCGAGATACGTTGTGTTGGTTGCCGTAGGCAATACGAAAGTCGGCCCAATGCCCCAGATTATTTTGCTTTTCTTGGGCACCAGGAAGAAAGACGGATTCATGTCGCCTAACCCATAGACGCCGGTGTTTTGGGACGGAGGCCCGGACGCCTGTGCCACCGGAAGCGGTTGGTAGATGATCGGCGTAATCCAGCGGACGATCAGGTTCCAGTTTTTCGACACGCTGAGCGGAATCACAGGTTGGATGTTCAGAACGTTCTGGGTGCGGTCCGCCGGCGCGTTATTGAAGTTAAAGTTTTCCTGAATAGGAACGCTGATGAGGCTGGCTACCGGGTTCTGAGCGGCATTCCTCAGCGCGTCGGTATTTACGGCTGCCGCGGGTGTCTGATCCGTGGCTACCTGAGTTCCCTCGGGACCAACGGGCGTATCCTGTGCAAACGCCGGCACCGCTAACAAGAGAAGGAGCTGCAGTCCCCACAGGACAGGGCCCGCTCGAGGGGATTTCGGCCGGGAGCAATTCACTGCCGCGCCATGGCGATGCGGACGGCTTCCTCCGGCGAGACGAGGTGATCGAGGCTCACAGCATCTTCGGCGATGGCGATCTGTACGCCCGTGATGCGGCCTGAAAACTCGTTCCCATGAGCTCCGTAGTCCGGTGAGACAGGAGCCCCGGTGTCCACCCCCACGTCGCAACCATCGTCGGCCGAGAAGATCATCGCCTGTGTGGCGCCAACCTGACCCGCGCCGACCTTCTTGCCATCCATGTACAAGGACACAGTGCCACCCTTGCCAAGCCCGCCGCCAGCGTAGGTAAACTCCATGCGTACCTGGTGTTCGCCGGGAGGCAGCGGATTGGTTGATTCGGCGTAGAAGCGCTGCATGCCGAGGAAGTTGTAACAGTATTTGAGCTTACCGCCCTTGGCGTAGAGACTCCAACCACCCATGTTGCCGCCTTGGGCGACGATAACGCCCTCAGCCCCGGTTGTGGGAACTACGATCTCGGCAGTCACGGAGTGGGATTTGTTCTTCATATTGAGGACACAGTTCTCCGCTAGACGCCCCATGCTCCCAAATAGAATTTGGGAGTTGCCTTTGATCAGCACCGGCCGCCCCGCCATATCGGAGTTGAACCGTTCCGCTTTCCGGTCATCGAGCGGCAGAACGTTGTAGCGCGCCGCCTCAATCAGCCAAAGCCGCTGCAGATCATGAAGCTTCTGAGGCATCTGGCTGGCCAGGTTGTTCGCCTGGCTCCAGTCTTTGGTGGTGTCATAGAGTTCCCAGTTGTCGTCGTCAAATGCCGGGACCTTTTCGCCCACGAGGAGCCACGGCGTGCTGTGCCGCGTCACTGCGGTCCACCCCTTGTGGTAGATGCCGCGGTTGCCGGCCATCTCGAAATATTGAGTCTCGTGCCGCTCGGCTGCTTTGGCATCGTTGAACGAGTACGCCATGCTAACGCCCTCGATGGGGTGCTGCTGAACTCCGTTAACAAAAGTCGGTTCAGGTAGTCCAGCCGCTTCGAGAATCGTCGGTGCAACGTCAATTATGTGATGGAACTGGGAGCGAATTTCGCCTTTCGCCTTGATCCCCTGGGGCCAGTGCACAATCGTGCCATTGCGGGTGCCACCCCAGTGTGAGGCAACCTGCTTGGTCCACTGGTATGGCGTATTCATAGCGTGCGCCCAGCCGACCGCATAGTGATTGTAAGAATCAGGCCCGCCTAGCTGGTCCAAATGGGCCGTTAGGAAATCAGGGGTCTCCAGCGCGGCCGCACCATTGAAAGGGATCATCTCGTTGTAGGTGCCATGCAGCGTGCCCTCCGCAGACGCACCATTGTCGCCGACGATGTAGTAGATCAGCGTGTCATCGAGCAGATTGAGCTTCTTTAGGGCATCCACCAACCGGCCGACATGGTGATCGGCGTACTCCAAGAACCCAGCGTAAATCTCCATCTGGCGGATGAGCACCGGCTTGAGCGCGGCCGGCATCTCATCCCACGCTGGGATTTCTTTGTGCCGTGGCGTGAGTTGACAGTCTTGTGGAATGACGCCTAGTTTTTTCTGGCGTGCGAAGGTTTCTTCGCGCAGCTTGTCCCAACCCTGATCGAACTTACCTTTGTACTTGTCCGGCCATTCCTTGGGTACGTGGTGAGGGGCGTGAGTTGCTCCGGGCGCGAAGTAGACGAAGAAGGGCTTATCGGGAATGAGCGCCTTCTGTTGCCCAATCCAGTTTATAGCCTTGTCCGTCATGTCCTCCATCAAGTGATAGCCCTCTTCGGGCGTCTTCTTGACCTCAATCGGCGTGGTGCCTTCATAGAGCGAGGGATACCATTGATTCGCCTCGCCGCCGATGAAACCGTAGAAGTATTCGAATCCGCCTCCCCCGGTGGGCCAAGCATCGAAGGGACCAGCCGGGCTGGTTTCCCAAACCGGCACCTCGTGACACTTGCCGAACTGCGCCGTCGCATACCCGTTAAGCTTGAGAGTCCGGGCAAGTGGCGCGCAGGTATTCGGAAGAATGGAGCTATAGCCGGGTGCCGAGGTCGCTATCTCGGTGATCCCACCCATGCCAACCGTGTGGTGGTTGCGGCCCGTCAAGCACGCCTGACGAGTGGGCGAACAGAGTGCGGTAGTGTGAAAGCGGTTGTATTTCAGACCACCAGACGCCATGCGTTCCGCCGTCGGCGTATTACAAGGGCCGCCAAAGGCGCTGGATGCGCCAAAGCCGACATCGTCGAGCAAGACAATCAGGACGTTTGGCGCACCCTTGGGCGGGCGCAACGGCGTGATGGGCGGGAACTTTGTGTCTGGATCCTTTGCATCATAGGTTACCAGGCCGGTCCGGGGTCGATCAGGGATCGGGAGAACTGTTCGCTGAATTTTATCTTGGTCGTTCATGGCAAGTTCCCTTTTCTAAAGGAGGTTTGGTATTCACGAGACGGTGGACGGAACGGCGCACTCTGATCTCAGTCGCGGGCGACCGCCGTGGTCGAAATTCCACCATTCAAACCTGACTACCTATTGCTTAAAGACTACCGGAGGCCCACTGACGCGCTTACCCTTGAGGTCCACGATCACCTCGACGCGGTCAGCGATCTTGATGAACGGAATGCCGCTGTTCATGCCGTAGTCCTTGCGGTCGAAAGCCATGGTGCCCGTAATTTCGCCCGTGCCGGTCCCTTTGCCGCTAATTGTAAAAGTCAGTTTTTCTTGCTTGGTGACGCCGCGAATCGTGAAGTCGCCGTCATACTCAACGGTGTCGGCGCTGGTCTCTGTGACCTTGGTGGAGTGAAAAGTAATTAAGGGATTGTGTTCGGCGTCGAAGAAGTCTTTACCCTTCAGCTTGTTGTCCTTCATGCCGCTTCCGGTATTCACCGAGGAGGCCTGAATCTTGACGTCCAGAACCGATGTGGCTAGCTCAGGTGAGCTGAAAGTAACGGAGGCGTCCCACTTGTCGAAGGTACCCGCTATCGGCACCGACGCCTTTACATTGAACTTAATCGAGCTGTCCGCCTTACTTACCTCGAAGACCGGGACACCTTGAGCTCGAATTGGTGATGCTGCCAGTCCCAGAAGTACGATAAACGGTGCAAGCAAACTAGCTTTCGCCATCCATTTCATACCTGTGCTCCTCTTCGATTTCCTGATTTAATCGAAAGACGTTCCCGTCGCTGGCTTCACGCGGCCGGCGAGGCAAGCCCGCTGATGCTACTTGCCGGAGAGCTGCACCGTAACTGTTAAAACTGACAGTCCAATTCGACCAGTCACAGAAAACGTCGGCTCAGTGCCAGACTGCGAATTTTCGCCGGGTCCATTTCGCCGGGGGGCAAGTCCAAACTGAGTCCGTTCACCAACCAATTTGCGGAGACTCTACGAAAATTATTACTGAGTGGGTTGCCACGAACTATCGGGATTGTAGGTTGTGATTTTAGAAGCAAGGTCAGTTGTCTGTTCACCGAGATCCTGCTGATATACGATGCCATCTTGATTAACGATGAAGGTCATGACGCCGCTGGAGGCATACTTTGCCGGATAGGCGATTAACGCGAAGCCGCCCGTCAGTTTTCCATCCACGATATAGCTTTTCTCTCCTCCGGGTGCGTCTGGCCCCTGCGCGGTGAGAATCTTATAGAAATATCCGTAATAAGGAGCGGGGTCTCCCGCTGACTGCTGTGAGGAGTTCTCCAGGGCCGCGCTAGCGACCAACGGCCCCATCGGACTCTCCGGCTGACCCTTAGAAACGGGCCAGTAGAGGCCATTTTGTTTGCCCGGGTCGCTGTGAAATTGCTGTGCGTATATGCCGTGGGAGTTGCCGTCATGTCCCTTAGCGGCGTAATCCTTCTGACTCTGGACGAACCCTTCACACACCGCAATCGCTCCGAGTTCGTTCCGGCCAACTCGACGATCGAGGATTTCCTCATTGCCTCGATCAATGTCGAAATACCACGTCTCGCCGTCGCGCACGATCGGAAACGGGAACGGCCAGTCCCCCTTCCCGACTTGCAAAAATTCGAAGCCCTGCGCTTCAGAAGAAATCGCATGTTTTTCATTGTAGGCTTTGACGAAGTTTGCGAGGACCTGCTTTGCCGCACCAAGATCGCCCGAGGCGATCAGGGCGCCCGCTTGGGGACCAATGGTTGGAACGAGTTGTGCCGGATCACCCGAGCGCGCTGCGTCCATCAGATTTTTCACTGCTTCCGAAGGTGAAGAAAAAGTTTTCTGTCCGCTGATTGCCTGCGCAGCCGAGGTCCGGGATGTCAAAAGCACCGCAAGAATCAACAAGACCAAGATCGGCAATCTTCGCTCCCGAATTGCGATGGAAACTTGGGCTCTCATTGTTTTCTTCCTCTACTTGCCTGCGTGCTCGCCGCGCCACGCTGACTGGCGGTCTTCTCTGACCTCCCGCTGTTCCCCGCACCTTCGAATGCCCCCGCAGGCCGTGTTTGGGCGGCAGGCTGAGAAGGTGATCGCGCTGGCGACGACGACGTCGAGCCCGAGGAGTAGCCACGGTCTGGTTTCACGGATTGAGTTTGTGCCTGACTTGAATAGTTGCCCCTGTTGTTAGTGGTCGAAGGATTTCTGGGGGCACTGGTGGCTGCGTTGCCGTTATTTGCCTTAGTGCCGTTGTAGGTCGTCTGGCCCTTCCAACTCGGATTCGACTGCGCGCTACCGGTCTTGGTAGCTGTGTTTCCCGTTTTGTTGACTTGGTTGCCGGTATTGATCGTGACGTTGTTTCCGCTGACGTTCCGGTTGATCGTGTTATTGCTCTTGTTTTGATTGTTGGTGTTGCCGCGATAATTGCTGTAGTAGTTGTTCGAATTGTAGTGAGTGTTACCGGGGTAGGGCCGGTTATACGCGTAAGGATAATTTGCAGGCCGATGATACAACGTCGCGCGATGGTAGTTCGGGCCATAGACAGGACGGTAGACGTAACGGTGGGATACCCAAACGCCGCCGCGGTAATACACCCCACCACCGTATCCCCAGCGTGGGTAATAGTAATAATTGTTGCTGCTGAACATCGCTCCGACGGCCATGCCGACGCCGAACGCGATAATGACACCAGTCGCTGGCTGGCTAGGTGGGGGTGCGACATAGACTTGCACTGGATTGTATTGCGGCACGTAGATGACTTGGGGATTGGTGGGCTGGATCACGATTACCTGTTGGCCGCTGGCTGGCTGCGTCACGACGGTCTGTTGCGGAGTTGTTTGCAGATTTCCCGCCTGTTTCGCCTGCAGCCGAAGCCTCTGGACAGAGTCAAGCACGGCACTCTGGTTTGCATTGAATGCGTCTCCGAGCTGGCTCGTCCAATCCATCTCCGAGCACATCATGTTCACGACTTGCGGAAAGTGCATCAACGCCTGCATCGCCGGACCAAATCCCGCCGCTTTTGAGGCCGCATCGAGTTGGTCCCCTTGCAGTGTTTTGTTCTGCAGCAGCCAATTGCCCCCATCCAGAACTTCCTGAGTGTTCACCGAAGCCGCTAAAACTTGCATCAGCAAAGCATCGGGATATAGCGCGATTGGGGCTAGAAGCTTATCGAGCTGCTCCGGCGTCGTTGCCGATGAGTTTCCGGTCTGCGAGAAACTCGCGGCTCCATTCGTCAGACTGAGATTCATGCAAAGCGCTAGAAACAGCACCATGCCCCGTTGAATCAGCGAGCCGCGTCCTTCCATACATGGTCTCCTGAGCGAGTTCGAAAAGACCACTACCCTCCAAGCTTCTGATAATTGGAGTTGGTAGTGGTCACGACAAGCTGTTTGGCGGAAGCGTTGAGCATCGTCTGCTGCGCATAGTTGGTCCCATCGGGAAGGCTCGCCATCTGAACTTGCAACGTCACCGCGTCTTTCGCTTGGCCCATGTAGGTGCTAACGCTCAACGAAACGATCTTTTTGGATGCGGGGTCGAAAGTGAGGGTCATCCGATCTCCCGGTTGGGCATAATCCGTGAAGATTAAATTCACGACACCGCCCGCGGGATTAAGCGAAACTTTACCAGCCTGAAACGCTTGTTGCATTCTCTGGGGGTCGGGCGGAACATACATGGCGAGGACGGACTTCACATCGTCCATGTAGTCCATCATCTCCGCTTTTTTCTTTTCAATAACTCTTTGCTTCACTCTGCCGCCGCTCGGTGGTTGCGGCGGGGGACCGATCGGAGTTTTCTGCACCTGCCCGTCAGGCCCGTACTGGCATAATTTTTCAGAGGGAGGTTTCGGATCCCCTTTCAGGGTGAGCTGTGTAGTTTCTGTCCATTGGTACTGGCGCAATCTCTGTTTATTTTCCGCCGCAGCTTCCTTCACGGCCGCGAGCTTCTGTTGCAACTCACCGTTCTGGGCGATAACGGCGACACCGGCCACAAGCGCTATTACGCCAAGAATTATCAGCCGTTTGCCGATCGCAACGGCTTTACTCGTGCGAGCGGGGACACCATTCGACGTTGCCACAGTGCGATTCATCAGAGTTCTCCTTAGTCTCAAATCCATACACGGTCAGCACCAGTACAAGCCGCGGCTGCGGCTTACGCCTTGGCCGCCGGAGCTCACCACTGAAATAGCAAATCTCATGATGTCCAAGCACAGCTTGATCGAGCGAGGCGTCCGATCCATCGCGCACACGTCGTGTCGAACAGATCCATCAGAGGACGCCACTGAGATCTCTTCTAGCCTGAGCTATTAGAGGACCCGGAAAAGAGTCTTTAGAAAGGTGTTGGCACCTCTCTTTAGAACGACGCGCGGAGTAATCTCTACCCGGGTCCTCCACCCTAGCCGCCAACAGATTACGATTGGGCCCCGTCCGCGTGTATTGTCAAGATTGACAGGTCAGGCAAAAAAACACAGGCGACCCATCCCTGATGCCTCCATGAGAAAGGAAATGCTGGCCGTCCCTAACTCGAACGCTTCTTCTGCGCCTTAAGGAAGGAAGAGCGAAGGCTCCATCTGTTGGATCGCGAATTTGTCATTTCAATTATTTCAACAGCAAGATAAACGTCTCGAAAGTTGATTGTCTATTTAAGCGTAATGCTCACGCCGGCGACCACGCCGGACGTGGCGGCGTTAAAGTAAAGTCCCGAGCTCTTACGATAATCGAAGTAGAGATAGCGGTAGCCGACCTGCAGCGCGATTGCGGGCTTAATGCGGTAGCCGACAGCACCAAATATCTGGTAGTCGATTTGCGAACCGGCGCCCCAGCCGCCTACGTCGCCTCCAATGTTCACCACGAATTTGGGAGTGAGAATTCCGGTGATGCGGCCTCCAACCACAGGATCCACCCAATTCTGCGAGCCGGAGAAATTTAGCGCGTTGGTAGTGAAGGACACGCTCTGGCCGAAGTGCCAGTAGCGAAATCCCGCGAGCGCATCTATTTTGATTTTCTCTTGGTCAATCACGCGGTATCCGACTTTCTGAGTCAAAAAGAATTCGGTCGCTCTTAAGTTCGCGACGCCTTGGCCAGGAGTGTTGGGAAGCGCTCGATCACTACCGAGGCGGATCCAAAAAACGTCGAGCGGCATCACAATTCGTTTGTAACGGGGCTCCACGACCCCCATCAATCCAATGCGAAAATGCGAAAGTAGATCGCCCGGCGACGCACTAAAGCCGACTTCTCCGCCGTTCGGGCCACCGACGTTTCCGTGCGCTCCTGCGAACCACAGATAGGGAGTTACCGCGAAGTGCCAGTCGCTTTCAGAGGCGGTACTGTCGGCGGCGAACGCGGGAGATGTCGACGCAGGCTCGAGGCCTGAAGCTGTCGGTTGGTCTGTGGTCACAAGATTTGCGTCTGCGGCGGTGGAGCTTGAATCATTGGTTTCAGCGACAGCTGCGTTGCGCTGCGGAGGAGTCGCTTGAGCGCGACACGGATACGCAGTTTCCAACGACAACAGCCCCACGAACATTGCGATTGCCGCCAGTTTCTGAGTAGATTTCAAGAGAAAACTCCCTTGGCGCAAAAAAAGATTGATGTTCGCTCCTTTAATGGTTGCGCACGCGATCTCCGCGGTTTCGGTGGGCTGCTGCGCCGCAGCCTCTCGAATATTGAGGATGCCGCTCCGCGCGTGCGTGGAATATTGTCAAAAGTGACAGTCTCATCGCCCTCAATCGTGATCTGTGTGCAGAACCTTCGTCTGCAGATGTCTCCCTGCATCTCCAACCCGCGGCCTCGACGTGTCCTGTATTTCTGTCGCGGCAGGATTGCACTAACTCTTGAAGGTGAATCTCCGTCTCCGAAAGGCCTTCTTTGCGACGCATAAATTCCGGTCTCTTCCTACGAAAGCCTAAAAGAAGAGATTCAGTACGAGTCCCGCAGCGTTCACCTGTTGATTAGGGTGAGGGCCGGTATTGTTCTCGTGCTCATAATACGGATCCAGTTCGACGTGCTTGCCCACAGGAAGTAGGCAGCCTGCGTAGAGATTGGTGGAGCTCCATTTACTGTATTTGCTTTGGTAGAAGACTTCGGCGCTCGCGTAAGGCGCTGGATGGTAGGAGCCGATCGTGACGCGCCGTTCGACCGTCAGCCGGTTGCGATAGCGCCAGGTGAACTTGCCGTTGGACCAATCAAGATCGCCCCGGTTTCTGTCGGAAATTAATATCCGAGCCGTCATGGGAATGTGAAATGTGAGAACGGGTTCCAGCCGGTTTACCGTTGGCTTGCCAGGTGTAGGGACATACCGGTATCCAACTGCCAGCACTAACGGCCTCGATTTTGCGTCGTTCAGGTCGAAGACGGTCACTTTTTTCAACCGGACGAGGGGCTTCAGGTAAAATTCGATGCTAGGGCCTACCTCCGCCTGAGTAGGATCACCGCCTTCTCTCGTCTGCTTCGCCTGGAAAACAAACTGGACACTCGAATTCAGTTTGAAATACGTATCGATCTCAGGGAAGAACTCTGCAACCGATGTTTGCGCACGCGCAGGTGCACAGACTAACAAAAGGCAAGGAGCCACCCACAGCCACCTGACGCCACGATTCACTTGCGGTCCTTTTGCGAATACGCAGACACTCTCGCGGCCGAACGATCGGGCTCAAGGCATGTCCTGTTGGGAAGGGAAGCGCGACGTGAATATATGCCCAGCCAGCGCCTCATTCATTGCCGGTACCAGGTCCGTATCCATGAGCACCTTAATCACGTATCCCAGCCCCCCTGCGGCGCGGCAAGTTCTCAGGATGTCCAGGTCCTCATGAACTGTGAGAAATACGACCTTGGCATTGTTGCCTAGCCTCTTAAGCTCCTCTGCGACGTCAATACCACTCATCACCGGCATCGAAATATCTAGGACGACTAAGTCAGGTTCCAGCTTCAGCGTTGCTATCAGGGCCTCCCGTCCATCGGAGACCATGCCAACGACATCGAATGAATCGCGCAACAACTCGGCCACGGTGTCCAACACCGGAGCGAGATCATCCGCTACTAACACCCGTTTTCGAGCCATGAACATCAATTTCTGAGCTGTCGTCTAGTCCTCCGCCAAGGGTTTGGGCGCCGGTGTAGGGTTGAAAGGCCCATCAATCTCGGCCCTCGAATTCGTTTCGCTCGGCGTGGAGGCGGGCATCCACACCATCGTGGACGCGATTTCATCGCCTGGGTATTGGCAAAATTGACAGGAAGGGAAAATTTGCTGGATCTAGACGGAAATGATCCGATGTTTGATGGCGTACTGCACTACCTCGGCGCTGGTCTTAAGTTGTAGCAGTTCCATTACAGCGTATTTGTGGGCGGCGACGGTCCGCGGGGTGATGTACAGCAGGCGGGCGATCTCTTTCATGGTGCGGCCTTCTGCCAGTAACTGAATGACTTCCCGCTGCCGTGCGGTGGGTTCCGGCGCAAATTCACGGTTCTTTGGATCTCGCAAGGAGATGTTGTTCAGGCCTTTCGTGGCACTGGGTGTGACATACGAACCTCCCTTCAGCACTTCTGTAATCGCCTGATCCAGCTCCAGACCTGCGGCTTGCTTGAGCAGAAACGCGGAAGCGCCAATTCTAAACGCTTCCCCTACCAGATAAGGATCTTCATTCATCGTCATGAAGATGAGTTTTACGCCAGGCATGGATTGTTTGAGTTGCCGGCCGGCATCCAGGCCATTCAACTGCGGCATCGCGATGTCGAGTAGGATGACGTCAGGCCGAACCTTTTCGGCAACTTTCAGAACGGCACGTCCATCGGTTACCAGACCCACAACCTCATACTTGGGCTCCAGAAGTTCTTTGAGCGCGTCGAGCAACATCTGGTGGTCATCTGCCAGCAACACACGTGCGCGTTTCATGATTTTATTCCTCCAGCCGTCATTAGCTTCACGTGTGGTTCATCAGCGGAAGCCGATGGCGGGACTTCGGCAAGAATTTCCGTCCCCCGCATGGGCGCGGATTGCACAGACAGCCTTCCGCCAACCAGTCGAAGCCGTTCGCGCATACTGACGAGTCCCAAGCCCGCGTCCTCGTTCCGCAGTTCCGGGTCAAAACCAAAACCGGCGTCCACGATCCGCAGGCGAATTTCATTTCTGGTGCTGTAGAGCTCAACCCGGGCTTGCTTCGCTCCGCTGTGTTTCACCACGTTGCCCAAAGCTTCTTGGGCGATTCGGAAAAGGCACAGCCCCACGTCTTTTGGAATCTTCGGGGAAAGCAAATGATCGGTAAATGCGATCTCGATCTTAAACCTGGAGCTCAACTCTTCGCAAAGACCCATCAGGGCCGGCGCCAGACCTACATGTTCCAGTTTGCTGGAGTGAAGTTGATGAGAGAGCGAGTGCATATCAGAAGATATTTCTTGGATGCCTTTCAACAGCTCCCGAACCTTGGCGCGCTCCTCCACTTCCGCCTCAGGAATCTTCTTAAATAGCTGTGCAAGGCCGATGCCTTGGAGTGCCAGCCGCTGACTGAAGTCGTCGTGAAGTTCCCTCGCGATGCGGGTGCGTTCTTCGTCCTGTGCGGTGATCAAACGTCCGCTCAAGTCTTCGAGCGACTCAGCTGCCAACTTGCGGTCCGTGATGTCCACGCAAGAGCCGATATAACCGCAGAAGGCTCCATCGGACTCAAATCTGGGCACACCGTAATCAACGATCCAGCGATATTTTCCATCGAAGCGTCGCAGGCGGTACTCCATCTCGAAATCGACCCGAGCATCAAAAGCAGACGAGTAGATTCCGAGACAACGCGCTAGATCTTCCGGATGCACTCCCGCGGCCCATCCGTCCCTCAACTCTTGCCCCATCGAACGGCCGGTGAAATCCAGCCAGCACTGATTGAAAAAAGTGCAGAGTTTGTCCGTTCCGGACATCCAGATCAACACCGGCGCTTTGTTCGCGACTAAGCGAAAGCGTTCTTCGCTTTCTCGCAAGGTCTGCTCCGCTCGCTTGCGAGCCGTAACATCCAGCACCTCGGCAACGAAATACTGAGGTTTGCCGTGGATGTCACGGATCAAGGAAGCACTACACTCGCCGCACAGCACTTGTCCATTCTTATGCAAACAGCGCTTTTCGACCCCCTGGAACCCGACTCCACTTGCAAGTGCTTGACTTAACCTCTGCGAAAACATCGGCCAGTCGTCGGGATGAGTGATGGATTGGACCGTCCTGCCAACAAGCTCCTCTTCCGAATATCCGACGAATTTCGAAAATGCTTCATTGCCAGCGATGAAACGGCCTTCCGGCGAAACGATCGCCATACCGATTCCAGCATCCCGGAACACGCTGCGGAATTTTTCCTCGCTTTCCCGCAGTTCCTCTTCGGATTGCTCGCGCTCCTCCACAATCACAGCGAGCACCATAAAAGGTGCTGTGGTGAGCAGCAAGAAGAGTTGCAGCGACAGCACATTGTCGAGGGGCTCCGGTCCGGCGAAGGGACCGCGCCCGTGGACGACGCCCCAAATAGACAGCAGGGCGATGACAATCATCGCAGTGCTGACGCCTGTTGATCCGAACCGCAAAGCAGCCCAGAGCAGAAAGGGAAGAAGAGAATAAAGGAGAGCGGGCGGGCTGCTTCTTCCGAAAGCCACGAAAGTGAGAAATCCAAAAAAAGTCAATGCAACGAGCAGCGCGGAAGTTTCGAAATAGTTTGCGCGCCCTTTCTGGACCGCTGCCGGTCGTTTGCCTGCCCAACCCAAAATCGCCGGCATCAGAGTGAGGAATCCCAACGCCTCCGAAAGGAAGCTCGTCCTCCAGTTGATCCAGTAGTTTCCCCGGGCAGCAAGCGCGCCGACAAATGCTCCGGCCGCTGGCGCCAGTACTACCGCGAAGAGAGAGTACCTAGCCAGAGCCTTTATACAGTTTAGCCGGGGCACCCCGTTGAATGAATATTCAAGACACAGCGCGGCCGTCAGGATTTCGATCACGTCGGCGAGGACGAGCCAGCCGATCGCACGAATCGGCACGCCGTGCTGCAGGTCATAGAAAACGAAGGCACCGACGCCCATGGCTATGAGAATCGCCCACATCCTTTTCGGGACCAGCAGCAAGACTGACACCAGAAGCACACAACCCGGCCAAAGCGGCGAGAGCATTTGGGGATGAAATACCAGCGCACCTCCTAACTCTGAAACGACGTAGGACAAGACCCCAACGAGGCACACGATGATCGCTGCGTTGAATCGGGAACTTAGGTACCACGAAGAACGATCCGGAGCGAGTTCCATCAGCTATCTCCGATACAGAGGCGGCGAAGATGCAAAAGACGACTCGCCGCGACCGGACGCGCGGGTAACCGTTGGATACCGATGTTTTGAGTGGAGACTCCTATCTTGGAAGTTCGTGCCGGTTTCATTTGGATCTCGACGTAACATCGTTGGCGACTCGAATCGCCGATTCGACTTGAGACAACCTTAGTTAGGTGCCAGGCGCGCGCCCAGGTTCTAGGTTGTGAGTTGTAGAGTGTACCAACCGACAAATGTCTAGCTGTTCAGAAAGGAACACCCTCGCCAAATCCTGCCTTTGCACGCCGCGAGCGATAGAGCGTGACGATAGCGCCTCTGAGGACGCCGATCCTGAGCTACTCGTGGAGCACGACACTGAGCAGCGAACTGTGTACTTTCAACCCACCGTCGTACTCGACGAAGCCAAGCTTCTTGAATTTGTTCAGGAAAACGTTCACGTGTGAACGCGTCGTACCAATCATCTCCGCCAGAGTCTGCTGACTTATACCTGAAATCAGAGCCTCCGACTTGCCTTCCTTCCCGAGGCGAGTCAGCATCAAGAGCGTTCGCGCCAGTCGCTTCTCGGTCGAATTAAACAGTTGATCAACCAAGTCTGCCTGTGTGCGGTTGTGGCGACCGACCACGTACGCCACAAACATGTCCGAGAATCTGTGTTCCTGGTGGAGCGTACGGAGCATCTCCTTGTTTTCGATTCTCAGGACAAAGCACTTAGTAATTGCTGTTGCCGTTGAAATGCGGATAGGCTGATCCGAAGCAATGCACCCCTCGCCCAGGAAATCACCGGCGCCGAGTAGGGCAATGATAGCTTCCTTGCCGTGTGTGGAGACCACGCTCAGCCGTACGCTTCCGTCCTGAATGTAAAACACGGTGTCTGCACGTTCTCCTTGCGAAAAGATGGCTTGTTTGGGTCTGTAACGGCGAAGGGTCCTGCCAGCGCCAGCATTCGCCAAAAAGGTTTTGGGATCAAATAGGTTGCTTGGCTCCTGGGTGGAGGATTGTGGGCTCGGCATCTGGCTAGGCGACGGCATAGCGAACTCCCCAGGGCCCTAGCGGCCTGAGATTGTCGGGACAATACCACAAATCCCTGAGACAGGCACAACTCTGTTCCTTGAAGCGAATGTGAGCCTCGAACTCACGATCAGCAATTGACATCCGAGGAGGACCCGGACGAACCATTGGGGAAAGGTTGAGGACAGATCTGTGTTTTTGCGAGCAGAGCCTCCATCCGGGTCCCGTATTGGTAACATTTCGGGAATATAAAGACGGTCGAAGTACCCGTGAATTGTCAAAAGTGACAGGTTGTCACCTGCGGTAGTCTGCCATTGTTAAACTCCTCGCGTTTTTGGGAGCGGTGCTATGTAGGACACATATTGCCGAGGAGACGCGCCATCGCCTCTCCGTCGTCTCGAGCCAAAGTTTGCGACCGCTTGCTAGCCCCGTGTGTTATCCGCAAGAGCACTAGCGATGTCGTTAGCAAGTTAAAATGTCCGCTTTTTAGAGCACACGATATGTCCGGTTTGAGGTTGAGAGAGCACCGCCGCCGTGACTGTGGGAAAGTGGGAATCCCGCGGTTTGGGCGGGATTTCCAAGCGCGGTGGGAAAGTCCGAAGGACTTTTCCACGGTGCGTCTTTTCCACAGTCTTCCCCCGCCCGCCTCGCTTCGTCTCTGGCAGGCAGGGCCATCCCTGCGCGTTATAGCGACCCACCGCGTGAGGTCCATAGCGAATGCTCCAGCTCTGATCGAGATGTTCGCAGACGGTGACCGAACATCCCGCGAGTGTTCCTCTCCAGCGCGTCGCTTCGATCTGCAGCGTTTGCCCACCCACCACCACCGTGTGATCCCGGCTCACCACCCGCACCTGCTGCACCGAAAACAGCACATCCAGATCCTTCCTGGGGCACGGCAGAAACGCGCTACCCGCCTGCAAGGCCGGCACCTGGAAGCGCTGATTGAACTCGGCCGTGTACTCCTGCTCCAGAAAAGCATTGGCTTGCTCCAACGTGCTCATCCCGCGCAAGCGCAATTCCTGAGGCAAGCGCCCCTGCCAGGTCCCAAAGCCCCGCTCCGAACGCCCGCGCGCTTGCGGGGAGTAGGCCGGGATCATCCGGATTCCTAATTCCTGCAGAGCTCGTCCCACTTGCGTCAGCCGTTCCGGATCGACCTTCCCTCCCGCTCGCGGCGTCCAAAAGAAGTGACTGGCGCGGTCGCTGTACAGGGCGCAGAAAATCCCTTCCTGCTCCACCACCTTGCGCAAAGCCCCCAACACCGTCATCGTCGATTCCTCTTCCACCAACTGCGCGTAATAGATCCGGCTCGTCGCATCGTCCAGTAGCACCAGCAGGTCATACCAGCGATCCTCTTGAAACCAGGGATGCCGGCTCCCCTCGATGTGCAGCAGCATCCCCGGTAGGGGGCGGCGCTCTCGCTTGCGTCGAGGCACCCCGCGCTTGCGCTCCCGGCTCACCAGGCCCGCTCCTTGCAGGGCCTTCTTGACCCAGGGGTAGCTCAAGCGAATCGGATGCTGGCTTCCCAACTTCTCGTGAAAATGCCGCACGTTCAGATCGAAATACTTCTCGCGATACAGCCTGAACACTTGCTCGACCACTGCGAGCGGCACCCGCCTGGGACTGGGCTTCCCCAGTCGCCGATCCAGCAACCCGTCCTAGCCATACTCCTTGTAGCGCCAGTGCCACCGCCGCATCTGGCGGTCGGTGATCCCGATAATCTCGGCTGCTTGCCACCAGGTAATCTTCTTCGCCAAAGCTCGCAAGATCACTTCTTGCATCTTCATCGTCCGCTCCAGGGCGGCCATCGGGTAGCAGTTCATGCATGCATCTTGCTCCCTGGCCGCTTCTACGAAAGCGGACATATCGTGTGCTAATTAGACCGGACACATCGTGTGCTAACGACAGCTTGGCGCAGCGATTCCGCATCCGAGAATTTGGTTATAGCCTAAATAGGGCTTCCCATTAGAATTACCCCTTCCTGTGCCCGTAGCAGCAAATTCGCATTCGTTTTTTGGCGCTTGACAGCAGTTAGTTCTTGTATACTATAGTGTATAAGATAAAGGAGGCTGCTTGCACCGCTCACAGTTCTCCGCTCGGGAACGGCAGCAGCGATCTCGTCTGGCGCAGGTCATCCACGTCGCTCGCTTCCTGCGCGGCACCCTCACCGTGCGCAATGTGCGTTGTGGCAAAGCTGGCTGTCATTGCGCCCGGGGAGAACTGCATGCCTGTCTCTATCTGGTCCGACGCCAGGGAGGGAAATTGCGCCAGATGTTCGTGCCCCGCCAATGGGAAGACCGCGTGCGGCAGGCCGTCAAGAATCAGCAGGAGATGGAAAAGTTGATCGAGGAGCTCTCTGATTTAGAGTGGAAGCGCCTGCGGGAGAGAAAGGAGTAAGCCGGTTCTCCGACGACTGATTCGCTACGCGGAGAAGATCTTTGACCTCGGCGAGGTTCTGGAAGAGGTTTCCGATCGCCGTCTCCGCCCGCGTATTCCTACCTCGGTCTTGCTGCAATCGGTTTTGGTTCTTTACTGGGCTCGTCTGGGCAGCCTGAACGCCTTGGAGACCGTTCGCGGGGCTTCTTTCTGGAAGTGTTGGTTGGGGCAGGCGCTGGCCAGCGCCGATACGGTGGGGCGCGTGCACGCCGAGCTAGAGAATGAGGGACTGCGCAGAGGGTTGCAGCAGGTGTATGGGCGCTTGAAGCGGAACAAAGCCTTGCGAGGCATGGGGGAATGGAACATTGCCGTGCTCGATGGACATGAGCACCATGCCAGCTACCGCAGGCATTGCCGCGGATGCCTGCAAAGGACTCTGCGCACCGAGCAGGGAGAGAAGATTCAGTTTTATCATCGCCAAGTGACACTGATGCTGCGTTGCCAGAAGATGCGCCTGTTGCTGGATGTGGAAGCACAGCTTCCTGGCGAAAGCGAAGTAGCGACAGCCCTACGCCTGCTCGAGCGCGTGTTGCGGGCTTACCCGCGTGCCTTCCAGTTGCTGCTGGGCGATGCCCTCTATGCGCAGGCACCTTTTCTGAACTTTCTGATCCGCCATGGCAAGCAGGCCTTGTTGGTTCTCAAACAAGAGCGTCGCGACCTGTATCAAGATGTTTTGGGAATGGTGCCTCTGGTGGTGCCCCAGAAGGGGCAGTATCGATCGCGCGCCTGTCTGTGGTGGGATGTGTCGGATTTGACTTCTTGGTCGCAGGTGAGCGTCCCTGTGCGGGTGGTGCGCTCAGAAGAAACCTACCAAGTGCGCCGCCAGTCTAGCAAACAACTGTCCCAGGAAAAGAGCGAATGGATGTGGGTGACGACCTTGCCGGCCGCGCGAGCTTCCACCGCGCTGGTCGTCCATCTGGGACATGCGCGCTGGGACATCGAAAACTATGGCTTCAATGAACTGGTGAACGGTTGGCACGCCGATCACATCTATAAACACGATCCGCGCGCTATCGAGGCCTTTACCCTGTTGGCCTTCCTGGCCTACAACCTGTTCCACGCTTTCTTGGCATGCAATATCAAACCCGCACTGCGCCGCGTCCGGACGGAGTCCTTCTGGGCGCAGCTCATCGCCGCCCAAATCTATAGCGAGGCGGGAAGACGCCTCACCGCGCGTTCCCCCTGAAAGAGATTTTTCTTGGACTGATTTCTCTGCGGCTCACCCAAGGTAACGGGAGAGTCTTTCGCTTTGGCCCTGCGCGATCGAAAAAACCGCGCTGCCCGTATTGCCCGACCCGACCCAAGACGTCCGCAAGAACCTGCCTGGGATCGCAACCCTGCTCAATCGACGCAGTTTTCTACACTTCCAGCCCCGATTGCGGAATCGCTGCGCAAGAGCACTAGCGATTGACGTATCCCGGCCGAAATACTACCATCGACCCGTAATTCCCCTTCCTATTACTGCGCCTCGCGCAGTGATCAATTTCTGACAATTAGCATTTCGAATCGCGCGTAGAGCCGTTTTTCGCATCCGCGCGGCGCATGTTCCTAAGGGCTACGCACAGTTGTTGCGACGCGCGACGGTTAGCGTTTGGGTGCACGAATGCCGCGGAAGGAGATTTGCGCTTTGATGTCACAGCTTGGCCCAAACAAGCCATCCCACCTGCGCAACGTCTTGCTCACGGAAGACAATCCGGTGAACCGCGTGCTTGCGCAGAAGATACTTCAAAAACCAGGTCACAACGTTACGTGCGCGAGCAACGGCAAGGAGGCCGTGCAATTGTGGCAAACGAACCGGGGCCGGCACTTCGACATCATCTTGATGGACGTGCAGATGCCCGAGATGGATGGGCTACAAGCCACCGCGTACATCCGCACAAGGGAAACAGAAACTGGCAGGCACATTCCGATTGTGGCTATGACCGCCCATGCCATGAAAGGGGACCGGGAGCGCTGTCTTGAGGGCGGGATGGACAGTTACATCTCAAAACCGATTACCGCCGCAGGATTGGCGCAGGTGATCGCACAAGCGCTAGCCGACTTGTCCAACGGAGCGCTCGTACCCGAGGCGGAGGCAAAAGATACCAATGGATGAAGAACTTTTGAGCAGGTTTGGCGGCGACGCAGAATTACTGAGACAGCTTGCTGACCTATTTACCCAGAGCTGTCCTAAAATGCTGGAGGACATTCGAGATGCGGTGCAGAAGCGGGACGCCAAGACACTGGAACGCGCAGCACACGCGCTGAAAGGATGCGTCGGAATTTTTTTTCTAAGGGCGCGCGCGAAACCGCACAGCAGCTAGCCTGAAATTCTCATAATAAATAGAAAAAGGCTGTCACTTCGTGGCATAACTCTTTTGTCTAGAAAGATGTTGCCAAGAAGGAGCGACAGCCTTTATGAGCACAGAGTGTAACCAGTTTGTCTTCGGATTTCATCCCCAAAAGCGACGCGAGATTCGGGCGCAGTTTGACGGTGGAGCGATCACCAGCGACGGCGGTGGTCTGCTCCTGCGGGAGGTCGAGAAACGCATCGGGATTCTGCGCCAGTTTGCCGCCTGCTTTACGGATTATCGGAATCCGGATCTGATCGAACATCAGGTGGAGGAGATGGTGGCCCAGAGAGTCTATGGTCTGGCCCTGGGATACGAAGATCTGAACGATCACGAGGAGTTGCGGAACGATCCCTTGCTGGCGGTACTGGTTGAGAAGGCAGATCCCAGCAGGCAAGTCTTAGCAGGAAAGAGCACCCTGAATCGGCTGGAACTGACCAAAGAGACGGCCAGTCGGAAGGAGCGCTACAAAAAGATCGTGCTGGATCATGGAGCCGTGGACCGCCTGCTGGTGAAGGTCTTTCTCCAAGCTCATGGCGAAGAGCCGAAAGAAATCATCTTGGACCTGGACGCGACTGACGATCCGCTGCACGGGAAGCAGGAAGGGCGTTTCTTCCATGGCTACTATGGGCACTACTGCTACCTGCCGTTGTACATCTTCTGCGGCGAATTCCTGCTGGGTGCGCGGTTGCGCTCATCGAACATCGATGCCTCAGCGGGAAGTGTAGAAGAGTTGCAGCGCATCGTAGGACAGATTCGTTCCGCGTGGCCGCAGGTGCACATCGTAGTGCGGGGAGATTCGGGATTTTGTCGTGAGGAGCTAATGGCTT
Organism: uncultured Acidobacteriota bacterium; assembly: GCA_963804625.1. GTDB lineage: Bacteria > Acidobacteriota > Terriglobia > Acidiferrales > UBA7541 > Palsa-295. The sequence goes on along the minus strand of CAWDRJ010000007.1, from coordinate 99,744 downwards.
GGTGTGAAGCGAACCGCGTAGAGTACTTGCTGGGGCTGGCGAAAAACGAGCGTCTGAAGGCCGAGATCGCGAAGGAGATGGAGGAAGCCAAAGCACGCTACCAAGAGACGGGACGCGCCGCTCGGCTATTTAAAGAGTTCGTCTACCAGACGCGGGAGAGCTGGAGCTGTGCGCGACGGGTGGTGGCCAAGGCCGAGCATCTGGAAAAAGGAGAGAACCCGCGATTTGTGGTGACGTCTCTGAGTGCAGAACCATGGCCGGCGCAAGCGCTGTATGAAGAGCACTACTGTGGGAGAGGAGACATGGAGAATCGCATCAAGGAACAACTGATGCTGTTCAGTGACCGCACCAGCACGCACTACCTGCGCAGCAATCAATTGCGCTTGTACTTCTCTTCCGTTGCTTACGTGTTGTTGCAGATGCTGCGACGACTGGGACTCGAGGGAACGGAGTTGGCCAAGGCCCAATGCGCCACCATTCGGCTCAAGTTGCTAAAGATCGGCGCACTGATTCGCATTACGGTGCGCAAGGTGTGGGTTTCGCTGGCGGGTGGGTACCCCTATGTCGCGCTGTTCCGGCAGATCCATGAAAAGTTGTGTGCCATCCCGGTAAAGTATTGAAAAACAACGATCCCAAACAACTTTTCTCTCGCTTATGTCCCGGATGGTAAGCTGTGCCCGAAACAGCCGCAGAGAGAGGAAAAAACTCTCACGCCAAGGGAAAACGAATCAGCTAAACAACCTCAGCTCGCGAAACTATCTCACAACTTCCGATTCGAACAACATTCATTCCTCTTCTGCCGCGCTGTGAGAGATTGCGGCTAGAGTTAGTCGGAAAATCTGGCGATCTCGCGGGCGCTGAAGAACTCGCTCACTAGCTGGAAGCACAGGTTGCCGAATTCAACCGGGCGTTAGCCAGAAATATTGAAGCGGTGCATCAACCGCATTGAACGGATCGGCGACAGGTTCGTAAATCTTTGTCCGGCGCTCAGGGACTAAGCCGTTCGAAGGATCGCCGTGGACCCGTCAGTCGAGCAGATTCTTAGCGGCCAGTAACTCTGCATTAAGGATGGCGGCTCCCGCCGCGCCGCGGATCGTGTTGTGACTCAGCAGCACGAACTTGTGCCCGAGAACCGGACACGCGCGCAACCGGCCGATGTGGGTAACCATGCCGCCGTAGCGTTCGACATCCAGTCGAGGCTGGGGGCGGTTCGGGGCGTCGAGGTAGACGATGGGCTTCGCTGGCGCGCTCGGCAGTTCCAATTTCTGCGGCTCGCCCGTAAACCCGCGAAACGCCGCAAGCACTTCATCCTGCGTGACCTCCTTTTCCAATTCGACCGAGACGCTTTCAGTGTGCCCATTCACCACCGGCACACGGGTGCTGGTGGCGCTCAAGGTCACCGGGTGAGGCTCGATACCGCCCGCCACGAAGCGCCCGAGGATCTTGCGCGGTTCCGATTCAATTTTCGGCTCCTCGCCGTCAATATAGGGTATTACGTTCGCAGTCGCGTCTAAAGAAGCTACGCCGGGATACCCGGCTCCTGATAGTCCTTGCAACGTCGTAACCAGCACTCGCTTCGGTTGGAAATCACGCAAGGCTGCCAGCGCCATCACCAGGGGCACGGCCGCGCAGTTCGGATTCGTGACGATCGCGCCGCTCCAACCTCTCGCCTTCTTTTGCAAAGGGAGCAATGCGAGATGCTCCGGATTTACTTCCGGAACCAGGAGCGGCACCAAGGCATCCATCCGATGGTTGCGGGAGTTACTCACCACTATGTGCCCGGCCGCCGCGAATTCCAGTTCGGCGTCACCGGCAATCGAAGAATCCAATGCTGAAAAAACTAACCGCGGTCCCACGCCTGCTTGCAGCGCTTCCACAGAGAGCCCTGCTGCGGTTTCCGGCAGCTCCGAAGCCAGCCGCCACGCAAGATCGCCGTAACGCTTTCCCGAGGAGCGTTCACTCGCCGCGAGCCATGTGACGCGAAACCACGGATGCCTCCCCAGCAGCGCGATAAATTGCTGCCCGACGGTTCCCGTGGCTCCCAAAATTCCGACATCAAATTTGGTGGAGCCGGATGGTTTCGCCATCACTTTTGGCGAAGGCAAGACCGTCACGCTTTTACGGGGCACTGGCTGCTACCGCCTTTTGCGACTTTCGCTGATGGTCGAGCAGGCTGAGGCCTTCGCGAAGATCGTCAACCAAGTCTTGCGCATTTTCGCATCCGGGCGAGAGCCGAATCAAGCTATCCGAAAGCCCGAGTTCCGCCCGCGCATCAGCCGGGATGGAAGCGTGGGTCATGGTCGCCGGATGGCACAGCAGCGCTTTCACGCCGCCGAGGCTTTCGCCCAAGGTAAAGAAGCGCCGCGACGAGCAGAACGACACGACTTCCTCGATGGTGCCGTCCAATTCGAACGAAACCATCCCGCCGAATCCGGTCATTTGTTCCTTCGCGATTTCGTGGCCCGGATGATCGGGCAACCCGGGGAAGTACACGCGGCGCACCAGCGGATGGCCGTTCAGTGAATTGGCGATCGCGATTGCGTTTTGTTCGTGGCGCTGCATTCTAAGCTCGAGCGTCTTCAGTCCGCGCAAAGTGAGCCAGCAATCGAACGGCGAAGGTACGGCGCCAGTGGCGTTTTGCAGAAATTTGATAGGCTCAAAGATCGCGGGATTCTTCGCGAGCGCCGCGCCTTGAATCGTATCCGAGTGTCCGGCCAGGTATTTCGTCACGCTGTGAACGACGATGTCGGCGCCCAATTCGAACGGTTGCTGAAAGTACGGAGTGGCGAAGGTGTTGTCCACCACCACCAGCGCCGATTTCGCATGCGCCAAGCGACAAATCTCGACGATATCGTAAACCAGTAGCCGCGGATTCGTCGGCGATTCGATCCATACCAGTTTGGTGCGCGCTGTTATGGCGGATTCCAGTGCCGTCAGGTCCGAAATATCGAACTGCTTGATGACTACGCCGATTGGCTGGAACACCTTATTGAGAATGCGATACGTTCCGCCGTAGACGTCTTGCGGAATCACGATTTCATCGCCGGGGCGCAAATACGCCTGCAGCACAGCATTTTCCGCAGCAAGCCCGGACGCAAAAACGGCGGCATGTTCCACACCCTCCAATTCAGCTAGCACCGTTTCGAGCCTCTGGCGTGTGGGATTATTGGTGCGCGAGTAGTTAAAGCCCTTGTCCTGGCCAGGAGCCTCCTGTTCGTAGGTCGACGTCTGAAAAATCGGCGCGATCAACGAACCGGTCTCCGGTTCCGACGGCTGGCCCGCGTGAATGGTCTTCGTTGCGAATTTCATTTTCGTGCTCCTTAGCTTGAATTGCGTTGATTCCAAAATGTCTTGGGCCCAATTTCGCAAAACTCCTATTCGTAACTATCAAGACGCTACTGCTTCCGCGCGGGCGGTTTCCAAACTCGCGGAAATGATTTGGTGATTGGAAATCCGACTGACCTGCGCCTTTTTGTTTACGCTGCGAATCACAAGCGGCAGCCCCGATCGCGAGGCGGCCTCGATCGCTTTGCGCTGGACCAAATCGCATCCGCGCGCTGCAAATTCGAGCGCGTCTGCAAAGCTGAGCTGCGGAATATGCCTGGCGGTGGGATCGCGGTGCGGGTCAGCGTTGAAATAGCCGGGAACGTCTTTGATCAGTTCGCAACGACAAGCCCGCAAGCCTTCCGCCAACAGAACGGCAGTTAAGTCGGAACCGCCCCGGCCCAGAGAAACGATTCCATGGCTCGAATCAGTCGCAAGAAACCCGGGGACCACGACTACCGAATAATTCGCGAGCGCCCCGCAAAGCCGCGCTGCATTCAGGTGGATTCTCCCCGCCTCGCGGCCGGTGTCCGGGACAGTGAGGCCAGCTTCGTGAATGTTCAAGGGTGCAGCTGCAACGCCCAATGCTTCGAGGTGTAGGGCGAGCAAGGCGACAGACCGTATCTCCCCCGTCGACCAAAGCAGATCGAGCGCCGCCCGCGCAGGCTCTGTGACGATCGCTCGCGCGCTTCGCTCGAGAGTGTCCGTGGTTCCTTCTTGCGCCGAAACCACCACGACCAGCCGCTCGTCCGGAGCAACTCGCAGGGTATTGCGCACAAAGATCGCGGCGCGTCTGTAGGCCTTGGCGCTAGTAAGGATCGACTCGCCAAGTTTAATGACAGCTACGGGGCCTTCGGCCGATGACGACTCCGACATCTACTACCTCCCAATTGGCGGAATGCGCTCCGCCTGCGCGTCATGGACTGTTCGAGGCTAAATGGAATAGGCCTCGGCCAACGCATCACGCGCTGAAATAAGCTTCGCCAGCATTTGCTTAAGCAAATGCCGCACTTCCGTTCGACTTCAGCTTGGGAGTTGAATCTTCAACGACCGGAGTGCCGGTCTATCGAGGATCTTATCTCTCCCCACTGGGCAGGAATTAGCACCTTGGCAGTTGCACCAGGTTGCTGTGGCGTCGCAGGGCCTGTCCCCTCAACCACTCTTGATAAGCGCTGCTGGTAAGGCAGCAAGCGAAGAATAGCAAAACGCGGTGCGTAGTCAAGTCCCGTTTGCAAACCGCTGCGCCGCAATGCCGCGTCGCGATCGATCGGCGAGAATTTTCGATTACACTCGTGTGCAGGGACGGAGTCACAAGCTGCATATGAGTTTTGGTATACACGTACGCTTCGTATAGTATGAAATTCAATACGTGACGTCGACACTGGCTCGGTAAGACGCACTAAGTCTTTTGTTTACAATGACAGAATTCTTCCCGAAATATGGATGTCAACGTGCGTGCGATCTTTCAGATTTTGTCTCACTAGTTTGGGGGCTGTGCGCGATTCTCGCTGTTTTCTCTCAAGAGCATGACCAAGTTCTAGGAGGACGTATGAATTGGAAGCGCTTTCTCGCGGTGGTGTTTGCGCTCCTGGTAGCCGTCTCTATCGACTGCGGACGGCTGGCCGCTCAGGCGACGATTAATACCGGAAGCATTCAGGGTGTGGTGACTGACGCGCAGGGTGCCGTCGTACCCGGCGCAAAGGTTACAATCAGCGAGAAGGATACCGGACAGCTGATCACTTCCGTCACCAGCTCGGCAGGGCAGTTCTCCGCGGCCGCGTTGAGTCCGGGAACGTATGTGGTCCGCGTTGAGGCTCCAAATTTCAAGACGTCTGAAACCACCGTCGTTGTGCAGGTCGGACAAATCGCTTCGGTGAGTCCGAAGCTGGAGGTCGGTGTTTCCAGCACAGTGGTCGAAGTCACCGGTCAAGAGGTGGCTGTAAATACAGAGCAGTCCCAGATCGCCGGAACTTTGACGTCGCAACAAATTGAAAACCTTCCGATCAATGGCCGCAATTTCCTGGACCTCGCACAGCTCGAGCCGGGCGTGCAGATTCAAGACGGCGGCAACTTTGACCCCACCAAGATTGGTTTTTCCTCGATTTCATTCGGTGGAAAGTTCGGCCGCAGCGCGCGTATTTCGGTAGACGGCGTGGACGTCAGCGACGAGAACGTCGGCACAACCACGACGGGCCTGCCCTCCAGCGCGATTCAGGAATTCCAACTCGCACAATCCAACCTCGACATTTCGAATGATTTGACGTCCGGCGGATCGGTCAACGTAATCACCAAGTCTGGAACCAACGACATCCACGGAGAGGCGTTTGGTTTGTTCCGCGATAACTCCCAGGCGGCGGCTTACCCGGCCGGCGCGCAATTCCAGCGCAGCCAGTACGGCGGAGACGTTGGTGGCCCAATCATCAAGGACAAGCTCTTCTTCTTCGTCGACGCGGAAAGGTTGCTTGCACATGACGCGGGCGGCGTGCTGGTGGCGAGTATTCCGGACGGAATCACGAATACCACGAACTTGAACGAATTCTCGGGTGTCTTTCCTGCGCCGTTCCACGATACGAGCACGATCGCGAAAGTGGATTATCAGATCGCCAAGAACATCAGGGCGTTCGGACGGTTCAGCTTCTGGCAGGCTTCGGACGTCGGTAACTTTGGAGGCGCAGCCAACTACTCGGTTTATGACAATAAGGATCGCACCAAGACTGTTGTCGGCGGTGTGGATATCAACGAAGGCTCCGTTACGCACAGCTTCCGCGCTGAGTATTTGAAATTCGTCAATGTCATCTCGGACGCCGTACTGGGAAGTGATTTGCCGTTTGCCAATTTTCCCGTCTCTCTCGTTCTTTCCGGCACCGGCTTTGCGACCGGTCCAAGCGATCTTGCTCCGCAGTCAACCATCCAGAGTGACCGGCAGGTAAAGTACGACGGCAGCAAAGTGTGGGGCTCGCACATCATTCGATGGGGAGTTGATTACAACCGGATCACCGGCTGGACGTTTGCCAGTTTCTTCGGCATCGCGCCAGTTGCCGAAAGTCTGACGCTTAGTGCTCCCGGCACGTTGACTTGTCCGGGCGGTCAAACCGGCGCCGCGTGCCCCTTGAATTACATCCCGGACCTCGGTTTAATCGGAAACGGTCAAGGTTCCTTCACCGAGTTGCAACGTTTCGGAAAACCCAATGGCGGTTTGGGACCGGATAACCGAGTCGGCGTTTATGCCGGCGATAGTTGGAAGATCAAACCGAATCTGACGCTGAACTACGGCTTGCGCTACGATCGGGATACCGGCCGAACAGACAACGACCTGGGTCCGCTCCCCGGCCTGAATGCATTCTTCCCTGGCGCAGGGAACACCGTGCGCAATCCAAACACCAACTTTGCTCCCAATGGCGGCTTCGCTTGGGCGCCGGGGAGTGACAACAAGACCGTCATCCGGGGCGGTGTGGGCATCTACTACGACAACATCGTGTTCAACGACGTTTTGTTCGACCGTTTACTACGACTTCAGAGCGGCGCCTTTAACATCGTGAACGCCGCCTGCGCTTTTGGTGGGGCGACTCAGGTTCCGTTCGGCGGAAATCCTGTGCCGCAGCTCATCGGCGGTGATCCGACCGGAGCGGCCGGGGGTGTGATCTGCAGCACTCCGATCGGCGCAACAGTCGGACCAGGCGGCGGCAACTGCGCCGGGATAACTTTTGCGACGTGCCTAGCGAACTTCCAGGCCGCCGATCAAGCTTCGTGGGCCGCAAATCCGACCGGTGCGAACTCGGCTTATATCCCAACCGCACTCAGCAGCGGCGCTTTGGCCACGACCGGCCTTCTGGACCCGAACTACAAATCGCCCCGCTCAGTCCAAATGAACATAGGCTTCCAACGAGAATTGCGGCCGGGCATGGTATTGAGCGCCGATTATGTTCGCAACGTTGGTTTGCACTACCTGTTGGCGACGGACATCAATCATTCGGGCGATGTCTCGTTGTTCAACGCCGCGAACGCGCTGACCGCAGTTGACGCGACGCTGTCCGCTTGCGGCGCTGCTTCAGTAACGGCTGCGGCTGCCCCAGGCGGCTGCACGCCTCTCCACCCGCTTTCGGCGACTTCGAACGGTGCAGCCAACATCGGAGACTTCGCCGCACGCGGTCTCGATTCCGCTTACGATCAAGGCGCGGGTTCCGGTAACTGGGCGTTTCCAGGCCAAAACCCAGCCGTCGGCCCGCTATATATGTATCACTCGGGCGGCCGGTCGGTTTATAACGGTATGGATATCAAATTTACGCAAAACGCCAGACACCCGATGCCGGGTGTCAAGTATCTGAACTTACAGGCCACGTACACGCTATCTCGGTACGTGAATGCCGGTTCCACTGGATCGGGAACCGGTATCGCGGGTGGCGACTCGGACTTTGTAAATAACGCGATCAGCAACCGCAATCCACTGGCATACATAGGTCCGGGCTCTCTTGACCGTACCAATCAATTCAATATCGGTGGCTATGCGGACCTGCCTGCGGGATTCCGTCTCGGGTTGCTTTCTCACTTTTGGTCCCCGTTGGCTGCCACTCCCACGGTGCTTCCTGTCGCTGGCGGCTCGAATAGCGGCGCTCCGGCAGGGATATTCACCTCGGACTTCATCGGAAGCGGACAGGTGGGCAACCCTCTTCCGACGTCGCAAACTAGCTCGAGTTGCGGCACAGACGGCGGGACTTGTAACTACGACCTATACAACGTCGGGGCGTTCATGCGTTCGATCGGTCCTGGTGGTCTCGCAACCGCAGTCAACAACTACAACTCGAACATCGGTGGCACTCTACCGACACCAGCCGGACAGGCCCTAATTAACTCTGGTCTGTTCACGCTAGCTAATCTGCAGTCGTTGGGTGGCGTAGCTGCTCCGATCCCGGCGGTTGTACCGGGGCAGGTCGGCTACAGCTGGCTCAAGGCATTCGACATGGAGTTCAGCTGGGTTGGGCACGCGTTCCACGAACGGCTGGCGATTCAACCGAGCGTGAGCATATTTAACTTGTTCAACTTGTCTAACTTCGATTCGGCCGCCAATGCTCTTACCGGGCAGCTCAACGGCGGGCCAGGTTCGATCAACGGAACGGTGCAAGCCGGGCGTCCGGACCGAATCGGAGCGGGCACGGGCGTGTTTGCCTTCGGAGCTCCCCGTACTGTTGAGTGGGGCATGAAGCTCACTTTCTAATCCGAGATAGGCACGCAGGCAGCAGCGCGTGCTGATCCCGGCGTTTGGCTTCGGCGCTGGCTCCGGGAGACCGGAGCCAGCGTTTTTTTTGGACAACGATGGACCCACGCACGTGGCGCGTCCAACTCATTTCAGTGAACGAGCTTTGGGAAGGGAGTAAGATTAGGGCCAAAATCGGTTGCATAGGGAGGTCGCGATGCGAGCACTCCTCATTTATCTCGGTGCGCTTCTGCTGCTACCATATCCGACACTCCCCCAACACGCGAAGCCTCCTGGCATCGTGACGGGGGACACAATGGCGAATCAGCCGCTTGAACCGCCCCTGGAGACACGCAATCACCAAATCAACATGGACCAGGTCAACGCCGAGACTCAAGAGCTACGTCGGCTCGCGGATGGGCTGCCGCCGCAGATTGATCAGGTAGGGAAGGGTCAACTACCGAAGGATCTCGCGGAGAATCTCAAAAAGATCGAGAAGCTCGCAAAGCATATCCGCGGCGAGATAACTCCGTAAACCCACTGCTGCTTTGGAAATGCCACTCTTGCTCGTTATCGGGTGGTAGAAAGCAGGATTACCACCGAAATCGCGTCTGTTGGCAACGACACGTCCTGGATTGGCTTTTGATCCGAGACGTTCGCGGGTATCGCCTCCGGCGGCTCGCCTGCGCACTGAGCTGCCATGTTGTTCGTGTAGCGCGCACCGCTTACACTCTTTCCTCCATGCACAGTAAACGCCTTCGCGCCGACCTTGCTTTGGGATTTACGGCGCTGATCTGGGGTAGCACGTTTGTCGTCGTGAAGGATGCGCTCGCCGACGTTTCTGTCTTCACGTACCTGGCAGTGCGATTTGCGCTGGCGGCTGCGGTAATGGCGATTGTTTTCTGGCGTTCGCTGCGGGGACTGACGCGCGGCGCGATCTGGGCGGGCGCGCAGATCGGCTTTTTCATGTTTGCGGGCTACGCGTTTCAAACGACTGGACTGAAATTCACCTCCCCGTCGAAGGCGGCTTTCATCACTGGTTCAAGCGTCGTGATCGTGCCGCTCGTGCTCGCGGTTTTTGGAAAGCGGCGCGTAAATGCCTGGATCTGGGCCGGGGCGCTAGCCGCGCTCGCGGGACTTTATCTGCTTAGCGTGCCGCCGGAAGGGCTTGGCGGCCTGAATCGAGGCGATCCGATCGTGTTCGGGTGCGCGGTGATGTTTGCGATGCACATGATTGTGATCAGCCGCTATCTCGAGCATCACTCCGTCGGCGCGCTCGCAGTGATACAGGTCGCGACGACGGCTGTGCTGGCCACAATCGCACTGCCCCTGCTTTCCGCGACGGGGATCGAACAACCTCGCTGGGTTTGGAGCGGCACGCTCGTCTTTGCGGTTCTGATCACGGCCCTCGGTTCCACAGCCTTCGGCTTTTCCGCGCAAACCTGGGCGCAGCAGTACACTTCGCCTACCCATACAGCAATTCTGATTAGCCTGGAACCCGTGTTCGCCGCTCTCACCTCATGGTTGGTCGCGCACGAGCACCTCACGGGGCGCATTCTCCTGGGCGCTGCGCTTATATTCGTGGGCATCTTGCTCGCGGAATTGAAGGGCGCCGCTCCTATGGCCCCGGAATCGCCTGAGCCGGTCATTAGAGCGGCTGATTAAGGCGGCGACCGTCTACGGCAAACAGGCAGGAAACCGAGAGGCACGGAAACGGGCGGGGAAGTTGCTGCCTGGCCTATTCGTCGCGGCCGGTGATGCGTTCGATGTTAGCGCCAACATCGCGCAGCTTGTCTTCGATACGCTCGTAGCCGCGATCGATGTGATAAACGCGGTCAATCCAGGTCGTGTTATCTGCTACGAGGCCGGCGAGCACCAGTCCGGCGCTCGCGCGCAGATCGGAAGCCGTGACCGGCGCGCCGCTCAACGGGGTCGGACCAGTGACGACAGCGAGATTGCCGTCAATCGCGATATTCGCGCCCATGCGCATCATTTCGCTGGCGTGCATATAGCGGTTTTCGAAGATTGTCTCGCGCACGTGAGAGACTCCGTGCGCCTGCGTCGCCAGCGCCATGAATTGCGCCTGCATATCGGTTGCAAAGCCGGGATATTCCTCGGTGGTCACGTCGGCTGCGACCAGCTTTTTCGTGGCTCGCACGCGCAACTTGCCGTCGCCCTCACACTTGATTTCAACTCCGCACTGGCGCAACTTCTCGATCACTGCTTTCAAGTGTGCCGGCTCGCATTGGGTGAGCAGCAATTCGCCGCCGGTAATCGCGCCAGCGACCAGAAAGGTTCCTGTCTCGATCCGGTCGGGAATCACGGCATGAGTCGCGCCGTGCAATTTTTCAACGCCCTGTACGCGCAATGTTGAGGTTCCCACGCCTTCGATTTTCGCGCCCATCTTGATCAAAAGTTCAGCGAGATCGGTCACTTCCGGTTCCATCGCGGAATTCTCGAGAATCGCTTCGCCCTGCGCGAGGACAGCAGCGGTCAAGATATTTTCAGTGCCCGTAACTGTGATTTTGGGAAATCGCAGTGTCGTTCCGCGCAAACGTTTCGCACGCGCTTCCACGTAGCCATGTTCCACGGTGATTTCTGCGCCAAGCTTTTCGAGCGCTTGGATGTGCAAGTCAATCGGCCGCGCACCGATGGCGCAACCGCCGGGAAGCGAAACTTTCGCATACCCGAATCGCGCGACGAGCGGCCCCAGAGTCAGCACCGACGCGCGCATCGTTTTCACCAGTTCGTAGGGCGCTTCGCGCATGGATACGGTTTCGGCTTGAATGATGAACTCGCTGGGCGGCAGGTCGGGGCTTTCCACGCGGCAACGCATGTGCGCCAGCAGCTTCGCCATGGTGATGATGTCGCGCACGTGCGGAATATTCTGCAGCGTCACGGGCTCGCTCGTCAGCAGTGCCGCAGCCATCGCCGGCAAAGCAGCGTTCTTTGCGCCGCTGATCTGCACCGTCCCTTCAAGCCTTTGCCCGCCCTGAATCTTGAATCGGTCCATGCTATTTCCCCTGACTTCTCCTGGATGGCCGCCCGTTCTGGTTCAACTCGAGTGCCCGCCGCACATTACCCCTGGCCTCGGCGAGCGACTTACGTGCAGTATCGGCAGTTCCGCCTGTTTTCAACATTACCAGCGCCGCAGGCAAATCGTGTCCGGTCTGCCGCAACGCGCGTGCCGCGGTAGACGCGCTCACACCCGCGGCTTCCGACAATATTCGCTCGCCTCGCCGCAGTAACTTCTGATTTGTCAGCGCCACGTAAATCATCCAGTTGTCATAAACCCTGCCGAGCCGCACCATCGTCGTGGTCGAAAGCAGGTTCAATACCATTTTCTGAGATGTTCCAGCTTTCATCCGGGTTGATCCGTAAATCGCTTCTTGCCCTGTTTCGGGGCGTATGGCAATTTTTGCCGCGCGCGCCAACGGCGAATTCCGATTGGACGTCACTCCTATTGTGACGCAGCCGCGCCGGTTCGCCCATCCCATCGCGCCAAGCACGTACGGCGTAGTTCCGCTGGCCGCGATCCCTACCACCACATCGCCACGGGTCGCGCCTGCTCTTGCCAATTCCCGCGCGCCGTTCGCAGCTGAATCTTCGGCACCCTCGACCGCGCCGCGGAGCGCTTTCGTCCCGCCTGCGATCAAGGCCTGCACCATCTTTGGCGAGATTCCGTAGGTCGGCGGACATTCCGCTGCATCCAGAACCGCCAGACGGCCGCTGGTGCCTGCGCCCACGTAGAACAGCTTGCCGCCCGCGCGCAACGCTTTCACTATCGCGTCCACCGCGCGAGCAATGTGAGGCAGTTCGCGCCGCACCGCACGTGCCACTTGCTGGTCCTCACGATTGAGGGCCCGCAAGATTTCGAGCGTAGATTTCGCATCGAGCCCGCGCGTCCGCGGGTTTCGCTGTTCCGTCTTTTGAGCTTTCACCGCGCCCTCAGGCCGTCCGTCGCGCTGCAATCTCGCGATCATCTAATTATACAGATAGGGTGCGTCCGCTTTGGGGGCGGAGATGGATTCTGGCAAGCATTGTGCCGAGGAAGTTATTGAGGCGTTGCTGGTGAATTGAGGAGGCCAAGCGCCTGGATGATGGCGTCGTGGACGGCCGGACGCACTTGCCGGATCTGTTCGTTCGCGCGTGTGGGATTCACGCGATTGGTCAACAGCACCACAAAAAGACGCCGTTCTGGATCGATCCACAGCGAAGTTCCGGTGAAGCCTGTATGTCCGAAACTCGTGGAAGAAAAATAGTGTCCAGCGGAAGAGTTCGGCGGTGTGGGCACATCCCATCCCAATGTCCGCGCGGAGTCGCCGACCGTCTGACGTTGCGTGAATTGCTGGATCGTGGGGCGCGCGAGCAAGCGATGGTGAGCGTAGATCCCGCCGTTTAGCAGCATCTGCGCAAAGGCCGCCACATCTCCCGCGGTAGAAAACAGTCCAGCGTTGCCGGAAATTCCGCCCATGGCCCAGGCGTTTTCGTCATGCACTTCACCGCGAAGGAGCCGTTTGCGGAAATCCGCGTCGTATTCAGTGGGCGCGATCCTGGGCCGCAAGGAAACCGGTGGACTGTAAAGTGAATCGTTCATGCCCAGCGGCGCGAAGATGTGCGATTTGGCGAATTCCTCGAGCGTCTCGCCGGTGAGTCGCTGAATAATTTCGCCCAGCATGATGAAGCCCAGGTCGGAATATTCCACTTGCGTGCCTGGCTCATGTACGAGCGGTTCGGCGAGCACTTTCGCGAGGACTGCGTCGTATCCTTTGGCCTCCTTGTAGAAGTCGCGATGGGCCGGCAATCCAGAGTCGTGGAGCATCAGCACGCGCACGGTTATGCGCGCGCGCCACGCGGGATTGGGATCGGATTTCGCGGCTGCCACAAATTCGGGCAGATAGCGCGCTACTGGCGCATCCAAGTCGAGGCGCTTTTGTTGCACCAACATCATCGCCGACGCGGTTGTGACGATGACCTTCGTGAGCGATGCCAGGTCGTAAATTGTGCTGGCCGTTACGGGCGCAGCTTTGGCGTCTCGCGTTAGATTGCCGAACGGGTGCACCACCATCTGATCGCTCAAACCCACAGCCAGCACCCCACCGGGGAAAGCTCCGGCTGCTACGGCGCTATCAAGCAGGCCGAATACTGGCGTGAGCTCGTAAGTCATGTATGCCGAGCCGGGCTGCAACGTCATTGGGTTTGCAGCAACCGCCATTCCATCGCCGCGTTTCACGGTGCCGGGAACCGTTACCGGGATCTGGCCCTGCAGCGCCACTTGCCCGAAGAGCGCGCGGACCGCGGCGCGTTGCGATACATCGTTCGTGGCAAACTCCGCAAGCCAAGTGGGTGCGCCCGGAAAACGCTCAATCAAATAAGGGCTCCCGAACGCCATCACCACGGTTGGCTTGCCGGCGGCAAGCATTTGATCCACAAATGCGCGCTGGTCATCCGGGATTCCTACATTTCCTTTGCGGTCGGCGACGCGCACGAAGAGCGCTGCGATCGCCACGTCATATGAATCCGGCGGAGGCAATTTCAGCGTTTTGACATTCACGAACTGCGTATCGGCGCGAAGGGCTGTCAACGAATCCACGCGCCAGCGGATTTCCGGCTCGATGGTTTCTCCTGGGTACGGATCCGCGTCGGCGGAAAGCGATACCAATAGAACGCGCAGCGGCTTGGTGGCATCAAGAGGCAGCAGGCGCTGCGTGTCGCGCAGCAGCGTGACGCCGCGGTCGGCAATGCTCTGCGCTTGCGATTCGAATTCCGGGCGCCCGAAATTTTGGTCTAGCTGCTCAATGTTCGCAAAGCGATTTTTGTCCAAGCCCAAGCGCGCCTTGGCCTGTAGAATCCGGCGGACCGATTGGTCTATGCGCCTTTCGGTCAGCCGCCCGGAGCTCACGGCTCGTTCAAGGCCCTCCATGGCCGCATCCGGCACTGGAGGCATCAGCAACACGTCCGCGCCCGCTTCCACGGCCCGAATAGCGGCCTCGCCCGGCGGATAAAGCGAAGTGACGCCACCCATATCCATCGCGTCGGTAACGACCAGCCCCTTGTATTTCATTTCGTCGCGCAGCAGCCCGCTCAGGATATTCCGCGAAGTCGTCGCAGGAACCGTAGTATCTGGCTCAAACGCCGGCACGGAAAGATGTCCCGGCATGATCGAATCCACGTCTGCGGCAATCGCCGCGCGAAAGGGAACCAGCTCTGTGGCCTCTAGCTCCTTACGATCGCCCGGGACCGTAGCCAACGCCAGATGTGAATCTACACTCACATCGCCGTGCCCCGGGAAATGCTTCGCCGTCGCCAAACCGCCATTTTCTTCGATTCCGCGAATCTCTTGCGTCACAAAGTCAGCCACGCGCTTCGGATCTTCTCCAAACGAACGAATATTGATGATCGGATTGTCCGGATTGTTATTTACATCCGCGTCCGGCGCAAAAATCCAGTGCACGCCCGCCGCGCGTGATTCCAGCGCAATCACCTTGCCCTCGGCATACGCAAGCTGCGGGTCGTTCGTCGCGCCAATCGCCATGGCTGAAGGGAACGAAGTTCCCTCGTCCAGCCGCATCCCCGTGCCGCTCTCAAAATCGGCGCCGATCAGCAGAGGAACCTTCGCGCGCCTTTGCAGTTCGTTGGTTAGCACCGCGGTGGGGTACACTTGACTGCGCTCAATGCCGAGCGGGCCGCGTTCGGTGGCGACGATGAATCCGCCGACGTGATTTTCCTCCACCTGGTGGAGCAGCGCTTTATAGTCGCTGCTTTCGGCCGACGTGAAGACGCCAAAGTAATGGGGCATCAGCATCTGTCCCAGTTTTTCGCGCAATGTCATTTTCTTGAGCGTGGATTCCACCCAGGCGGCATTGCCGGTGGCGGCGGCTTTGGGTTTCGTGGCAGGTTTCTTCTGCGAGCGAGCGTAGGATGTCATGAGAAGAAGCAGGAGCAGCGTGGAGACCCCGAGTTTGCGCAGCACACTCATACGGAGCCTACCATGTTGACGCCCGCATCCCGCGGCTGTATATAGCACACGGTCGCATGAGGTACAACGAATCCTCCTCCATGATGTTTCGTAACCGTTTCCTCCCAACATTCCTTTTGATCACTTCACTGACGATAGCATTTGCTGCTGCGTCCGGAAAACCGGTCTCCCCGAATCAGCGGCAAGCGGTTGAGCATACCCAGACTGGAATTGACGGTCTGGAAGCTCAGAACTTTGCGCCGTTGCGCGGCAAACGTGTGGGGTTGATCACCAATCAAACGGGCGTAGATTCCCAGGGGCGCCGCACAATTGACGTGCTCGCGCATGCCGAAGGCGTGAAGCTAGTCGCACTGTTCAGCCCGGAGCACGGCATCGCTGGAAAAGCTGACGCTACTGTCGCCAACGCAACAGACACCGCGACCGGCTTGCCGATCTACAGTCTCTACGGCGATACCAAGCGGCCCACCGATGAGATGCTGCAGGGAATAGACGCGTTGGTGTTCGACATACAAGGCTCCGGAGTTCGTTTCTACACTTTCATCACCACGATGGGCTACTGCATGGAAGCTGCGGCAAAGCACCACATCGCATTTTTTGTACTGGATCGTCCCGACCCACTCGGTGGCGAGAGGATTGAGGGCCCCATGCTGGACCCATCGCGCATGTCGTTCGTCGGATATTTCCGAATGCCACTCGTTTATGGCATGACGCTGGGTGAGCTGGCGCAAATGTTCAATGCCGAAAATAAGACGGGTGTTGAGCTGCACGTTGTGCAAATGAAAAACTGGCATCGCAGCGAGACATACGACCAAACGGGATTGCCTTGGATTCCGCCTTCGCCGAATCTGCGCACGGTGAATGAAGTGTTCCTTTATCCCGGAATCGAAACCCTGCAGCCAGCAGGTGTCTCGGTGGGGCGCGGCACCGACAGGCCGTTTGAAGTAGTAGGAGCTCCGTGGATCCACTCCGACGATTTATTGAATTCGCTGAATCCCAGGCAGATTCCCGGCGTTCGCTTCACCGCGGCCAGCTTCACTCCTAGTAGCGGCCTCTACAGCGGTCAGGCCTGCGCGGGCGTGAAAATTGAAATTGTCGATCGCGACGCATTCATCTCCGTCCGCGTGGGGCTGGAAATTGCGGACGCCCTGCATCGCCTCTATCCCGAACGCTTCGAGATTACCAAACTGATGGATTTGCTCGGCTCGCAGGCGTCCGTGGACGCGCTGATCGCTTATCAATCTCCTGCGAGCATTATTGCCAGCTGGGCGAGCGACCTGGCCGCATTCCGCGCGATGCGCGCGAAGTATCTGATTTATGATTGAACTCTGAAGACTGGCGGTAGACTAAATTCCGGAGCACCTACGCCAGTTCCGATGATTCGATGCGAATTGTCTCCCTTTTACCCTCGGCAACCGAGATTTTATACGCCCTCGGCCTTGGCGATTCCGTTGTCGGCGTCACACACGAGTGCGACTATCCTCCGGAGGCTGCGAAGAAACCGCCGCTCATCCGACCTCGTGTAGATCCACATGCTGCGCCCGCGGAAATTGATCGGCAAGTCCGCGAGCTAGTCCAGCGCGGCGAGAGCATTTACGCAATGGACGCCGAGCTGCTTGCGTCGCTCGCCCCCGACTTGATCGTGACGCAGGATCTTTGCCATGTTTGCGCCGCCTCGCCCGACGATCTCGCGACGGCGCTGACGCGCCTGCCGAAGCACCCGCGAGTTCTCACCCTCACCCCTCATTCGGTCGATGACGTGTGGCAAGACGTCATTCGCGCCGGAGAAGCTACAGGAACGACCCGCGCTGCGGAGACACTCGTCGCGGAGTTGAAGACGAAAGTGCAAGCGATCGAGTCCGCTGTTAAGACAGTCGCGTACCGCCCGCGCGTTCTTTGCCTTGAATGGCTCGATCCATACTACGTTGGAGGCCATTGGGTTCCGGAGATGGTTGCGAAGGCGGGCGGAGAGGATGTGTTGGGCCGCGCCGGTGAGCCTTCGTTCCGAGTGTCAGCGGACGACATCGCGGAAAGCAGAGCCGAAATGATGCTGGTGATGCAATGTGGCTACGACGCCGCGCGAAACGCCGCCGAATTTCGCAAAACGAGTTTGCCGCAAAGCTGGAACAAGCTTCCCGCGGTTCGTGAAGCACGTGTATTCGCTGTGGATGCCAACAGTTACTTTTCGCGTCCGGGCCCGCGTCTGGCCGATGGACTGCAGCTCCTAGCGCATCTCTTCCATCCGAATTTATTAGGCCCGTTGCCTCTGAAATGTGTTTGCGAAAGACTGTGACACGCGTGGGCGTGTGCAAGTCACCTAGCCATTGGCTTCCGGGGTTTGCTTTTTCCAAATCCCGTAGAACAACAAACCCGAAAGAATCAGCAGGAGCCCAATGGACGAACGCACCGGCCGTTCAATCCAGATGTTCACCGTTAACGCGAGCGCGCCCGCCACGAAGAGTGCCGGAACCACTGGGTAGCCCCACGTTCGATACGGCCGCGGAAGATGTGGTGCAATGTGGCGCAAGCGGAACATTGCGACCACCGACAGTGCATAAAAAATCCACGCTGCGAAAACAAAAAGTGAGGTCAACTCTTCGAACGTCCCGGTGAGCGCCATCAAGCTCGCCAGCACGCCCTGGAAAACCAGCGCGCCTCCGGGCGTGCGAAATTTCGGGTGGACTGTTCCAGTGACTCGAAAAAAAAGACCGTCTCTCGCCATCGCATAGGGCACGCGAGCGCCGCTTAGTACGGAAGAATTCAGCGTGCCCAGCGCCGAAACGATCATCGCCAGCGTGATCCAAACGGCTGCATCGCGGCCCGCGAAGCTGGCCACCACATCCGAAGCCACGTGCGGCGAGGCCGCGACGCTCGCGAACGGCAGCGCGTAAAAACAAACCGCGCTGAAAAGCAGATACAGCACAGCCACCAGGACGGTTCCGCCGACCAGTGCCAGCGGAATATTTCGCTGCGGATTTTCGATCTCAGAGCCAACACGGTTCAGGTCTTCCCAGCCGTCATACGCCCAAAGCGCCGCCGCGAGCGCCGCGAAGAACGCCCCCATCACGCCCATGTGCGAACCAACCGGCCAGAAAGGATGGAAGCGGCTCACGCTCCCGTGACCGAACCAAAATCCCGCCGCCACGATCGCGAGTACCGCCCCGAGCTTCATCACGGTCAACGTAATTTGCACGCGTCCGCCCAAGCGCACGCCCAGGTAATTGATGAAGGTGAAGAGCGCAATCGTCGCCGCCGCCAATGGCTGCGCCCAAGTGAATACGAATTCGTACGGCCTGCCTGATACCGGGCTCGTGAGGTGCCAGGAAAAGAGCGGCGTCGCAATCGCGGGAATCAGAAAACTGGAAAACAGCGCGAAGCCGGCAGCGATGGACGCCGCGGAACTCGATTCGCCCACGGTGGAATGCATCCAGCCGAAGAGAAATCCCCAAACCGGCCCGAGCCCCTTGCGCAAGTAGGCGTACTGGCCTCCTGCTTCCGGAAGCGCAGCACCTAGCTCGGCAAAAGACAACGCCCCGAATAGCGATAACAATCCGCCGACAATCCACGCGGCGTAAACCAGGCTCACCGAGCCGCCAACGCGGGCCATCTCGCCGGGCTTCAGAAAAATTCCGGTGCCGACCATGGTGCCGACGACGATTGCCGCCGCGGCCCACGCACCGAGCGCGCGAACCAGATCCAGTCTCTCGCCCGGCTTAGACGGCGTAGCTATGATTTCTCCTTTGGCAAAGCACTAGTCACCGGACACAGCAGCGACATTCCTTTCGCGGCTGGTAAATTGGCTCGCAATCGCTCCCACGGTGTAGGTGATCACCGTGCCGACGAGGACGTACCAAGTCCACGCCAGCGGCGTCATCCTCGTAATCACGATCATAGCCACAAGCCCCGCCACGAAACCAATCAGCGCGCCGGTTTCATTCGCGCGCTTATTCCACGTCCCCAGCAAAAACACACCGAGCAAAGCTCCGTACGTAATGGATGCAATCGTCAGCCCCGCCACGAGCACCGGCCCCCAGCGAATCAGCCCCAGGGCCCCTAAGACCACGCCCCAAAGTAGCGTCATACGCCGCGAACGACCCAGCGGCTGCGCAGAATCGCCGCTTCGCTTTACGCCCAAGTCCATCATGCTCGATGAAGCCAGCGAGTTCAATGAACCGCTGGCATTCGACATCGCAATCGCAAATATGGACGCCAGCACGATTCCGGCGAGTCCCACGGGCATCGCATGCACGATGAACGCGGGATAAATCCGATCGGGATCCCCCTCAGGCACTGCCAAAAAACCATTGCGCATGTAAACAAACAGCATCACACCCACTACAAGAAACAGCGCGAACTGTACGAAGATGATCACCCCGCTCACCAGCAGTGCTTTCTTGCTGTCGCGTTCGTTCCGCGCAGCCAGCAGCCGTTGCACCATGGTCTGGTCCGTACCGTGGCTGGCCATCGTGAGAAAAGTCCCGCCCAGGAGGCCCGACCAGAATGTGTAACTCTGCGTCAGGCTGAAAGTAAAATCGAAAACGCGCAGTTTCCCGCCAGCCGCTGCTGCCGTTTGGGTCACTGAATTCCAGCCGCCGGGTATTTTATGCAATAACAAGAAAAACGCTGCAATCGAGCCGGTGAGGTACAGCACAAATTGCACCACATCTGTCCAAATTACCGCGCGCATTCCACCTTCGAACGTGTAAAACATCGTGAGCACGGTGATAATGAAAATGGAAAGGCGATCTCCCGTCCCGAACGCCACACTCACCACTTTCCCGATGGCCGAAATGCGCACACCCTCTGCCAATGCTCGCGTCCCCATGAAAACGACGGCTGCGACAGACCGCATGCGTGTCCCGAAGCGCTTTTCCAGAAGTTGGTAGGCAGTGTAGAATTCCCCTTGGAAATATTGTGGTATAAGTACTACGCAGAGAATGACCCGCGCGACTAAGTAGCCCAGCACGAGTTGCAAGAATCCGAGGTTTCCGCCGTAGGCGATCGCTGGTGTCCCGATGATGGTGAGTGTGGAAGTCTCTGTCGCGACGATGGAGCACGCGAGCGCCCACCAGGGCGCGGTGCGGCCGCCGAGGAAGTAGTCGCGCAGATTTTGCTGGCCGCGCCGGAAACGGGCGCCAAATAGCGTGATGCCCGCGAGATACAGCACCAAGATGCCGAAGTCGAGCCAGCTGATTTGCATTCCGTTGACTTGCGCTGAGAGCGGGCACGCGAGTCGCGCGATGCTAACTGCCCGCAGGAAACACTGTCAAGCATGGTGACCATGAATGACTGAGAAAAAGCACGCAGTACCGCCGGGATATTATCTGGGACTAGACGGCGGGGGCACCAAGACGGACTGCTTTCTCGTCGACGGTTCTGGCGAGGTTCTTGCCCGAGCCACCGCGGGGCCCTCCAATCCTTTGCGCGCCGGATACGCCAAAGCTTGGTTCGCGCTGAGCGACGCCGCCGACGTGGTGCTCGAACGCCAGCGCCTCAAGGCCGACGATATTCACGGAATCTGCGCTGGAATTGGCGGGGCAGGCCGCGAATCGGTCGCGCGGCGCATCGCCACGTTCCTCGAACGCGGCTTTCCCGAGGCCACTGTTTCGATCACCACGGATTTGGCGATCACTCTTCATGCGGCAGTCGGCGACAAAGAGGGAATAATCCTGATGATCGGGACCGGCTCGGGAGCCTATGGCCGTGATGCCAAGGGCCACACCGCGCGCGCTGGCGGGCGCGGGCCGTGGTTCAGCGACGAAGGCAGTGGATTCGATATCGGCCGTCGCGCCCTCGCCGCCGTCGTTCGCGCGGAAGAAAAGCGCGGCCCGGAAACTGCCCTTTCGCAAAAAGTGCTGGCGTGGCTGGGGTGCAACGACTGGACTCGCGTACTCGACTGGGTCGTCAAGAATCCGGATGACGTCTTCCCGCGCGTTTTTCCGCTCGTGGCGGAATTGGGTGACCAGGGTGACGCCGTCGCCCGCGAAATCCTACTGTGTGCGGGGGAGTCGCTGGCGGGCCTTGCTGCCAGCGTGATTGACCAACTGCACATGAAAGATCACGAAATTCCCATCGCCAAAGCTGGCGGCGCCACCGGCCGCAGTAAATTCTTTGATGCCGCCATTGATGAGGCATTGCACAAGATTGCTCCTCGCGTAGTGATTAGTTCGCTCCATATGAAACCCGCCGAAGCTGCGGCGCGGATGGCTATTCGCCTCGGAAAGCGAAAGGCTCATGCCGGATGATAATTCCGGGCGCACGGTGCGCGCTCCGGCCGCGAAAACCAGCGAACTCAGTTCGCTGATTCACGACACTGACGAGCAAGCGTTGCTAGCACTGCTCGAAAATCCCGCCGTCGAAGAGCCACATATCATTCAGATGCTCGAACGCCTCGACCTTTCTGCGAATGTGCTTGCCGCGATCGCCGAAAAAGGGAAGTGGGCGTCGAGCGAAGGCGTGCGCCTGCGCCTCGCGCGCCATCCGCGAACCCCGCGCCGGTATGCTCTGGCGCTGCTTCGGCAGCTTTACCTGTTCGATTTGGTTCGCTTGAGCTTGTTGCCTTCTACGCCGGCCGAAATCAAACGCGTCGCGGAAGAGCTGATTGTCACGCGCGTGCCGCATTTGCCAGTCGGTCAAAAACTAACGCTGGCGCGGCGCGGAACATCGCGCGTTGCGGGAGCGTTGCTCGCGGAAGGCCATGCGCAAGCGATAAAATTGGCGCTCGCGAACCCCTTTCTCACGGAGAGCCAGATACTGAAGGTTCTCGCGAAAGCCGGAGTTCCGGAACGCGTCGTCGCAGCGATCGCGCAACATCCTAAGTGGTCGGTCCAGTACAATGTTCGCGTGGCATTGATTCGCAATCCGCACACTCCTGTCCCATCGGTGTTGGCGTTTCTTCCGAGCCTCACGCTGCGAGAGCTAAAAGAACTGGCTACGCTGGAAGGCGTGACGCCGCATGTCCGCAAATACATTCAGCGGGAACTGGCGCGACGCACCGGCACCGGCCGGGAGCGCGGCTAGCGGGTTGAGGCGCGGATACGTTTGAGGTGAAAATGGCAGATCGCAAGTTTCAGGTGCGAATAATTATCGTTATTGGAGCAATCGTTCTGTTTGGCGTGTTGATCTATTCGTCGCACCAGCAAACCCAAAATCAGTACGAAGTCTGCGTCACGTTCAAAGGCGCCATGCACTGCGCCACGGCTTCCGGCTCCACTTCCGCCGAAGCCATCCGCAGCGCGCAGGATATAGACTGCGAAATGCTCTCGAACGGCCGAGACGAGAATATGGTCTGCCTGGATAGCACGCCCTCGAGCGTTCGGCCGGTGAAGTAGGAACGCTCCCACGTATTCGCGGTGTCTAATAGCCCGTGCGCTTATTGGTGTGCTGCATGCGCCGAGAATTGACAGCCAACTCATCGCCGCATAGCATCAAACCATCGCCGGCCGGGAACCGGATTTCACGATGACGCGTTGTCTGAACTGCGGAGCCGAACGATACAACGATACCTGTGATGCTTGCGGCCTGAATTCCTTCGCCGCCGAATTTTCGCTGCGGCGAAAGCTGCTCAATCGCACGGCCGTGTTCCTGGTAGGCGCGCTGGCCTTTGTCGTAGCCAGCGGCCGCTATCCGGCTCTTGAGCTCGACGGCATTTTGATCTTCATCGGTGTGGTGTTCTTTCTTACGCTGGGATTAGGCATGCTCGTGGAGCGAAGGGCGCTTCGCCACATGGAAGTGGAAGCCCTGAAGCGCATTTACTACGGACTGATTCCGCTACCGTGGCTGCTTGCGATCCTACTCTTCGGCAACGGAGCGCTGGACCGTTCTCCGCAGCATGTTGAAACAGCTCGCGTGATCGGCAAATTTTCAATGCCTGGACCGGTACCCAGCAGGCGTCTCATCGTCACGTCGTGGCGCGAGGGGCGGCGCTTTGAGCGTATCCCGGTGGACCGTGGCGATTTCGATCGCTTCACCGACGGCGACATTGTCGACGTTCAGGTACACGACGGCTTGGTGAGTATCCCCTGGGTGTCAGGCGTCTCCCGCGATTAAGAGTGGTGCGGCCGGGGGCCAAGCGGCGCCTTTGTTCTCCCTGCGCACTCTGCGCCCCTGCGGTGAATCGCGGTCTTACAACCTCGCAGGATTCTCGCGCTTCAAGAATTCTCCCGCTCCAGCCTTGCCGGTGAACCGCCCGTTGTCAATGACCGTCCGCCCCCGTGAAAGCACAGTCTTGGTCACACCCTTCACGCGCGTTCCTTCAAACATCGAATAATCCACGCGCATGTGGTGGGTCTTCACGCTAATGATTTGCTCTTCGTTGGGGTCGAAGACGATCAGGTCCGCGTCGGAACCCACTGCCACCGTCCCCTTGCGCGGGTACAATCCAAAAAGCTTCGCGGGCGCAGTGGACACCAGCTGAACGAACCGGTTCGGCGAGAATTTTCCGCCGTGCACGCCGCCGTTGTAAACCAGACTCAAGCGATGCTCGATCCCCGGTCCGCCGTTGGGGATTTTCGTGAAGTCGTCCTTGCCCAGTTCCTTCTGTTCTTTCATGCAGAAAGGGCAGTGGTCGGTGGATACCACTTGCAGATCGTCTTTGGCCAACCCCTGCCACAGTTTTTCCTGGTGCCACTTTTCGCGAAGCGGCGGAGTGAATACGTACTTTGCCCCCTCAAATCCCGGCGCTTCCATGTTTTCGAGCGAGAGATACAAGTACTGGGGACATGTCTCTGCATAAACACGCAGGCCGCGATCGCGAGCTTCGCGCACTTTCTCAAGCGCCTCATTGCAAGAAAGGTGCACGATATACACCGGAGTCCCCGCGATTTCGGCGAGCGCAATCGCCCGGGCCGTCGCCTCTGCTTCCAGTGTCACGGGCCGCGTCAAGGCATGATATTTCGGCGCTCGCTTCCCCTCGGCCAGCGCTCGCTGCACGATCACGTCAATCGCGCCGCCATTTTCCGCGTGCATGCAAATCATCCCACCGCTGTTCGCCGCCGCGCTCATCGCCTTGAAAATGGACGCGTCGTCCAACATGAATACGCCCGGATACGCCATAAATAATTTGAAAGTGGGCACGCCTTCGCGCACGAACGCTTTCATCTCGTCGAGTTGCGCGCCCGCGATGTCCGTGATGATGCAGTGAAACGCATAGTCAATCACCGCTTTGCCGTCGGCCTTTTTCATCCAAGTGTCAAATGCATGACGCAGCGTCTGCCCCCTGTACTGAATCGCGAAATCGACCAGCGTGGTCGTACCACCGTAGGCCGCGGCGATCGTGCCCGATTCGAAATCGTCGGCGCTCATCGTTCCGCCGAAGGGCATATCCAGATGCGTGTGCACATCAATTCCGCCGGGCATCACCATCATTCCGCGCGCTGCGATCAGCTTTCCGCGCGGCACTAACGGGCAGGTCAGCTCCGATCACCGAGATTTTTCCGTCCACGATGCCTACATCGCTCACGTAGGTGTCCGTCGCAGTCACAATCGTGCCATTGCGAATCACGGTGTCAAACCGCATGGCTTGGAGCCCTCCTCGAATTCTCGTGAAGCGTTGTAGCTTACACCTGTTCCCTGTCCGATTGCAGCGTGCCTGGGCTAACATTCGTCCGGGCTGGTTCCAGGGCGCGATTTCGCGTTCCAGGCTGCACTCCGCCGAATCCCTTCGCCAACTGGGCAAGGCCCGGTGCTAGAATGGCGTCACTTTTCAACATCAAGAAACGGACGGAAACGGCTAGGATGCTGCGCGAAACTGCTCCCAAACTACCTCCCGAACTGTACGAAAAGAATTTTGCGGAAATTTCGCCCCGCATGACTCCGCGGCAGGCCGCGGTCGAAGCCGCGCGGTGCCTTTTCTGCTTTGACGCGCCGTGCACCGTGGCGTGCCCGACCCACATTGACGTGCCTTCCTTCATCAAGAAAATCACGACTGATAATTTGCGGGGCTCGGCGCGCGTGATACTCGAAGCGAATATTCTAGGCCACAGCTGCGGCCGCGTTTGCCCCACGGAGGTTCTCTGCGAAGGCGCTTGCGTGATGCACGAGAAGGAAGAGAAGCCCATCGAGATCGGCAGGCTCCAGCGCTACGCCGTGGATCACGTCCTCGACAACAATATTGAGCTTTTTCATGCGGGGCCGCCGAACGGCAAGCGCGTCGCCTTAGTCGGTTCGGGCCCGGCGTCGCTCGCTTGTGCTGCGGAGCTCGCCAAGCTCGGCTATCGGGCCACAATTTTTGACAGCAACGAACTTCCCGGAGGCTTGGACACTCTAGGCATCGCTGCCTATAAATTGCGCGCAAAGGATTCCCTCCGCGAAGTGGACATGGTGCGCGGTCTCGGGGTCGAATTCCGGCAGAACACCACAGTGGGACGCGATGTCTCATTTGACCAACTCGAGCAGCAATGCGACGCGGTTTTTATTGGTGTCGGGCTCGGCGAGACTTGGGATCTCCA
The DNA here is from genome assembly GCA_963804625.1 of uncultured Acidobacteriota bacterium. Lineage (GTDB taxonomy): Bacteria > Acidobacteriota > Terriglobia > Acidiferrales > UBA7541 > Palsa-295. The sequence goes on along the minus strand of CAWDRJ010000007.1, from coordinate 73,805 downwards.
TCTCCCCGGAGAAGATCTCAACGGCGTCTTCGGTGCCATGGAATTTATTGAGCCCACTAAGATACTACCGTTGCCGGACGTCTCCATCGGGCGTCGCGTCGCGTGCATCGGCGCCGGGAATACGGCAATAGATGTTGTCACTGCGGCGAAGCGTTTGGGCGCCGAGATCGTCCACCTGATTTACCGCCGCGGCGAGCAGGACATGCCCGCGTTTCGCTACGAGTACGATCTCGCGAAACTCGATGGCGTTCGATTCCACTGGCACACGCAGCCCGTCAGAATCCTTGGAGATGCTGGGCAGGTCGCAGCGATCGAATGCATTCGCACGCAGTTCGCGCCGGCCTCTGGCACAAGCAGCAGGAAGCTCGTCAATATCCCGGGCAGCGAATTCAAGATCGATGTGGACATGGTCGTGCGCGCGATCGGCCAGAAACCCGTGACGGAATTCCTTCGCGCCGTGGCTGGACTCGCGCTGCGCGAGAACGGCACCGTAATCGTCAACGAGCAGCGACAAACTGGCAACGCGAAGTACTTCGCGGGTGGAGATTGCGTCAACGGCGGCAAAGAGGTAGTGGACGCAGTTGCCGAAGGCATGGCCGCAGCGCGAGGAATTGACGCGTGGCTGGGCGCGCCGCGCGGAAAGAACTAGGCGCCGGTGCGTTTGCCCGAGTCATGGACCGACCGCGTCCCCACGCTGGAAGCTCTCGACCGAGACTGGGAACCAGTGCCCCGCGCCGCGTTGATCGCGTGGACGATTTTCTATCTGCTGTTTCTGTATCAGGTCGCGCGTGACTCCGGAATCTTGCTCCTGATGGACAACATCTTCGTGCCCATTCACGAAGGCGGCCATCTGCTTTTCCGCTTTTGCGGGGAGTTCATCAGCATTGCCGGCGGAACTTTTCTTCAGCTTTTTGTGCCCTTCGCGCTGGCGGTTTACTTTCTCTTACGCCGCCAATCGCAGGGCGTCGCGTTTTGCCTTTTTTTCTTCTTTGAACAGTTCTTGCCGATCGCAACTTACATGGCTGATGCTCGCGCACAGGAACTCCCGTTGCTGACGGTCGGCGACTCCGAGTACGTCATTCATGATTGGAACTATCTGTTTGGCAAGCTCGGTGTTCTGGCGCATGATACGCAAATCGCTAGCGCGTTTCGCATGATTGGCTGGCTGGGAATGATCGGCGTAGTCGTGTGGCTGATCTGGCGCGGACTCAATGACGTGACGCCCGCGTCACGACAGAAAAACAATGTGGCGGGGACCTGAGTTCGACCAGCCGCCCGCTACAGCGCAAGGTGCGAGCACGACGCGCAAACCCGTGCGTGAGTTGCAAGAGATCGCCTTTGGAACGCTTATAGCCGTCATCTGTGTTTATCTGTGTTCATCTGTGGTGCAGCGCTGTCAGCGTTGAGGGAGGTGAACCATGGCAGATCTAAGCGTCAACTTTTGCGGCTTGCGCTCGCCGAATCCCTTTTGGCTAGCGTCCGGCCCACCGACGAATACCGGCGGCCAAGTGATGCGCGCGTTCGATGCCGGCTGGGGCGGCGCGGTATGGAAGACGATCGGCGAACCAATCCAGAATACCTCCTCACGCTATGCCGCGATTGACCTCAATGGCGTAAAAATGATGGGCCTCAACAACATTGAACTCATCAGCGACCGTCCGATCGCCGTGAACCTACGCGAAATCGCGGAAGTGAAGAAGTGCTATCCGAAGCATCTGGTGATCGCGTCACTGATGGTGGAATCGAAGCGCGAAACTTGGCATGACATTGTGCGCCGCGCCGAAGACGCCGGTTCCGATGCGCTCGAACTGAATTTCGGCTGCCCGCACGGCATGAGTGAGCGCGGAATGGGCGCGGCGGTAGGACAGGTCCCCGAATACACGGAAATGATTACGTCCTGGGCGAAGGAAGTCGCCAAAACACCGGTGATCTCCAAGCTCACGCCGAATGTTACCGACATCACTCCCATTGCATTGGCGGCTGAGCGTGGCGGTGCCGATGCCGTCAGCTTGATCAACACGATCAACTCACTGATGGGCGTAGACCTCGAAACATTTGCGCCGCGACCCAACGTGGCAGGGAAGTCTTCGCACGGCGGATATTGCGGACCAGCCGTGAAGCCGATCGCCTTGCACTTGGTATCAACTGTGGCGAAAAAAGTAAAGATTCCGATCGCAGGCATCGGCGGAATCGGCAATTGGATTGATGCGGCTGAGCACATCGCGCTTGGCGCGACCTGTGTGCAGGTCTGCACCGCCGCCATGCACTACGGCTTCCGGATTGTCGAGGACATGGCCGATGGCCTTGGCGCCTACATGGACGATCACGGCTATTGCACGATTGAGGATTTTCGCGGCCGCGCCCTTCCGAACGTGATGGATTGGGGCGACTTGGACTTGAATTACAAGATCATCGCGAAAATTGAAACCGATCTGTGCATCGGGTGCCAGCTCTGTTACGCCGCATGCGAAGACGGCGCGCATCAGTGCATCGAACGCGCGCACCTGCAAAATGGAAACGGTAAGCAGAATCCGAATGGCATGGAAGTTCACGTCCCGAAGATCATCGAAGACGAATGCGTGGGCTGCAATTTGTGCGCGCTCGTTTGTCCCGTGCACGGATGCATCACGATGGCGGAAATTGATACCGGTCTGCCGCCGATGTCCTGGAAACAGAAGACCAGCGCTGGCCACGTGAGCTAGCACCGCAGTCCCGCGCGCGCGTTAGTAGAACGCGCGCATGTCCGGCATGTGTGGGAGTTCGACGTACAATTCACGCCCGTAATCGCCAAGCGTAAGTTTGATCAGCTCCGCGGGACCCACATCGCGAAGACTCCAATTATCCGTCGGCAGGACCCGCGATTTAACGAAGAAGTCGCCGCTTGCGAAATCCTGTCCCTTTGCTTGTAGATCGGAAGGGAATACGTCGTAAGCGATCTTCGCTTTGATGTCCAGGGCGAGGTAACGGTGCCCGATTAGCACGAGCACCAGGTTCGCTTCCTTCTTCTTGCTCGTTTGATAGATGTTCCAGGTGAGCGGCGTCTTGTCGTCTACTTTGCATTGCGCCTGCGGCACTGATTTCCAAAGATAGCGATCGTTGTCCGCAGCACCCGTGCCGGTGAATGCTACCAAGGTAAATGTGCAGGCGAGCAGCGCGATTCCCATCCGGAAGCGGTACGTCGCGCTGCCGCTCAAGCAGCGATGCCACGCGAATTGAAGTGGATGCTCGGCTGTAAAATTGTAATTCATCAATGCCATTGCACCCGCACTTGCTTCGACGAAACGATCACGTACCCCTTGGTCCGGCCGTGCGCCACGACGTCGCGCAGTATCGCGACGTCCTGCTCGCAATATTCCGCAACGCGATCTTTCTGCCCGGCGCGCCACCATTCTACCGCTTGCAATCCATCGCCGCTCTTGGCGGTGCCCAGAGTTTCCTTCGCCAGCTGATCGAGCTTCACGCGATGCCCTAGCTGTTTGTGCAGCATTTCATGAATATCGAGCGAGAGCTTGCGCACACTTTCAACCGGAGCGTAAGCACGCAGGACCTCGAGGTCGAAACGATTGCCGTTGTAGGTGATCACATGCGTGAATTGTTCGAGTTCGGTGATGAGTGCGAGAGCGTCAACCTCAAACCAGCGGCGGAATGAGTTTTCTTTGTCCCAGGTGATCGCGACGGCGAGGCCAAAGGCGCGGATGTTCGCCCAGCCACCATCCACTTCGCTCGAAATTCTTAGCGTTTCAATATCTAGATAGACTTCCCGGTCAAATAGTCCTGGCAGGTGAATGTCCTTTCAGTATGCGAACTCGACGGAAGCGTATTGCGAGTCGGTTGACGTCGCTGGCGCGGCTGCCACTATTTAATAGAGGCTCGATTCGCGCTTGCGCCCGGTGTAGTCAACGTAAACGATCTTGGTCTCGGTATAGAACTCAATCGCCGCATGTCCGACTTCGTGCGGCCCCACGCTCGACTGTTTCGTCCCGCCAAACGGGACATGCGCTTCGCCGCCCACCGTCGGCGAATTCACGTGAGTCATGCCGGTTTCGATCTTGTCCACGAATTCGAAAATCTTGCTGGGATCGCTCGAGTAGATCGCGCTCGATAATCCGTAACGGACCGAATTCGCAACCTGCAACGCTTCGTCGAAATCCTTGACGCGGATGATGCTCAGTACCGGTCCGAATATTTCTTCCTGCGCCAGTTTGCTGTCCGGCGCGACGTGGTCGAAGACCGTCGGCGCGATAAAGAAACCTTGCTCGTACTTTGGGCCGGTCAAGCGCGCGCCGCCGCACTGCAACTTTCCCTCTTGCGTGCCGATTTCAAGGTACTTGAGCACCGTGTTGAACTGATCTTCGTCCACGGACGGGCCCATGTCCGTCCCGGCATCCAGTCCGTCGCCCACTACGAATTTCTTGGCGCGTGCAACGAGCATACCCACGAATTCGTCTGCGACGCTTTCTTCGATCACCACGCGGCTCGTCGCGGTGCAACGCTGGCCGGTGGAGGCAAAGGCTCCAGCCAGGACCGATTCCATCGCAAGTTGCAGATCCGCGTCGGCCAGCACGACGACAGGATTCTTTCCTCCCATCTCGCATTGGACTTTTTTCATCCGCTCGGCTCCGGCCGCGTAGATCTTGCTACCCACGGCGGTGGATCCGGTGAACGTCAAACCCTGCACGTGGGGATTCTGCACCAATTCATCGCCCACATCTTCGCCGGCACCCAGGACCACGTTGAAAACGCCGGGCGGAAGTCCCGCCTGCTCGAAGATTTCAGCGATGCGAATGGCGCAGAGCGGCGTCAGCTCCGCCGGCTTCAGCACCACGGTATTGCCACAGACCAGCGCAGGAGCGATCTTCCATATCGGGATCGCCACCGGAAAATTCCACGGTGTGATCGCGCCGACGACACCGAGCGGCTGGCGAATGGTGTACGAAAAATTCTTGGGCAGTTCGCTGGTGAGCGTTTCGCCATTCAGCCGTCGCGCTTCGCCCGCCGCGAATTCCAGGATGTTGATCGCGCGTTGTACTTCGCCGAGAGCGTCTTTCAGCGCTTTGCCTTCTTCGCGGGTCAGCAGCCGCGCCAGCTCTTCCTTTTGCACCTGCATGATCTGGGTGGCCTTGAACAAAATCTTGCCACGGCTCGGCGCGGGCATTTCGCGCCAGCCAGGGAAGGCGGCCTTCGCGGCGACGATGGCCTGCTTCATTTCTTCGCGCGTCGAAAGCGCGATGCGCGCCACGACTTCATCCGTGTTCGCCGGATTCCGTCGCTCGACGATCTTCGCCGACTTTGACTCCACCCACTCGCCGTTAATGTAATTCCTGCAAAGCTGATCGGTCGTTGTCGCTGTGACCATATTCGTTTCCTTTGACTTCTAATAGCCTACAGAAAACGTCCAACACTGTCATTCCGAGGGCGAAATACGCCCGAGGAATCTGCTTTTTTAGGCCCTGAGCAAAAAGCAGGTCCCGCGCTGCGCACGGGATGACACCGGCCTGTTGTTCAGCAGTTGCTAGATCCTAACCTCGCTGAATGATTTATCGAGCAGCCGGATGGCTTCATCCACATCGGATTTTGAAATGTTCATCGGCGGAGCCATGCGGATGACATTGGCGTACATGCCACCTTTGCCGACCAGCAAACCATTGGCGCGGGCGCGTTCGAGCACTTGATTTGTTTCCTGCGGGGCGGGCTCCTTAGACTGGCGATCCTTTACTAGTTCGAGCGCCTGCATCATGCCCATCCCACGCACGTCGCCGATCAACGGGTATTTTTCCTGCAGCTCTTCGAGCTTTTTGCGGAAATAGCCGCCCACGACGTGCGTATTTTCGCGCAGGTTCTCTTCTTCGATCACTTCAATCACCGCGCGCGCTGCCACCGACGTAACTGGGTTGCCGCCAAACGTCGCAATCGTCAGTCCCTGAAACTTGTCGGCCAGCTCGGCGGTAGTGATCGTCAATCCCACCGGCACGCCGTTCGCCATGCTCTTTGCAGACGTAATGATATCCGGCGTGACTTCCCACTGTTCGATGCCCCACCATTTCTTGCCGGTGCGGCCCCAGCCCGTTTGCACTTCGTCGGAAATATACTGGCCGCCGTAATTCTTCACGATGCGATAGACGATCTTGAAGTATTCCGGGGGAGGAGTGATAAAACCGCCGACGCCCTGAATGGGCTCGGCGATAAACGCAGCGATTGAACCGCTGGTCGTGGTCTGAATCACACTTTCAACGTCATTCGCGCAAGCCACGTTGCACGACGGATACGTCAAGTGCAACGGACAGCGATAGCAATAAGGATTTACGGCGTGCGACACGCCCACGCTGATCACGCCGCCTTTGCGCCAGGCCGATTGCGCCGTAACCGATTTCGCCAGTGCCGAGCCTCCGGAATAAGCGTGGCGCAGAGCGACGATGTCGTAACTCGGCCCCGCCATACGCGCCAGCATAATCGCCGCTTCATTCGCTTCCGTACCGGAACTGGTGAAGAAGCTCTTCTGCAATTTGCCAGGAGTGATTTCCGCGAGTTTTTCGGCCAGTGCCACGACAGCTTCATTAGGGAATAGCGTCGAAGTGTGCTGCAGCTTATCCACCTGCGCCTTGATTTTCGACGTGACCTTGGGATTACAGTGGCCGACGCCGATGGTCACGATGCCCCCGAAAAAATCGAGATACTTGTTGCCTTCGATGTCCCACAGGTATTGCATCGAAGCGTGGTCGGCCACCAACGGGTGTTGATAGTAGTTGGTCACCGCCGGCCAGATGAATTCCTTGTGCTTGCGGACCACTTCCTCGCTGCGGGTAGCCGTAATCTTCGGTGTCGTCGTCATTTTTGATGTGCCTTGTCTTCGATTGTGCTGGGATGGTTACCAGAAAATGGAAAAGAGAAAATTGAAAATCGCAACCCGAGTCTGGCCGCGCTGCGTTCTTTATTTTCCAATTTCATTTTTCTATTTTCGCCTCAGTCCGCTGCGTTTGCCGACTTCGCACGCGCGTGCGTACGCGTGATCTCGCCGTAGCTTTCCGGCCGGCGGTCGCGGAAGAATTGCCAGGTTTGGCGGACCTTATCCATTTCTTCCAGATCCAACTCCGCGACCAGCACTTCGTCCTTGTCCCGGCTTGCCTGCGCGATAATCTTGCCGCGCGGATTGCAGAAATAGCTTTTGCCGTAAAATTCACCGATATTCCACGGCGCTTCCTTGCCCACGCGATTGATGGCGCCAACAAAATAGCCATTCGCAACGGCGTGCGCAGGTTGTTCGAGCTCCCATAGATATTCGCTCAGGCCAGCAACCGTCGCCGAGGGATTGAACACGATCTCCGCGCCATTCAAACCAAGCACCCGCGCGCCTTCGGGGAAGTGCCGGTCGTAGCAAATATAAACGCCGATGCGCGCGAACTTGGTTTGAAACGTCAGGTACCCTGTATTCCCCGGCGTGAAGTAAAACTTCTCCCAGAATCCGGGCGCGACCTGCGGGATATGATGCTTGCGATATTTGCCCAGATATTTGCCGTCCGCGTCGATCACTGCCGCAGTGTTGTAAAAGAGCCCGGTCATCTCGCGCTCGTAAACGGGCACCACCATGGCCATTTCGTATTTCTTGGCCAGCTTGCGCATGCGTTCCACGGTAGGGCCATCGGGAACCGGCTCGGTCATTTCGTACCAGCGCGCTTGCTGTTCAGCGCAGAAGTAAGGGCCGTTGAAAAGTTCCTGCAAGCACAGGATCTGAGTCTTCTTTTTCGCGGCATCGTGGATCAGCTTCTCGTGCTTTTCGAGCATCTTTTTGGAAATGTCGCGGATGGAATACTTCTCGGGCGACCACTCGCAATGTACTTGAATCAATCCACATCGCACCAAGCGAGGCATCAAAGACCTCCTTTTGGGCGACGAGGCCTCTGGCATCGCCCCCCCGCTCTCTTAAGTGGTTTCCGCGGTGCTGTCATTTTGCATACGAGGCTAGCATAATCCACGGAATTTTTCCGGATTGAGCGCCCGAGTGGCACGACATATTGGACTGCGAGAGGGCCGCATCTCAAACCCATCGTTCCGGCCGCGCACGCCTCGGAAAGGGATCGGCCGAAGAAATTGCGCGCGATAGCCGTGTACAGACCGTATAATCCCGCCGACGACATTCATGAAACGTGTACTGAAACTCCTTTTTCGAGGACTGGGCCGGATTTTTCCGGACTGCGTCACGCTCAGCCAGGCGGTGGCGTTCAACATGTTCCTCGCTTTTTTTCCGATGCTGCTCCTGGCGCTGGGGGTTTTGAGCAGTAAAGCCGCGTTTCGGGACGCATTGACGGAACTGCCGCAGCGCCTCAGGGCTATCGTGCCCCCCGGCAGCGAAGATATTGTGACGCAGTATTTTGTGCGCAAGGTCGCGCATCCCTGGAAATGGTTTTCGCTGGGGCTGGTAGGCACTCTACTCGCGGGATCGCAGGTGATGGCCGGCTTCATCGAGGGCTTCCGCATCATCGAAGGAGATCCAGTCCGTTCGGGGTATTGGCGTACTTCCTTGCGTTCGCTGATTTTGCTGTTGCTGACGATCGTCCCAGCCCTCGTGGTGATCGTCCTCACTGTTTTCGGAAAGCAGGAACGCGCGTGGCTGGTTCGTGAATTGGGGCACCAACCGCTTCTGATACACGCCGTCGGCTTCATTTTTCAGGCGATGATTGTTTTCCTGCTCGCCATGGTTGTGCTTGTCTCCCTTTACCGCATCGGCCGTCCGGGCCATCGCGGCGTGCGAAATTTGCTTCCCGGAGCGGGGGTGGCGACCATTCTTTGGTGGATCGTGGATATAGTTCTTGGGGCGTATGTGCGTCGGATGCCTTACGACGTCGTATATGGCGGCCTCGCGGCTGCCATCGGCTTGCTCATCTGGATGTATCTCACCGCCGTGGTCGTGTTGCTCGGCGCTGCTTACAATGCGGAACTCAGTGACGCGCTGAGCGCCAATCGCCATTCGGCGCGCACGCTTACCCGCTGAGCTATCGTGGCTCTCCCGCGCATGTTTCCCCTCGTTTATTAACGGTTTGCGCCCAGCCGCAACTTTTGATCTTCCACAGGGTTAAACTGGAGGCTGCTAGAAAGTCGCGCGCCACTGCCTGTACGTCACATCGAGGTTAGGTAAGTGAAGAAAAGACGAATTCGTCGCCGCGCCCAAAGGTTGGACGCACTCGGAGCGAGTCTGGTGGGCGCGACGCTTGTCGTCGGTCTGATTTTGGCCGTGCCGCGTGCGCGTGCGAATAATGCCGACGATGCGAGCTCTTTGCCAGACCGCGTCGTGCTCGACAAGAAATTCAAAGGCAAGCTCCCGATCACGCAGCTTACCGAAGATGAAGCAATCGTTCACGCGCTGAACCGTTTAGCATATGGCCCGCGTCCGGGTGACGTCGAACGAATCCGTCAGATGGGTCTGGAAAAGTGGATCGAACAGCAACTGCGTCCACAAACGATTGACGACCAGGCGCTCAGTGAGCGCTTGCAGCGCTATCCCACGCTCGCGAGGTCTTCGAAGCAGCTGCTGGAGGAATTTCCGCGTCCTGGCCAAGTGGCTAAACAAGAGGGGATCACGAAGGAGCAGGCGCAAGAGCAGCTGAAATCGAAGCAGCAAACCGCCGAATCGCAAATCATCGTCACCGGCAATGAAAACCTGGATAAAGCCCAGCAACAGCTCGCCAAATTGCAGGGCCCGAACCGCATCGTTGCCGAACTTTCCATGGCCAAATTGGATCGCGCGATCTATAGCGACCGGCAGCTGGAAGCAGTGATGGAAGATTTCTGGTTCAATCATTTCAACGTGTTTGCGAACAAGGGCGACGACAAGTGGCTGCTCACTTCCTACGAGCGCGATACGATTCGCCCGCACACGATGGGAAAGTTTCAGGATTTGCTCATTGCCACAGCGCAGAGCCCGGCGATGCTGTTTTTCTTAGACAATTATCTGAGCGCTGATCCAGCAGCCGTCGCGCGAATGGAAGCAGAAAGGGACATGCGCCGGGCGCGGTATCAGGGAGCCTTCGTCGGAGGCTCGATGCCGACCCCGGGTACTTTCCCGGGTCCTGCGACCGGCCCGGCTCGGACAACGCAGGTTGCCGCGAAGAAGCAGGAACGCGGCCTCAATGAAAATTATGGCCGCGAAGTAATGGAGCTTCACACCGTCGGCGTGGACGCCGGTTACACCCAGCAGGACGTAATCCAGATGGCCGAGTGCCTCACCGGTTGGACCATTCACGAGCCGCGCCGCGATCCTCAATTCTTTTTCGACGAAAAGATCCATGCGGAAGGCAAGAAAGTGGTGATGGGCCGCACCTTCAACTACGGCGGTGAAAAAGACGGCGAGGAAGCATTGAAAATGCTGGCGAGCCGCCCCGCTACGGCCACATTTATTTCCACGGAGCTAGCGCGGCACTTTGTTTCGGACAATCCGCCTCCGGCGCTGGTGGAGCGCATGGCGAAAAGTTTTGAAGCAAGCAACGGCGACATTCGCACCGTGCTGAAGACGATGATTTATTCGCCAGAATTTTGGTCTCGAGAAGCCTATCGCGCAAAAGTGAAAACTCCGTTTGAACTGGTGGCCAGCACGGCTCGCGCGCTGAATGCGGAAGTGACGATCACGTTGCCGCTCGCCCAATGGGTTTCGCGCATGGGCGAACCTTTGTATCTCTGCCAACCGCCGACAGGATATTCAGACAAGTCTGAAACGTGGGTGAATACCGGCGCACTATTGAATCGCCTGAATTTTTCGTTGGCGTTCGCGGGCGACAAGATGGGCGGCGCCACGGTGGATCTGAAATCGATGCTAGGTGACGACGCAGCCAAGGATCCGAACGTCGCGCTGGAGCGCTCGTTGCAGGAGTTTCTGGATGGACAGGTGGCGCAATCCACGCAAGACACTTTGCAGGCGCGCCTGAAGGATCCGCAAATTTTGCAGGCGCGTTTAGACGACCCAGTGAAAGAAGTGAATGAAGGTTTGATCGTTGGACTTGTGCTCGGTGCGCCGGAATTTCAACGGCGGTAGCCTGCAAGGCAGCGGCTTCTGTACGACGGGAGAACGGCAATGGCCATTTCGCGGCGATATTTTCTGAAGAGTGGCGGCATCGCGATGCTGGGCATGGCGGCGCTCCCCTCATTTCTGCAGCGGGCAGTAGCCGGCACAGTCGCGCCCAACAGGAAAAAAATGGTCGTGCTATTCCAGCGTGGCGCCATGGATGGGTTGAACGTCGTCGTGCCCTTCGGCGAACCCAATTATTACCGCATGCGCCCGACCATCGCGATTCCCGCTCCCACGCGCGGTGGCGACGAAGCAGCGCTCGATCTGGATGGGTTTTTTGGCCTGCATCCGAGTCTCGATCCGATGCTCCCGCTTTTCCGCAATGGCCAGCTCGCCGTCGTGCAAGCGGTCGGCTCGCCGGATCTCACGCGCTCGCACTTCGATGCCCAGGACTATATGGAATCCGGCACGCCAGGGAGAAAAGCCACCGATGATGGCTGGTTGAATCGCGCGCTGCAAACAATGCCAGAGGAGCAGCCCTCGCCATTTCGCGCGGTAGCTTTCGGACCTTACTTGCCGCGGACGCTGCAAGGTTCGGTTTCCGCGATTGCGATCCCGGACCTGAAGCAATTCAAAATGTACGGCCCGCAACAGACCACCGAAGGTGGCTTTGAAGCGATGTACGCGCAAACGGTGGATCGCGCGCTCCGCGGCGTCGGCACGGAGACGTTCGAAGCCGTCGATCAACTCAAAAAAATCAATCCCGATACATACCAGCCCGAAAATAGCGCGCAATATCCCAAGGGTCGCTTTGGCCAAAGCCTCCAGGAAATTGCAGAGTTGTTCAAGGCGGATGTCGGCTTGGAAGTCGCGTTCCTCGATAGCGGCGGCTGGGATCACCACGTGAACGAAGGCGGCGTGCAGGGACAGCTTTCAAACCTGCTCCGCGATCTCGGGCAAGGAGTTGCCGCTTTTCATCAGGACATGGGCGACCGCATGGGCGACGTAGTATTCGTCAGCATGTCGGAGTTCGGCCGCACCGCGCACGAGAACGGCAACCGCGGCACCGACCACGGCCACGCCAACTGTATGTTCGTGATGGGCGGCGACATAAAAGGCGGGAAGGTTTACACGCGCTGGCCCGGACTGGACGAAGGCCAACTCAACCAAGGCCGCGACCTTGCCGTGACCACCGACTATCGAAGCGTGCTCGGCGAAATCATCGCCAAGCATTTAGGCGACCGCGATCTGAACGCAGTATTTCCCGGCTTCGCGAACGACCCGCGCCAATTCCTCGGCCTCGTTAAGGCCTAGTGGGCTGCAAAAGAGTCTGTGTGAGAACACGAGAATCTTTGTAGGCCGTAGCTTTAGCTACGGCATAAACGCAGCAAAATTAGAGCGGCTTCAGCCGCTGACGTACGGATTTTGTGGTTCTCACACAGATTCAAAAGCCAATCGAGCCGCGCAGCATTCGCTCCGGTTATTTCGGCGTATGATGACGCTCATGAGCCGAAACTCAAGTGAACTTCTAAAGCAGGCGTTGACGCTTCCGGTCGCGGAGCGCGCAGAACTCGCCAGCTCTTTGATCGAGAGCCTCGATGAAGCCGAAAACGAATCGGTTGAGGACGCCTGGAACGCCGAGATTCTTCGTCGCATGGAAGATCTCGATTCAGGACGCGTCGCTCCAGTCTCACTTGATGAAGCCCGACGACGCCTCTCCTCAGCAATCGAATGACGCCCACGAAAACGCGAGGCCAGCCTCGCGTAAGAAGAGGCGGGAGCATGCTCCCGCACTCCCAGATTTAATTGCCGGCCTTAATGCGCATGCCGTAGAAGGATCTATAGACGAAGAAGAACGAGACGAAGAAGAACGCGGCGGCCAGAATATGTGTAAGGTTCCCGCCGGTTTCCGCTGTTAGTTGAACCGCAAGCTCGACTGCCAGCAGCCCGAAAAGCGTAGTGAATTTGATCACCGGGTTCAGCGCAACGGACGAAGTGTCCTTGAACGGGTCGCCGACCGTATCACCCACCACCGTGGCATCGTGCAGCGGCGTGCCCTTCTGCTTCAACTCCACTTCCACGATTTTCTTGGCGTTGTCCCAAGCGCCGCCTGCATTGGCCATGAAAATCGCCTGATACAAACCAAAAATCGCAATCGAGATCAGGTAACCGATAAAAAAGAAAGGTTCAACGAAAGCGAATGCCAGCGTCGCGAAAAACACGGCGATAAAAATATTGAGCATACCTTTTTGCGCGTATTTCGTGCAGATAGCGACGACTTTCTTGCTGTCCTCGACCGATGCCTTCTCGACACCCTCCAGCTTGATATTGGCCTTGATGAATTCAACCGCACGGTATGCGCCCGTCGTGACGGCTTGCGTCGAAGCACCGGTAAACCAGTAAATCATCGCGCCGCCCGTGATCAAGCCAAGGAAGAACGGAGCATGCAGCAACGACAGCTTGTCCACGTTGTGAGTGATTCCGTCGGTAAGCGCCATAATGATGGAAAAAATCATCGTGGTAGCACCCACAACGGCCGTGCCGATCAAAACAGGTTTTGCCGTGGCTTTAAACGTATTTCCGGCGCCGTCGTTTTCTTCCAACAATTCCTTGGCGCGTTCGAAATTTACATCAATGCCGAAATCCGCCTTCAGTTCTTGCTTGATATTAGGCACCGCCTCGATCAGCGACAGCTCATACACGGATTGCGCGTTGTCCGTTACCGGTCCGTAGGAATCAACCGCGATCGTCACCGGCCCCATACCCAAGAATCCGAACGCCACCAGGCCGAATGCAAAAACCGGCGCCGCGATCATCAAATTGCTAAGGCCCTCTAAACTGACCAGGTAGCTGATGGACATCAGCAGCACCATCGCCAGGCCGATGTAATACGCCGAAAAATTTCCGGAAACGAAGCCGGACAAAATTCCTAATGACGCTCCACCTTCTTCCGCCGACGACACAACTTCCCTCACGTGACGTGACTCGGTCGAGGTGAAGACCTTCACCAACTCAGGAATAATCGCTCCTGCCAAGGTCCCACACGAAATGATCGTTGCCAGCTTCCACCATTGCGTCCGATCGCCGTTGAGCACCGGGATAATGACCGACGAAATCGCGTAGGTCATCGCGATGGAGACGATCGAAGTAATCCATACCAGCGAAGTGAGCGGTGCTTCGAAATTCATTTTATCGGCGTTGCCAAAGCGGGCTTTGGCGATCACATCGTTCAGGAAGTACGCGGCGGCGCTGGCGACCAGCATGGCGATGCGCATCACAAAAATCCACACGAGCAACTGCACCTGCACGGCGGGGCTCTTGACGCCAAGCAGAATGAACGTAATCAGCGCGACGCCGGTGACGCCGTAGGTCTCAAACCCATCCGCGCTCGGCCCGACGGAATCGCCCGCGTTGTCCCCCGTGCAATCTGCAATCACTCCGGGATTGCGCGCATCGTCTTCCTTGATCTTGAAGACAATCTTCATCAAATCGGAGCCGATGTCCGCAATCTTCGTAAAGATACCGCCGGCAATGCGCAAAGCCGCCGCGCCCAGCGATTCGCCGATGGCGAAGCCGATGAAGCAAGGCCCCGCATAATCGCCCGGAACAAAGAGGAGGATGAAGAGCATCATCAGCAATTCCACGCTGATGAGCATCATGCCGATGCTCATGCCCGCTTCGAGTGGGATGTGATAAATCGGGAATGGCTTGCCGCGCAGTCCGGCGAAAGCAGTCCGGGAATTCGCAAAAGTGTTCACGCGAATACCGAACCACGCGACGCCAAAGCTGCCTGCAATCCCTAGCACACTAAATAGCAGGATTATGACGACTCGCGCCGTTTCGTAATGAAGGAGCAGGCCGAAATAAAGCACGATGACAACCGCGATAAAAGCTTCCAGAAGCAACAGGAATTTTCCTTGCGTGGTCAGGTAGGTCTTGCAGGTTTCGTAGATCAATTCCGAAATCTCGCGCATCGCGCGGTGCACTGGCAGGTTCTTTAGTTTGGTGTAAATCGTCAGACCGAATGCCAGGCCAAATACACAGAACAAGATGCCAAAAAGCAGAAGCCGGTGGCCGTCAATTCCAAGAAACGTGACCGACGACAAATCCGGCAACTTCAGATTGGCTTCGCCTCCAACGGATTCGGGAGGAGTCTGCGCGTGCGTCGCGATGGCGCACAAAAAAATGGCCGGCACGATAGCGGCCGCCGTACACGCCGCGCGGCATCCGCGCGACCAGAGGTTCATAATTGCATACCGCATTAGTTGCCCTCCCCTGCGCGCGCATTTGCACACATATAAGTCCAAGCTGATTCCGACATTCTGCCTCCGGATGAAAAACTCCTTGATGGGGAGCCCGCTGATTGCGGTAAGTAACCGCACAGAATCGCCTTTTGTATCAGGAAAGCGCCTCTAGGTCAAGAACAGAGGAGATCGTAGGGCCTACACTAAATCCTGTATTTTCATTATACTGTCGGCGTTGCGGGAGCCGCCTAATCGTGCCGTTACATCAGAAAACTGCGCTGATCACCGGAGGCGGAAGAGGCATCGGCAAAGGCATTGCCGAGGGGCTGGCACGCGAAGGCGTGCGTATCGCCATTTCCTACCGTATCAACAAGACCGCCGCGCAGAATACGCTCCGCCAGCTGCAAGCGCAGGGCGCGGAATGTTTTGCAGTGGAAGCGGACGCGACCGACTCGGAGAAAGTGCAATTTTTGATAGACACGGTTGTGGAGCGTTTTGGCCGTCTCGACATTCTTGTGAACAACGTTGGCGAATTCAATTGGAAGCCGGTCGCCGAAACGTCTCTAGAGGAATGGGAAGAAATTATTGCGTCGAATCTGTTCAGCGTTTTCTACGCCAGCAAAGCAGTGCTGCCGGCAATGCGCCGCCAGCACTGGGGACGAATCGTCAACCTCGGCGCCGTCGGCGCGGAGCGTGGATTCGGGCAGGGCACGATTTCCGCGTATGCCGCAGCAAAAGCAGCCGTGGTTTCGTTCTCGCGTTCGCTCGCGATCGAGGAAGCCAAGCACGGAATCACGGTCAACGTCATCAACCCTTCAAACATAGACGAGCGCGAACTCACCGCCGATGAAGCGCGCCGCATCCACGACGCGCGCTCACCGATCGGCCGCCCGCCATCATCGGAAGATGTTGCCGCCGCAGTTAAATTCTTCGCTTCCGACAGCGCCGACTACATCACCGGCCAAGTCATCAACGTGACCGGCGGCTGGATGCTGTAGGCCAAAGTTTTGTGGCGGCGCACTTCAGTGCGCCATCTGTGTTGCGCCGCAAAACCATGGCGCCCTCATAGCCGTGCAGCACGCCGATGTGCCGAATCAGCTTAATTATTCCTCAGGTCATAGCGCCGGGCAAGCTACGTAATGGAATGGATAATCGTGCGGCGCCGGAATGTCTCCGGACGAGCGCATGATAGAATTTGCTGTGGACGCAAATAGGCTGCCACAGCGTAAAACCCGGAACGTAATTCGCGATTATGAAAATCCTCACGGCAGAAGAAATGGGGCAAGTTGACCGCCTTACCACGGAGCGCTACGGCATTCCTGGCCTCACGCTGATGGAAAACGCCGGGGCCGGCGTCGCACGCTTCATCGCGCAGCGGTGGCCGGACTTCGCGCAGCGCCGCATCCTGGTTCTTTGTGGCAAGGGCAATAACGGCGGCGATGGATTCGTTGTCGCGCGGCACCTGCGAGATTGGGGAGCCAAGCCGGACGTGTATTTGCTCGCGGCTCCGGAAGAAATGCGTGGCGACGCGGCGACAAATTGCAAACGTTACCAAGAGACCTACGGCGAGCTTCACCTCATTCGCGATTCGACCGCCTGGCAAAGCGCCAGAGTCACGCTGCCCTCGGCCGACATCGTCGTGGACGCGATCCTCGGCACCGGCACACGCGGCGCCGTCGCGGGACTTCTCGGGGAGGTCATCGAAGCCGTGAACCAGCGGCGCGGCCCAGCGCGTTCTGCCGTCGTCGCGATAGACATTCCTTCGGGGCTGGTGGCCGACACCGGCGCAGCCGATGGGCCTATCGTCCAAGCAGCGTACACAGTCACGTTCACGGCTCCTAAGACCGGCATGATCGGCAGCGCTTCAGGCAACTACGTCGGACAGCTCATTGTCCACGACATCGGCTCGCCTCGCGAGCTGATCGAAGAAGTGGGGAAGAGCGATATTCGCTGGGTTGACGCGCGAGAAGTGAGCAAATTTGCGCAGACTCGCCGCGCGGACGGCAACAAGGGTAGCTACGGTCACGCGCTAATCGTTGCGGGCTCGGTCGGCAAAAGCGGTGCGGCGGTGTTGGCATCCTGGGCAGCGCTACGCACGGGCGCAGGTCTGGTGACCGTCGCGACTCCCGAGCCGGTTCTGCCAATCGTGGCTGCACACACGCCTGAAATAATGACCGAGCCTCTTTCCGCGACCGAAGCTGGGACCATTTCGCTGCGCAGCTTCGAGTACGAACGATTCGACAAAATCGTGAAAGGGAAGCGGGCCCTCGCCATTGGCCCAGGACTGACGACGCAGGACGAAACACAGCAATTCGTTCACACAGTCGTTGCGAAGCGAGCGGTCCCAATTGTTTTGGACGCCGACGGCTTGAACGCGTTCGCAGGCCGAGCGCAGGAATTGAAAAATGGCACAGGGCCGATTGCGCTAACGCCACATCCGGGCGAAATGGCGCGCCTCGTGGGGTCCGAGATTAGAGACGTCCAAGCCCGCCGCCTGGAAGTTGCGCGCAAATCGGCCGCGGATTGGAACGCGTTCGTAATCCTCAAGGGACATCAGACCGTGATCGCGTCGCCCGACGGACAAACCTTCATAAATTCCACCGGCAATCCTGGAATGGGCACCGGCGGCACTGGTGACGTCCTTACCGGAATGCTGGCGGGCCTAACCGCGCAATTCGGAACGAGCGACTGGGTACGCGTCTTGGCGTTCGGTGTCTATCTCCACGGCCTTGCAGGAGACATCGCCTATGCCGATACAGGCGAAGCTCCACTGCTCGCCTCCGATTTGATCCATGCGATTCCGCGCGCTTACCAACATTATTACGCCAATGCTTAACCGCGAGCCGCGCCGTGGCTAAACGCGAAATCCTCACGCATTCATCCGAAGAAACCATTGAGCAAGGCCGCCAAATCGGTGCGGTGTTAAAGCCTCCCGTATTGATTCTGCTTTCCGGCGACCTCGGAGCAGGGAAGACGACGCTGACGAAAGGAATCGCCGCCGGCCTGGGCGCCGCCCGCGAAGACGACGTCACCAGCCCCACCTTCACGCTGGTTCACAGGTACGAAGGCAGCACGCGCGTCTATCACGTGGACCTTTACCGCATTGACGGCTTGCACGACCTCGAAACACTCGGCCTCGAAGACATATTCTCGGAGAACGCGATAGTAATCGTCGAATGGCCAGACCGGCTCAAGCTGCGCACAGGTTGGCCCACGGTCGAGATTCAACTGGAGCACGTCGCGGAGGAAACTCGCAGAATTCTCATCAGGGAATGATCCCGCAGTGTATCACTAACAGGTTGAGCGCATTACTTCGGTGCGGCGGGGGGATCCAGCCCCATAATTTGAAATCCAGCATCCACATAAATCGTATTGCCGGTAACACCGCGACCTAAATCGCTCGCAAGAAACACCGCCGCGTCCGCCACTTCCGCGATGTCCGTATTGCGCCGCAACGGCGCATGCTGCGCTACGAATTCCAGCACCTTGGAGAAATCCTTAATTCCGCGCGCGGAAATAGTCTTAATCGGCCCGGCAGATATGGCGTTGACGCGAATCTTGTGCGCGCCAAGTTCGCTCGCCAGATATTTCACTTCAGCTTCGAGGGCGGCCTTCGCAATACCCATCACGTTGTAGTTCGTCACCACCCGCGTTGAGCCAAGATACGTAAGCGTCATGATCGCGCCGCCCGTAGTCATCAGCGGAGAAAGCGCCTTGGAAACCGCCACCAGCGAATAGGCGCTCACGTCCAACGCAAGTTTGAATCCATCGCGCGACGTATTCAGAAACGGCTGGTTCAAATCCTCATGGTTGGCAAACGCCAGGCAGTGAACCACCGCGTCCAGCTTGTGCCCATGGCGCTTGAGCGATTCGGCCAGGCCGTCAATATCCGACTGCTGCTGCACGTCGCAAGGATAGAATCCCTCCGCGCCCAGCTCGTTGCCAAGTTCTTCCACCGTCGGCTTCGCGCGATCGTTTTGGTAAGTGAGCAGGAGCGTAGCGCCTTCTCGCGCGAACGCCTGCGCGATCGCGTATGCGATGCTCCATTTGTTCCATACGCCCAGGACAATCGCCGTCTTGCCTTCCATCAATTTGGACATGGCCCGCTATTCTACCCGGAAACCTCGATTTCGGAGCGCAGATCTGCGCTACGCTCTCGACGGCGGCAAATTCGATTTAGTGAGCATGGATCCATCGCAGCAACTCGCGCAGCACATCGGCGATCACGGGCCACATTGCTGCCAGGATTCCGATTCCCGCTGCGACCACACGTGAAACCCCTCTCGCCGCGACCTTCGGTCCGCCCAGTTCGCCTGGCTGATGCCGCAGGCAAAAACCTCCGGAAACGGCTGGGTTTCTGCACCTTTGACCCTTCGGGCCCAGGTACAGGCAAGGCCCCTGGTCGGACCGCTGCGGCGAGCCCAAGCCGCTTCCAGCGACTTCCGTACCCGCGTCAGGGTCGGCGCCTTCGAAGCCCCACTCCCGATCCTCCGGGTTCTCCGCATCAAGCGGCCCTTGCCCTGCGTTGCTGCCGGAAAAACCATTAACGGTTACGAACCGTTCCATTGCGCCCTACGCCTCGCCTAGCTAGAGTCAATCTTCGTCTCGCTGCGCCCGTATGCCGGATCTCCGCATCGCGCCTTCACCCGACCATCCTGCCCGGATGAAGCTGGAGTCGTACTCCGCCGAAATCCGCTTGCCCAATCTCACTCTGGGCGTGGACAACATCCATTATGACGTTTTCCTCAGCCCGCGGTTCGTGGATTTCACCAGGAAGTACCTGCAGGACCTGGTCCGCCAGAGCGTCAACATCAGCCTTTTCTACGGCAAAGATCGCAAGCAGTCCGGCGCGCCGGAACACGGCGCATTCCGCAAGCTCCTTACCGAGGTCCTGCAAGCCTCCGTCACTCGCGCAAAGTTTCAGCAATCCATCGAAAGCGACATACTCCACCAGCTCGCGCTGATCAAGCACCTGACTTCGGAAATCACCACGCAATTTTCCAGCATGCTGGTTGAGTGCAAAGATTGGATCCGCGCGCGCGGCGAGCATTTCGAACACAGCGAACAAGCGCACGTCATGCGCGCGAAAATTGCCGAAATGCAGTCCGATAAGAAGAACGTCTATCGCCAGGTCGGCGAAACGTTGTGCCGTATCTGGCGCGAAGTGGAGGAAGGGACGCTCTCGAAATCGCGCCGCGCCCTTTTCGGCGAAGATTTTCAAGATACCTACGAGCTGCTGCAAAACCGTTTTCTCTTCGTCGAAAACGGCAACGACGATCATCTTTTTCTCGAGCACTATGTGCTGGTAGCAAACTTCGTCAACGATCCCGACCGCTTCGAAGTCTTCGACACACTCCTACTGGATCTGGTTCGCGATTTCGTGCTGACGGGCGACAACGCAGACGATCTCAGCAAAGCGCGCAAAGCGCACGAACGGTTGCTCGAGCAAGCTCGCCAGAAACGCACCGAGATCGCCCGCATGGAAGAGGAACTCGAGGAAGCTTCAGGCCGCTCGGGCGACAGCGACAGCTTGTTTCCTTCGATTTTCAAACGCAAGGGCGCCGCCGCGCCCGGCTCCCACGCTGAAATTTCGGAACTGCGCAAGAAGTTAGCGTTGGCCGAAAAGACGCTCGAGGAGCTGGGTCCACAGATTGACTCCGCCAAGCAGCACATGAATTTCCGGATCGAGGAATACCGCAACCGTCTCGGCGATTACCTGAATCAGCCGCAGAACGCACGCCGTCTGTTTGACGCGCAGGCTCCCGCGGGCGAGGGCGAGAATACCCGCCAAACGCGCTCGCAACTTCTGGAAGAGTGGTTCCATCGCCTCGAGGAACGCGACCTGCTCTTTCACGTGCTCGCCGGTTACGAACTCCGCCGCATCTACGCCGATTATTGCCCGCCGATCCACTTGCAAGCTCTGAAAAAGGCGCTGGTAAATCGCGAAGAAGCCAAGCGCGTGGAAACAATTCTGGAACAGTTTCCGGCGCGAAAGATTTCGATGAAGCGGCTAGACGATGCTTCACGTGCGATTCGCCGGCGCACCCGCGAAGAGCAATTGGCAACAGTCCTGCAATTCGCGGAAGACCTGATGCGCCTCCGGCGCGATCGTCGCAACTATCAACACGTCGCGGCATGGATGGAGCGCATCAACCTGGTGCGCTCGGAGCGCGCCAGAGAACTATCTCGGGTCAATAAGAGCCTCTACGAATTTCTGCACGCCGACGAGGGCCGCCCCACGGACGATCCCGTCATCAATCACACCGTCATCAAAGCCGATGTGCGCGGCTCGACGGGCATCACCAAGGACCTGCTCGCGAAAGGCTTGAATCCCGCGTCACACTTCAGCATGAACTTGCACGAGCCAGTGAAGCGAATGCTGGAGCGCTTCGGCGCAGCCACGGTGTTTATCGAAGGCGACGCCATCATTCTCGCAATCTACGAAACCGAATCCACTCGCGCCACCACGCGCGGCGTAGCCCGCGCCTGCATTCTCTCGCGCGAAATTCTCGCGGTGACCCAAGCCTACAACGCGCGCACCAAGTCCACCGGCCTGCCGCAGCTCGAAATCGGCGTAGGCGTGGCATTCCAGGATTCTGCGCCGTCCCTCTGGATGGACGGCGAATCCAAAATCATGATTTCGCGCGCATTGAATTTGTCCGATCGTCTTTCGAGCTGCACGAAAATCGCCAAGCGCCTGTTCTTGAATAATCCGTCGCCGTTTAACGTCTTCTTGCTGCAACCGCTGATGGAAGACGCGGCGGAAGATGAAGGCGAGGAACTTTTGGTGCGCTATAACCTGAATGGCATCGAGCTAAATGAAGAAGGCTTTCAGAAGTTGAGCGCGGAAATTGCCATGTCGCCGATGGGCGGAAATTTCCCGATGCCCTGGGGCAAAGAGCGCGTGCAACTCTATTTTGGCGAAGTGCCGCTGGGAGAAACGCTCGAACCCGTCGTCATCCGCAAGGGATTTGTCCACCAACTACTGCCCGGCGCCAAAGTCGGCGCGCAGGGCACTCGCGCCTACTACGAAGTCTGCACCGATCCCAAACTGCTCGATCTAGCCCGCAAAAAATTTGCCACCGTCACCCCGAAGACCTGATCGCCGGTAGTCTTCCAGCAATAATTCTATCGGGCGGCGGTTTCAACTCCAGCGTCGCCGCGAAAAGCTCCTCGCAAGTTGGATCGTCGCGCGAAGGTCTTTCGCCTCCAGTGCGGACTCCGCAGCTTCCAGCGGCGAAGAGTTGAAGCGCTGCCCCCAGGCCCCTCTAATCATTTCTGCGAATGCGCACGGCAGCGCAAACGCCAGTTTGCGCCTGTCAAAAAACGCGGTGACCTCCGGTATGCCGGGACGGCTGCAACAACCTCCGATTCCTACAGAGGAGGCGAATAGGGTCCGGTGATCCTCGTGGCCTTCAAAGCCAATTTGAGCGTCCCGCAGCGCGCCGCGTCAAAACGCAGCACAGCGAAATCGCCTTTGCTTGCAGCGTATTTCGGAAATCGCGTAACGCTTCGTCGAGCACGTAGACGCATCGAATTGCAAACCCAACCGACACCACTACCGACACCAGCGCAAGAGTGGAAGGCGGCAACCGTTGGCGTTTATCGGGCAGGGTCGGACGGGTTCTGTGCAACGGTTTTACAGCCCAACTGCCTAGCGGACGGGCGGTCTCTTAGCCATTCCGCGCAGCGATTCCAGCGCAATTTTGAGCAGGTTTTCTACGTCGTTCACGCCCGCGAGGTCAAGGGGAACGGTGCGACCGGTCTGAAGATAGAAAAACTGGTTGAGCACGGCACCGGTTCTATCAAAAACGTCCCCAAGCCGTCTGTAACTGATTTCGCCGTCTTTAAAGTAAGACTCCAAATCCACGAACGCACGCGCGGAAACATGAGCTAAGGTTTCATTGCGCCGGGTTCGGATTGGCCTGAGCATGGGCTCCAGTTCGGCTACAATGCGTCTTGCCTCCCCCACGGCGCTTCTAACTTCCATCGCAGTGGCGTTCTTGAAGGTGCCCGCATTTTCAAGCGCCAAGGCTAGCAGCGCATGAATGGAAGCGCCCTTTGAGTGCCTGTCAAAAATCCTTGCCGCATGGAGGGCCGTGGTATCTCCGTGCGCCCCAACCGCGAGACCGAAAAATGTGGGCGCAGTTTTTACGATGGCCGGACGAGTGCCCTTAAGCGCGCGAGTAATATGGAAATGTGCTTTTCCATAAATGACCTCGGTTATTAAGACGGCCAATGTTTGTAGGAAGGTTGGCGGAGCGATGGTCTTGGATTTCATCGGCTTCTATTTGTCCCACTCAACAGGAGCATAGAACTCCGAGAAGTACCTTTCTAACGCGTCTTGTTTGTCCAGCTCCAGCATTACAGAGTCTGTTTGCCAGCCACCCGGCGAGTACAATCTGTAAAGCGACCCGAACTTGAAGATATAGACCGGTTTTCCATCGGCTTGAGCCGATTTTAGGGGTTTGGCAAGCATCATCTCAGGCTCGCGGCCCACGACTTTCCGAGGCAGCGGATTCTCTTGCGTAAATTTCTCATCGGACATTGAATAAAAATCCTGAAACGTAAGCGCTCTTCCGTAGTCGGCTGCCCAGAATAGCTCCCTCGCGGCCGATTCCTTCTCGTACCAAACATCGACGAAAACCCCACCTCTAACCAGCGCTTCAACTATTGGCCGAAAATCCAGGTCGCCAGAGAGCAGAACGGCCCTGCTCATATTCTTACTAAAACCGTGAGTCAACATGTCTACGGCCAGTTGCACGTCCACTTCTTTTTGTCTTAGTTTCGGACGCTTTCCACTCAACGTACCCAGCCTGACGAAAAATCCGTGTAGCGCTCGAATGTTCGCGAAATAGGCTTCATCGTTCTCCAGTCGCGCCTGAAATGCCTCCTCGGTTTCTTTTTCATCTTTCCTGTCGTGGAGGCAGTCGTAGAAAAAAAGCTCGCTTCGCAGCTGCTTGGGACTTCAACTGAAGTAGGTTTATGTTGGGCACCTGCGTGAATACCCGCAGAAGCGCCCTGCTATGTTTGTCCCGCAGGTACGCACCGTCAGTGAACAGGTAGGTTTCATCAGCCACTGAACCCTCACATTGGACAGTTTATTTGCGTGTGACTCTGTCTCAGATTCGACCAGAATGTGTTGGGAATGAGGCTGCGGGGACGCCCCCAGGCTTTCCGAGCGCACTCAGGCTATGGAGGCAATATCGAACGGTCACGCAAATGTGAACAGCAGGTCGTCCGCTCAGATTAACCGGGAGGCTGCAACCAGGTGGGTGTGGAGTTGCCGGGGAAGGGTGGGAGTCCCGGATTCCGACCGGGCCAAAAGGACCCCGAGTTCGCCGAGAAAAATTTCGGGCGGTTGCTGATTTTTTTTCGCTTGCTGTTTTTGCTGAATCTTCCAGTCCCAAATGAGACTCCGGCAGCCAAGTTCCGGCTTACACGCAAACCGCGCGTGTGGTTCTCAGTTTTCGGTAAGGCGACTCTCCAGAAACTTGTCTGATAAGTTCTCAGGAATCAATAAATAGTTCTGGACAAGTTTCTGGCATTAGCGACGCGTCGAAGACGCAGTCCGGGCTAACCAGGAGTTGAGAATTTCCCTGGAGCCGACGACTGGCACGTAGGCTGCGTTGGCGGACCATAAATGTCGAGTAGTCAACAGTGCGCCCGGGACCGTCATGTTAAAAGCGCTCTCCGCTGAGTCGCAAAATCACTTGACATGGTGAACGCTGTTCAGCACACTGAACATCGTTTAACGACTATGAACGCCATCGCCCGTCGACGACAGCATAAGGAAGAACTACGAAGGGTAATTCTGGACGCAGCCAGGAACATCTTTGTCCATCAGGGATACGAAAACTTTTCGATGCGTAAGCTAGCCGAAGAGATTGAATACTCGCCGGGGAGCGTGTATCTGCACTTCAAGAACAAAGAGAAACTGTTCGAGTGCCTTGTGGAACAGAGTTTCGCACGTCTGCTGAGGACCTTAACGGGTTTGCAGAATGGACGGGGACGGCAGGACCCAGTAGACGAACTGAAGAAGGGGATGCGGGCCTACGTCGAATTCGGGCTGCGCAACCCGAACGATTACCGGTTTGTATTCATGCTTAAGCCACCTGCGGAGAAGCGCCCTTATAAGGTGCATGGAGCATTCGAGGTTCTGCGCAAGATGGTGAGGCGCTGTGTAGAAGAGAAACGATTTCGCGCGGTGGATATAGAGACCACTGCCCAAGCGCTATGGACCTCCGTTCACGGAATTACATCGTTGCTGATACAGAGGCCCACTTTCCCCTGGGTCTCGAAGAAGAAACTGATTGGGCAGGTAATCAACATGGCCGTGGACGGCCTGATTGCTGAACCACGGCGGAAGTAGACGGACATCATGCAGAAATCACAGGTCGGCGAAGAATCACCACTAAACGGTTCGGAGCAACAAATCAACCGGCCTGTGCTTTTGACTGGCCGCCCGTGGGGTTGGTTGGCGACAGCCGCCGCACTGCTAATGTTCTCTAACGGAGCTTATAGCGTTCCCCTAGCCGCATGGTTGACACCGGTGTTCTTGCTGCGATTCGTGCGAACGCAGAGCCTCAAAGTTGGGTTGCCGACCGCTTATGTGCTGGTTGCCACAGTGTTTGCCTTTCAGTTCCGGGGCATGGTGCCGATTCCCGGAGTGGGCTACTACATCTTTCTCGTGCTGTGGGGCATCCCGCTCGTCTTGCCTTACATCGTTGACCGACTGCTGGTGCGTAGACTCACTGGCTTTATTGCGTCTTTAGTGTTTCCGACTACATGGGCCGCGACCGAGTACCTCGTCTCTAGAGGACCCTATGGGAGTTGGGGTTCGGCCGCCTATTCGCAGTACGGGAATTTGCCTTTACTACAGCTTCTGTCTTTGACCGGCTTATGGGGCATTACCTTCCTCATCGGTTGGTTTGCAGCCGTGTGTAACAGGCTTTGGGAGGAAGGACTCGATTCAAAGGGCGCACGCCGGGGAGCCTGGCTGTGTGTCGGAACGATCGCAAGCGTGATGCTTCTTGGCGGTGCACGATTGGCGCTCTTCCCGCCGTCCTCACCAACTGTGCGGGTGGCCTCGGTCTCCAGAAGAGACGTCGCCCCAGCACCGAGCGGTCCAACCATACGCAGGGTCTTCGAAGCCCAAGCTACACCCGCGGACTTGGATATGTTCAACACCTGGACCACGGCCACGAATGAGGACTTGCTGTCGCGAGCCGAGCGAGAAATGAAAGCGGGCGCCCGGATTGTGTTTTGGGGCGAGGGCAATGCTTTCCTGTTGAAGGAAGAAGAAGCCGCATTCGTGGCGCGCGGCGGAGACCTAGCCGCAAAATACAGGGCTTACTTGGGCATGGCGATGGGCGTGGTGAGCAAAGGGCAGAGACCATGCTGTCAAAACAAGCTGACTCTGATACAGCCAGACGGCCGCGTAGCTTGGGAATACATCAAAGCGCGGCCACTCCCCGGTGCTGAGTCTGCTCACATAGTGCGAGGTGACGGCAAGCTGCGGGAATTGGAGACCCCTTACGGGCGACTGAGTTCGATAATTTGTTTCGACGCGGATTTTCCGCAATTGCTGGCCCAAGGCGGGGCCTCAGGCACGGACGTAATGCTCGACCCTTCCAATGATTGGCATGCTATCGACCCGTGGCACACGCAGATGGCGAGTTTCCGCGCCATCGAACAAGGGTTCAATCTGACCCGTCAAACAAGTCAGGGGCTCTCGGCCACGTTCGACTACCAGGGAAGGCGGCTTGCATCGATGGATGACTACCACACGACGGACTACGCAATGATTTCGGAGATTCCAACCAAGGGCGTTCACACGATTTATTGTCGGCTCGGAGACTGGTTTGCATGGGTGTGCATGGCAGGACTTGCTTTGCTGGTGGTTCAGTCGTTGCGGCGTAAACGTGTCTGACCTCAAACGACGGATTCAGAGCCCCTTTCCCATATATTCCCGAGTCACGACGCGCTCGTAGACAATCCACCTGATAACGCCGATACCGCCGATGTGGATTTCAGCAGATTGCGCATTTCCCACCCCCGGATGCCGTGAAGGTCGAAGCTATGGGAAGGGGTCCACGCCCTGAATCGAGTCGATTGCTGCCGAAGTCCAGACAAGAAAAAATGTAACTAACGGCCGCTCCCGACAGTAATATCAATCAGAAGCCCAGCATCAAACACAACGGCAACCGGACGAAATATTTGTTGATGGCTACAGAAACCCAGCTATGAAAATGCTGTTCATCGCGGCTCGCGCCCTATTGTTCAGCACCGCATTCATTTTACTGTGGGGCTGGGTCGCACTGAGCCTACACCGCCGCTACGACGCGACTGTTGGCTTCGCATTTGCCGGCTGGACTCCGGCTTTGGGAATCGCCTTCATGGCTGTGGGCGGAACTCTGGCCCTCGCCTGCATAGCGACGTTCGTCACTCGCGGCGAAGGCACCCCGGCGCCAACGGACCCGCCGCGCAAGTTCGTAGCCGCTGGTCCGTACCGATTCGTGCGCAATCCGATGTACGTCGGTGGTTTTCTCGTGCTTGCGGGCTTCGGCCTGTACGAACGGTCGCCTGCCATTCTGTTCTTCGCGCTGCCGTGGCTTCTACTTGCGCATCTCTTTGTCGTCTTCTACGAAGAACCGCATCTCCACGCCAAATTTGGCTCGCCCTACGATGCCTATTGCCGCTCGGTGCGCCGCTGGCTGCCTCTCCGCTAGTCGTTTCGCTAATTGTCCCAATTGAGACTCGTCAATTCCGTCATCCGCCCGTCCTTCAGGACACATGGGAGTGTGGTTTGGCCAAAGGACCTGGTTTCATCCTTGCTGGAGTTGAAGACAGTAGTCAAAGCTCCCGCCTTAGGCGGAGCGATTCATTTCAGCTTGGCGTATTCAGACTTTG
This sequence comes from uncultured Acidobacteriota bacterium, assembly GCA_963804625.1. Classification (GTDB taxonomy): domain Bacteria; phylum Acidobacteriota; class Terriglobia; order Acidiferrales; family UBA7541; genus Palsa-295. The sequence continues at coordinate 45,656 of CAWDRJ010000007.1, read as the reverse complement.
CAGCGATGAGGATGGGGATGTCAGGTTCCCATTTCTCCACAGGACCGCGTTTTTCCACAGGCCGTTGCATATCTTTCCAGCATTTTCGCTAGGTTCGTGGCTTCGAACCGCGTTAGGCTTCAGGGTAGAGTTACCATGCCGTTCGGCCGCGTCCTAGGCGACGGTTCCACACGCCACGCACACCACGGGGTCCGTAGTCGCGTACCACAAGAGGAGTACCACCCAATGTACACATTCACGTGCTGCCGATGTACCAAGTGCGAGGCCCAAATCGTGTTAGAAGACCGAACAGATACAAATTCACTTTACAAACTTCCGAGGCCGCGTCCGGCACGCGAGGCTTGTCCATATTGCCGAGCAGTATTCGTTCCCCAGAGCTATTACGTAAGAGAGAGTGGGTCGCCTCTCACTCTGCGGACGTAAATATGAATCGGCAATCGCTACCTTGGCGGAAGCGTGCAGCCGCTTCCTGAGCCAAGCGCGCTACAACTTACTTCAGCTTCGCATATTCAGACTTCGCGGCAATCAGAATGGGAATGTCAGGGTCGGCGTCTTTCCAGAGCGTGAGGAAATCCTGATAGGCCGGTTTGGCCTTGGCGGTGTCGCCTTGCATGACGTAGGCTCTGCCGATTTGGAGATGCGCGAGTGCACCGATGGGTTCGCTGACCACAATCCCGCGATGGTCGACGATTTTCTGGAACTCGGCGGCGGCTTCACTGCCTTGCCGCGCGGCCAGATAGGCTTCGCCGCGCACATATATAGGGTACAGCCCTCCCGCCACACCCAGTTCAAATGGCATTGCCGCCTGAAGCGCATCGACGGCCTTCGAAGAATCGTTGCGGCTCAGCGCGAGTTGAGCGTGAATTGTCGGTAGGTAGTTGAACTGGAGGATAGTAGCTTCCGGAAACCGCTTGTCTAAATCATCGGCCAACGTTTGAGCGTGTACCGCATCACCCGCGAAGGCCAGTGCTAGAGCCGCTTCATACTGCACATCCCGACCGTGCGAAAGGGCGAGCGCCGCTGCCGCTTGCTGGCGGGCTTCCACTGGATTGCCGAACAGGGCTTCCCTCAGAGCCGCATCAGCTCGGTAGCCCGCTGCCACTTCCTTCTCCTCCGCCCGCTGGGCCGAGTCCACTGCACGGCGGGAAAGCTCCCGAGCCATCCCAAGTCTTCCAGAAAACGCAGCCGTGTAGGCTTCGCTGCTTAGCAGTACGTCTTCGACTCCCGGCTTGCCCGAACTCCAGGCTACCTGCTGTGCCATCCCTCCCGTATCATTCTGCAAGAAGGCGAGCGAGTACAGAAGGAAATGCAGGTCAGGCGAATCAAGCTTTTTGGCCAGCGCAGCTTCGGCCGTGGCGCGAGCCTCTTCCAGCCGGCCCAGGTAAATATCCGCGACCACGAGTTCGGAATAACTGAGGCCGGTTGTCGGGATAAGGCGGAAGGACTCGCGGGCTGCGGCAAGTGATTTCTCATATTGCCCGAGGACACTTGAGATTGCATATACGGGGGGCAGCGGCTGCCAATCTCTCGGATACGTATCCACCCAAAGCTGAAGGACTTGGCGTGCCTTCTCCAGGTCTCCAGTAGCATTCTGATAATAGTGAGACTCGATGTAGAATTTCTCCCTCTCGCTCACACGGTCGCGCAATTCATACGCCTTTCGCGTATTCTCGGCGCCCAGAGTAATCTCACCGAGATTTGTATAGCAGGTCCCGAGTCTGGCATTGGCCATCGCGAAATTCGGGTCGAGACTGACGGCTCGCTGAAAAAGCGGCACGGCAGCGGCCCAAGAGCTTCCAGCGCTGGCCCTCCGTCCCAGGCTGTACGCCTGTAGGGCGTCAAGCGAGGATGTCGTGGCTTGCTCAAGAGGCGTATCGAATTTTTGGACCGTGCTAAGCGATTCGCCGAGCTTGTTGCGGATTTCCGAAGCCGACTTTCCCAGAGCATCGAGCACATGGTTCTTGTCGCTCGCCTGAGCCTCCGTGCTCGCCAGCGATTCCCCGCTTACGCAGTTGACCGCCTTGAGGGTTAGAAGGAATTGTGTGCCAATCTGCGTTATTGACCCGTTGAGGACAGCGGCGCTCCCCGTCCGCTGACAGAGTTCCCGCGCAACCTCCGGCGTGAGCTTCACATCCGGCTTCTGGTCCATCATCTTTAGGGTCTGCTGGATTTGCTGGTCAGGGACAATGCTCAGGAAGGGTGATTGCTCCAGTTGTACCGAAAGCCCCTGCCGCAACGTACCGTCAAAAACCGCGTCGCCGGTCGTGTTCGTGAAATCAGCGATGACAATCGTGTCCTTGTCCGTAAGCGCGTGAGCCTTGCGAGAGAAAAACAACCAACCGCCTACGGCCAACCCGATGACCAGTATTGTTGCGCCAGTGACCATCCCCCATCGAAACCGAGTGGATTTCGCGGCGGCCTTTGGCTCAACTTGTGACGTCGCGGCTGCGCGGCTCGAATCCGAATCTCGCTTCAGCCGCTGCAAATCTGTGCGAATTTCCGCTGAACTCTGGTAGCGCAGCCTGCGGTCCTTCTCCAGTGTCTTGTTGACGACTTCTTCGAGCTTGGGGGGAAGGTCGGGATTCAGTCGTACCGGCGGCACTGGCGCTCGCTCCAGAATCGCGTTTGCGATGACACCGGAGGTCTCACCCCGGAAAGGCATTACGCCCGTCGCCATCTCGTAGAGCACCACGCCAAACGAAAACAAGTCCGTGCGTGCATCTAGCTCTTCGCCCCGCACCTGCTCTGGCGACATGTAAGCAATGGTGCCAATCGCAGTTCCGGGTCGAGTGAGCTGTTCTGACTCGCTGACCGTGGGCATCGCCGAAAGATTCAAGGCGCCGCCCGCCGGTGCTAGCTTTGCCAGACCAAAATCCAAAATCTTGGCGTGCCCGCGCTCGGTCACAAAGATGTTGGCAGGCTTGATGTCGCGGTGAACGATTCCTTTGGCGTGCGCCGCGTCCAGCGCGTCGGCAATTTCAATCCCCAAGTCCAGCGCTCGCTCCAGCGGCAGCGGCTTGCCGGAAATGCGATGCTTCAGCGTCATGCCGTCGAGAAACTCCATGACAATGAAGGGCTGACAGTTGTGTTCGCCGATTTCATGGATGGTGCAAATGTTGGGATGGTTCAGCGCGGAAGCAGCCTGTGCCTCTCGGTCGAAGCGGCTCAGGGCCTGTGAGTCTTGCGCGAAACCATCAGGTAGGAACTTCAGAGCAACGAAGCGGTGGAGCTTGGTGTCCTCCGCTTTGTAGACAACGCCCATGCCGCCGCCACCGAGCTTTTCGATGATGCGGTAATGCGAGATGGTCTGACCAATCATGTTTGGGAAGACTGTATTTGGGACGGATGTTAGGCTGCGTCAAGAGGCAAGTCAATCGCGGCTGTTTGCACGGCTACGAGAAACCCAGCGCAGTTGTGTCGCGAAGAGGATTTATTTCTGGCTCAGAAGATAGAGGTCGGCGTGACCGCCCGGGCGCGCGTAGACGATGGTGGAAAGGTCTTTAGAAAAATCGTAGGCGTTACCGGTGGCGTAAAATAGTGGAAAAGCAAAGGGGACCTTCAATGCAGCCTGGGGCGCCCCGACGAGTTCACCGTCTCTCCAAGGCTGACGGAAAATCGTGACTTCACCTCGGGAAGCAACTGCATACAAGAACGACTTCCCATCGCGAGCAAAAGTTACACCATACGTTACCACGCCGGGAAGCAATGCGATGCATTTGCTGTCGGAGATTGAGACCTCGTAGATTCCGGTCTTTTCACCATTCTCCACGGCGCCAAGAAGATACCGCCCGCCGGGGTCGATGTCGCTTACTTCGCTGCAGTTATCCACAAACTTCTCCGGATTCGAACCGTTCACGGCCCATCTCCAAACGGTCGCCACTGAACCCGCCTTCGAAAGGCCACTAACGTATATGGATTTCTGGTCAGGACTCCATACGGCCGTGTCGGGGGTTTCTGCCATGGGGGGTAGCTGACGAAGGCCGCTGCCATCAGCCCCGACGATGTAGACTTTGTCCCGAGCGTCGGCTCCTACATCTTCATAAGACAAATGAAAATTGTCTGACGCCCAAGTCCCGGTTCCTAGAACTTCTCCGGTGGCGATTCTCACCTTGTTGCCACCGTCGATGTCTGACACCCAAAGTTCGTTCCTATTGGGTGCGGGGAACGTGATGTACATCAGGCGCTTTCCATCCGGCGAGATGATAGGGTCAGATGCGTCCTCCGACACGATGTCCTTGGATTCCTTCGATGGAACGTGGTAAACGGTCAGGAACCCGGAGGATTTGCCATTCACATAGTAAATCCCTCTTCCTCCTGGGTCTGGCATGGGCGAGTAGTCCGGTCCCGCTCCGAGCGTAATCTGCTTCAGCGTTCGGTCCTGCAAGCTGTAACTCCAGATGTTCGTCAGCCCATTCACGGCCCGGCTGAAAAGGATGGAACGCCCTGGCTCGGCCCACACGACGTCAAGATTCCCGAATACCTCACCTAAAGCAACCGGCTCATGGCTGGCCAAGTTTATTCTGTACAAACTGAAATTCGACGGGTCCTCTCGAACGCCGGCAGCGAGCAGGTCGTTGTCGCCGGGAAACACCAGAAGCGGAAAGAAGGTCAGGCCAGTGCCTTCGGAGTTGTACAGCAATTCTTCGTTCAGTCCCGATTTCCCCGCGCGAAAAATTCCGGAGATGCCAGTCTTATTATAAAAATTGGAGGTGCCATCCGGCGAGGGAATCGCATACCACGCTGATGCCACACGGCGGGGAGCCCCGCCCAGCGTGGGTACCGCCCAAACCTCGTTGCGGCCGAGAGGCCTCCCGTAATAAACCTCTTTCCCGTCGGGCGAGAAACTTTCCACAAACTTTTGGCCTTCGTCATTCGTGAGTTGAAGAGGCTCGCCCCCGGAAGTGAGCATCAGGAACACTTGGGCGACGCTGCCTACCGGAGAGTCGAACGCTATGGCGTGGCCGTCGGGAGAAAGCCTCGCTTCGTTCATCGGTTTGTTCCACTGGCTGATTTGGGTTATCTCGCCGGGGCCACTCGGCGGGTTCATGCGGGGCCAAAAGTGATATGCCACTAAGGCTACCACCAGAAGCGCGACGCAGACGACCAAAACAGCATATCGCTTTCGTGCAAGCTCTGTTGGAGGTCGAGCTGCCGCAACAGGCCGAGCGGCAGGCCCTGCAGCGACGTCTTGAATCGCCCCGCTTCCCAATGACGAAATTCGGCCCGAGTCCGTATCCCGCCGCAGACGCTTTAGGTCAGAGCGCATTTCCGACGCGGACTGGCAACGAAGGTCGCGGTCTTTCTCCAGAGCCTTGTTGATGATGCGTTCCAGGTCAGGAGATATCTCAGGATTCACTCGCGCAAGTGGGGTCGGCGCTCGGTTGAGAATCGCCTCGTGAATGATTGCCGAGGTGTTGCCGGAAAACGCCATCCGGCCCGTCGCCATCTCATACAGGACTGCCCCGAACGAGAATAAATCAGTTCGCGCGTCGAGTACCTCGCCTCGCGTTTGCTCCGGCGACATATAGGCCACTGTGCCCACAGCCACACCCGGGCTCGTCAGCAGTTCTTCCGCTGTGGCTGTTGGCATTGCAGAAGCACCGACACCCGACGCCACAGGAGCGAGCTTGGCGAGTCCAAAATCGAGAATCTTGGCGTGTCCGCGCTTCGTTACGAACATATTCGCTGGTTTGATGTCCCGATGGATGATGCCTTGGGTGTGGGCGGCGTCCAGTGCATCCGCAATTTCGATGCCGCACTCCAGGAGGAATTCCAACTCCACTGGTCGCCCTGCAATCTGATGCTTCAGGGTCTTGCCGTCGAGGAATTCCATCACAATGTAGGTCTGACCGTTTTCCTCGCCGATGTCATAAATCGTACAGATGTTCGGATGATTCAACGCCGAGGCGGCGCGGGCTTCGCGTCGCAGCCGTTCGAGTGCCTGCGGGTCTTTGGCCAATTCTTGGGGAAGAAACTTCAGTGCGACATGTCGGCCAAGATTGGTATCCTCGGCTTCGTAAACCACACCCATCCCGCCCCCGCCGAGTTTCCCGAGGATGCGGTAATGCGAGATGGTTTGGCCAATCACGGCAAGGGACCTGCTCTTGGCGGGACATGTTAGGTCGCGCCTCATGGCAAGTCAACGAGCGGAACTCAGTTGGTTAGCTGCTGAGATTGCGACCTACCAGCAGCCAGGTAGACCCAGTGCCTTCCATAAGAAGGCAAGTGAGCGCCAGAGTCCTGGGAAGGGTGGAGAATCATATTTCTGGCCGGCCGGAAAGTAGTGCCGGTCACAGCCCGCAAATTTTAGTTCTCGATTCCAGATTTTTTCGCTTGCTGTTTTTAGGTGGGAGCAATCGAGCAGCTTAAGTCCCAATTGAGACTCGTGTACCGACGCGAAAAATACGCGGCGGCCATTGCGCAAGGCGTTAGTGAATTTATTTGTTCCGGGTTGGCACTTAGAGGCGGGCTCATATGGCTGACCATGATGTATCGTTTACAATCCCAGAGCGCGAATTGGGCAAGGCGGACATCGAGTTCAACGTGAAACGTTATAACAAGGCGTTTGGGCGCCTTCGTGTGAGCAATGGGTCAATGGTTTGGATTCCGGCAGACAAGACTTATGGGTTCAAGTTGAAGTGGCGTGAATTTGCCAACTTTGCAGAAAAAGAAGGCGAGAGCGGCAACCGATAGGCGCAGATGACGCAGGAAAGAACAGCCTGCAAAGGGGATTCAACGCTCCAGACGCATTTTGGACGCATGGCGCGGGATTTGTTCCCGCCGCGCTCCGGTGGCCCACGCCGCAGTTCAGCCCTAGGCGTCTTCTGCTCCTATTCGATATCGTCTCAGCGCCAGCAGTCCCACCATACCAACCAGCAGCAGGCCGTAGGTGGCTGGCTCCGGCCCATTGAGTGGCTGACCATTGGGGGCGAACTGCGCTGGGTCTATCAGGCCCAAGTTTGGAAAATCTGCCACGGGGCCGTATTCCCATATACCCCCTATGTTTTGGCCGTTCCCTAAGTCCACGAAGAACTGCTCCATCTCGACGCCATTGGGTGCCGTCCATTCGTAGTAAGCGTTGATGTAGAAATAGCCATCGGGCACCAGAGTATTCATAAGGGGACCGTTGGGGCCGAACTGCGCCGGGTCAATTAGGGCGAGATTCGGAAATTCTGCTACCGGGCCGGATTCCCATATGCCCTCCACGATTGGACCGTTTCCCAAGTCCAAGGAGAACTGCTCGTACTCCACGCCGCCCGGACCCGTCCACGAATAAAAAGCGTTGACATAGAAATAGCCATCGGGCGGTGGCACAGAATTCACAGAATCCGCGTGGGCTACGCCTGCGAACAACAAGGCGGTGAGTACTGCCATTGCGAATTTCATAACCGCCCTCCCTTTCGTTCCTTGCTAGAGTCCTGTGGCCGCAATGGTTGTGCGCCCCCAATTTTTCGTGCAATCGAGACGCCAACCTGCCCACATGCTCAATGGGCTGATTCTTAAACCGTTACGAGAGGCACATTCCGAGGCGAAAGTCGAACACAGAACCGCAGGGGCCGATAAGTACCTGGATATTTCCACAAAACGTACCATTGCCCAAGTGGGAACTCCATGACCTGCCGAGTGCGGAAAGGAAGCACGCACTTTTAAGGCCCGTGCCCCTAGCCATCGAGTTACGCTGCGCCCGACATCCAGGCTCCGAATTGCCCACACATCCAACATGTGGATTGAAGGCGGGTGGCTCACGTGAGCCGCCGTTTTGCGGCGGTCGAATTTTCGAGTTCCAGGGCATATAATGTCCAGCGCGGCCCGTCGCATGACCGGGGGAGGCCGGTATGAAACTTCTCGTTCTTTTCTTGTCCGCTGCCCTCAGCTTGATGTTGTCTTCCGTTCCTACGTATGCACAAGACCAGAACCCTCGCGACGCAGATAGTTTTCGTGTTGGCGTGGCGGTTCCCAGTAGCTGGTCTTTTCTGTGGGACGACTCACGCAGCGAACTCATCAGTTCTGGTTACCAGCAAGACCAAGGGGACCGCTCCACTCCTCTCGTAAATATTTACAACGTGGTGTCGGGCGAGAAACGCTCCATCGACGTTCTGAAAGAGTTTCCGAACGCTCGGCGCGTCTACATCTACGGTCTAGCGGGCGGTCCCGAGGGCTCGGTGCTTCTCGCAGCGAAGTGGAATCAAAGGATGGCGTGTTCGCGGGGGACAAGCTTCTTGTGTTTGACAACCATTCCACGCTGCTCGTCAATCTGACCGCAGCCGACTACGACGTAGGCGCAGTGGCGATGGATAAGCAGGGCAACATTTACCTCGTTGGGACCCATGATGGCGAACGCTCATCGGACGAGTCCTATCCATTGATGGTCAAATACGACTCCCAGGGGCGCATCACGCTGGAGGCGCTGTCGCGCTCGCTTTTCGCAAATATCGACGACCCCACCGGTCTTGACGGAGACAGCTATCCTCATAGCGGAACAACGCGCATCGCCGTTAGCGAAAAGTCCATCCACGTATATCTGGCGCCAGTAAGTGAAATGGTCGTCCTGAACCAGGCTGGAGAAATCCAAAAACGTGTCGATGTGTCGAGCAAGCTTTCGGAATTTGCAAAAACGAAAGGCTACAAGGAATTCTATGTGGACGGGGATGAGTTCTCGCCATCTGGGGATTTGTGGATTGTAGGTGTTTTGGATGAGTTGTCGGACAGCACTTCCGTTTCAGTACCCGCTCGTAATTTTGTCGTCCGACTGACGCCAGAAGGCCAGCTTCAAGTTCCTTACGCGCACGTTGGTGAAGAGCCTCCCGGCTACTATCTTCCTCACTTAATCGGTTTCACGGAGTCGAATGAGCCCGTGGGTTCAGTGACGGCACATAACTCCATCCTCGTGAAAAAAAGTCCGTACTGACATGTAGTCCCTGGTAAGCGCGCCGTCACCGGAAAAGTGGGTAACTAGCAGTCAACACGCAATCACAATTCAAACTTCTGCTTCGCCTCGCTGAGCGAAAGGCCCAATCCCAAAGCCGTTGCGATGTCTCGGAACTCCTGCCGATAATGTTCGAGTTCGTTCTGGTTGGGCTTCACGCGAATACCCAATAGATTGTATGAGTGGAAAACGCCTGAATAGTGGACAAGGTCATCATAGACATATCCGAGTAGTTCGTCCTCCCAATTCGCCTGCACAAGGTCACGGCATTGCTGCCAAACCTGAGGATTCCACTCCGATTGTTCCGAGAGACGAGCGAGTGAATCAGCAACCTGCATTCGAGTCATCTCATCCATGAGGGATTTATAGCACTAGACGAGCATCTGACGGCGTAGATGGAGACGTAGGCCCTGGTTAACGCCGAACCATCGGCGATGTGGATTCAGCGGTTTGCGCATGTCCGACCCCCGATGCCGCGAAGGTCGAAGCAATGGGAAGGGGTCAGGGAGGTAACTCCAGACGGGCCCTAAAGTAGTGCCGGTCCGAGCGCCGCAAATTTTAGTTCTCGATTCCAGATTTTTTCGGTTGCTGTTTTTTAGGTGGGCCTACCAGTCCCAAATGAGACTCGTGTACCGACGCGAAAAATACGCGCGTCCATTGCGCAAGGCGCTAGTGAATTTATTTGTTTCGGGTTAGCACTTAGAGGCGGGCTCCTAAGGGTCAGCCTTGGGTAACGGACTAATTTCGTGTTGAGAGTGATAGGCTGTTGCTTAGGAGGCAAACACGAATGGAGTACAAGCTCATTTCTGGGACAGAGGAGGAAATTAACAAGAAGCTTGCGGAGGAGTTGAAAGTAGGCTGGAAACCGTTCTTGCTATCGTCAGTGTTGACCGGCAGCGTCGCGCGGTCGCAAGTCATGTTGGAGCGCCTTGACCGGCCCAAAAACTGATTCAAGAAGCGTGTCCGTCTCCCCCCAAGATATATACGTGTAATCTGACCCGCGCGCACCAGAGCGTTCATCTTCTGGCGCGCTTATCTTCCACGATGAAGAGTTACGCTGTGCCCGGCATCCAGGCTCCGGATTGCCCACAAATCCAAGACGTTGATTGACGGCCAGAACAATCCTGGCCATGGGGCGGGCTGGAACGGCAAGAAAAACTCCGGCCACAGGAAAGCATTTTTTTCCTGACTTCCTTTATGGAACTAATCGGCCAGTGACGCAATGTCCCTACCGTCTAACCCGTTCACCACGGCTTTATGAACTTCGCGTCAACATTCCGGCTTGGCATTCGTAACGGCAAGGTCGAGAAAAACCCCATGCGCGGGATTCGGCGCGAGCCGGAAAATAACTTGCGTGTCCGGTTTCTTTCGCCCGACGAAGAAAAAAGACTTCGCGAAGCGATAAGGTCGAACCCTGCGTGGTGCGAGCATGAGCCTGAGTTCACTTTCGCTTTGAATACCGGACTGCGACGCGGCAGCATGTACCAGGGTCTCGTGTGGGAAAACATAGACCTTGCTGCGCGAGTCGCCACTGTCCCGCGAACGAAAAATGGAGAGGCCGTGCATGTTCCGTTGAACGCTCACGCAATGCAGGCGCTCATGGTCTTCCACTCCCGTAGCGATGGCACCGGCCGAGTTGTGCGGAACGCTGCGAGAGAACCGTTGAATTACCCTACGCATTGGTTCGTGCCCGCCGTGCGCGCGGCCGGAATCAGAAACTTCCGGTGGCACGATTTGAGGCACTGTTTTGCGAGCCGTCTGCGCCAGACGGGAGCGCCTCTGGGCAACATCGCGGAATTGCTCGGGCACAAGGGCCTAGCGATGACGCGCAGGTATGCCCACCTATCAATCTCAAACTTGCATGAAGCGGTCGCGCGGATAGCTACTCCAACCGACACCACAGTAGCACCGGAGCCGAATGCCGGAACGCCCGGTGTTGTCTACGTCCAGTAAGCCGAGTAGTCTATTGCCCTTATGAAGCTGGAGGCGAATAGGGTCCGGTGACCCTCGTGGCCTTCAAAGCCATTGATCCTGTCCTTAGCGGCCAGGATGGTGGGTTCGACTCCCACACGCTTCCGCCACATCTTTTTGATGTGTCGGATGTTACAAGAATACGAGGCAGCAAAAGGCAGCAATAAGAGATTTTGGGTGCGGTTCTTGTGCCAATTCAAGCGGCGGCACGGACGGTAGCCGCATCCTTCGATCTCGACGTGCGACGGCAAGTCGAATCGACACGCGGAGCACGGATTCGGTAAAGGAATCTACCGTGAATCATCGACGGGAGATGGACGGCGACAGACTCACCCAAATCGCCGACAACTGCAGTGCAGCGAACACCAGAGCTACAGTTCCTGCCGACAACGGGCGTACCGCCGTACGCCAGTGAAGGGACACCAAGGATCCACTCGCGGAAGCCAGCCCAACGATAAGCGTCATGGCTAGCTCGGTCGGAGAAAATTGTCCCAACGCAACATAGACCCACGCCGCTCCAGACAGCCAGATAAGCACCATGGTTGCCAGCCAGATAATCAGACAAGGTAGCGCCGACCACTTGGCGAGTTCATTGCCGCGAAATCCTAGCAAAATTGGAACCCAGAGTGGTAGCGTTTGCATGAATTGGCGCAACACCCCGCGGCTCATCGCACCGACCACATAGAGCGCCAACAAAATCACAAGACAGCATGACGCCACCCACTTTGATTCCTTCGACATCTCGTCATCATGCCATACATGAAACTTCCTTGCGAGAGATGCGGTCTCTCCTGTCGAATTACTCCATCTCGCTCAGCCGTCGCTGAGTTCGCTTGCGCTTGAAGTTCCATCTGTTCCTCCGTGAGCTTGCACGCCAGGCGGCACTTACCAATATTGCTAACCTACTATACGGTTTCCTGGCGCACATCTTCAGCGACCACCAACTTGAGATTACCAAACATTGATTCGGATCGAATCTCACGTCCTTCGTTCATTCGGATCTGGGCTGCGTTCGCAGCAACCAGTGCCAAACCGTAACCACCGCCGACACCGCAACGATCAATTCCGCCCAAATAAAGGTGATATAGTCGCTGAACGCTCCAACGGGTGGCACGCCCGGCTGGACATTCCTCAGCGCCGGCAAGCCAAAAATCAGCGTCATGGACATTGATAACGGGAGAAGATCGAACGGTCTTTTCGCCGTCGTGACCTGCAGCGCCATAGCGAGGACGCTCCACGCGAGGGCTGTCATCATTGCGTTGATGAGGATAGACATACCGATCAAGCTATCTGCACGCCTTAAATTCAAAGCAACCCCCGTCAATTGCGTGCTCTCCTCGCGCATCACGCTTCCTTGAAACTTGATGCCTGGAATGGCCGCCGACACAACCAGAGATATGGGGATCGGAGTGCTTCGTTGCAACGTGACTGCGCCGACGGCCAGTTGCCCCTCGTGGAGAGTTTCTTGTGGCTGGTTCTCTCGCGCTTTCGGAACCTGCACTTGATTCGCGGCTGCCGGGATAGTCATCAACAGCCACATTGTGGTTTCGTAATGGTCGAAAGGATATTTGTTCAAGTTGCCGTTTAGGGGGAAAACGGCTTCGATGCGGTTCATCCTTTTCCCTTGTGGAAAATCGAACTCCTGTTGGCCCCTCACGTTATTATTGAGCTCCGCATAATATAGTGACGTTAGAACAGTTCCGCTTGAGCCCAGAAGCCGGTTACCAGCGTGGTTCGTCGGCGCATGCGACGAAGTGCCATGCGGGCATGCTGACTCAGCTGCCAGAAGGTCTGCGGACAGAAGTTGGGCAGCTCATGTTGTTTCCAGTGGCTCCACAGATACTCGACCGGGTTTAACTCCGGAGCATAGGCCGGAAGGAATTCCAGCCAGAGCCGTCCTTTCTGTTCGCGGACGAAGTCCCAGACTAAACGGCTGCGATGGGTTTGCGAGCCGTCCCAAACCACCAACAGCTTGCAATCGAGATGACGTAGGAGATGCTCGAGGAACTGAACCACCTGAGGACTGCGGATCGAGCCCGGGAAGAGTCGGAAGTAAAAGTTCCACCAAGTCACACCGGCCATGGCGGACAAAGTCTTCCAATTGAAATGATACTGCAGTACGGGAGTCTGACCTCGCGGGGCCCAGGTTCGGCAACGATGCGGTCTCTGGCTCAGTCCGCTTTCGTCCACGAATACGATTACACGCCCTTGTTTTTGGGCTTTTTTTTAATCTCCGGCCAACGCTTGCGCTTCCACTCGGCAATGGCGCGCTCGTCGCGTTCCAGAGCTCGTCCTGCGGGGCGTTGGCAACTCCAGCCGAGCTGCCGCAAAAGGCGCCACACGTGTCCGGGGTGATAGTCGATCCCACATTCCTGTGCGATCAAATCTGCTACCCGCGCAGAAGTCCACAGTCCGGTGTCATAGCCGAACGCTTCCGGTCCGCGCTTCAGAGCGCGCTCGATGCGCTCCAGATCTGCAGCGCTCAATCGTGGCTTCCGTCCGGCGCGACCGGCTTGCTCCAGACCCGCGCGGCCCTCTTTTTCCAGCTGCTGTGCCCAGCGACTGACCGACTGGCGGTGCACACCGACTTGTCGAGAGACTTCCGACTGACTGACGCCCTTTTCCAGTAAGCGTGCCGCCCGCAAGCGCCGCTGCTCTAATCCGGCAAAGTCGCGTCGTACTCCTCTAGGGTTTCCCATGCACGAACAATAGCACAGAATCCTGAGAATGTCACTATATTATGTGAAACTCAATAATTAGCAGCTTGATGTCCTTTGCCGCAGTCACCTCGTCACGGGCGACATTCCCAGCGAGCCGGAACCCCAGCTGCGCAGTCAGTTCCTGAGTCACCGGATTCACGTTGGTCACCAGCACCGAGACAGCTACGCGATCTTGTGCCGAAGTTACATCGCGGAGTTGCAGCGTTCTTCGCGTGCTCTCAGTACTTCCTCGCACCAGCAAGGTGATATAGAGTGCAAGGATGACGACAACCAAGGCCACTTTCAGTCTTCTGGGCTTTCTCCACATAGTCGTCTCCGCTTCGTGGCATCCTCGGATCGATGGGATACTCTTAATCCTGATCTGCGTACCTGTAAGAAATTACAACCGATGAAGAGGAAAATATTGGGTTTCGGAGCTGGGTGCCCCCGCGATAAAAGAAGGCCTAGTGTCACAAATCGTTAGCTGACGCTCGAACGTGGACGCCGCGTCGTCCAAGGTCATTTCCGGCATCCTCTTACGTTGAAGCTAGCGCCGCGCAAGTTTTCCGAGCAGGTCGCGTGGCCCTAACTCACTTTCGCACAGCCCATTTTAAAACTGTATTCTACGAAATGCCAATTTCGTTGGAGCCCTGATTCCGTCAATATGCGTGTTGCAGTACGAGCGTCGATACGCGCGACGATCAACTTTGAAACAACGCTGAGTCACTTTCGAGGAGTTGAGTTTTATGGTCCATGCAATGGCAGTACAAGTAAGTGCGCCGATTGAAAACGATATGAGGCATCGGCGAGAGGTTTGCAGAATTGGAAGGTGGCTGTACGCGCGAGGATTCGTCGTGGCGTCGGAGGGCAACCTCTCAGTTCGGCTCGATGCGGGTCGGATTCTGGTGATACCCGCGGGCATGTGTAAGTGTCTCCTCGCTCCAAGGGACCTGACACTTACGGATCTTGACGGGAGCATCGTCTCCGGAAAGGGGCGTCCTTCTTCCGAACTGCAAATGCACCTTCTTTATTATCGTTTAAGACCAGATGTCCAGGCTGCCTGGCACGCTCACCCTCCGACTGCGTCGGGATTTGTCGCTGTAGGACGGTGACTCGAGGAACTGGTGCTTCCCGAAGTAGTGACCGTCCTCGCACAATTCCCCTGGCCCCCCCTACGGAACCCCACGGACCGTGGAACTCTGCGCAAAAATCCAGCCTCTGGCTGCAAAACACGACGCGATCCTGCTCGAAAACCACGGCGTCGTCACAGTGGGAGCAGACTTGGTTACGGCATATCGACACATGGAAACAGTGGAGCATTCCGCACGAGTGATGCTTACGGCGGAATCGCTTGGGGGCCACGTTTGTCAACACGTGCGGAAGTACGGAAGCTTCGCTCCGCCGCACGAGGGACACAGCACTCGCTGTTCAGGACACAAGACAAACTGCTCAGTTCAGCAAATCGTCGGAACCGATTCGATGTCGCACCAAGGGAATGCAAACAGTACTGCATTAACTCTGGAGCAAATCGCGTGAAACGTTCGCAGCGGAATCCGCATACACAAGCTATCTCCCGGGGCCGGTCCGTTCCGGAGATGATCAACCGTTAGGATCGCCTCAGAACGTGAACGGATTGTTAAGATTGAACCCTCGATGTTCAGCCAAAGCGCCTTTCACCGCGATCTCGAAATCGAGCCCAAGACCAGATCGATTCAAGGGCCGCGCTGGCATTCCGTGGAGGTGCAGCACTGATTCACAAAACCAGCGTTGTACGGAACTCTGCTGAATGTTTCTGATTTTCGTGCCAGCCGGAACCGCTATGCCGAGGTATCGTGACACAATGTCGCAGCTGCTCGCAGGCAACTGTGAATTCGGGGTTGTTTTGGGCGTGGCTGCCCAGTTTGACAAATAACCACAATAAACCCTTTACTTATGACCAGTCACTTTTGACAATTCCCTGACACATTGGCTTTCACCAAATTCCTGGCTTCTCAGCGTTATGGGCCCGGACGGAGCCCGACCCTCAGAGTACCCGAGGTACCCACCACGTTTTTTTTTGGAGCCGCGTCCGGGTCCTCCTCCAATATGGCGTTTGGATTTTGGCATGTGACCTATAACACGTTCGGTCAGTCCAGCATTGGAGATACGGTGTCAATGGAAAGAAACACCGAGTTGCTCGATGCGATTGCCAGACTGCTGACAGCGACAAGTACGTAACGCCCCGAGCTGCCACAGGTCTGACGAATCTTTCGTTGCGAGACCCCAAGTCCCGCGACCAATTCTCTGGACCAAGCCGACGGGAGCGGGAAGTCATTCAGCTTTTGGCGGAGGGTCGTACAGGAAGGAAGCAGCCAGCCTGTTGAAAATCACCACTCGGACTGTGGCTGCCCACAAGTACCACGCAATGGAGCTCTTACAAATCAAGACCAGCGCCGAACTCGTTCAGTACGCTATCAAGCACCTGATCATCTCGGTGTAGCTCCAGCGATTTTTTCTCTTCCTGTTAATTTTGCCAATATCCAGACGATCGAATCGCGCCCACGATCGGGGGTGGATGCCCACCTCCACGCCGAGCGAAACGAATTCGAGGGCCGCGAATGATGAGCCTTTTCACCTTCCACCGGTGCCCAAACCCTTGGCGGAGGACCAGACGACAGCTCAGGAATTGGTGTTCATGGCTCGAAAACGGGTGTTAGTAGCGGATGACCTCGCTCCGGTGTTGAACACTGTTGCCGATTTGTTGCGCGAGTCATTCGATGTCGTTGGCATGGTCTCCGATGGTCGGGAGGCTATGCTAGCGACGCTGAAGCTTGAACCTGACTTAGTCGTCCTAGATATTTCGATGCCGGTGATGAGTGGAATTGAGGTCGCAGAGGAGCTAAAGAGGCAAGGCAACAAAGCCAAGGTCGTATTTCTCACGGTTCATGAGGACCTGGACATCCTGAGAACTTGCCGCGCCGCAGGGGGGCTGGGATACGTGATTAAGGTGCTCATGGATACGGACCTGGTGTCGGCAATGAATGAGGCGCTAGCCGGTCACACGTTTACATCTCACTTTCCGTCCCAACAGGACATGCCCTAAGCAGGATTCGCTGTTTGTCTTACCAGAAGTTTCGGGATCGTGATTGTCCGGGTCGAAACTGTCACTTTTGACAATTGATCCAACCTCTTCCGCAACGTACTCGATGGACATTCCGTGACCTCCAACTGGAGACATGACACTATGAAACTCGTCAGGATAGTTTTGTTGGTTTCCGTATGTCTTGGTCTGGCCTTGGCGCAAACACAAACTCCAACGACGAAGAGCCCAAGCGCGTCGGAAGCTGTCAAGCAAGGTGAACACCAGTGGGTAGATGCGGTGAAAGCTGGCGATGCGGAGAAAGTTAGTTAGATCCTGGCTGATGATTGGATTGACGTCGGTTACGACGGCAGCAAGGAAACGAAGCGAAACCATCTGGCGGACATGAAATCCGGCAAAGCAAAGCTCGAGTCCTTCGAATTTGGGCCCATGGATGTAAAGGTGTTGGGGAGTGTTGCCGTCGTCCAGGGCAGCAACGCGGAAAAGAGCACGACCGCCGATGGGAAAGACTCCAGCGGGAAGTATGCCTGGATGGATGTCTTTGTGAGGCGCGACGGAAAGTGGGTAATCGTCCGCTCCCAAAGCACGGAGTCAACGATTCGAGAATGATTCCCTGACAGGTTATGGAAAAAGCAAAAGCCGACTTGTGAAGGGAGATCCCATGAAAACACGATTTCTCCTCGCTCTCTCGCTTCTGATTGGTTTCACCTTTACGGTTGCTTCCGCCCAAGATGCTTGCGTGACTTCGAGCCCCAGCGCGAATTTTTCCCGGTATCACAGCTACGCCTGGGGACAACAGCAAAACCCCAACCAGATCGCCAACTCGATCCTGGCGCAAGAAGCGCAGACTCAAGTCAACAATCAATTGCAGAGCAAAGGTCTCAGGCTGGTTAAGGAGTCCGAAAATCCCGACGTGATCGTGGTCGGCAGCGGCGGCTTGAAGACTCGGACCACCTACAACGCCTGGGGCATGCGCGGAATCGGCGGCGGAATGGGCGGGATTACTCCCGAACAGAATGTCGTCGGAACCTTGATCGTGGATAGCTACGATGTAAAAGCCAAAGAACTGGTTTGGCGTGGAGTCGCGCAAGGCACGCTGAACCAGAAGAACTCGCAGAAAAACATTCAGCAGCTAGATAAAGCACTCGCCAGGATGTTCAAGAAATATCCGTCGTAGCCATAGCGCATGCAGCATGGCTAGTTGCGGCGTCCAGCGCGGTTAGATTGACCCTGCTGGAATGTCTGGCTCTCTCTTGCGCCTCGTTGCCTGTTTTGAGCTTCCTGCTGCAGACTTGGCACTGGGCTACTTCCTGCGCGCTGATTAGAGGTTTGTTGGCGCTGCTGCTGACTACTTTGCGCGCGTTGCTGCGGTCCAGCACTCTGTGTAGTCGCGGTGTTCGGTGGCACGTAAACCTGCGCCCGCGGTTGGGTTTGAGCCGCGGGAGGAGTTACCTGACTGTTTGACGGGCGCTGCTGATAATTCTGGGCACTCCGCGGAGCGCCGGTTTGCGCGGTCGTGGGATTCTTTTGCTGTGAATTCTGCGCCCGTGATTGGGTTTGGCCCGTGGGAGGAGTCACCTGACTGTTTGACGGGCGCTGCTGATAATTCTGGGCACTCCGCGGAGCGCCGGTTTGCGCGGTCGCGGGACTCTTTTGCTGTGAATTCTGCGCCCGCGGCTGAGCGGAAGCGCTGTAGGGAGAAGTTGCAGTATTCCAATATCCGTTATCGTATTTTTGCCAGCCGTTCCCCGTATTCCGGTAAACGTTGCCGTCTTTGCCGGCGTACAAGTCGCCGTTGGCCGTCTTGCCTACGGCCCCGCTCCCGTAGATGGTATTGGCGCCAACAGCCTTCCCGCCACCCGAGCCCTGGATGGAGCCGACTGTTCCCTGCGAGGTGGTGCGGTGCTGCGCGTACGCCGACTGATTTCCACTCGTAATTACAGAACTGCCCCACTGCGCCGTGGGGCTTGATCCTTGCCGGGTAGCTGCATAAGTTCCCGTATAAGGGTTGTACGCCTGCCCCGCACTTCGACTGCCGTAGTATGTAGAACCGCTGACGGTTCGCGTGGAAGTCCCAGTGTATGGGTTATACGAGGCCGTTCGGGTTGCTGATCCATAAGGACCATACGCTGTCTGTGCCACCCCGTAGGCGCCCGTCCTGGTATTGTAATATGGAGTAGCAATCGGCGGTCCATAAGTCGGAGGGCGTGGGTAGTAAACGGGCGGGTAACCATAGCCGTACCGCGGCGGATAGTAGACGTAGGGCGGGTACCTGTATCCCGTACCGTTGGCGACGATGGCTCCAACCGCGGCGCCCAGCACGAAGGCTCCCAAATAGCCCGCGGTATAACTAGACTGGACGCTTCCGCTGGGAGTTGTCGTTTGGGTTACGTACGTCACGTTATACACTGGCGAGCTTGGGGGAATCGTATAAATCACCTGGGGTACTGAAGGCGCGGTCTGCCAAGGACCCTGGGGCGTACTGGACAGGAACCACACGCCCTGCAAGCACAGGTAATAGACGTCGCCAACCTTGATCACCTTGTCCGGCGTGTTTGCTGCGTAGGACAGGGAAGTTCCTTCAATCGGTTTGAATTGCGGATCTCCACTGTAGGTCACTTTTGCTTGCGCCGCAGCGGCAGTGGGGTCCACAACCATGGTGGTGGGAACCTGCGCTAACAGAACAGCGTCTTTGGCTTCCCCGGTTCCTGGAACCGATGCAAGTACATCGCCCACCGGGCTCTCCGCAGGAATGTTCGCGAAGTCTTTGGGAAGGGTAGGTGTCGCAAAGGTCCACGGCCCGCTAAGACTGCTGGCCGCGAACCATCGTCCCGCCGTGAGGTAGTAGAAATGTTTCGTCGGTGCGTAGAGAAAAACATACGTCGAGGCGTTTTCGGCATACTTCAGCTGTGTTCCTGCAATTTGCACGAAACTCGGCTGTCCATCGAAGAGAATCATCTCCGCGGGTCTTTCGCTGTAGAAGACCTGGGGAATAACAGCATTTGCGCCCGTGGCAGCTGCGGGAATGACGTCCTTCAAGTCTTCCCACTGCGCTTGTCCAGGAAGTGCGAGCATCTCTTTGGGCAGCGTTGTGGCCCCTGACCAAGGCCCGCGGAGGTCGCTAGAACGCAACCACTGCTGCCCTAGCAGGAGAAAATAGGCAGATTGCGATTTGTCGAAGAACAGCCGCCAGTATGTGTTTAACACGTATTCCAACTGAGTATTCTCGATGGGAGTGCGGACGGGCTGGCCATCTACCTCGAGAAGAATCGCTGGGTGATAGCTGACGAAAATCTGCGGCGGATCATTCTTCAGCGGCACTCCGGAAGGGGGCTTGTTTTCTGGAACGGAAGCAATCAAGCGATACAATGATATGTGGACGCTCGGCGGGAGAAACGTCTCAAGCAGTTGGCCCATCTTGACGGCGCTCTGCGGATCCAATGACGGAAAACTGGTGTTCACGATCTTCAGGTCTGTCAGCGAAACCATCTTGTTGTCGTTGTCGATCTCGGTATTCGAATGCAGCGTGGCAACGCCGACAGCCTCTTGGCCGCCCGCGGGAGTGAGAGAAAAGGCCATCCGCCAGTCGAGCTCCCGAAAGTTCTTCCAATCGTCCACCTGTGGCTGATACAAAACAAGGGTGTTGCCTTGATTGGTGATTTGCCGAGGCCAACCGGGATCTTCATCCACTTCCGTAGACACCGGCTGTTTGGTTTCCTTCGTTGCACTCTCTTTACCTGCGCGGCATCCCGCGGACCAGAAACTCAAAGCGAACAGCAGGGCAAAGCCGACGGTTTTTTTCATGTTCGTTTATCCCTGCGAAACTCGCAGCGAAACGAGTCTCGAATCTCGCTGTAGCTTTACGGTGTTGGCACCACTTGGTACATCACCCCGTCCACGCCGTCGGACGAGGTGTTGCGCGCAAATAAGAACGAGTGAAGGGCCCGACGACTAGCCGGCCATTGCTCTCTTGACACGCAGTTCTGCGACGGCCTTCTGTGCCTCCTCGCTGAGGTTGGACTTGCCGACCTGGACGGTTACCTTGTTAATCTTACCGGTGAACTTGTTGTCGCCCACTTTGTAGTCGTCGCTGACACACGTATAGAGATTTTCGCCCACGTCCGTCGTCTCCGCGCCGAACGCAAACGGCTGAGTGTGCCCGATCCGTCCTTCGGCGACTTTTTCACCGTTGACGAAGATCACACCGTTACCTCCCGCGCCGAAACCGCCATCGTAAGCAAACTCGAAGCGCAGCGTCACGCGCCCGGCCGGCAGGCGAGCGGGGCCGGCAATCTTGTAAAGCTCGCGGCCGAGAAAGTTCCAGGCAAACCGGGGTGCGCCGTCCTTGACATAGAGGCTCCAGCCGCCCATCTCCCCGCCTTGGGCAATGACCACCCCCTCGGCGCCGGTCTTCGGGACCTCGATGTCGGCCGTAACCACGAACGAGCGGTTCTTTACATTGATGAAGCCGTTTTCGGGTATTCCCTTCATTCCCTCATAGACCGTTATCTCGGTGCGACCTTCCAACAGATCCGGACGGCCCGCCAGACCGGCGTTGAAGCGCTCCCAAGCGCGGTCGTCAAGAGGAAGCACGTTGTACTTGACGGCTTCTTCCAGGAAGAGTCCCTTTAGCTTCTCAAGTTTGTCCGGATGCTTCGCGGCAAGGTCATGCGCGCAACTGAAATCTTCCTCTACGTTGTAAAGCTCCCACTTGTCATTCTCAAACGTAGCCCGCGGCTTGGGTTCCCACGGGGGGCGATGCACGGTGGTAGCGAACCACCCGTCCTGGTAGATGCCCCGGTTGCCTGCCATCTCGAAATACTGCGTGGTATGGCGCGACTTCGCCTTGGCGTCGTTAAAGCTGTGGAGCATGCTCACGCCTTCGAGAGGTTTCTGCCGGACGCCGTAGACGACGCCGGGCTGAGGCACCCCGACGGCTTCCAATACTGTCGGGGCAATGTCAATCATGTGGTACCACTGCGCACGCAGGCCGCCCTTCTCCTCTATACCCTTCGGCCAATGCACCACGATCGGCTGGCAGATGCCGCCATAGGAGGCCACTTGGTGGCCCCAACCAAACGGAGTCGCGCCGGCGAACGCCCAGCCGTTGTTGTACAAAATGTGAGATTTCGGCCCGCCGATTTCGTCAAAGTGCTTCAGCGGAATCTCGAGGGGTTCCGGCAGCCCGTTGAATACGGACAGCTCATTGAAGGCGCCGTTGAGGCCGCCCTGGAAAACCGAGCCGTTGTCGCCAGTGATATAGAAGATCAACGTGTTGTCCATTTCGCCCAGGTCCTCGATCGCGTCCACGAAACGCCCGACTTCATGGTCGGTCACTTCGGCAAAGGCGGCATAAATTTCCATGTACCTGGCAAAAACCTTTTTCTCGTCGGCGGTCAACTGGTCCCATTCCTGGATCCCAGGCGGCTTGGGCGCCAGCTCGGTGCCCGGCGGCACGACTCCCATCTTGAGCTGGCGGGCCAGCGTATCCTTGCGTACTTGGTCCCAGCCCTGGTCGAACTTGCCCTTGTACCTGTCGCGCCAGTTGTCTGGAACTTGGAACGGACCGTGGGTGCCAATCGCGGAGTAGTAGACGAAAAACGGCTTGCCGGGGGCCAGGGAATGCTGGGAACGCAGCCACTCGATGGCCTTGTCGGTCATATCGGTGCTGGCGTAGTAATTGGCGTCGCGATGCAGATCCATCCGGTTCATGTTGTCGTAAATGACCGGGTGAAAGAGGTCCGCCTCGCCGGCCATGAAGCCGTAGAACCGCTCAAACCCGCTATGCATCGGCCAACGGTCGAACGGTCCAACAACGCTGGATTCCCAAGGCGCCAACTCGTGACATTTGCCGAACATAGCGGTGCTATAGCCGTTGAGCCGCAAAATCTCGGGCAACGTCGTCACGCTGCTGGGACGCATAGCGGTGTACCCCGGGAAGGCTGTAGCGATTTCTGAGATCACGCCGAAGTTTGCGCTATGGCTATTGCGGCCGGTTAAACAGGCCACGCGGCTGGGCGAACACAATGGGGGGACTTTGAAATTGTTGTAGCTCAGCCCGGTTTTGGCAAGGCGGTCCAGCGTCGGCATCTGGATCGGCCCGCCGAAGGTTGATGGGTCGCCGAAGCCGAAGTTGTCGAGCAGAATAACCACCACGTTGGGCGCACCTTTCGGCGCCTTAACCTGAAATCGCGGCGGGGCTTGTGCGTTTTTCGCATCAAGTTCGGTGATCGGCGGATACTGAGGTTCTGGGACGGGCAGCACCGTACGGTCCAACGAGTCGGTCATGCCGGGCGCGCTGCGTTGGGCCTCTACTTTGTTGTTTAGCGATTGCTCCGTCATTTTTTCTCCTATGATGTCTGTCTCGTCCGATGTTTCGGACGTTGTCTTCATGCTGGGACTTCTTTCAGCGCGGAATTCGAGAAATCTTCAAAGACCCGGTTGTTTTCTAGCGTGCGATAGATAAGGCCGGCCACCCTCTCTTACGGTGTGGGCACCACTTGGTACAGCACACCGTCCGCGCCATAGGATGGGGTGAACCAGGTGTTGCCGCACAAATAATACGTGCCTCCTGCCGAGACTTTGGGGCTGATGCACCCAGCAGGTAGCGCCCCATAAACTGCGCCCATTTGATAGGCGCCATTGGCGGCGGGAGGGGCACTCGCATGGGTAGCGGCGGCATTGGCATTCGCAGCGGCGGCATTGGCGTTGGCTGCTGCAGCATTCGCGTTGGCGGCCGCGGCGTTGGCGTTCGCAGTGTTGGCGTTGGCGGTGCCGGCGGAGTAGCCTGCATTGTAGGAGCTCGCGCTTTCGGAGCTGGCCTTGGAAGAGGCTACGGCGGCGCCGACGGCCACGCCGACTACGACGCCGGCGGCTGCGGCACCTGCAGTCGAGCCGGAGGTGCAGTTGTAGCATGTGGTTCCGTAGTAGGCGACCGTAGCAGGTGGATGGTATCCGTAGTAGGTAGCGGGTGGATGATATGCAACGGCTGTCTGGCCAGAGGAATTTGTAGCAACGGTGCCGTAGCCCGCGTAATGTGTCGCGCTACCACCATATCCGTTGGTGGCAGTGGTCGTGCCGGACCCTTGCGCATGATATGCAGAGCCGCCGTATCCGTTGGTGGCGGACGTTCCTTGTCCGGCGACGTGTGTCGCGCTGCCACCGTACGCGTTGGTCGCAGTGGTCTTTCCAGACCCTTCCGCATGATACGCAGAGCCACCATATGCGTTGGTGGCGGTCGTTCCTTGTCCGGCGGTGTGCGTCGCGCTACCACCGTAAGCATTGGTGCGCGTGGTGGAATTGCCGCTGTGGGAAGTGGTACCGCCGCCCCAGGCGTTTCTGTGTGCTTGGGCCCGGTCCGTTCCGCACAGGACCAAGCTGATTGCCAGACTTGCTAAGCTAACGATTATCTTCTTCGTGGCGTTCATGGCGCGACTTCCTCCCTCAATTACTGTTGCGCTTTGGCTTGTTTTGCTTTAGCCGGAGGCGCGCCCGGCGCTGTATTTCCCGACTGAGGCTCGGCCTGGAGGTGAGCAAAGGGAATGCGTTTCGCGTTCGCGGTGTCCGAGGGCGCGAAGGCCTCGGAGGGAACAGGAGCGTCGAGTTTCCAATTGGAGAACTCTACTTCGCCGCGCAAATGGTCCGGATCATCGAGGAAAATTGCGCGGGCCATGCGCGGAAGTTTGTCCTCGCTTCCAACCCACAGCTGGATGAACACGCCGTCGTCAATGTACGCCACCATGTCCGTGGTCGTTCCAGCAACCACGTGGGATTGGCCGATGTAATAGGCAAGCGTCAGCCCCTCGGACATATCTTTATAGGGGTCGGCAACGATCAGGTCGGTGAAGTTGAAGAAGATCCCGGCGGAATGGTAGGCGGCTTCCAACATGGCGTCTATCGTCGGCGGCGCATCAGCAACCGCGAGCAGGTTCTCCGCGGGCGCGTAGGCCGACATGGTCTTGCCGTCGTAATAGAAATCCGAGGCTGGACCGTCACCGGAGGTGATCACACTCAGCTTGTCAGGCCTTTGGAGAGTGGCGTCTGACTTTGTCGCATAGGCAAGGGGAGGGCCCTGGCGGCTGGGGGACTCGGAGAGTTGCACCGCTGTGAACGACAGAGTATGCGCAGCAGCCAAACGTGCGCTCACAGCTTGGAGTAGTTCGATGGCCTTGGGGTCGAGGTCCGGTTTGGGCGGGGTGGCGGGGGGCTTCTTAGCCGGGGTCGTCTTCTTCGCTGCGGGCGGCGACGTAGTTTGAGCAGTTGCAGCTACACTCACTAGCGAAAGTGCGAGCAGCGACAGCAGCAAAGTCTCTAAAAAAGTCTTCAGTCGGGTTTTCATGACATTCCTCGAAGAACTGCATTGAACGTGTGATTGAAATATTTCTAGCAGCTTGCGGAAAAAGTCCGAAGCGCGCCTCAGGGGCTAAAGCCCCTGATGATAGGCTGTGCTTTATGTCGGGGCTAAAGCTCCGGCCCTCAGAGCAGCCGAGTTTTTCCGCAAGCTGCTAGGGAATCATCCCGCATTCGAACATCTTGTTAGCGATCGGCGCAGCAACCTTGTTGATAAATATGGTGCGCATCTCCGGATTACTCTTAAGAAATGCGACGGCTTTTTGTTCTTCAGGGCTTGGCGGAGCCTTTTCGCCTTTCTTCACCCACAATTGCTCGCAGGTAGATCCTTGGTACTTCTGGATCACCTTGGCGGCGACCTTGTCCAAAATTGGATGCTGAGATGGCGGTTGCGCTTGCTGCTGCGCTTTGGCGGGGCTTGGACGAACCAGCGTGAGCGCCAAAACAAGAACCGCCAAAAGCGAAACTGCCTGAATCCAGCGGCCGTAATGATTAGCCATGCTTTCCTCCTGGGGCAGAAATTCCTTCCTCGGGTCAGGCAGGGGAGCGTCACCGCGAACTGCCACCCTGGCCTCAGCCGAATCCATGGTGATTTAGCCATTCTGACGCTGGCGGCTTACGGGATGCCATTGTCAAAAGTTACAGGACGAGGTATTACGCCGGCATAGGAATCAGGCTGGCGCGTGCACCAATTTCGAAATAGAAAAACTTGTCGGTATACCTGTTAGTTTTGCCAATATCTCCAACCGTCTGTAGCCGCTAACGTTGGCGCGATGTCGGGAGGAGAAGACGACACATGAGTTGCAAAGTCAAAATTGCACTTCTTGCGGGCATTTTCCTTTGCTGCATCACAACGGCGATGGGACAACAGAAAGGGCAATGGGTGCCGGGACAATTTGGTCTCAACGCCGGAGCGATTCCTGATCCCGGCTTCACCTATGCCAACATCGCGCTGAGTTACTCCGCCGGCCAGTTGAACAACTCGGACGGAAACAAGCTTCCGGGCATTACCGGGACGTATTCATTCTGGGTGGACGAGAACATTATTTATTACGTCCCGAATCATAAGATCCTGGGCGGATATTTCATGCCGTACGTCGCACTGAACTACGCGACAGGCCAGCTGGTCGCCGAGCTCAACTTGGGAGCAACGAACCTTGGTGGCGCCGGAGGCGGTTCGGGCTTTGCCGACATGTACGTCCAGCCGCTGAACTTCGGTTGGCACTTTGGGAACCGAGTTGACTTTGTCGCCGGGTACGCTTTCACCGCTCCCACAGGACGATACACGGCGGGAGCGAGCGACAATGTGGGTTCCGGATATTGGGGCAACAATATAACCAGCGGCACCACGTTCTACATCACCAAAAACAAGGGCACCAGTGCAAATTTGGCTACCGACTGGGAAATCCACGGACAAAGAACCGTGGCCAGCGTGCCAGCGGGTCAAACGAGCAAGATAACTCCCGGTCAGGCGTTTACCATTGAGTGGGGGCTTGGGCAGGTTCTTCCACTGAAGAAAGATATGAGCCTACTGAGCCAGCTCGGCGTGATCGGGTACGACCAATGGCAGGTTTCGAGCAACGGCGGCAGCTATCTGGTGGCTGGAATTCCCGTCGCCGCGGGCAGGCTCCCGTACTACTCAGGCCATGCCATTGGCGTTCAGGGCAATGTGATTCTCCCGGCGAAGAATCT
Organism: uncultured Acidobacteriota bacterium; assembly: GCA_963804625.1. Classification (GTDB taxonomy): domain Bacteria; phylum Acidobacteriota; class Terriglobia; order Acidiferrales; family UBA7541; genus Palsa-295. The sequence goes on along the minus strand of CAWDRJ010000007.1, from coordinate 18,940 downwards.
GGTGGGCTTCTTCAAGTACTACGACGAGTACCGGGCTCTGGCTCGTCCGCAGGGCCGCACGATTGATTTTGGATTTTCGTGGACGTTGCGGATTCCGAAGCCCGCGCCGCAACCGCAGACAGCAACTCCGTAAGGTCCGATCATTTCGAAGTGCGCAAGCGGGAAGACCAGTTCCTTGGGTATTGTCAGTTTTGACAATTACGGAGACGAGCTAATTGCTCATAGATTCAGTCGACCCGACTGTGAGCCCGTTGGCTCCTTGCCTAGGAACTTCAGAGAGGAAAAACCATGAGCGCGAATGACAAAGCAATCAAGCAGGACTCCCTGCCTTTCCCTCCCGCGCCGTCGGCGAGCATCGCCGGCCGTACGATGCAGGAGTCGGTCTACAAGCGGCGCGTTGAGCCGCGCCGACTTCCCGTCGGTTCTCCCAACATCCTCATCGTGCTAATCGATGACGCAGGTCCTGGCCTGCCGTCCACCTTCGGAGGCGAGGTCCAAACTCCGACAATGGACCGCATCGTCAAGGAAGGGATCACATACAACCGCTTCCACACGACGGCCATGTGCTCACCCACACGGGCGTCAATGCTCACCGGTCGAAATCATCACCGCGTCGGCAGCGGGCAGATCGCGGAGTTGGCAAACGACTGGGACGGATACTCGGGCCACATCCCTAAGAGCAGCGCCCTTGTGGCCGAGGTGCTCAAGGACTATGGCTACAGCACGGCCGCGTTCGGCAAGTGGCACAACACGCCTGCCGAGGAAACGACCGCCGCTGGCCCCTTCGAGAACTGGCCTACCGAACTGGGTTTCGAATATTTCTATGGATTTCTGGCAGGCGAAGCATCGCAATACGAGCCCAACCTCGTGCGGAACACGACCGTCGTCCTGCCACCCAAAAGCCCCGAGCAGGGCTACCACCTCAGCGAAGACCTGGCAGACGACGCCATCGGATGGCTGAACAAGCACAAAGCCTTTCAGCCGGATAAACCGTTCTATATGTACTGGGCGAGCGGCGCGATCCACGGTCCGCACCACATAATGAAGGAGTGGGCTGACAAGTATAAGGGCAAGTTCGACGATGGCTGGGACGCCTATCGTGAGCGCGTCTTTAAACGCGCCAAGGAGAAGGGCTGGATCCCCGCCGGTGCACGGCTCACGCCGCGGCACGAAACCATGCCGTCTTGGGAGAGCATCCCCGAAGACGAGAAGCCGTTTCAACGCCGCTTGATGGAAGTAGCGGCCGGCTTCGCCGAACACGTGGACGCTCAGGCCGGCCGGGTGCTCGACGAAATCGACAAGCTCGGCTATGGCGACAACACTCTTATCTTCTACGTGTGGGGCGATAACGGTTCCTCGTCGGAGGGACAGAACGGCACAATCAGCGAACTGCTGGCACAAAACGGCATTCCCACCACCGTCAAGCAGCATATCAAAGCACTCGATGAACTTGGCGGACTGGATGTGCTTGGCTCACCCAAGGCAGACAACCAGTACCACGCGGGATGGGCTTGGGCTGGCAGCACGCCTTACAAGGGCACCAAACTTCTGGCTTCGCACTTCGGCGGCACGCGCAATCCGATGGCGATACGGTGGCCGGCCAAGATCAAACCCGACGGGACTCCGCGCCCACAGTTCCATCACTGCAACGACATCGTCCCGACAATTTACGAAGTTCTAGGAGTCACACCGCCACTTGAGGTCAACGGCATTCCTCAGGACCCGATTGACGGCGTGAGTTTCGCCTACAGCTTTAACGACGCGAAAGCCAAAGGCCAATTGCTCACCCAGTATTTCGAGATTATGGGTAGCCGCTCAATCTATCACGATGGTTGGATGGCCTCCGCTTTCGGACCGCGTGCCCCGTGGGAGACGGGCATCCCCCCGGGTATTCAAGAATGGACGCCGGACAAGGACGTCTGGGAACTCTACAATCTGGAGGAAGATTGGACCCAAGCGCATGACCTCGCTGCAAACATGCCGGAAAAGTTGGCGCAAATGCAGGATATTTTCCTCATCGAGGCTACGAAGAACAAGGTGCTTCCCATCGGGGGCGGCCTCTGGGTTCCGTTGCTACACCCAGAGATGCGCATCGCCCCACCCTATACGGCGTGGACTTTCTCCGGTGACACCGTGCGCATGCCCGAGTTCTGCGCGCCAGCTCTGGGCAACAAACCCAACGTCGTCAGTATTGACGCAGAGATCCCGGCTAACGCCAACGGAGTGCTGTACAAGCTGGGGGCGAACTCCGGAGGCCTCACCTGCTTCGTGGAGGAGGGCGTTCTCTGCTACGAATACAATCTCTTCATCATCCAGCGCACGAAGATCCGCTCAAAGCAGAAGCTTCCCGTCGGCAAGGTGAAAATCGAGGTCGAGACGACGTACGCAGCACCCCGACCCGGCGGCCCGCTCAACATTACCATGAAAGTTAATGGTGAGGTGGTTGCGACAGGTCAGGTACCGATATCCGCGCCGCTGATCTTCACTGCCAATGACTGCCTCGACGTCGGCGTCGCGCTTGGTTCGCCAGTGTCACTCGACTACTACGACAAGATGCCGTTCAAGTTCAATGGCAAGATCGAGCAGATGTGTGTTGAATACATGGGAGCGAAAAAGGAACTAGCAGCTGTCGGCCGATGATTTCGTTTTGCCAAGGTATCGTGGCGGCGCGATCCTCATAATTTATGCATTCGTACCGCTGGCTCCTGTACTCGTCCAGTAATTTCGTGGAATTTGCCAAGTCCGATTGGCGTCTTTTTTGAGCGCCTCACTGTCAGTTCTGACAATTACGCATTCTCGAATTAATTGATACAAGGGCGACGACGGTAACGACTTCGAGCGTGAAGGTTTAGATCGCCGAGGCGAATTTCCACGTGGAGGCAGATATGCACAACGAGCGCGTTACGAACAAGAGGCGTGTCGCTCCTCGGCCACAATATCTACGGGCAATCCGTGCTAGGCGATTTTCGCGCGTGGCCTTTTTGGGGCTGCTGACGATTTGTACGCTCGTTATCGGCCTCACCGTCCGCGCGCAGGATTCCTCAAACCAGCAACAGGCGGCGAATGGGAGGGAGGTATCCGGATTCTTGGGTGACTACTCGAACCTGGCTCCCGATCCCAAGAATGGCGATTTGCTCCTGTATGAGAAGGGCGACAGATCGGCCCTGAAGCGGTACAACAAATTTATGCTCGACCCGATTACGATCTATCTGCTTCCCGAGGCCCAATCGCGCGGCTTCGACCCTGATGATATGGAACGACTGGCGAAGTATTTTCATGATGCTGTCGCGGATGCGCTCACGAAGGGCGGAGCCTACGAAATTGTAACGAGCCCTGGACCAGACGTACTTCAATTGAACGTAGCAATCACGAATGTGGAACCCACAGGCGGAAAGAAGAATGCAGCCGCGACGGCGGCTACGACCGCCGCTTCTGTTGCGACGGTGCCTGGCATCAGCCTCGCGGTGCCCAGGCTGAGTATCGGCAAGGTCAGCATTGAAGGGGAGATGCTCGATTCTACGTCGGGCGACCGGTTGGTGGCGTTCGTGACCAGTAAAGGAGGCCGGAGGTGGTTCAGCGGCTTCAACGCCTACAAGAAATGGGGAGACATTGAAGCCGCGTTTCGGTCTTGGGCAAAGGACTTTCGCAAGCGCCTAGACGAGGTGCACGGAGCGTAGCACCACAACCGAATGGACCATACAGCTTCAGCGGGATTCGTCGTGCCGCAGGAATCGAAGCTCGGCTCAACGGTCTTTTCCGCGTTAATCAGGACCTGTCATTTTTGACAATGGCGTTACGGCGTCCAGATGCACTATCCCTCCAAATAGCACGCGTTGGGCCAACATGACCAAATCGAGCGAATCAGCGCGTGCTGTCCCAAGGCCGAGCGGCTGCTGCCGCAATCTGAGTGTTGGATTACGCGCGCTTGCCGGGAGTTTGATTGTGATGTTCTGCGGCATCTTGTGCTCAGCGCAGAGTCAGTTGCCCAGCAGTCCTGAGCCGCAGAAAGACAATCAGATCAATGTGAACTGGATCTACGGCTCCTACGTTCCCAAGGACGTCCCCCTGGAATCTTTGAGCCCAAACCGCAGGTTCAAACTGTACCTACGACAGACCTACACCACTCCCGGGATCTACATCAAGACCACCCTGTTTGCCGTTCACGACCAGATTCATAACACCTATCCTGAATGGGGAGACGGCTTCGACGCGTTCGCCAAGCGGTTTGGCACGCGGCAAGCCGAATTCATAGTTCAAAACTCGGTTATATCGCTAGGTGACGGACTGCTTGGGTGGGAACCGCGCTACGATCGTTGCCGCTGTGATGGATTCTGGCCGCGTACCCGTCATGCCATCGTCAGAAACTTCGTCACTTACGACCGCACAGAAAAATCGCTGCGGCCACAGCTATTTCCTTACGTGGGAGCCTTCGCCGGAAGCGCAACGGGAACGGCGTGGGAGCCAGGTAACGTACGGTGGCAGGAGAAAGGTGTTCAAGCGGTGATCACCCAAGTTCCCGTCGGCATGGGGATTAACTTTATCGGAGAGTTTGCGCCAGAGATCACGGGGATGTTCAAGCGCAAGCGGTGAAACCGCGTGCGTTAGTTTTGGCGCCTGCATCCCGGTGAGCGCCAAGGACAGATCGAGCAAGTCTGCTAACCGGATCGAATGCTTGCACAACAGATGAGGACAAGGATGGACATCTTTGATTGGATTCGATCGTGCGTGTGGCGGCGTGCTAGCCCTGGCTATGCTGGGGCTGCCACACGAAGAGGTTCGCCGTCAACACTTCCCTGAGAAGACCGCTCGCGCTGAAGGTCGTTTCGGGTACCCGGAACCCTAAACCCGATGAGTTACGTTTATGACGAACGCTTGATGGCAATACCTCTCTTGTTGCTGCTCTGTTTGCCAGCCCGCGCCCAGACTTCGACCGCGGAATTCCTGCCCGAGATTGATGCTGATTTCAAACTGAATTCGACTACGCGGCTTGTTTTCCAAGCAAAGGAGACGAAAGAGGGCGGTGAGCCAACTCAAGGCGAGTTTGGACCTAGCGTAGAATTTTTTCTGAAGCCCCTGTTCAACCTCCGCGACCTCACCGTTTTTGATCTCGACCCCTCGAAATCCCGCAGCCTAATTTTGTCGGTTGGATATCGGTATCTGCCAACGCTGAACAAGCCATCGGTGAACCGCTTAGAGCCCGCACTCACTCTTCACATTCCGATGAAGGGCCGGATACTGATTACCGACCGGAACCGCGGCGATCTGGATTGGTCTAAAGGCAGCTTCACTTGGCGCTATCGCAACCGGTTGACCATCGAACGGCGCGCTTCGATTGGTTCCTACCATCCAGCGGCTTACGTCAGCGCGGAGGTCTTCTACCAAAGCAGATACGGGAAGTGGAGCTCCACGAATCTCTATGCGGGCTGTCTGTTGCCGGTGAGCAAACACGTACAATTCGATCCGTATTATGAGCACGAGAACAATACGGGCCGTCATCCGAATCAGCAGGTGAACGCTGTGGGACTTATACTCGATCTTTATTTTTAGGCCGTGGAAGAGAGAGCCGGCAGGGCCTGCCTCTTTAGGGAAGCGTGTTCGCTCCTCTGACCAACGGGAGGACAACATTCCTACATTCAGATTAAGGATTGGGACGGTTATCCTGCCTAAATCTTTCCGGCTAGACACAACCCGTCAATCTTGACAATACACAAGAATTGCTCCGAATCGTAATCTCCTGCCGGCTAGGGTGGAGGACCCGCGTAGAGACTACGCTCGCATCGTTCTAAAGAGGGCGCTCAGCGCCTCTCCAAAGACTCTTTTCCGGGTCCTCCAATGACTGAGACTCGAAGGAGTCACGGTGTCCGGGTCTGTAAATGTGTGCGGCGCGAGGATGTAGTAATTGAAACACGTTCGCCTGGCGGAGTACGAAAGCAAGGCCGCGCGATATGATCCACACGACCGCAGACCCCTTTGGGACATCATGAAAGCAGCGATTTGTAAGGTGACGTGCGGTTGGTGACAAGTCGCCTCCGGCGTCGAGTGTGGAAGCCAGGGATGGAGTGGCCCCCGGCGATACGGCTTCGTCTGGATTCGCCATAGCGAAGAGATATTAACTCGGAACGAGGAGAATTCGATGAATCGCGCCACCAAGAAAGCTGTTTCAGCCACTAAATGCTTGATGATGTTGGGTGCGCTGGCTTTTGTCGCTAGCATGCCCGCGGTTGCGCAGGATGTAGCGCTGCAGCAAAAACTTGCAGCTGTGAAGCAGGCTGCGGCTGAAAACGAACAAAAGCTCCGGCAGTATCAATGGACGGAGACAACGCAGCTCACGTTGAAGGGAGATCCGAAACCTCCGTCTGAAAACATGTGTCAGTACGGTCCTGACGGGCAGGTTCAGAAGACCCCGATCGGTCCGCCGCCGGAACAAAACAGCGGTGGCAGAATGAAGCAACGAGTAATTGGAAAGAAAAAAGCAGAGATCAAGGATTACATGGAGGATGTGAAGGGCGTCCTCAGCATGTACGTGCCGCCGGAGCCTCAAAAAATGCAGCAAGCCTTTCAGGCCGGCAATGTCTCATTGAATCCCGCCGGAGGTCTTGTGAACTTAACCTTCAGGAATTATGCACAGCCTGGTGATCAGATGACCCTTACATTCGACCCGAGCGCAAAGAAGATCACGGCCTTGAGCGTCAACACGTATATGGGTGCAGCGAAAGATGCCGTGACCTTACAGGTTCAGATGGCCAGTCTGCCCGATGGTACTAACTATGCCCAGCAGACGGTCCTCAACGCCACCGCCAAACAGCTTGTTGTGACGACGACCAACTCCAATTACCAGAAGCTCGGCGGGCAATAGACCGGCAGTATCCAAGTCAATATTTTGCCCAGAAAAGCGGCCGCCGGGTTGGGGACCTTCCGCACATGGCTGAACCGTATTTTGAGTCTCGAGAATTGTGCTCGCTGGCTCGAAAGCGGGCCTGGCAAGCGGAGGGATTATTCGTCATGCGCTCGAGCCACATGCGTCGTTTCGGCGGAATTTCAAAACAAGATTCATGCGGCTTCAAATCCACACGAGGGGGCCTGGAGCGATGACCATGGGTTCGGTCGCACTCAGCTCGATTGTATTCGCATGCGTGGTCGGCGGCGCTGTGCTCGGTAGCGCTCTTCGTGTAGTTCTACCCGAGCATCAACTAAGCGCTGATTCACGGGATGCGGTGAAGCTGGGGATGGGATTGGTGGGTACCATGGCAGCGCTTGTGCTGGGATTACTGATCGCTTCCGCCAAGACTTCATTCGATACACAGAGCACCGAGCTGACGCATATATCGAGCCAGGCGGTGGTGCTGGACCGCATCTTGGCACATTACGGGCTGGAGGCGAACGAAGCCCGCGATGTACTGCGTGCGTCCCTTGAGCAGGCACTCGATCAGATGTGGCCGAAAGAACGTGCCCGCTCTCAAGAATTAGTACTGGTGCCCCAGCGCTCCGAGATTGTGTACGATAGAATGGTGGGGCTTTCGCCGAAGGATGACGCGCAACGCACCCTCCAGCCAGAGGCGTTGACTGTTGTAATGGCCCTCGCCCAAACCCGGTGGTTGATCTATGAACAGCGAGCAACGGCGATATCCGTGCCGTTCCTCATCGTGCTCGTTTTTTGGATTCCCGTCATTTTCATCAGCTTTGGCCTCTTCGCCCCTCTCAATGCGACCGTGGTTGCCAGCTTTCTCGTCCCGGCGCTTTCGGTTTCCAGTGCGATCTTCTTGATTCTAGAGATGTACACGCCTTACGAAGGCCTGATTCACGTTTCGAGCGTTCCGCTGCGTGCTGCTCTCGCGCAGCTAGGCAGATTCCAGTATCCTGCAAGCCCACCAGGAAGCTTTTGTAGAGAGTCATCGCGATTTTCCTACTGCCGGCCGATCAGCTGACGTCCCTCATGACCGCGCTCACCAGACTGTCAGAATTTACAATTGCTTCGGCAACGCCGAGCCATTAGCTTTTGGATCGCATGTGGACGGAAACGACCGGTTTTCTTCATCGAGCGCGTAGCTCAGGAACTGGAGTGGCAGCACGCGCGAAGCGATTGGCAGCAGCGTTTTTCGGTTAAGGCAGTAAACCGGAGAGGAGTACAAACGTGAGTCGGATGGGAAAGGCGGTCTTAGTTGTGCTGTTTGTATTAATGCTGGGGCTGGCGGGACCCGCAAGCCGAGCACAGGGTGTTCCGATTTTCGAGATTGATCACTCCCACAGCACCATTAAGTTCAATGTAAAAGCGTCGGTAGCCATAGCGGGTACGTTCGACAAGTGGGACGCCAGTCTTACGTTCACCTCTCCCGACTTGGCGACAGGGGTGTTGGACATCAAGATCCAGGCGGCCTCGGTGAACACCGGCAGCGGCATGAAAGACGGCAAGCTGAAAGGCAAAGATTTCTTCGATGCCGAGCACAATCCGTTGATCACGTTTCACTCCACGAAGGTTGTACAGACCGGCCCCGACACTGTCGAGCTCGACGGCGACTTCACGATTCGCGGTGTGACCAAGCAGGAAAAACTCACTTTCACGATTAATAACAAAGGGAAGGGCGCGGGCTCAATCACGGGGACCATGGCCTTCGACCGCAAAGACTACGGTATGAACAGCGGAATTCCCTTCATCAAGATCGCTGACCGCGTCGAGGTAATCGTTGACCTCGTGGGCAAGCGAGTCAGCGGGCCTCCGGTGGTCTTTAAGCAATAGCTAATCCTCTCCTGTCAACAGACCTCTGAGGGCGCAAGACACGCCCGTAGGGCCGCAGGGAACTCAGGTTGCCACTGGGGAAACGCCGGCTGCTGCCGCAAATGCTAAGAAGCAAGAAAGATGTCTAGCTTGGGCCGCAGTCAAACTCCGCGAAGCTCCAAGGGCGACTTGTCACATGGGAATCGGAAGCGCAAATTTGCGAACATCCGAGGCCGTCCACTGGTCAATAACTTTGACCCGGCTTCTTTCTTCTGTCTTGCTTGTCTGCCTTGCATGTTTCTGCGTTGACGCCCCCTGTCTCGGGCAAGAAAATCAACCGGTGGGCAGGCCATCCACCGGCGCAGCTTCACAGCAGATGGCGGTGAAGACTTCGGGACAGAGTTCGCAGTCACCTACATCTGACCAGCCCAAGCAGGAGCCGAAAAAGAAGAAGAAGCTAGGCGGACGAGGGGCTTTTGTCGTTGCGCCCCTTCCGATATCGAGTCCTGCCATCGGCTCAGGAATTGTGCCCGTACTCGGCTATATCTTTCCTTTTAGCACCAGGGACAAGGTTTCGCCTCCTTCCGTGATAGGAGTGGCCGGCCTCGTTACAAACAACGGCAGCCGCGGATTCGTCATAGGGTCGCAACTCTTTCTGAAAGAGAATACCTATGAGATTACGTCTGCTTACGTACGCGGCAACGTGGACTACAACATTTATGGCAACGGAATTGCCGCGGGTTTGAAGCTGCCCCTGCAACAAACCGGGCAGGGCTTCCTCGGCGAGGTTCTACGCCGCATTGGATGGAAATTCTTCTTAGGCCCGCGATTTATTACGGGAAATTCCTTTGTTACGATCAGGCCAAATGATGATATAAATTTCCCGATTCCCCCGGAAGTAGGACTGCACACCACTCTCACCTCCCTCGGCGCACGGCTGCTGCGGGATACGCGCCCCAACCATTTCTATCCGCTGAGCGGGACTTATTTTACCCTCGCGTCTGATTTCTTTTCTCAAGCATTAGGCAGCAAGTACTCCTTCCAATCGTACAGAACTGAGTTCGACAAGTACTGGAGTTTAAGCAAGGCGCAGGTCCTTGCCTATGACGCCAATTTCTGCGGTACAGGTGGCCAACCTCCCTTCTATGGCAATTGCATCTACGGGACCAACAATGAATTGCGAGGCTATACAGCCGGGCAATACTTCACTCGCTACACGCTTGCGACACAATTGGAGTATCGGCTGGTCTTGCCGAAGCGGTTTGGCCTGGTTGTGTTTGGCGGTCTGGGAGGAGTAATTCCAGCGGGGAGTCAATTACTCCAAAGGGTACAGAGCAACCACTTCCTGCCCAGCGGAGGTGGGGGATTGCGATTCGAGCTAAGCAAAAAGTACCACGTCAATCTTCGAGCCGATATCGCCCAGGGCAGGGATGGTCACACGTTCGGCATAGGTGTTGGCGAGGCTTTTTGATGCAGCAAGGCGCCATCGCAACGCCGGAGTTTTCTTTCTGGGGTGAGCACGGCCGGACTCACAGGACGCCCTTGAGCTGCGCTCAACCGCTGCGGCTTGCAGATTTCCAAATCTTGAAAGAATCGGGCACTCGAACGGGAACGGTCGCGACCCAGACCGCTTTATAGGGTTCCTGGCATCCATTCGGAAGTTAATACCTGCCTCGAGCGCTCGCGGTACCGGTCAGCTGCCGGTCAATTGCGCCTTCGAAGTTGCTCGATCCCTCGTTTCGGCGTAGGAGTCGAAAAATGATCGTTCGAGAACTTACGTTCGCACGCGCTAGGCTACTTTTATTCCTATCGCTTCTCGCGGTGTTTCTGTGTTCTTCGGCTGAGGCGAAGCGCAAAGACGTGGTCGTCATGAACAACGGAGACCATTTCACCGGGCAAGTAAAGCGTCTGCAAAATGGCTTGTTGTTTATCGAAACGGATTATGTATCCGGCAATATCGCGTTAGATTGGAATCAGGTGGAGTCCGTCCAGACTACTGCCACTTACCGGATTGTGTTGAACAACGGCAAAAGAATGGAGGGAATAATCGAGAAGGTCTCGGGCGAAAAGGCCAAGGAAAAGGACTTTCTGATTCGCGAGGCAACAGAAGAAGTGCAGATCCCCTCGGCAGAAATAGTGAGCATGGAAACCAAGAAACCCACCTTCTGGCGGCAATTGCAGGGGTCCATTGATCTTGGCTATAGCTACTCCAGCGGCAATAGCCAAACGGCATTAGACGTCAACACGAGCGCGGCATATCGGACGGCGGGATGGGAGGCCGCGACCGCTTACGACTCCACGTTCGGCGGGCAAGCCGGAGCGCCCAAAACAAATCGTCAGGATTTGCAGGCGACGTTCGCCAAGTATCTGAACAGAAATTCCTACCTCATAGCGCTGTCGGATTTTCTCCACAGCAGCCGACAAGACCTGATCTTGCGCACGACGCTTGGTGCCGGTTACGGCCGCTACTTGAAAAGGACAACTAACAGCAACCTTTCTTGGCTTGCAGGCGTTGTTTTCGTCAACGAGTCCTTTGACACTTCCGCCGGGCAACCGTCGGCCCAGAGCGCCGAGGCTCTGGTCGGGTTGGAATACAGCATGATTCGCTTCGATGTCGGGGAATTCGATTCGCAATTGCTGACTTTTCCAGGACTGAGCGACACAGGCCGTGTTCGCCTAACCACGAATAATTCACTCAACATCAAACTTAGAAGCAATTTTCACCTGGCCTTCACGTTCTGGGACAATTTCGACAGCAGACCACCCGCGACCGCAAAGCGGAATGAGCTCGGAGTGAGCTCCGGGATCGGTTGGTCTTTTTAGACGATTCCCTGGCCGAAGGGATGTTGAACGGAGTAGTGCGCGACCATTCTAGATTTTGTCATGCATTCAGCTACTGGGCGTAGACGTTGTGAAGGGTCATGGTAGGCTCACGTCGGAGCGATTGCGACCATCAGAGGAGGCACAGCTTGAGAAGACGTGCCGTCCTGATTCTAGTGGTCTTGACCGGGCTTACGTTTTTGAACGGCAAATCCACGAAGTTGGTGTTCACGTGGACGAACCCGAACTCCGGGGCAGCCCATTACCCCTTTTCCCCAATTACTACAACACCTTCTACGGCTACTACGGTGCCGTCTACCCCGTGATGTGTTCTCCCGGCTACCTCCAGGTGGACAAGACCGCGCAAATCGAAACAAATTTCTATTCGACGGCCCAGCCGGATGGCGAGCTCATTTGGACCGGAACAAGCGATACTGTTAATCCTCGTTCACCCCTGAAAACTATTGATGCAGTTTCCAAACTCATCGTGCAAGAACTGGAGAAGCAAAACATCATTTAGTGGGTTCCGTGAATTGACCGCTTGTAATCGGAAACCTGCGGAATGGGATTTTCATTCGCGGGAGCTTCTCTAGGGTTCGACTGGAGTAAGTAGCTGCGTTTGTCCCAAATCAACAATCGCCGGAACCCTCGTGCGCCGAGCGTCGCCGCGAATTCGACTTCAAGGGCTCCTGCTGGAGCTGCTCCAATTTCTCCGCAGGCAGCGCAAGTTCTATGTGGCCACAATCCAGACACACGAAAATATCTTGGCAAATATAAAGCGGAGGTTGATTGACATTTTCAGGTTCGCGAAAAGCAATCGTCATTTCAGACTTGAAGCTCCGTTGGTTGCTCGACTTGCACTCCTTGCACGACATGGTACTGCCTCCCGTGGTTCGACTCTAGCACCCGCCTTTGCTCATCAGCACCGCAGTTCCGGGCACCCTGAAGTTTTTATCACGATACCTGTAACGAGTACCAATTCTAACGAACAGCGGCAACCTATATATTTTGGCGAGGCACGGTTACTTCCTTCGGGTGTTGGGGTCGTGGTTCGCCGAATAACGGTGCTCGGGCCAGACTAGCTCACTCATCTTGCCTAATCTACAACACCTATATCTCCACGTCCGATTCACGGACAAAACCGAACTATGCTGGCGAATCGGCACGTCCCTGGTCATTGAAGAAGCCGATCTTAGCGACTGGAAAACAGGAAATTTCAAGCAGCTTGCGATATTTGCTGAGCGCGAGCTCGAACCTGACCCTGAGCAGTCAAGGCAGTCAACATTCCACACGCCTGTCTTCGGTTGTGGCCGGGGCACTTTTGTGTTTACCGCGCGCGGCTCGGCGAGACCAGGAATCTAGCAGCGCACGCTATTACGTCCTATAAGTACGTTACATTTGACAAATAGATTTGATTGCCGTACTCTTAGGGTAGCTGCGGGAGGTTCCCATGTCCCTTGAGTCACGTAGAGATGGCCTCGCCGAGCGCCGCCGGTCCGCGCTCTTCCGCTTCTATGTCTTCGCGCTAGTTTCGGCCATGGCGATCACTCTTGTAGAGAAGAATTCATCGCTCCGCACGATCCTACTAGCTCTTGCAATTGCGGGAGCTGGGATCGCAATTCTGTTCCTGTTGCGCTTTCTCCGATCCAATGACGAGCGGGAACAGCAGGTCAACTACCGCGCGCTGACCTTCGCCTTTGCCGGTACGCTCGTCTTTTCCGCTGCTGTTGGTTTCTTTCAGAGCTTCGGATTTCATCCCCTTTCGTGGCTTGGCATCCCGCCCCTGATGGTTATTTTGTGGAGTGTGGGATTGATTCTGTATTCCTGGCGGTACCGATGAAGACCCGGCTGCGTGTCTTGAGAGCGGAAAAGGAGTGGTCGCAGGCAGACCTTGCCGCGCAAGTCGGAGTCGCTCGCGGCACCATCAACGCCCTTGAAACGGGCAAGTACGATCCCAGCTTGCCGCTGGCTTTCAAGATCGCTCGCATTTTCGGAAAGACGGTGGAAGAGGTGTTTTTGTATCCCGAGGGGCAAGACCAGGCTCGTTCCCCGCGAGTCTGAGTTCGCCTCCAGTAACAGCAAGATGATGTGTAGCAGTTCGCAATCTCAGTTTCTTCACTTTGCGCCGCTCGAAGTCTTTTCCCACGCTCGCGCCTAGGTGAAACGAGAGGAGATTCTCCGTGGACCATCCCTATAGCATTTCCGACTTCGCGTTTTCGTTCAGAAGACGCGAAGAGACCACGCGCGATCTGATCGAACGGAGCGGCGACTCGCCAGACAGGCGCGGTTCGCAGGGTAAGCCAGAACGCGACAGGGAGCCAAATTCGGGTGGGTCCGATCGTGGTTCTGACCGTTCGCGAACGATCTATCGAGGCCGGAACCGCGAATACTCGTTGCGCGATTCCGCGGTTCGTACGCTCACTGACCTCGGCAAGTTCCGCGTCGTGCCGGCAGACGATCTCGCCCGGTTCGGCTACGATGGCGACCGTTCCCAGATGGGAAGCGACGTCAGAAACTTAGCCCGGCACGGATTGGTCGAACCCAAGACCATCGAAGGCCACACATCCTATTCGACGAAAGTCCTAACTCTGACCAAGGACGGCCACTGGCTACTGGAGCGAACCCAGCTCGTCTCCCATCGGCAGGCTACCTATCACGGCGTTGTCAAACCCAGAGAAGCCCGGCACGACGCCGATCTCTACAGGTTGTATCAGCAGGTCGCAAGAGACATCGAACAGTCAGGCGGGAAGGTTCGACGCGTCGTTCTCGACTTTGAATTGAAGAAGGACCTCTACCAAGCTCTCTCCCGGATGCGGCTCGACAAAGATCCTAGGTACGAGCGAATCTTCATTGCGAATCAGTTCGATCTCAAGGTGGTGGACGGCAAGATTCCCATCCCCGACCTGCGCATCGAATACGAGGACGACTGCCGGGAAATCCGCCGCCTCGACCTCGAAGTTGCTACGCGCGACTACCGGCCCCAGGGGCTTGGCGAGAAGGCCAAGGCCGGATTTCATCTCTTCGCTCGGCAGCAGGACCACGCCAAGCTGCGGCGAGTTCTCGATACTCATGAAATCACCGCGAGGATCTTCGCCCTGTGAAAATCCTTCCCATCCACACGGAAGCACTACGGCATTTCGGTTACACGGAGGAGGAAGCTCACTTTCTCTACCTTGTGGCTACACATTCCGGCTACTTCACCTGCCAGCAGTTTTTGCAGTTCGTCGGGACAAAGCCCGGCAAGCGCAGCGTCGCCTTCGCACGAAAGATGATCGAGAAGAAATACGCCACTTCCAAGGAATACCTCCGACATGGCCGCGTATTCCACCTCTTTTCGCGGAATCTCTACGAGGCAATCGGCCGGGAAAACGTCCGTTTCCGGCGCGTGCATTCGACCGAATACATCCGAACCCGGCTCATCGCTCTCGATTTCATTCTCCGCAATCAGGACTTCACGTACCTCGAATCGGAGGAACAGAAGCTCTCATTCTTCTGCGACCAGTTGGGAATCGACAAGAAAATCCTGCCGCACAAACGCTACTCGGGGGCTATCAAGGAAAACTTCACCGACCACTATTTCGTGGATAAATTCCCGATATACTACAACCCCGCCACGTCTCTTGCTGCTGTGGTGACCTTCAGTTTCATCGATCCGGGCTTTGAGAGCATGGACAGCTTCAGGACCCATCTGGATGCGTATCTCAATCTTTTCACGAAACTTCAAAGCCTCAACTTCCGTTACATCGCAACCCGCGATACGAATTTCGAGCGGGCCAAGAAGGTGTTTCATGCGACCTTTCAGGGGCTTTGGAACCCCGACGGCCCCTCTGGACTTCTCCGTTACTTCCATACACGGCGAATCTGGGACGAGAAGAACTACGGCAAGTTGAGCAACGACGACATCGCCTTCATCAACGATGGCAAAGACCGATTCGGCAGCCCGGAACTGGAAAATCTATACCGAAGATGGCGGGCGGGAGGGATCGCGGAAAACGCGGTGCGATCCGATTCCCTCAAGTTCCGCACGCCTTCGCAGGTGAGCCTTATCTTTTCTATCGTGAACGGACAGGCGGCGCTGTTTGAGCGACACCCGCATTGGCAGGTAAATATGCCAGTGAAAAGTTCTGAGGAGACATCTTTCACCGGAGATTTCACCTCGGGCGTCGGCTCGGGACAGAGATAACACGCAGAAAGAGCAGCCAGATGCGTAGGAGACGGCAAAGAGATGAAGCGCGGCCAAAACACGAGCAGAGGCGGGAGCGACCCCATCGTGCCGCGAAGTCGCGGCCCGATCCCTCCGGGCTTCGGGGGTCACTCCCGCCTCTTTCTGCTGGAAGCCGCAGATCGTGTTTTGGCCGCGCAGCACAAGGGAACGAGCGAATTTGTAAGACAGCATGTATGACAAAACCAACCAGGAGGAACGAAACCAAAACATGGCGATCATTAAGGCACCACCTAAACAACCGAAGGCGGTAACGATCCAGGCGCGAGTCGACGAGTCGGTGAAAATCCAGCTCGACCAATACGCGAAGTTCATCGACTCCACCCCATCCTATGTCATTACCGAGGCTCTGAAGGTCCTGTTCAAGCGAGATGACGAGTTCAAAGCCTGGCTAGGCCAACACACCACCGAACAGAATCAAGAACACATCCAAGGAGAGGCTCTCACGAAAACCGCCTGACAAACATGAAGTCCCGTCCAACCCAATTCGGTGAGCGCGAGAATACAGCGTCGTCACGACAGCATGCCCCGCGCCTTGCAATACGCAACTCGGCTATTCAGACCGACCCATTGATTACAACTGAGCGGCCCGGGGACAGCGCGCATGAACCGGTACCGTCTTTCAAAGAAGCATTCGCGTTATCGCGCACGGAACCGGAACGTCGCAAAAGGGCCACAGGGGAAGAAGAAGGCGGGAGTATAACATCCGAACAGCTTGGGAATGGCTTACGACCGACTGTTGAACGCCCGCTGATGTGCGAGGAGGCAGCGGCGTTTGTAAGGGTTCATCCAAAGACAGTCAAGCGCATGGCTCGACGAGGGACTCTTCCTGGTTATTTTCGCTTTGGTCGCTGGTTTTTTTACGCTTCTGAGCTGGACCGTTGGATGCGTGGAGAGCTACACTCAAGCCACCGTCCGTGCCGCTAAAACATTCTAAGGAGAAAAACGAATGTTTCAGCGAGTACGGTATCAGTTTGGATGGTTACGTAGAAAGCCCCGGCGGCGAGGACCTGATGTATGGGTATGGGCGCATCGATCGAAGGGGGCAACTGGGAAGTCGAAGGAAAATGCGGTGATCGTAGGTAACGTGGCTCAATACCCGACAGAAGCAGAAGCGTGGCGAGCTACTGAGGGCCTCCGATTAGCGATCAACACTGCACAGGGTACTGAGGCGGTTAGTTTTAATGCGGTAATTGATCGCTACCTGCGAGAGAAACTGCCTAAACGGCATTCCTCAGCAAGCAAGTATCGCTCCTGGCTAATACACCACGTCCAACCAAAGTGGGGAAGCGTTCTGATTCGGAATGTGAAGCCCCTACTGGTGGAGGAATGGCTTTCGGGACTCGATCTCGCACCCAAGAGCAAGGGACACATCCGCAGCATCATGCACATCCTGTTTAACTGGGCCATGAAGTGGGAATTAATCGACCTGGACAAGATGAACCCAATGAAACTGGTTCGTGTGGAAGGTTCGTCCAAGCGCTTACGGCAGCCGAGAACCTTGACAGTCAAAGAGTTTCGATTGCTGCTCGAACGGTTGGAGGAACCAATTCGCACAATGTGCATTGTTGCGGCTTGTCTTGGACTGCGTGCGAGCGAAGTCGCGGGACTTCAATGGGGAGATTTCGATTGGGGGAATCGTCAAGTTAACATCCAACGGGGTTTTGTAGTTGGCCACGTGGATGAAGTCAAGACGACCAACTCAAACAGAAATTTGCCCGTGCATGCCGCGCTGGCCAGTCTCCTTCTTGAATTTAAGAAGGAAACTGCGGCAGACGCCAAGGTCAGCGATTGGCTTTTTCCAAGCCCTTACGGAACGGGAAAGCCTCGATGGCCGTGGACGATCCAGCGAACTCACTTGCTTCCTGCGGGAATTGGTGCCGGACTGGGCCGGATTGGCTGGCACACGTTTCGGCATTCTTACTCGACGATGCTTCACGCGTTGCATGTTGACTTGAAGGTTCAGCAGGAACTTCTACGTCACGCGGACATTCGCACTACGATGAATGTCTACACACAAGCAATGCCTGACGCCATGCGAAGAGCAAACAGCAAAGTTGTTGAAATGGTTCTGCATGAGAGGAAAGTGGGATGAGAAAACGAGGCAGCAATAGGGCAGCAGTAAGAGTTCCGAGGGATGCTAAGTCCTTCCAACTCCGCCCAAGCGTTTCCTCCTACGTACTTGCAATGTCAGTGAAAAGTAAATTCGACTCCCACACGCTTCCGCCAAAGTCCCGTTGAATCTGCTGCCCTTACTCTCCTAAAACTCCGTTCTTAGGCCCATCTAGCTTAGATTTTGGACCCAAGTTGGACCCAAGTTTTGGGCTACGAGCGTCGGTTTTGAGGTCTTCGGATGTCACGCTAGAAGAAGCGCAGACTTACCGTCAAGCAGCAAGAGCTAATACGCCAGCTTGCCAAGACAAAGCACCAGGGCAAAGCTCCCATCGCTGCCGGATACAGCCCGAAGCACGCCCGCCAATCCGCTTATCAAGCTCTTGAATCCATTCGTAAAACTGCCCCTGAATTGCTCGCGCGCCACGCATTAGACGATGACTCGCTCATAGACAAACATTTACTCCCGCTCATGAACGCAGAAGAGACCAAATTCTTCACGCTCCCGGTGGGCAAAGGCAAGGATCGTCGGCTGCAGATCGAGAGCCGCAAGACGGCGAATTGGAGCGCGCGCCAAAACGGTCTCGACATGGCTTTCAAGATTCGCGGGTTGTATGTGCGCGAACAGGAGAACAAAGGCCCGGAGTTCTCCGTTGTCATGATCGACGCATCGAACCGACCTGACTGGGCGGCGATGCGGCGCACGCAGCCGAAAATCGAAGTACCGGGTCTGAACGTGCCGCCGCGAGGTCGCCCGGGCATTTGAACTACCGATGCTCCTCTCTGGTCACGAGTCTGTGTTCGTGATCCAGCTATCATGGCGAGCAAAACCGTGAAAGCCTTGGCTTCCGTCGCCACAGCCCCAGCCGCCTTGTGATTCAGCTCACGCCAGAACCAAAAGCAGCGCAGTAGAGCCCGAACCGAAAGGACAAATCCGGCTGAGCATGCCGCTAGGTGCACGTTTCGCGCAGAGCGATACGTAGGTGCGCCATGGTGAAAAAGCGGAAGTTGCGAGACCGATTCCAACCGGGTTTTTGGGCAACCTGAACCCGCTCCAGCAACGCGAGCAAGGG
>CAWDRJ010000006.1:0-273789 GCA_963804625.1 uncultured Acidobacteriota bacterium | reverse complement strand
GACGCGCCGGTGTTATCAGCACCGAACGCGCCCCTAACCACAGTCGCACGTCTAAGGTGCAACGATGGCTGCAAACGAAGTTATCTTTTTCCCATTTAGGGCGCAACTCTCGCTGCGCCTGGCGTTTCCGGCCCTGCCCCCGCCCGAGCCGGTTGCTCAATCTCCTCCTCGCTGAAAACTGTTGAACATGCCTTTCGTTTGTCCCGAACCTCGATCGCCGCGCTATTCGTATGCCTGAACGGACGCAGCGACACAGTTGAGGTTTCTCGGCGAACAAAACGCTTCGTTCCCGCGAGTCGTGTCCCTGGCTAGGAAAAGGAATTAACCCAATGGCCCTACGCGTTTATGAAGTCTTGTTCCAATTCAATCGGGGGATGGACCAAGCTCTTGAGTATCTCGATATCGTCGAGACGCCGGAGCTGCGATCTGCCGAGGGTGTCAGCCGAGTCCGCACCAATGTGAACGAACTACGCTCCTGCGTCAACAATCATTTTGCCTCGACAATCGCGCAGAAGGAGCAGCAGGAGAAGAACAAATTCTACCGCGTTCTCCCGAACCGTGAGAAGGCTGAGGAAGGCCCCAATGAGATTTACCTTGAATTGAAATCCAGCGAAGAGCTTCGGCGCGAACAGGGCTTGCCGCCGCGAGCCGTGGTCCTGCCTTGGACCCAGGCCGATGCCGATCGCGTCCTGGCCATGCAAAAGGCCGCGTCCTCCTCGCTCCCGATACAACCCGAACAGCCTCGGATCATAGGTGATAGCGAAAACCAAAGCGGAGGTACGCCGACGTGAGACAAACTGCTTACGAATTGCTCGCCCTGCTCGACCGCAATCTTCGCGAATCCGTCAACCTTTTCAAACAGCTTGTCGAGTGTCCAGGACAGAGGTCCGACGTGCTGATGCCCCTGTCCAACGAGATTCAATACGTGAGGGCACAGGCCGGCTTCGAAGTGACCACCGAAGCCAGCGATTTCGAGCAAGACCAGGCGACCCACTGGTCTCGCATACACCACAAGTACGAAATGTGGCTCAAAGACCCGGACGACGTGTTCTTGGATGCGGAGGAACGCGACGAACAACGTAAGAGGCGGGGCCTTCCACCGCGGATCGTCGTGCTCCCTTGGTCCGCGGAGGAGGAAGAGAAGCTCCTGGCCGCGAAGCGAGCGCGGGCTGCGAACAAACGCAAGCGAGCCTCCTCACCGAAGGAAATTGTGAAGAGGAGGGGAAAATGAAAATCCATCTGTTTCAGGAATTGCTCGCGTTAAACGAAGAGTTCGGTCACGTCATTCATAGCCTTGAGCGCATGGAGCAGGAGCCCACTTATAAGAAGCAGATGATTCGCTCGGCGAAGGCCCACGTACAGTGCGCGCGAGTGGAAGCGAATCGGCAGTTCTTCGACGAGTTTGACGCTATCGTCGAGGACGGTGCGATTGAGGCCTACAAATTCTTGCCCGACCACCGAAACAGAATTACCGACCCAGACGAGGTTATCTCGAGATCAAACAGCGCGAGGAAGCACGCAAAGCCAAGGGACTTCCTCCGCGCATAGTAATCCTTCCCGATTGGGACTGCAACGACGAGAAGCGCTACGAAGAAGAACTGGCCGAGAAGAAAAAGCACGCTGCCAACAGGCGTCGAAGGAAGACAAAGAAGCGCGCACCGAAACTCGCGAACCCGCCACAACGGTCAATCGCCGATTCACAACCCAACGCCACCCAAACGCACGAGGAGGAAACTCACCAATGACGAAGCGCAAATCACGTGCGAAGCTGCCCCCTCGGGACATCATCCGCGGCAAACAATATCCCGGTGTCCGTGGCAAGGTCGTGGATTGGGTCAATCATGCATTCGGGGATAACGTGCTTTATCTCCACGTCCGATTCACAGACAAGACCGAACTATGCTGGCGAATCGGCACGTCCCTCGTAATTGAAGAAGCCGATCTGAGCGACTGGAAAACGGGAAATTTCAAGCAGCTTGCGATATTTGCGGAGCGCGAGCTCGACCCTGACCCCGAGCAATCAACGCTGTGAACATTGTACACGCTTGCCCTCCGGTTGTGGCTGCGGCGCTGTTGTGTTGGTCGCCCGGGGCCCTCGAGACAGACTCCAGTAACGAACGCTTTTGCGTTCTATATGTACGCTATACTTGACATATGGAATTGTGTGGAGTACTGTTAGTGGAAGTCTTGGGAGGTAATCATGCCCCTTGAGTCGTATAGCGACGGCCTTGCCGAGCGTCGGCGATCTGCGCTCTTTTTCTTCTATGTCTCTGCGCTGGTTTCTGCCGCCGCCTTTAATCTTGTCGGAACGGTTCCGTCCCTGCGCACCTTCCTACTCGCTCTGGCAATCACGGGGGCCGCGGCGGCCATCCTGTTCCTGCTGCGCTTTCTGCGCTCCAATGATGAGCGCGAACAGCAGGTCAACTATCGCGCGCTGACGTTCGCCTTCGCCGGCACGCTCGTCTTTTCCGCTGCTATCGGCTTCTTTCAGAGCTTCGGATTTCATCCCCTCTCGTGGCTCGGCATCCCGCCCCTGATGATTGTTTTGTGGAGTGTCGGATTGATTCTGTATTCCTGGCGGTACCGATGAAGACCCGGCTGCGTGTTTTGAGAGCGGAAAAGGAATGGTCGCAGGCAGAGCTTGCCGCGCAAGTCGGAGTCGCTCGCGGCACGATCAACGCTCTTGAAACGGGCAAGTACGACCCCAGTTTGCCGCTCGCTTTCAAGATCGCGCGCATTTTCGGAAAGACGGTGGAAGAGGTGTTTTTGTATCCCGAGGGGCAAGACCAGGCTCGTTCCCCGCAAGTCTGAGTTCGCCTCCAGTATGACCAAGACGATGTGTGGTACTTCGCAATCTCGGTTTCTTCACTCTGTGCGGCGTTCGAAGTCTTCCCCCACGCTCACATCAGGGTGAAACGAGAGGAGATTCTCCGTGGACCATCCCTATAGCATTTCCGACTTTGCCTTCTCGTTCAGAAGACGCGAGGGGACCACGCGCGATCTGATCGAAAGGAGCACCGACTCTTCAGATAGAGGCAGTTCGCACGGCAGCCCAAAACGCGACAGGGAGCCAAATTCGGGTCGGTCCAATCGTGGTTCTGACCGTTCGCGAACGATCTATCGAGGCCGGAGCCGCGAATACTCGTTGCGCGATTCCGAGGTTCGTACCCTCACCGAACTAGGCAAGTTCCGCGTCGTGCCGCCAGATGATCTTGCCCGGTTCGGCTACAACAGAGACGCCTCACGCATGGAAGGCGACGTCAGAAACCTAGCCCGGCACGGACTGGTCGAACAAAAGACTATCGAGGGCCACTCGTCCTTCTCGACGAAAGTTCTGACTCTAACCAAGGATGGCCACTGGCTGCTGGAGCGAGCCCAGCTCGTCTCCCATCGGCAGGCTACCTATCACGGCGTTGTCAAACCCAGGGAAGCCCGGCACGACGCCGATCTCTACAGGTTGTATCAGCAGGTCGCAAGAGACATCGCAGACTCAGGAGGAAAGGTCCGCCGCGTCGTTCTCGACTTTGAATTGAAGAAAGACCTCTACCGAGCCCTCTCCCGGATGCGGCCCGACAAAGACCCAAGGTACGAGCGAATTTTCATTGCGAACCAGTTCGACCTCAAGGTCGTGAACGGCAAGATTCCCATCCCCGACCTGCGCATCGAGTACGAGGATGACTGCCGGGAAATCCGCCGCCTCGACCTCGAAGTCGCTACTCGCGACTACCGGCCCCAAGGGCTTGGCGAGAAGGCCAAAGCCGGATTTCATCTCTTCGCTCGGCAACAGGACCACGCCAAGCTGCGCCGCGTTCTCGATACCCATGAAATCACCGCGAGGATCTTCGCCCTGTGAAAATCCTTCCCATCTACACGGAAGCCCTCCGCGGTTTCGGTTACACGGAGGAGGAAGCTCGCTTTCTCTACCTTGTGGCCACGCATTCCGGCTACTTCACCTGCCAGCAGTTTTTGCAGTTCGTCGGGACAAAGCCCGGTAAGCGCAGCGTCGCCTTCGCTCGAAAAGTGGTCCAGAAGAATCACGCCAGCTCCAAGGAATACCTCCGGAATGGCCGAGTCTTCCACCTTTTTTCACGGAATCTGTACGAAGCGATCGGGAGGGAAAACGTCCGTTTCCGCCGCGTGCATTCGACCGAATACGTCCGAACCCGGCTCATCGCTCTCGATTTCATTCTCCGCAATCAGGATTTCACGTACCTCGAATCGGAGGAACAGAAGCTCTCATTCTTCTGTAGCCAGTTGGGAATCGACAAGAGAACGCTGCCTCACAGACGCTACTCGGGGGCGATCAAGGAAAACTACACCGACCACTATTTCGTGGACAAATTCCCGATGTACTACAACCCCGCCGCGTCTCTCCCTCCTGTGGTGACATTCAGCTTCATTGATCCGGGGCTTGGAAGTATGGACAGTTTCAGGACCCACCTGGCTGCATATCTCGATCTTTTCACGAAGTTTCAAAGCCTCAATTTCTGCTACATCGCAACCCGCGACACCAATTTCGAGCGAGCTAGTAAGGTATTCCATGGGACGTTCCAGAGGCTCTGGAACCCAGACGGCCTTTCTGGACTCCTCCATTACTTCCGCGCGCGGCGAACGTGGGACGAGAAGAACTACAGCAAGCTGAGCAACGAGGACATCGCCTTCATCAACGACGGCAAAGAACGATTCGGCAGCCCAGAACTGGAAAATCTGTACCGAAGATGGCGCGCGGGAGAGATCACTGAAAACGCCGTGCGATCCGATTCCCTCAAGTTCCGGATGCCTTCGCAGGTGAGCATTATCTTCTCGACAGTGAACGGACAGGTCGCTTTGTTTGAGCGGCACCCCCATTGGGCAGTAAGTATGCCCGTGAAAAGTTCCGAGGAGACGTTTTTCGCTGGAGCTTTCACCTCCGACTTCAGCCCAGCATGGAGATAACTGGCAGAAGAATAGGCAGATGCGCAGGACACGGCAACGAAATGCAGCGCGGCCAAAACACGACCAGAGGCGGGAGCGACCCCATCGCGCCGCAAAATCGCGGCCCGATCCCTCCGGGCTTCGGGGGTCACTCCCGCCTCTTTCTGCTGGATGCCGCAGATCGTGTTTTGGCCGCGCAGGAGAAGGGAACGAGCGAATTTGTAAGACAACACGTATGACAAAACCGACGAGGAGGAACGAAACCAAAACATGGCGATCATTAAGGCACCACCCAAACAACCGAAGGCGGTAACGATCCAGGCGCGAGTCGAGGAGCCGGTGAAAACCCAACTCGACCAATACGCGAAATTCATCGAGTCCACCCCGTCATACGTCATCACGGAGGCGCTCAAGGTTCTTTTCAAGCGCGACGATGAATTCAAAGCCTGGCTGGGCCAACAGTCTAACAACGGAAACAATCACGGGCTAGAGGGAGGCGCACCCAAAGTAACTGCGTAGCACGTATGAAGCCTCGACAAAATCAATTCGATCCGCGCGAGAATACGGTGCCCTCAAGGCGACATGTCCCGCGCTTCAGCACGAATGATAGACAGGCCCAGTCTAATGGACTCACATCGCTTCTTCACTATGACGCCAGTGGCACGTTTGAGCAAAATCAGAGCGGGGCCACAGTGAATGAAGAAGGGAAAGCCGAACGCTCTCCCAAATTGACGCACGCTAGGGAACTGAATGACAAGACAACGACAACGGGCTTTCGGAGCGGCGTTATCGAGGTTAATTTTGAGCCACTCTTGGACGTTACTGAAGCAGCCAAGCTGTTGAGAATTCACCCGAAGACCTTACGAGTTAAAGCGCGCAGCGGAGAGATTCCGGGAATTCAGATCGGCAGAGTGTGGAGGTTTCGTGCATCCGCTCTCGACCGTTGGGTCGAAAGAGCTGAAGGCTCCCACTCAATTTCAGTTGGATAGGAAATGCGTCGCTGCCTTCACTTCTTTCGGGTATTCTGCACTGGGCTGTCAGTGCCGTTTAGACAAAGGAGGAACTTTGTTTAGACGGGCACGCTACCAACAGGGAAGTCTCATTCTGGAAGAACGGAAGAGAGGTCCCGCTGTATGGGTGTATCGCTGGTGGGAAAGAAACATCAACGGGAAGCCGACACGTCGCAAGGTCCAGATCGGGAGCTCGAAGCAGTACTCAACCGAATCTGTGGCGCAAGCGGCAGCGGATGCCCTTCGACTAACCGTCAACAATCCTTCCAATCGCAGGAATCTTCGTCAGACAAACGTGAACACCTTATGGGAGCACTATTGTCGCGAAGAGTTGCCTCAAAAGGAGCTATCCACGCAAGACGCATACATCGTCTATGCGAAGAACTGGATTCTCCCTCGATGGGGCAACGTGCTGCTGGAAGAACTAAAAACCGTCGAGGTGGAACGCTGGCTGCGGGCAGCGAGAGTGGCGGACGGGACCAAGGCCAAACTCAAGTGTGTGATGTCGGCTTTGTTTTCGCACGCCGTGCGTTGGGAGTTCTGTGGCCACAATCCCATTTCGTCGGGAATTCCAGTGGGGACCGGAGGAAGGCGAGGTCCAAGCACTGGCGTTCGCGTCAGTGCAAAGCGTCAAGAAGCACCCCTGTTCTTGTCACCAGAGCAAGTGAAACTGGGTCTCGCGAAATTGGAATTTCGGGACCAGTTGCTCGTGTTTCTGGATGGAGCGTTGGGGACTCGTCGAGGCGAACTCGGCGCCCTGCGCTGGTCGGACTGCGACTTCGACAGCATGAGCTTCAGCGTTCAACACTCGTACTATTGGCGCAGAGGCGGGCATCTGAAGGCGACAAAAACGGAAGCGTCGGCGAAGCTATTACCGATGCATCTGGCGTTGAAAGATGCCTTAATCGAATGGAAGTCGCAGAGCGAACACAACGGACCTGGGGATTTCGTTTTCCCATCCCATCGTCACAAAGGGAAGAAGCCGTTGGATCTTGCCGCCGTGCTCAAGCGGAAGATTCAACCGGCGTTTGCGAAGGTTGGCGTTATCGGCGTGGGCTGGCACACGTTTCGACACACCGTCGGGACGATGTTGGCAGAGATGGGAGAACATCAACTCACGATCCGCGACTACTTACGGCACAGCAATCTCCACGTGACGAACAAGTATCTTCAAGCAACACCGGAGCGGAAGCGCTTGGCGCAAGGAAAACTAGTAGATGCCATCTTGCCGGGCGGTTTGCTGTCGGTGAACAAATCGACTCTGATTCAATAGTTGAAGCTGAAGAGCGCGTTCTCTGGACGTTCGAGGGAATGCGCGGCGGACGGAGTGCTTCTGGGCTTAGTGGACCCAAACGGACCCAGATTTTTTTCAGGGTCTAGCGTAACTGATTGAAAATATGGCGGGGACGACGGGACTCGAACCCGCGACCTCTGCCGTGACAGGGCAGCGTTCTAACCAACTGAACTACGTCCCCCGCGAAAAACAGGCTGCATCTGATTACGGGCGGCCACAGAATTAAAACCGAAGACCTTCCCGGTGTATCCAACTTCTTGAGTACTATAGCACAGCCTCGAAGCAACGATAAACGCCTGGACAGCAGAGAATTCTGATTCCTCGTGATCGACCCGCGCTGCGGTTGGAGATGCCGCGACGACAGTTCTCGCCACTGTCTTGCACCGGGAGCCCACGTCGCAATTGCGCTCGCGCGTGACAAGTTCGCCGTTTTTCGGCGGCACATGCCGCCGTCGCACGTAGTCGCGACGGCTACTGGGCGCTACGATGCCTTCTGGACTATACTGCGGGCGACTTCCCTGGCGGATTTACCTTTTGCTGACGCGGGACTTCGTCTGCGCAAAATTCGCGGAGACTCAACTCCGGTTACAGGACGGTTATGAAAATTCGAGGTGCGTCGTGGTGCTTGTTTGCTGCGTTGAGTGGGGCAATGGCGGCAGGAACCGCAGCGAACACGCTGGCGGATTCGCAGGCCGCGCAGCAACCGCCGACCCCGGAGAAACCGCGCACATTGATTCGGTCTGCAGAAGGCGCGGATTTGTACCGGGAGTACTGCGCGTCTTGCCACGGTAAGGGCGGGAAAGGGGACGGGCCGGTCGCACCCGCTCTAAAGGCCACGGTGCCGGACCTAACGGTGATCGCGAAAAGCAATGGAGGGAAGTTCCCAACAGCGCGGGTACGGAGGATTATCGAGGGCGAAGGGATGATCGCGTCACACGGCACGCGGGAGATGCCTGTGTGGGGGCCGATTTTTTCCCAGGTGGAGGCCGACGTGGATCGCGAGCCGGTGCGGATTGAGAATTTGTTGAAGTACCTGGAATCAATTCAGACCATAAGTAAGTAGGTGATGCGGGGCAGTGAGCGCTCAAATCCTGCAGCGCCGTACCGGAAAGTACTCTTATACGGGGAGGCCAGCGATGGTCAGTCGGGCTATCTGCAACGTGATGTTGTACGCGGCATTCGTTTCGCTGGCGAGTTCAGCAGTAACTGCGGTGGCGCAGGAGAAAAAAACTGCGCATCTGCCGAGTTCCAACCCGGTTTCGGGTTTGCAACTATACAAGCGATATTGCGCTGTCTGCCATGGGAACGATTTGAAGGGCAACGGCCCCGTATCGCCGGAATTCAAGAACGGGCCATCTGATCTAACGACGTTTGCGAAACGCCACGACGGAAAATTCCCTGAGGCTTATGTTCAAGACGTGCTCCGACACGGCGTGCAAGTGCCCGCCCACGGAAACACGGAGATGCCGATCTGGGGACCCCTCTTCGCGACGATTCGCGGCACCGACCCCGAGCTTGTCGACATTCGCATCATGAATCTGACGAATTACATTAAGTCCATGCAGGCGAAACCGTGAAAGAGCCGTCGCTCGGCCCTCTGGAGCTGCTTCGAAGGTTAGTGGTGGGCGGTCACGGATTTGAACCGCGGACCTTCCCGGTGTAAGCGGGATGCTCTAACCGCTGAGCTAACCGCCCTCGAACCGCAATATCCTAGCAGACCGAGCGGCCGGAATGCTAGGCTCCTCGCGTGTCTCAAAACAAGATTTTTTCGTATGCAAAACCCTCCGCTCCGCACGGACCGGCGTGCGCGATCTCTGTCAAAAATCCCTACCAAAAATTACCGCGTTTTCTCGTTGCAGCTCCTGATCTCAAACTGCCTCTAACTCGCTGACAATAATGGACCTGTACCTTCGTACAGGGGCAAAAAATAGCCTGTACTACCGTACAGGTTTGGCGGCGGCGTATCAGATGTTAGCTGATTCACTACGAAGGTCGCACCCGCTGACCTTTTTCGGCAGGTCCTCATGCTACGCTGGCTCATCGGGTGGGTTCTAGTACCACTCCCGGATACTCATGTCTTCTCGACTTGGCGAAATTCTGGTCAAGGACAGCCTGATCACTGCGGATCAGCTTAAGCAGGCGCTCGAACACCAGAAAAAAAGCGGCGGCCGGCTGGGCACTTGCCTGGTGAAGCTTGGCTTGGTCAGCGATGACGATATCACTGCCGTGCTTTCGCGCCAATACGGCGTGCCTTCCATCAATCTAAAGTTCTACGAAGTAGATCCCGCCGTAATCAAGCTGGTGCCGCAAGAAACCGCGGTGCGTTATCAGATTGTCCCGCTCTCGCGCGTTGGTTCCACTTTGACGATCGCGATGACGGATCCCACCAACGTCTTCGCCATGGACGATATTAAGTTCATGACCGGCTTCAACGTCGAACCGGTGGTGGCTTCCGAAACAGCAATCACCGAAGCGATCCACAAATTCTATGGTGACGTCGAGAGCGTCGAACAGCTCGACAAGGTAATGAAGGACCTCGCCGGTGATGAAGCCTCGCTGGAACTTTCCGGCGAAGAAGCCGAGATGGACCTCGCGACGCTCGAGAAAGCGGCGGAGGAAGCTCCCATCATCAAGCTGGTGAACCTGATCCTGACGGACGCGGTGAAACGCGGGGCGAGCGACATCCACGTTGAGCCGTACGAAAAAGAATACCGTGTGCGCTTTCGTATTGACGGCATTCTGCAAAACGTGATGGCGCCGCCATTGAAATTAAAAGACGCGATCACCAGCCGCGTGAAGATCATGGCCAAGCTGGACATCAGCGAAAAGCGGCTGCCGCAAGACGGCCGCATCATGATCAAGTATTTGAAAGACGGCAAGAAAAAGGAATTGGACTTCCGCGTTTCGACGGTGCCCACACTTTTCGGCGAAAAAGTCGTCATGCGGTTGCTGGACAAAGAAAACCTCCGTCTGGACATGACCAAGTTGGGCTTCGAGCCGGAGTCGCTGACGAAATTCGAGCGGCAGATCTTGAAGCCCTACGGAATGGTGCTAGTCACCGGTCCCACTGGTTCGGGCAAGACCAACACCTTGTATTCGTCGGTCGCCAAGCTCAACACCAGCGAAACCAACATCATGACCGCCGAGGATCCGGTCGAATTCCAGCTGCCCGGAATCAACCAGGTCCAGATGAAGGAGCAGATCGGGCTGAACTTTGCTTCGGCTTTGCGCGCCTTCCTGCGGCAGGACCCCAATATCATCCTGGTGGGCGAAATCCGCGACTTTGAAACGGCGGAAATCGCGGTGAAAGCGGCCTTGACTGGCCACTTAGTGCTTTCGACGCTACACACCAATGATGCCCCCAGCACAATCAGCCGATTGATGAATATGGGTATTGAACCGTTCCTGGTGGCCACTTCCGTCAACTTGATTTGCGCCCAGCGCCTGGTGCGCCGCATCTGCGCGGGCTGCAAGGAACCGATGCAGATTTTGCCGCAAGCCTTGGTGGACGCGGGCTATACCAAGGACGAGTCGGAAAAGACGATCGTGCAGCATGGTCGCGGCTGCAGCACCTGCAACAACACCGGGTACAAAGGCCGCGTGGGTCTCTATGAAGTAATGGAGATCAACGACGATTTGCGCGAGTTGATCTTAGTGGGCGCTTCGGCGCTGGAACTAAAGAAGAAGGCACTGGAAACCGGAATGATAACGCTGCGGCGCAGCGGACTGATCAAATGCGCGCTGGGCCACACCACACTCGAAGAAGTCGTTCGAGAAACAGTTCTCTAAGCGGAGGAAATATGGCTGGCATCACATTAAGCGAGCTGCTGAAGAAAATGATCGAGATGGGCGGGAGCGATTTGCACCTCTCGACCAATAGCGCGCCGCGCATTCGCGTGCATGGAAAACTCCGTCCTTTGGATATGCCGCCGTTGACCGCCGCGGATACCAAGGCGCTTGCCTACAGTGTGTTGACGGACGTGCAGAAGCACCGCCTGGAAGAGAATCTTGAACTCGACTTTTCTTTCGGCTTGAAAAGCCTGGCACGTTTCCGCGGCAATATCTTCCATCAGCGCGGAGCCGTGGCCGCCGTCTTCCGTACCATTCCATGGGAAATCAAGTCCTTTGACGCGTTGGGTCTACCGGCTGTCGTGCGCGGACTGTGCGACAAGCCGCGCGGACTAGTGCTGGTTACCGGCCCGACGGGTTCGGGCAAGTCCACCACACTCGCGGCCATGCTCGATAAAATCAACAACGAGCATGAAGAGCACATGATCACGATCGAAGATCCCATCGAATTCCTGCACAACCACAAAAAGTGCCTAGTGAACCAGCGCGAAGTGCACTCGGATACGCACTCATTCTCAAATTCGTTGCGCGCCGCGTTGCGCGAAGACCCCGACGTCGTGCTCATCGGCGAGATGCGCGACCTGGAAACCATCGAATCGGCGCTACGCATTGCGGAAACGGGCCATTTGACCTTCGCCACGCTGCACACCAATTCGGCGGTCTCCACCATCAACCGTATCGTGGACGTTTTTCCGGCCCACCAGCAGCCGCAAGTGCGTGCGCAACTCTCGATGGTGCTGGAAGGAATTCTTTGCCAATCGCTGCTCCCAAGAATCGACGGCCGCGGCCGCGCCATGGTCATGGAAATCCTGATTCCCACGGCGGCCATTCGCAACCTGATCCGCGAAGACAAAATTCACCAGATCTATTCGGCCATGCAGACCGGAACCGGGCAGTCCGGCATGCAAACGTTCAATCAGAGTCTCGCCAACGCTTATTTCCAAAAGCAAATCACGATGGACGTGGCGCTGGCGCGCTCCTCGAATCAGGACGAATTACAGGATTTGATTAATCGCGGGGTGACCTCGCCGGCTTCCGGGGGCAAGGCGCCCGTTCGGCGATAAGCGAGAAAGGAACAGGAGGTAACACATCATGCCAGTATTTACATATCGTGGGGTGAATCGGGCGGGCGCCAAGGTAACGGGCGAACGCACGGCGGAGAGCAAGGCCGAAGTCTCGGCCGCGCTCCGGCGCGAAAACATCAACGTCAGCAAGCTCTCCGAGAAGGGGAAAGAGTTCAACATCCCCACCTTCGGCGGCGGCGTGGACTCCAAGGAGTTGGCCGTCTTCACCCGCCAGTTCTCGGTGATGATTGACGCCGGCTTGCCGCTGGTCCAGTGCCTGGAGATTCTCGCCGGGCAGCAGGAAAACAAGATCTTTCAAAAGGTCTTGACCGGTGTGCGCGCGTCAGTCGAAGGCGGCGCGAGCCTTGCAAATTCGATGAAGCAGTACGAGAAGGTCTTCGATGCGTTGTACTACAACATGGTGGACGCCGGCGAGACGGGCGGTATTTTGGACACCATTCTGCAGCGCCTCTCCAGCTACATCGAAAAGAACGTCAAGCTGAAGCGCGCGGTGAAGTCGGCGATGATCTATCCGATTGCCGTGCTGGGCATCGCGGGTGGCGTGATCATTTTGTTGCTCTGGAAAGTCGTCCCCATTTTCACGCAGTTGTTTAACGGCCTTGGCGTGGACCTGCCGCTGCCGACCCGCGTCGTGATTGCCATCAGCAGTTTCATCGGCAGCATCTACGGCTTCGTCATTTTGGTGGCCGTTGTGGGTACTGTAGTCGCGCTGAAGGTGTGGTACGGCACTCCCACGGGCCGCATGGCGCTGGACGCCACGATACTCAAAATTCCCCTCGTCGGTCCGCTGATGCGCAAGATTTCCGTAGCGCGCTTCACCCGCACGCTGGGAACGCTGATTTCGAGCGGTGTGCCCATTCTTGAAGGCTTGGACATCACTGCGCGTACCTCGGGCAACGCCGTCGTGGAAAAGGCTATCATCCAGACGCGCAAAGCCGTCGAAGCCGGCCGCTCCCTCGTGGATCCGCTGAAAGAGACGGACGTTTTCCCCGGCATGGTCACGCAGATGATCGGTGTCGGCGAACAAACTGGCGCGATGGACGCCATGCTTCAGAAAATCGCGGACTTCTACGAAGATGAAGTGGACGCCGCGGTGAAGGACCTTTTGACCGCCATGGAACCTCTGATGATCGTGGTTCTGGGCGTGGTCGTCGGCGGCATCGTGATTTCGATGTACTTGCCGTTGTTCTCGTTGATCGGCAAATTGGCGGGCAAGTAGGCCTGCGGAACAGCGCGGGCTGAAGGCGGTTTCCTGCAGTCGTAAGAGCGCAAGCTCGCGCTTGGCGGCAGGGACCTCGCGTGAGGCCTGGAGCGTAGTGCCGGAGACACCGCGCCTACGGTGGAAAAAAATCTGAGATGAAATCAACACCTAGTGCGAGCGAATGGCTTCCGTGGCTAGGGCGCGTACGATTTCTGGCTATTACCTTCCTGGTGGGGATTGTAATCGCAGCGCGGCATCTGACGCCGATTTCCGTCCCGCTGCACTCCTTTGTCCAGCTGATCGCGCTCTGGTACACGCTGGCCATCTTTTACGTGATTCTGCAGCGCTGGATTCCTCTGGCGCGCTGGCACGCGCCGCTGCAGATGGTTTGCGACCTGCTGATGATCACCGGCGTCGTGTATACCACCGGAGTGCAGGACAGCTACTTCATTTCCCTGTATTTGCTGGCGATCTTGATGGCCAGCGTGATGTTTTCGCGCAGCGGAGTGTTCGTCGTTGCTGCGTTGAGCTTCGTGCTGCTCAGCGCTGCGCTGGAGCTCACCTACTACGGAGTGCTGCCGCGCACCGCGAACTCAAGCCCCACGTTGCGCGCCCTCGATTCCTGGCTCGCAAGCAATCTGATCGCGTTTCTGGCGGTCGCCTATCTGGGCAGCTTGCTCGCGCAGACGTTGCGCAGCAAAGGACAGGAACTCCAGGAAAAAAGTGAAGAGCTCAAAGACCTGCAGGCCTTCAACCAGGACATCATCGAATCCATGCGCGGTGGCTTGCTCACCACGGATCTCGAAGGGCGCATCCTGGTAATGAATCGCTCGGGCGCGGAAATCACCGGCTGCGGCCTGGGCTTGCTGCGCGGCGAAAAAATTCAGGACGTGTTTCCGGGGTTTTGGCCAGTGGAAGTGGACGAAGAGGGCAATCCC
This sequence comes from uncultured Acidobacteriota bacterium, assembly GCA_963804625.1. Classification (GTDB taxonomy): domain Bacteria; phylum Acidobacteriota; class Terriglobia; order Acidiferrales; family UBA7541; genus Palsa-295. The sequence goes on along the minus strand of CAWDRJ010000006.1, from coordinate 259,498 downwards.
GTGGCGGCGCGCAAAGAAATCGAGTTCAAGACCTCCACGGGGGCGGTTCGCTTTCTGGGCTTGTCCATTTCCCCGCTGCGCACGGCACAGAATCAGACCACCGGCTTCGTTTATAACTTCCAGGACCTGACCGAACTGAAGCGGCTCGAGCGCGAGGTCGTCACCAAGGAGCGCATGGCGGCCCTGGGACGCCTTTCCGCCGCGATCGCTCACGAAATTCGCCAGCCTCTGACGGCCATGACCGGGGCACTCAAAGAACTCGCGCGGCTCGCCCCGCTCGAAGACGACGATAAGCGGCTCGTGCACATCGTGAGCAGGGAATCGCAGCGCTTGAATCAGATAATCACCGACTTCCTGAATTACTCGCGCGAGAAAACTTATTCGTTTTCCGACGTGGACGTGGTGCCTCTGATCGAAGACACGCTCGTGCTGCTGGAGCGCGACGCAACGGCTCTGGGAAAATTTCGCATCGAACGGAATTTCAAGTTGCGCACGTTGCGCGCCCGCGCCGACCGCGATGCGCTGAAGCAAGTCTTCTGGAACCTCTGCAATAACGCGCTGCGGGCCATGCCTGCGGGCGGCGTGCTATCCGTCAGTCTGGAAGCGGACGACACGTGGGCGCGTATTCAGATCAGCGACACCGGTATCGGCATACCAGTCACGCAAGCTACGCGAATTTTCGAGCCGTTCCAGTCCGGCTTTGTCGGCGGCACCGGCCTCGGGCTCGCCATCGTCTATCAGATCCTGCAAGCGCATCGCGGCCGCATCCGCGTGGATACCGATCGCGGAGCAGGCGCGGAATTCATTGTGGAAATTCCGCGGGCCGCACGCCCGCGCACGGCGCCGCCTTCCGCGCCCATTCCGGAAACTCGCAGCCATGACGAAAGCCTCCGCGCAGTAGGGAAGGGATAGCGCGCCATGGCCCATCTCCTGGTCGTTGACGACGAGCCCTCCATCTGCGAATTGCTGGAAATCAGCTTTCGCAAAGAGGGCCATAAAGTGGAAGTAGCCTCGAACGGTCAGGCCGCCAAGCGGCGCCTCGCGTCGCAGGTTTTTGACATCGTCATTTCCGACATCTGCATGCCGGACATGGATGGCGTCGAATTGCTGCAATATTCCAAGGAAGTTTCGCCCTCCGCGATTTTCATTTTGATCACCGGCGTTCCCACCGTGGACACCGCGATTGACGCCGTAAACTTCGGCGCCGACCGCTACGTTATCAAGGGCGATCGCTTGCTCGATGAGTTGCGCCCGGCGGTGAAGCGCATCGCGGAAAATCAGGCGCTAAAGAAAGAAGCCGGCGAACTGCGTCGCCAGCTCCGGCGCTTCACGGGATTCGACCACATCATCGGCGCAAGCGAGAAGATGCGCAGCCTGTTCGATTTGATCGAAACGATTGCCCCACAGTCCAGCCGCGTGCTGATCACCGGAGAAAGCGGCACTGGCAAGGAATTGGTGGCGCGCGCCATCCACGAAAATAGCGCGCGCGCGAAAGCCCCCTTCATCACCATCAATTGCGGCGCCTTTCCGGAAACCCTGCTGGAATCCGAACTTTTCGGTTACCTGCGCGGCTCTTTCACCGGAGCAAATGAAAACCGCCGCGGCCTTTTCCAGGCGGCGGATGGCGGCACGCTTTTTATGGACGAAATCGGCAACATGAGCCTGACCATGCAGGTGAAGCTCTACCGTGTCTTGCAGGAGGGCAAAGTCCGGCCGCTCGGCAGCACGGAAGAAAGCGACGTGGATGTGCGCGTGATTGCCGCCACCAACAAAGACTTCGCCAAGGAAATCGCCGAAGGCCGCTTCCGCGAGGACCTTTATTACCGCCTCAGCGTGATTCCGATTCACCTCCCGCCGCTGCGCGAGCGCCGCGAGGATATTCCACTCCTGGTGCGCTCATTCCTGGACCGTTATTCGAAATCCATGGGGAAGAAAATCGAAGGAATCGAGCCGGAAGCGATGCGCCGCCTGGAAGTCTACGATTGGCCCGGCAACGTGCGCGAACTGGAAAACACCATCGAACGCGCCGTCGCGCTCGAGGGTTCCGCGCGAATTTCCGCCGAAGGCTTGCCCGCGCGCATCCGCGAACATTTTCAGGAAGCCGTCTCGTCGCATCACTCCAGAAACGGCAATGGTTCTATCCTTCCCGAGGGTGGCATCAACCTCGAGATGCACATCCAGGATCTCGAGCGTTCTTTCCTGCTGGCCGCCATGGAGCGATCCGGTGGAGTTCGCACCCGCGCCGCCGACACTCTAAAAATGTCGTATCGTTCCTTCCGCCATTACGCTAAAAAGTACGGAATATGACGTTTTCCAGCGTGGAGTTGCTGGAGCCGGTCGCAGAAACCGCTGCTATCCCTTTGCCCGCCGCCAAAGTTCGTTTTCGCTACGGCCTCACGATATTTTGCGGCGCATTCCTTCTTTTCCAGGTGCAGCTGATCCTGGGTAAGTACATCCTGCCGTGGTTCGGTGGCACGCCCGCGGTCTGGACGACCTGCATGCTGTTTTTTCAGCTGCTGCTGTTGGGCGGATATCTGTACGCGCATCTGTTGTCCACAAGATTGAGTGCGAGGACGCAGACGGTTGTGCATATCGCCGTGCTGGCGTTATCCGCATTGCTGCTGGCGCTGGGAGCCCTTAATTGGAATTCACCCCTTCTCCCCGGACCGTCCTGGCGGCCCAATTCTTCCGATTTCCCTATAACGCAAATATTGCGATTGCTGTTCGTCGCGGTAGGGCTGCCCTTTCTTTGCTTGAGCGCCAGTGGACCTCTGCTGCAAACCTGGTTTAACCGTGCGCATCCCGGTAAATCGCCTTACCGCCTGTACGCCCTTTCGAATATCGGTTCATTGCTGGGCCTGATGACGTATCCCTTTATTGTTGAACCGGGATTCCGCTTGCACGTCCAAGCCTGGTTTTGGAGCGTCGGTTACCTGGTATTTTTTGCGGGTTTCGTCGCTTGCGCAAAAGATATGAATGCGCCCGCGATTTTCTCCCTGCCCCAGTCGGAAACGGAACTCGAGCTGGCATCTTCTCCCTCGGCCGGCGTCCAACTCCTCTGGTTCTTGCTTCCCGCCATGGCCTCCTTGATGCTGCTCGCCACCACCAACCTGATGTGCCAGGAAGTGGCCGTGGTCCCGTTTCTGTGGGTCTTGCCGCTCAGCTTGTATCTACTCAGCTTCATCATTTGTTTTGACAATCCCAAGTGGTATCGCCGCGAAATTTTTCAGGTGCTGCTGGGTGCGAGCTTTGCCCTGGCGCTCATAGTGTTGTTGTCTTTGGATACCGCTCCCATCGTGCGGCAGATCTGGATGCTCAGCCTGGTTCTGTTTGCCTGTTGTATGGTTTGCCACGGAGAGCTTGTCCGCCTGAAGCCGCATCCGAAATATCTGACGCGCTTCTACCTTCTTATTTCCGCGGGAGGAGCCGCGGGAGGCGTATTCGTTGCGCTAATAGCTCCGCAGATTTTTGGCGGCTTTTGGGAATTTCACTGTGGCTTGGTGGGTTGTGCGCTCCTCGCGCTCGTCGCTCTCGCGCGGGATCGCGAATCCTGGTGGTATTACAACCGAGCTTACGTGAGCAGTGCCATTCTTCTCGGCCTGCTCCTCGCCCCGGAGTTCATAGCGCGCTACGCCGGCCTCGCCATGATCCCGGTGACGATGTATCACTGGCACTATTATCCGATGCTCACGGTGATGGCTGTATGGGTCGGATTCGTCACTCTGCGGAGCGGGAAGAAACCGCCGATATATCGGCGGCTCAACACCGCTCAATTCGCAGCCCTCGCCGTCGTAGCGGCGCTATCTGCGTCGCTATACGCGCAAGTTCACTTTGACAAGTACCTCGCAATTCGTCGGGACCGCAATTTTTACGCCGCGATGATGCTCAGAAGAAAGGGCACGGGACTGAAGTCCATCGAATTGCGCCACGGACAGACCAGCCACGGTTACCAGTTGTACGATCAGCCCAAGGAGCCGACGGCTTATTACACGCGCAACAGCGGGGTGGCGCTCCTTCTCGATGGACTCGCAGCTTGCCAGCAGCCCTGCCCGCACCGCTTCGGGATCATCGGGATGGGCGTCGGAACCCTCGCCGTCTACGCGCATCCCGGCGACAAGATGTGGTTTTACGAGATCAATCCTCAGGTGATTGCTTACTCGCTCGCCCCTCGCCCGTACTTCACATTTATCAAAGATTCTGCGGCGCAGATTGTCGTGGTTCCAGGCGATGCGCGGCTCTCGCTTGAGCGTGAATTCAGAGAAACCGGTTCACAGAATTTCGACGTGTTAGTTGTAGACGCTTTCAGCAGTGATTCGATCCCGGTCCATTTGCTCACGCAAGAAGCGCTGGAAATCTATTTGGAGCACTTGCGGGGACCGGACTCTGTGCTGGTCTTCCACATCTCCAACAAAATGCTGGACCTCAGTCCGGTCCTGGCCGCTCTCGCCGCGCACAATCACCTGGCGGTTGCGCGCCTTCATAATCGGCACAGCTCCGACCTCGGTGAACGCAGCGACTGGATCCTGCTCGCCAAGAATCCCGAGGCTTTGGCGTACGACTCGTTTCGCGGTCACCTCGATTCCATGCCTGCGACCGACCCCAAACTCGTCTGGACCGATGACTATAGCGATTTGTTCACAGTCTTGCGGCTTCGCTAAGGCGCGACACGATGACTGTTGCGGCACGATGCTGCCCGACCTTCTTTTTCTCGGAGCGATAAGACCAGATGTTCAACAGAACGCACCACTCGTACTCAGCTATGCTTCGCCCGCGGGCGTTTTCGACCCTGGCAGATCGGCCGTTGCCGTTGACTGTTTCAGTCGCAGAAGACCGCCGCAAATTGTCACTTTTTGAGATTCGCAACGCGTTCTCTCTATTGCGGCTAATGCAACAGGCCCTCGGCGCGTCTGTATGTATTTGAAAGCGGGGGGTATAATGCATTGTGCCATAAGGGTAAACCGCCGCCCGCACTTGGTATGTCCCGTGCAGTTATGGCAGCGTACCCCGCCAGAGGGATACGACGCAAAATGCGATATCCGATCCAAGGAGAGAAAATGAATAAGAAACAGAAGGGTTTTTCGTTAATTGAGTTGTTGATCGTCGTGGCGATCATTTTGATCATCGCGGCGATTGCAATTCCGAACTTGCTTCGCGCCAAGATTGCGGCGAACCAGTCTGCCGCGGTCGGCACGCTCCGCACGATCTCTTCGGCCGAGGAAACCTACTCGTCCACCTACAGCGATGGCTTCACGCCCACGCTGGCGGTGCTCGGCGGCGCGCCTGGCGCAGCTCCAGTTTGCAACGCCAACGCCGAATTGATCGACGAAGTGTTGGGTAATGACCCGGCGACGAAGGGCGGTTACATATACAACTACCTGAACAACGGTGTTGCCTCACTGACCACCGGCATTCCGGCAGCTTGCGGTGCGTCAGGTTTCACTGGGTTTTCGGTCAGCGCGGGACCGCTCTCGCTCTCGACCGGAACCTCGGCATACTGCATTGACGAGACGGGTGTCGTTCGTGTTGACTCGGGAGCCACGGCGCTTGAGAACATGAACCCCTGCTCGGCTTCGGGTAAGCCTCCGCTCCAGTAGTGACTTAAGCGGTTCGGGAGGGAGGAAGTCATCGGCTTCCTCCCTTCTTTTTTGAGAGATTGCGGTGCCAGAGGAAAATGTTCAAGCTCAAGCACAATACGAGTGGAAGGCGGGACGGGAGACAAGGGTTCTCCTTGATCGAACTGCTGATCGTCGTAGCAATCATTCTGATCATCGCGGCGATCGCGATTCCCAACCTGCTCCGCGCAAAGATTGCCGCCAACCAGGCTGCCGCGGTCCAGGCTCTGCGAACGATGACTTCCGCCGAACAAACATTCTCGTCCACCTACAGCGACGGTTTCACGGTGATCGCTTGCGCAGTTGGGTGGTCCCATCGGTTCAAATACGTGCACCAATGCTGGACTGATCGACGAAGTGCTTTCGACGGCCCCCAGCCAGAAAACCGGCTATACGTACACATTCACGGCCAACGGTGTCGCTGCCTTGACTCTGGGTATTCCGGCAGCGTGCGGCGCGTCCGGGGACTCCGGATATTCGATCAGTGCCACGCCGCTGGCCTTGGGCGTAACCGGAACGACCAGCTATTGCGTCGATGAGACGGGCGTGATTCGGGTCAACGCAACGGGCACGCTGATAGCTCCGCCTTGCTCCGGATCAGGCTATCCTCCGTTGCAATAAGCGGCCATTATTCGCGCGCCGAACTTACAATCGTCGCCCAGCCACCATTATCGCGCGGGAAACATTCACTTCGCTCCCCTGTGGTTCCTGCTAATCTGATTCCATGCTTGCTTTGATTTTCGCGATCGCGGCGATAGCCTTTGCTCCAGCGTCTGCGCCGGACGCTAAACTCGCCGTGCGCGCTTTGGAGTCGCGCTACCAGCGAGCCACTACTCTGAAAGCCGCATTCTTCGAGCGCTATTCCGACGGTAGCGGAGGCGTCTCCGCGGAATCCGGTACCGTCTACTTCTCGCGGCCGGGACGCATGCGCTGGGAATACGAATCGCCGGAGCAGAAACTCTTTATCGTGGACGGCACCAATGTTTGGTTCTACGTCCCTGCCGACCGCACCGCCAGCCGCGCCAAAGTGAAGGATAGTTCCGACTGGCGTACGCCGCTTGCGTTACTCACCGGGAAGACGGATTTCTCCCGCCTTTGCCGCACCATTGACTTGGTGGACGCCGCAAAGGACGACCCGACCGACGAGCGACCGTTGACGGCTGGCGATACGTTGCTGCGCTGCGTTCCGCGCAATGAATCTCCCGGCGCCGATGGCGAGGTAAGCGAAGTCTTGATTGAGTCTGATAGCCAAGCCCGCTTGGTGCGGCTGCTGATCCGCCAGCCGGGCGCCCTTGAGACTGAGTTCCGCTTCGCCAATTGGGAAGAAAATCTTCCTATCCCGGAGGCGAAATTTCATTTCGAGCCTCCGCCCAATGTCGCGGTGGTGGATGAATCCGAGCTCGCGGGTTCTATTCACTGACGCGTGCGCGGAATTAAACCGTGATGTTACATTACGAACCCGCACCAGCGCACTGCGGTTAGCGTTCAAGAGGATATGCTAAACTTTAATCAAGACGTCCCAAGCAGTGGGCCGTCTATACCCTCGTGGGCCAGTATGTATGTAAAGTCGGAGATATGTCCGGCCGCGTCTTCCAACAACTGGAGACGGCTCAGACCGAGGGGGAAGTCCGTCAGAAGCTCGCCGAGCGCGGTTTTCATGTCTTTTCAGTCAAAAATGAGTTCAATATCCTCGCGCAGTTCAGCGGCGCTTCCCGGGCTCGCAAAATCCTCACCAACGATTTCCTCATTTTCAACCAGCAGTTCAATACTCTGATAAAAGCCGGGCTGCCGATTCTGAAGTCCCTGGACCTGCTGGCCGAACGTGCGGCCGCACCGCGGCTGCGGCCCATCTTGCAGGACGTTCGCCAGAAAGTGCGCGATGGCGCATTGTTGTCGGAAGCGCTGGAAGCTCAAGGCTCCTTTCCGCCTGTTTACGTTACTGCGATAACCGCAGGCGAACGCAGCGGAAACCTTACGGGTGTTCTGGAGCAATACATTTCATATCTTCGAGTGAGCACCAGCTTTCGCAAAGGACTGATTACCGCGCTGATTTACCCTTCAATTCTCGTAGTGGCGGTAATTGTGACGCTTTCGTACCTGGTCACCTACGCCATGCCGCAATTCGCAAAACTGTACTCGGACCTCGGCATCAAGCTGCCTGCCATCACGCAGTTCATGCTGTCGTTATCGGTGCCGCTGCGTGATTATTTCCTCTTGATGTTTGCAGTCGTTGTGGCGGCCGCCATCGCAATTTTCCTCTGGACCCGCTCGGATCAGGGCGCCGTCGCTATCGACCGCCTCAAACCCAAAATTCCAGTGTTTGGCGATATCTGGTTGAAATCCCAAATTGCGCAATTCGTGCGTACGCTTTCCACGCTCCTTGCCGGTGGCACGCCGTTGGTCGCGGGCCTCGAGACCTCCTCCCAAGCAATTGGCAGCCGCTTGATTGCCACGTCTGTGCAAGGTGCCGGTGCGCGAGTGCGTGAAGGCCGCACCCTGCACGAAAGCCTGGCGGAAACGCGCTTGGTGCCCGATCTAGCTCTGGAAATGATTGAAGTAGGCGAAGCCTCCGGCGCCCTAGCCGCCATGCTCACCAGCGTCGCGGAGTTTTATGAGGAGGAAGTCAGCACTCGTTTGCAGCGCACTCTAATCTGGGTTTCGCCCGCCATTTTGGTGGTCATGGCGGTTGTGGTAGGCTCTATTTTGATATCCCTTTATCTTCCGCTGTTTTCCCTCCAAGTGGGTTCCGGGGGTTAGGATTTGGGTTCCATGGCTACACCTACGAACAATCCGGTCGTTCCAGGACTGCCGAACGAAGGTGCCGAGCGCGATCAGGCTCGCCGGCTCGCCGAACGCTATCGCTGTCCCTTTGTGGATCTGCGCGAGCAGCGCATTGATCCCGATCTTTTCCGCAGCATTCCAGCCGAATTGATGTTTCGCTATAAGTTCGTCCCGCTCGAGGCGCATGACACCACGCTGATGGTCGCCATGGCCGATCCCAGCCAGTTGCAGATCACCGACGAACTCTCGCTATTGCTGGGGAAGCGCCTGCAGATTCGCGTTGCGACTACTTCGCAAATCGATGACCTGCTGAAGCGCACCGAGCAGTCCCAGCGGGTGCTGGATCAAGCCACCGAAGGATTCACGCTGCAAGTCGTCGGCGACGAAGAAGACAGCGAAGAAAATATTTCGATGGATAAGCTCACCCGCGATTCCGGCGTGAGCCCCGTTGTTCGCCTGGTGGACACCGTAATCTTCACCGCGCTCGAACGCAGAGCGAGCGACATCCACATCGAAACGCGCAACACCGAAGTGGTGGTGAAATACCGCATTGACGGCGTTCTGCAATACGCCATGCAGCCGCTTGCCAAGGAATGGCACGCCACGATTCTTTCGCGCATTAAAGTGATGAGCGAGCTGGATATTGCCGAGCGCCGCGTCCCCCAGGACGGCCGCTTCCGCGTGCGTTACAAAGGCCGCTTCGTGGACTTCCGCGTTTCGATCATGCCTTCGGTGCACGGCGAAGACGCCGTTTTGCGCGTCCTGGACAAAGAGACGCTGAGCGAAAAATTCCGCAACTTGACGCTGGACGTGGTCGGCTTCGACGGGCCGGACAAAACGCGCTTCCGCCGTTACATTCAGGAACCGTACGGCATGGTGCTCGTCACCGGACCCACTGGCTCGGGCAAGACCACTACGCTCTACGCCGCGATCAACGAAATCAAGAACGACGAAGACAAGATCATCACCATCGAAGACCCGGTGGAATATCAAGTCCGCGGAATCACCCAAATCCCGGTGAACGAAAAGAAGGGACTCACATTCGCGCGCGGCCTGCGTTCGATTCTGCGCCACGATCCGGACAAGATCATGGTCGGCGAAATTCGCGATCAGGAAACCGCGCAAATCGCTATCAATTCCGCCCTCACTGGCCACTTGGTTTTCACCACGGTCCACGCCAATAACGTGACGGACGTGATCGGCCGCTTCATCAATATGGGCGTCGAGCCTTACAATTTCGTTTCGGCGCTGAACTGCATCATGGCGCAGCGCCTGGTCCGCGTGATCTGCGAAAATTGCAAGAAGCAGGTGCAGTACACGCCGGAAGCGCTGAAGGAATCGGGCCTGGACCCCGCTGAATGGATGGCTGTGCCGTTTTACGAAGGCACCGGGTGCCTGGAATGTTCCGGCAGCGGCTATCGCGGCCGTTCGGCGATCACCGAACTGCTCGATCTCTCCGATCATATTCGCGAAATGATCATCAATCGCCGGCCGACTTCCGAAATCAAGCGCGTGGCCCGCGAAGAAGGCATGTCGTTCCTGCGCGATTCCGGCCTCGCGAAAGTTCGCAGCGGCACCACCACGCTGCGTGAAATCAACAAGGTGACGTTCCTTGACTAGTTCCGCCACGCTGGCCACGCGCTTCTTCGAGCTAGGCCCCGTGAAGAAGCTGGAGCGTTGGCTCAATGCCATGCCGCATCCAGCGCTCGTGGTCGAAATTGCTTCGACGCACGTTGCCGCGGCGCACTGGTCGAAGGCCGGCGGCCATTTGGAATCGCATGCGATCGAACCGTTGCCGCTGGGCGCCATCATGGCGTCGCCCGTGGACGCGAACGTAGTCCAGCCCGAAGCGGTGCGCTCGGCGCTGCGCAAAGTTCTTAATCGCGTGCCGGTGCATGACGCGCCGCTCGCTCTGTTGATCCCTGACCCGGTCGTGCGCGTTTTCATTCTCCCGTTTGACACGCTTCCGCGCCGCGCTGATGAAGCGGTTCCGCTGCTGCGCTGGCGCCTCAAGAAAAGCGTACCGTTTGACATGGACGAAACCGTCGTTTCCTGGATGCGCCAGAGCGGCCGGGAGGCAACTTTGGAAGTCGTAACCGCCGTGGCGCGTCAGAGAATCGTGCGCGAGTACGAAGACATTCTCGAACCGCTGAATGCCAAGGCGGGAGTCGTGCTCAGTTCCACGCTCGCCAGCCTACCGTTGTTGGGTGACGAAGGCGCAACGCTTCTCGCGCGCATGTCCGGCAGAACGCTGACCACGGTAGTCGTCAACGCTGGTCGCCTCTGCGTCTATCGCTCCACGGAAATGGCCGGCGAAGCGTCGTTGCTCGATCCGCAAGCGATGCTCGATGAAGTCTACCCGGCGATCGCCTATTACCAGGATACTTGGGGGAGCAGCCCCGACCGCGCGAGCGTTACCGGCTTTGGCGCGCGCGCCGAAGTGTTTCGCCGCGCTCTCTCGGCCGAATTGAAGTGCCCGATCGGCGCGCTGGCCGAAACCGAAAGCGCTCTGCGATTGGATTCCGGCGCGAAAGATTTGATGTATCAGGATCTCGACGCGCTGGCTGGCTGGATGCTGAACGGAGGCTCCTGAGCGTTTTGCTCCGGGAAACATGAAACTCAGGCTCAATCTTTCGACCGCGCCGCTGGAGAACAAGCGGCCGTTCATCGCGACCACTGGCCTCTTGGGCGTGATCGGCGTGCTCGCGTTTCTGCTTCTCGGTCACGGCGCCTATTCTTCCTGGCGTGCCAACCGCGATTTGCGCGCGGACATTTCACACTGGCAGGCCGAGATTCGCGCGAATCAGGAAAGGCAGGCCGCCTTGCAAGCGTATTTTCAGACCGAAGCTGCCCGGCAGGTCCTCGATCGCGCAACCTTCCTGAATTCGCTGATCGGCCAGCGCAGTTTCCCCTGGACCAAAATTTTCATGGATCTCGAGCAAACTCTGCCATCCGGCGTGCGCGTTGTAAACATCTCGCCGAAGCTCGAAAATGGCCGCGCCCTCGTCGCATTGACCGTCGGTGCGCAAACCGACGACAGCAAGATCAAGTTTCTGGAATCGCTCGAAAAATCCAAAGCGTTTAGCGACATCCACGTGATTGACGACCGGCATTCCGAAAAGCTCGGCTCCGCCGACCCTGTCACCGTGCAATTGACGGCGTGGTATTCGACGACGTAAGCCAAAAGCCTGACTATGGACGCTGCCTGGAAAATTTGGAAGATGTGGATCATCGGAGCTCTCGTCGCGCTCTTCGCGGCGGATCTCGCGGTGGGCTACATCCTGTGGCAATCGTCGCGCGAAGGCGTGGACGCCATGCGCGCTCAGCGCGACCGTCTCGAGCTGCAATCAAAGCTGCTGAAGGCGGACGTCGCGCGCGGCGAACGGATCCGCGCTTCGCTTTCCGGAGTGGGCAAGGAATACGATGGCTTTTACCGCACCGCGTTTTTGGGTTCGAGTGACGGATACTCGGCCATTGACGGTGACTTGGGCGCCATCGCCAGCAAGTCAAACTTGCGAAGTACCGGGATTGCGTTTCACGAAAAGGAGATAGTGGGCCGCGGGGTGGTGGAAGTGGATATCGCCGACACCGTGGAAGGCGATTACCCCGCCATCATTCAGTTTATCAACGGCCTCGAACGCTCCAAATATTTCTATCTCTTGAGCGATCTGAAATTGGACTCGGCCTCGACCGGACCGGGCATCCGTTTGCACCTCGAGCTGCATACGTATTTCAGGACTTGAGCGATGTCCAAGCGCAACGAAATTTATCTGCTCGTAGGCCTGCTGCTGGTCGCGGCCGCGGCCTACTTTTTCAGCCGCAGTGACGCGCCCAGCGCTAAGGGCGTTCTGGCTTCCAACACCTCGTTTCATCCTTTGAACGTGGACGAACCGCAACTGCGGCTCGATCTGCTCGAAAAAATCAAGAAATTAGAGTATTCCGGATCCCATCGCAATATTTTCACGTTTGGCCCGCCGCCTCCGCCGCCGAAGACCGAGCGGCAAATTGAGCAAGAGCGGTATGCCAAATACGGCCCGGCCGTGCCGCCGCCTCCCGCGCCCGTTACCGTTCCCGCGCAGCTTTTCGGCTATGCCTCCATGCCCGATACCGGCAAGCGTGTGGCATTTTTTCTGGATGGTGATGACGTGCTGGTAGTCGAAGAAGGCTCGGTCTTCCTGAACCGTTTCCGGCTCGACAAAATCGGCAATGATTCCGCGGACGTCGAAGAAATTTCATCCGGCCGCCACGCCACGGTGCAAATGGTGCCGCCGGTGAGCGGCGAGGCAGCGACTAGCTCGCTCAATCAATGAACGAAAAACGCATCTCCGGCGAAAGCGTGAATCACGTCGTGCCGGAAGAAGCGCGCGCACCGCGAAAGCGGACCGCAAAACGTGCGCGCCGCCAACGCTCGCAAGAAGGCGGCTTTGCCTTCCTCTTGGCACTGGCGCTCCTTGTATTGCTCGTGTGGATGAGCCTCGTGGTCCTGCAAAATGGCGCTACCGAGCACCGCAGGATGATTGAAGAGGAAGCCATCTGGCGCGGCAATCAGTACGCGCGCGCGATTCGCCTTTATTTCCACAAGACCGGCCATTATCCCCAGGACCTCGAAGATCTGCAGAAAGGCTTGCCTGAGCTGCATTTTCTTCGGCAAGCTTACAAAGACCCCACCAACCCTTCCGACGGTTCCTGGCGATTCGTCTACGTCAACGCCGCCGGCCAGATTATTGGCAGCACCAAGTACGCGAACCTCCAGCAGATGGCGCTGATGGACGCGAACGGCGGACAGTTACCTACAATTCCAGGTGCCCCGGGTGGGCCGGGCGTCCCGGCATCGAGCCTCGGCGATCCCAACAACAATTTGAATACGCAGCCAGGCCAAACATCTCCCGGTGGGATTGGGACGGACACCTCAAACCCGTCTGCGCCAGGCGCCTCGGGAAACGTCTCGACGGATGGACAGAATCCGCAATCGCCTGACGGCCAAAATCCTACGCAGCCGACGGGACAAAATCCGCAGAATCCACAAAGCCCGCAAAATCCCACCGCCGGTCCGATCGTCGGCCAAAATCCACTCGGGAATCAGAATCCGCTCTCTGCCTTGCAGGGTACGCTCGGCCAAGGGGGCGCCGTCACTCAAGCGAGCCTGGCGGCCATGGCGCAGCTCAAGCCCACCGGACCGGTAGACGGACCGGTTCTCGGCGCGTTCCTCACCGGCGTGGCGTGCAAGGAGGATATGCCGTCGCAGAAGGTCTATCATGGCGGGAAAAAGTATCTCAACTGGGAATTTATCTGGAACCCGCTAGAAGACGCCGCAGCGGCGATGCAGCAGCAAGCGGGCAACGCCGGCGCGAACGGCATCGGGCAGAACGTCAACGGCGCTTTTGGCAGCGGCGGAAGCCTTAATGGAAATCCCGGCCAGCCGACTCAGCAGCAGCCGTCGCAGCCGACCACCACAAATCCGCAGTTTCCTCAGTAAAGAGTAATTCGCGATTTTTTTAGCGTAGCTCTCGGAGAGATTCGAATCAGTTCTTGGCAGCAGGCGGTGGATTCTTTTCGCGCGCCATCTTCGAAGTGATTTGCCGCACGTAATTTTGCGTCTCGCGGAATGGCGGAATCCCGCCGTAGCGCTCCACCATCTCCGGCCCGGCGTTGTAAGCAGCCAGCGCCAGCGTAAGGTTGCCGCGGTAGCGCGTCAGCAAATCCTTCAGATAGTGCACGCCCGCATCAATATTCTGCGCCGGGTCGAAAATGTCCGCGACGGAATAATGCGCCGCCGTCTGCGGCAGCAATTGCATCAGGCCCAGCGCCTGCCTCCGCGAAACCGCCCGGGGATTGAAGTTCGATTCCATGGCGATCACGCGCACGATCAAATCTTCGTCCAGGCCATGCTTCTGCGCGGCTGCATGGATCAAATTCGCGTACGGCCCGGCGCTTGTCACCGGCGACGGTGGCAGCGCCTCGAAATGGTCTTCTGGCTCGACGCTCACCACGTCCGTAGCCAGCACGTCCACCGAACCTCCATCCACCGTCAGCCGCACGTGAGTGCCTTCCGTCTCGTAGCCGGTGATATGCAGTCGCAGGCCCGACCGCAGCACCGCATAATCCGCCCGCGCCGGCGCGGCGCACACGGCCAGCGCCGTCATCAGCGCCCCGCCAGCGAGAGCTGCTTTCGCGACCCGGCTCATAATCTCAATTCGCAAGCCTCAAATGCTCCCACCGCGATCCGTGCCATGCAGTGCGTACCGGCGAATCGCCGCAGCCAAACCGTCTTCATCGTTCGATAGAGTAATCGGCCAGCCCAACGATTTCAACTCGGCCACCGAATTACCCATCACCACGGGCTGCCCCGCGAATTCCAGCATTTCGCGGTCGTTCCAGTTGTCGCCGACGGCCATCACGTTCTCGGCCGGAATTCCGCGGCTGCGGACCCATTCCTTCAAAGTCGCGCCCTTGGTCACATCGCGCGGCAACACATCCAAAATCGACAAATCGCGCTCCTCGTATTCCGTAAGCGCCAGGTTGAATTCGTCCGCAAACGGCAGCCCCGCCAGGCTCCTCATCGCCGCGCGCATCGGAACGCACTGGCCGGTGTACATCACCTGAATGGGATCTTCGCCGTTCAAGCAACTGGGCAAAGGCGCCATTTCGGCGATGTACTCGCGATTGCGCCGAAAATAACCTCCGCGAAAGGGATCGTCCCAATCCACTTTTTCCAGGATCACCTGGCGCGCGCCGGGACGGTCAAACACCACCGCCGCGTGCGCGCGAAATTCCGGAGTTGCTTCGAGCACTCGTCGCGCCGTCGCGCTGGATAGCAGGTAACGTAGATGCGTCGTGCCGTTCCGCGATTTCGCCAGCGCACCATTGTTCACGATCATGTGCAGATCGCACGGCAACGACTGGGCTATCGGCAGCGCAAAATCAAACCGCCGCCCGGTCACCAATACAATTTCGATTCCGCGCGCGGCCGCTTCCGCAAGCGCCTGGGAATTTGCCACCGACACCTGGGACTTGCTGTCGAGCAAAGTTCCGTCAATATCCGTGGCAATCAGCTGGATGGGCACGGAACAATTCTATCGTGTCCGCGCGCTTCCTGCCGCGCTCTTTGGGGTTTCCGCTACTATGCTATCCTGCCTTTCTTGTGAAAGGGAACTGACCTGACGGACAGGCTCTATTATCGCGATTCGTTCCTCCGGGAATTCGACGCGCAGGTGGTATCCTGCGAGGCGGATGGGACGCGTTGGCGGGTGGTGCTGGACAAGACCGCGTTTTATCCCACCTCCGGCGGCCAGCCCTACGACCTGGGAAAGCTCGGCGACGCGACAGTCGTCGAAGTCCTGGATGCGGACGAGGGCGGAGGGGCCGCCGAGCACCACGTCGTGCATTACACCACCGCCGACGTTCCGCCGGGGACCGTGCACGGTCATGTGGATTGGCCGCGCCGCATTGACCACATGCAGCAGCACACCGCGCAGCATTTGCTCTCCGCGGCATTCATCGAGCTCTTCGGTTTTCAGACTGTCTCGTTCCATCTCGGCAAGGAAACATCCACGATTGATCTCAACGCGCCCGCCGTGCTTGCCCGTCACCTCGAGGAAGCCCAGCGCCGCACGAACGAGATAATCTTCGAAGATCGTCCGGTAATAGTTCGCTTCGGCACTGCCGAAGAATTAGCCGAAGCCGGCATCCGCAAGAAAGTGGAACGCGAAGGAATTCTCCGCGCGGTTGAAATTGAAGGATTCGACCGCCAACCCTGCGGCGGCACGCATCTATCGCGCACGGGGCAAGCGGGCCTGCTGCTCATCCGCAAACTCGAACGCCGCCGCGATGATTTGTGGCGCCTCGAATACGTGGCGGGCTATCGCGCGCTGGCCGCTGCGCGCAGCGATTTTGGCCTGCTGACGGAAGCGGCCACGCTGCTAAGTTGCGGCCTCGCGGACGTTCCCGCCGGCATCACCAAAATGGCCGCCGAGCGCCGCGAGCAATTCTCAGCCGTGAAGCACCTCGACGAGCGCTTGGCCTCGCTCGAAGCGCGCGCCCTGCTGCGCGAACATGACGAGTCGCATACTGCTCTTGCGCCCGAAAGTAGTGCGACGGAGCCGCGCGTCGTCGCGGCTGCGCTACCCGAAGCCACATCTGGATACCTCGGGCTACTCGCCGCGCGCCTCGCTGCGGTAAATGACGTCGTTGCACTCCTGGTCAGCCGAGAAAGCGGGCACGTCGTCTTCGCGCAGTCCAAGGGACTGCCGACCGATCTGGGCGCCACGCTGCGCGAGTGTCTCAAGCGATTCAGCGGAAAAGGCGGTGGCTCGCGCGATTTCGCGCAAGGCAGCTTGCCCAATCCCGCGGAAGCAGATGCCTTTCTGGCTCACGCCAAAAGCATCCTGCAGCCATAAGCCGCTCCTACAATTTGCGACAAGTAGCAGCCAACCCTTTGCGGCAGCTAACCGTTCCAATAATTTGGTGCAGTCAAACGATTGCCCGCCGGTCCCTCGGCATAGTAGATTGTTGCGGGTGCCTTGCGCGCAGGTTTTGGGGCTATGCCAGGCGCGTGGCTCTTGCTAAGCCGCACCGGTGAAAATGGAGCTATTCCTAAATATTTTCTGGTTCGCGATCGCCATCGCCGGAGTGATTCTTTGGCGCACCCGGTGGACTCGCGAGGACCGCATTCGCCGTCACGCCCGCTGGCGAGAATGGACTGCCTTCGTCTGCTCGATGGTGCTGCTATTCTTTGTAGTTTCGCTGACTGACGATCTTCATGCCGAATTGATGCTGATTGAAGAATGTTCCGGCAGCCGCCGCCATGCGGCCTGCGTCGCCTGTCCGCATCATTCATCCCCGGAGAACCGAAACGCTACACATCCGTGGGCCGTTCTCCCGCCCGGTCCGAATTTCGGTTCCCTTGCCTTTGTCGCACCCGTTCTGTCCACTCCTGGAATTCACCAATCGGTATTGGACCTCCAGAGCACTTTCGGACGCGCCCCTCCGGTTTCCATCGTCTAATCGCGTTCACCTCTGAATTATTCACGTAATTCTCGTCCTATGCTCGCAATTCCTTCGGCCGTCAGTGGCGATTGACGCGCGAGTCTATTTCCTGCAACTATGGCGGCTTCTGTTGGCGGCATGACGAACTTTTTATTCAATCTTTACGGACTCCTTACGGCGCTTGGGGTCCACTCGGATATCTCTAACGATATGAGGAATTTCATCAAACGCGCAGGAGGCGCGGCCATCGCCGTGTCATGCGGCATCGTGCTGCTGCTGGCGGGCTGCGGCGGAAACGCCGGCAAAAACACCGCAGCAGAGGCGCCTCCGCCCGCACAAGTGGAGCACGAGGGTGACGCCAACCTCGTTCAGGTGGATCATCCGGATCAATTCCCGTTGGTCGCAGCGACGGAATACAAGGCTCCCAGGCGGCTGGTGGCCACCGGAGTCGTCAGCCCCGATATTTCTCGCACCGTGCCGGTGATTTCCATCGCCGCCGGGCGCGTGGTTGAAATTCGCGCGCGTCTGGGCGATACGGTGAAGAAAGGCCAAGTCCTGCTGCGCGTGCAGAGCGCCGATATCGCCGGCGCATATTCGGACTACCGTAAAGCCCTCGCCGACGAAATACTGGCCAACAAACAACTTGATCGCGCCAAGGGCTTATACGACCATGGCGCCATTTCCCTGAATGATCTGCAAGTCGCCGAGGACACCGAGAATAAAGCCAAAGTTGACGTAGAGACCACCGCGGAACATCTCCGAGTTCTCGGCAGCCCGCTCGATCGTCCTTCCGGGATAGTGGACATCGTCGCGCCGGTTTCCGGCGTGATTACCGACCAGCAAGTTACCAACGCCGCCGGAGTTCAGGGACTTTCTGCCTCCGCGAACCCCTTCACGATTTCGGATCTTTCTTACGTCTGGATTCTTTGCGATGTGTATGAAAACGATTTGCCCGACGTTCGCCTCGGCGACACGGCCGACGTCCGCTTGAACGCCTATCCCGACCGCGTAGTCAAAGGCCGCATCAGCAACATCGGCGCGGTGCTCGATCCCAACATTCGCACGGCTAAAGTCCGCATCGAAGTGCGCAACCCCGGTGAAATGCGTCCAGGAATGTTCGTCACCGCCACCTTCCGAGGCCAAAAATCAGAAGTCCACGCGGCCGTTCCGGCGGCTGCGATTCTGCACCTGCACGATCGTGATTGGGTCTACGTTCCGGCAGGCGGGAATAAATTCCGCCGCGTCAGCGTCGTCGGCGGAGACATGCTTCCAAATGACATGCAGGAAGTGCAGTCCGGGCTCAAGCCCGGCGATCAGGTAGTCCGCAATGCCTTGGAACTGCAAAACACGTCGGAACAGTAGATCTTCGCGAACCCTATGCCACACGCCCTGAGAAATCGCACAGCGTCGAAATCGAAAATGGGATCCGTCAGCCAGATCGAATAAGCGATGATTCGCACCCTAGTAGACGCTGCGCTCAACAACCGCTTCATCATCCTCACGCTTGCCATTCTTCTGCTGGCATGGGGCGCGTTTTCTTTCCACAATCTGCCGGTCGAAGCCTACCCCGATGTGGCGGACAACTATGTGCAAGTGATCACGCAGTGGCCCGGCCGCGCGGCCGAGGAAGTGGAACAGCAAGTCACCATTCCCATCGAAATTCAGATGAACGGAATCCCTCATCTTACCCATCTCCGCTCCTTTTCGCTCTTCGGTCTCTCCAGCATCACCATGATCTTCGACGATGAATCCGACAACGATTGGAATCGCGAGAAAGTGCTGGAGCGCCTGTCGCAGGTCACGCTACCCAATGGCCTGCAGCCGCAAATGGGCACGGACTGGAGCCCGGTGGGCCAGATTTTTTGGTACACCCTGCGCAGCACTAATCCGCAGTACGACCTGATGGAATTAAAATCCATCGAAGACTGGACGCTCGAAAAACAGTTCAAATCCGTCCCCAATGTCGTGGACGTTTCCAGTTTCGGCGGTCCCACCCGCGAATATCAGGTTCGCATTCAACCTGACAAGCTCGTCGCTTACGGCTTGAGTCTCGGCCAGGTGGAGCAGCAATTAGCGAACAACAACATCAACGCCGGCGGCAGCTTCATCGAGCAGGGCCAGCAGCAAATCAATATCCGCGCGGTCGGCTTGTTCACCAACGTCCATGACATCGAACAAACCATCATTAAAACGCAAAACGGCACAGCCCTGCGCGTACAGGACATCGCCACCGTCGCCGAAGGCCCTAAAATCCGCCTCGGACAAATCGGCAAAGCCATTCACCGCGTAGATGGAAAAGTGGTGGACGACGATGACGTCGTCGAAGGCATCGTCCTGCTACGCAAAGGCGCAAATTCAGACGAGACCCTCGAAGGCATTCACGCCAAAGTTAAAGAGCTCAACGATCGCATTCTGCCTCCCGGCGTGACGATCGTTCCGTTCCTCGACCGCAGCGAGCTGGTGCGTTTCACGACGCACACCGTGCTGCACAATTTGACCGAGGGATTCTTGCTGGTCTCCATCATCCTTTTCCTATTCCTGGGTAACGTGCGCGCTTCCCTCATCGTCGCGCTCACCATTCCCTTCGCCCTGCTTTTCGCTTCGATTTGTCTGGGCCTCGCGAATATTCCCGCGAATCTTTTGTCCCTGGGAGCGCTGGATTTTGGCATGGTCGTTGACGGCGCAGTGGTGATGATCGAAAACATCGTTCGCCACCTGAATCGCCGCGAGTCGAATTCCATTTCCTCGATGGATTCCATCCGCGATGCCGCACACGAGATTCAGCGGCCCGTCTTCTACGCGATCGGCATCATCATCACGGCCTACATGCCCATTTTCACGTTGCAGCGCGTCGAAGGCCGCTTGTTTCGGCCGATGGCCTGGACCGTGGCTTTCGCGCTGCTCGGTGCGCTGATTTTCTCCATGCTCATCGCTCCGGTCGTCGCCAGCATCGCGTTCCGCAAAGGCGTAAAGGAATGGCACAACCCCGTGATGGCCTTCCTCACCGAGCGCTATCGCAGGGGAGTGCGTTGGGCGATTGAACACCGCTGGGTGCCCGTGGGGGTCGCGATCGGAGGGCTCGCGCTCGCCGCTTTCCTGATGTTCAGCGGCGTCATTGGCTCAGAGTTCCTGCCGCATCTCGACGAAGGCGCCATCTGGGCGCGCGGAACTCTTGCGCCAAGCACTGGCCCATCCGAGGGAGTCCGCGTCATGAATCAGGCGCGCGTAATGTTTGCCTCCTTTCCCGAGGTTACCGAAGTGGTTTCGCAGGTCGGTCGTCCCGATGATGGCACGGACACCGCCGGGTTCTTCAATACCGAATACTTTGTGGATTTGAAGCCCAAAGAACAGTGGCGGCCCGTGTTTCATGAAAATAAAGACGCCTTGATCGCCGCGATGGACCGCGAGGCCGAAAAAATTCCCGGCGTCGTCTGGGGCTTCTCGCAGCCGATCGAAGACAACATGGAAGAGGCCGTCAGCGGCGTAAAGGGCGAGCTGGCAGTGAAGCTTTACGGCACGGACCTGAAGCTCCTTGAGGAAACCGGAGACAAGATCGTCAACGTTATGCAAGGCGTCAAGGGCGTACAAGATCTCGGTCTCTTCCGCGTGATCGGGCAACCAAACCTCAATTTCATCGTGGACCGCCAGAAGGCCGCCCGTTACGGAATCAACGTCTCAGACATACAAGACGCCATCGAAACCGCCGTAGGCGGCAAGGCCGTCAGCCAGGTGCTCAAGGGCGAAGAACGCTACGACCTTGTGGTCCGCTACCAGGCGCCGTATCGCGAAACGAAGGAAGCGATCGAAAATATTCGCCTCGTGGCTCCTTCCGGCGAACGCGTTTCCCTCGCGCAATTGTGCGCCGTGAAAGAAATAGACGGCGCCTCGGAGATCTACCGCGAAGAAAATTCCCGCTACGTCGCGATCAAATATAGCGTGCGCGGGCGCGATCTGGGCAGCACCGTGGAAGAAGCGATGAAGAAAGTCACGGAGCAGGTGAAGCTGCCCACCGGATATCACCTGGACTGGGCCGGTGAATACGAAAGCCAGAAAAGGTCTTCGAAACGGTTGATGTTCGTGCTGCCGATCACTCTGTTCCTGATTTTCATTATTCTCTACACCATGTTTCAGACCCCGAAATGGGCGCTGTTGATTCTCGCCAACGTAGCCATGGCGCCTCTCGGCGGTCTGCTGGCACTGCTTCTCACCGGCACGCACTTCAGCGTGTCCAGTGGCGTGGGATTCCTGGCTCTCTTCGGCGTCTCGGTGCAAACCGGCGTGATCATGCTCGAATACATCAATCAACTACGCGTTCGCGGTTATTCCATCGAAGACTCTGCCATCGAAGGCGCGGTGCTCCGGCTCCGGCCCATCATGATGACCATGCTCGTCGCCACTCTTGGCCTGCTGCCCGCCGCCGTTTCCCGCGCCATTGGCTCGGATTCGCAAAGGCCCTTCGCCATCGTGATCGTCGGCGGATTGATTTCGGCCCTGATCATGAGCATTTTCCTGCTCCCTACCTTATATGTGTGGATCGCGCGAGAGGGCGATAAGCTGCCGCGAGTGGAAGAGTCCTTCGAAGTGTAGTCCGCGTTTGCTCCCATCGCTGCTCGCATTTCTTTTCAATTTCAGCGGCAGCGCGATTCCGATAGAATCCCGGTGCGCCAGTTGCCGCCCCGACAACCGGCTTCCCGGAGGGTGTCGCGCCCATGAAACGAGAAGAGGTCCGCGCTCGCATCGAAGAAATCGGCATTATTCCGGCGGTGCGGCTTTCCTCCGCCGAGGATGCGCTTTTTGCTGCCGAAGCTGTCTCGCGTGGCGGCATTCCCATTGTCGAAATCGAGATGACCGTTCCTGGCGCCACCGAAGTGATCGCGCACCTCGTAAAGCACGCTCCGAAAATGATCGTGGGTGCCGGAGACGTCTTCGATT
This sequence comes from uncultured Acidobacteriota bacterium, assembly GCA_963804625.1. Taxonomy (GTDB): domain Bacteria; phylum Acidobacteriota; class Terriglobia; order Acidiferrales; family UBA7541; genus Palsa-295. The sequence continues at coordinate 237,188 of CAWDRJ010000006.1, read as the reverse complement.
CGGACGTCGCGCGCCAGTGCTTGGACGCCGGCGCAACATTTCTCACCAGCCCGGGCCTCGATATGAAAATTGTGGAGTTCGCTCTCGGCGCCTCGGTGGTGGTCTTGCCCGGCGCCCTCACGCCGACCGAAGTCACTCGTGCCTGGAAAGCTGGCGCCGACTTCGTGAAAGTATTCCCCTGCGCGCAAATCGGCGGCGATAGTTACATCCGCGCGCTGAAAGCCCCGTTTCCTACGCTCGCGCTAGTAGCCTCGGGCGGTGTAAACCAGCACACCGCCGCCAACTTCATCCTCGCAGGTGCCACAGCCCTCGGCATCGGTGGGGAACTGATCCCCAAAGACGCCATCCGCCTACGCCAGGCCGAACGAATCTTCACGCTAGCTCACCGCTTCGTAAAATTCGTAAGCGCAGCCCGCGCCCAAGTAGCCTCGCACACACCCCACACAGAAGACGCCGCCGAACGGGCGTAAGAGGAACCGCTGCGGGTGTCGTGCAGAACGTAATGCTCTGAACGGGTTTGGCGCTGCTCAATGCGTTTGCTAGAATTGGAACCACCGTTTCAGTGATGGGCGTGTAGGATAGCAGTAACTCATTGACCAGACTTCGCTTAGCCCTCCGATTTGGCCTCGATCAACCCTCTGGATGGACCCAACTTTCGACCCAAACCGACCTACGGAGGCCAAATGAACTCCCATGTCCGTACTTTCTGGATGTTCGTGCTCCGGCAGCTGCTGGATTATCTGAAGAAACAGCAATGGGAGCCTGAAGACCGACGTGCGGAAGAGCTTCGTGTCAGTTGGCTGCCTGGAGATTCGCCTCAAACGGCTTCCTAAGGGTTTTGTCAGACCAGCAACGATAAACGGCCGTACGCAGCTGTGGGAACGATTGTCAACTTTACGTCACTCGGGCCAATCGATTTCGTTCTCCGCATATACCTTCAGTTGTTTGCAGTCGCCCGTTTTCCAGTCGCTGAGGTCGGATTCCCGTAGTACGTGCGCCGTCTGCAGCGTCCAGCACAGCTCCGTCTGGTCGGTAAAGCGCACTCGCACGTACATCATCCCTTCCTCGAAAACGTGCTCGGCCCAGTCCACGAGCTTGCCGTGGATGCCGGGATACTGCTTCCCAGGCCTGGGTAAATCTCTCTGCTTCGGGTGCGCTGGCTTTTTCTTTCTCATCGGATGGCCTCCCCTTTCGCCCGCGGAACCTCGCTTGGCGGCTTTGAGTACTGCCGTTCCCATTCGCGTTGCTCTTCCGGCGTGAAGAACCGCGCCTTGGGCGGTTTTCCCTCAGCGCGCCGGGGATATTCGACAACCTGCAGATCGTGATAGACCTGCACTTCGTCCAAGGTGTTCTTCTCGTATTCGCGGTAGCGAGCTTGAAAGCGGGCCGAATCCTGCAACTCTGAGCGTTGCAGGGCGTTGCAAAAATACGAATTGGGCCGCGCGCGATGATCCTCGAAAACCACTAGCTCTTCATCGAAGCACGAAGAATCAAGCTGTGCCCTGTTGGCCCGTTTGAGGCGTTCGAGGCCGCGCACGGCTTCGTCCACGCCTCGATTCACCAACAGAATTGCTTCATACAGATGCGCTTTTTGCATTTGATTCCCCCATTTCTTGCGGCGGGAACGCCGCGGGTCGACGATTGCTCGAAGTGTTGGGACACACGGATAGCGGGGCGGTCGGAAGGCCGACCTGGTTCGACGGACACAATCGCGCGTCAGCTAGGGAGGAGGTTCTGAAACCGGTTCAGGAGGGAGCAACGCCGAAAAAAAACGGCACGAAGCAAGTTGCACCACAAGAGCGAAATGGATAAGTTCTGTTGCAGCCATCGTTGCACCTTAGCCGTACGACTGTGGTTAGGGGCGCGTTCGGTGTTTCAGCACCAGCGCGTCCCGCTTGCTTACTTCGTTCGCTTCCGCCGCTTTTTCTGACTGCCCTTACCTTGATAGTGCTGCTCTTTGTACTTTCGGACCTCATCTACCTGGGCTGAAGTCCACAGACGGACCTTGACTCGCCCTACCGACTTGACAGGCGGGACGGCGAATTTCTTCCCTCGTATCCAACGGTTGAGAGTGTCCCAGCTAACATCGACCAGCTCCGCGACTTCAACAGTAGAGTAAGTTGCCATTTGTATGGTCGTATAGACCTATACGACATGTCAAGCAAAAACCGAAACCGGACAACCACCTTAATGTGCCGATTTGGAGCACCGGAAGAGTATCTCAGGTTTGGCGAAAATCGGAAGGCCTGAGTCGTCGTTTAGTAGGCAAGGGTTTCGACTTGACTCCAACTTCGCAATATGCGAAGATTCATTGTGAGGATTATCAGTCGAAAGAGGATTCGCGAGGCTTGCGCCAAGCATTCAGAGTGGGAAGCGTCTTTAGCGGCTTGGTATAGAATTACCAAAAGCGCAGCGTGGAGAAATTTCCCAGACGTAAAACAGAGTTGGAGAAATGTAGACAGTGTGGGGACATGCGTTGTGTTTGATATCAGCCATAACAAGTGCCGGCTGATTTCGTATATCAACTACAAGTCCCAAAAGACTTTCATTTTGCATATTCTGACTCACACCGACTATGTAAAGGGCAGGTGGAAGAATGATTGCAGTGCTTGAAAGACCTGATGTACTGGACGGCGTGCCCAGAGTTATCACCTCTGAGGCGCAGAACGAGCGCTATACTTCTGCGCTCCTGGAATTGGAACGACGCGGCAACCTCACCGCCGCCGAGAAAAACTTGGCTGAAGTGCTGACTCTATTGATTGAGGCGTATGAAGAAGAGCACTACCCGATTCGTTCGGCCTCACCTGTAGAGGTGCTCAAGGAACTCATGGAAGCCAACAATCTTCGCCAGAAAGACCTAGCACCTATGCTCGGTTCAGAAAGCGTGGTTTCCGAAGTCCTGCACGGTAGCCGAAAATTGAATCGAAAGCATATCGAGAAACTCAGCAAGCGTTTCAACGTTTCTCCGGCCTTATTTTTCTAAAGGTAGCGGGCGTCTCGCAATGACAGTCCCTGTTAACAAAATCATGAAAAGGGATGTTTCGGAGTTTGCGAACAATTGCAAATGCTCTACAATCAACAGTAGTTCCCACTGTGGGCGTGTAGGATAGCAGTAACTCATTGATCAGACTTCGCTTAGCCCTCCGATTTAGCCTCGAATAACCCTCTGGATGGACCCAACTTTCGACCCAAACCGACCCTCGGAGGCCAATTGAACTCCCATGTCCGTACTTTCTGGATGTTCGTGCTCCGGCAGCTGCTGAATCATCTGAAGAAGAAAGACCAATAAGCAGCTCAGAAACGTGAGCTCCGACGCTTGCGGGGATGCACTCGCTGGTATAAGACTCGCCACAAACACAAATCCCCCCTGCGGGTTTGGCATCATCTAATTCGAAGCGTCACGCCCTCAGTGGTCAGCTGAAAAGCGGCCAACGGTGGTCACTTCAAAACCGGCCAACGGATGTGGCCCGGAACGTGGTTCTTTTTAACCTGTTTTCTCCTGCTCAGGCAAGTCTGTTTTGGTGCGCCAGCTTCGTGGCCCGCACTTGAGTATGTGACCGTGATGTAGCAGGCGGTCGAGCATGGCGGTGACTGCGGCGCTATCGCCGAGCAGTTTGCCCCAGTCCTCCACAGGGCGGTTAGAAGTGAGCAGCGTGCTGGCTCGTTCGTGACGGCGCATCACGATCTCCAGGAGCTCTTCTCCCGCTGTGGGCCCTAACTTTCGCATCCCCAGATCATCGAGGATGAGCAGCGGCACAGTGGCGAGTAGTTCCATGTGCTCCTTGCGAGTCCCATCGATGGAAGCTTCGGCGATTTCCTCAAGCAGCGTGTGGGTCTCACGGTAGATGACACGGTAGCCCTGCCCGATGACCGCGAGTCCGATAGCTTGGGCCAGATGACTCTTTCCTGTACCGGGCGGACCTAAGAACAGGGCGTCTTCGTGGCGAGCGACGAACGCGGCTGTCGCCAGATCGAAGGCCAGGCTCCGATTCATCTTTTTATTGAAGTTGAAGTCGAAGTTGTCGAGGGTTTTCTGTGGATCACGGAACAGCGCTTGTTTTCTTCGCCGCTCGAGCAGTCGCTCGCTGCGACGAGTGAGTTCGTCCGACACCAGGCAGGAGAGGAAGTCGATGGGCGCCATCGGCTCGGCTTGGGCCTGATGCAGACGCGTCTCGAGCACCGAAGCGATGCCGCCAAGGCGCAGCTGCCGTAAGGCACGGTTGAGTTCGATCAGATTCATTCGGTTGGCTCCTGGGTTTTGAGATTGATGAAGTCGCGATACTCGGTGAGTTCACGGATGAGAGGATCCACTTGCCGTAGTGTCAGCTGTGGGTGGCGTTCCAGATAACGGCGCACGAAGCGATACTCCGGCACACCGATCTCCAGAGCTGCGGCGCAGGCATCTTCGACCGCTGCCGTGCCGTATTTCTTGGCCAAGGAGAGGATCCCCAGGATGCGGCGGATGCCGGGTTCTCCTTGGCGACGATACAGGGAGTCACAGAGCACGCCGATCTGCGTGCCGGCGCGGCCTGCTCGCCGCAACAGTTGGGCGGTGCTCAACGGCATTTTTTTGGGGTAGTCCTCGTTTTTGATGCGATACCAGCCGCGTTTCTGGCGGAGATGCTCGCGGAGAAGTTGATTCGTAGCGGGATCGAGGATGCGCACGTGCAGCGCATCCCATTGCACTTTGACGAGTCGCCCGATCCATCCGGGCGGAAGGCCGTAGTAGGCCGCTTCGACTTCCACACAGCCGTCGAGATGAACGACGCGTTCTCCGTACTGGTAGTAGCGGAAGGGTTCGAGCGGCAGAGGAAGTAGGGACGGTTTTTCCTCGGCGAACATGATCGCGACCTGCCGTTTCGTGGTGCCGTGGATACGCGTATCGGCCCAGCGCACTTCCCAGCGATCGAGATACGTCTGCGCCTCTTCCAGGCTTTCGAAGCGGAGTCCTTTGAGCGGCGTCTTCTGAGCGTGCCCCACGCCCGATTCCACTTTCCCTTTGCGATCGGGATCTTGGATTCGGCAAGGCATGGCCACCACACCGTAGTGTGCGAGCACATCCCGAAACAGTGGGTTGAGAATGGGATCGTAGATGTCCGCAGCGATGACGCCTTCGCGCAGATTATCGAGAACCACCACGCGAGGACATCCACCCAGACGACGAAAGGCTTGCTCATGCAGTTCGGCCCAGATGCGGGAACTCGAACGCCAGACCAGCAGACGAACGGATTTGCGACTGTAGCCCAGCGTCATCACGAACAGTCGCGTCCGTCGGTACTTGCCGCTTTGCGGGTCCCGCACCATCGGACCGGAACCATAATCGACCTGGGCCTCTTCTCCGGCCGCAGTGAGGATGATCCCTACCGCTTCGGGCAGCTCGGATCCACGCAGCTTGCGAACAAAGCGCTTCACCGTTTCGTAGCCGCCCGGAAAGCCGTGATCGGAAACCAGGTCCTGCCAGATAGCCATGGCATTCCGGCCACGACCCAGCCCCTGCTCGATCAGTTCGCGATATGGCTCGCAGGCACTGGCGGATCGATCCGGATTGCCAACGGGAGGCGAAATCTGCTGGCCAAAGTCGGTGGTCACCTCGTTGGCCGGTTTTGCGGTGGCCGGAATCCTGGCTCCAGAGTCGGTGGTCACCTCATTGGCCGGTTTTGCCGGCGCCCGCCGTCCCCAGGCACCTGGTGGTCGCACCGCGATCCCGGCCGCCTTCAGGTAAGCGCCTGCTGTTTCACGACGTACACCAGTGGCTTGCTCGATGCGCCGCAAAGGCCATCCGAGCTTCCCCAGTGCGATGACTTGTTGTTTCTTCTCTTCGCTCAAGACATTGCTCATGCTGACGGAGCCTATAGGGCCTCTCGTCGGAGTCAATGTCCGGGCTTTATCGTTGGCCGGTTTTCAGGTGACCATCATTGGCCGGTTTTGGGTGACCGCTGAGGGTCACGCAAACGGACAAGCGCGGACTATGTGGGACCAGAAGCGCCACGCCGAGAGTGATTTTGAGCGTTCCAAGCAAGTTCCTCTTCTCCTTATAGGTGCCGCCAGATGAGTCTTTTTCTGAAGCTCAGTCGTATACCCAGCAGCATCAGTTTGGGTAACCGTCGAATCTGGAGTCATCATTCTGGCTTGGCACTAGAGTCGCGAGAGACTTGGCATGAGCCGATTCAGAGACGAATGGAAGGTGATTCCGGGCGCGGCGCGGGCGACCGCGATGCTGGCTTTCATCGCTGCGACCACGGCGGTGGCCTGTTTCGTGTGGATGGGTCACGATCCGGGCGTCGCGCGCACGCCCGTGGCAGTGCGATTCCTCATCATGGTGCTTGCGGGCGTTATTCCGACGATCTATGTACTGCTTATCGGTTATGTGTTTGCGGATGCGAAACGCCGTGGCATGCACTACGTGATGTGGACTCTGCTGGTGATATTCCTCCCCGAGAGTGCAATCGGCTTCATTCTCTACTTCATTCTCCGCGTTCCGTTGCCGGTGACTTGTCGCTCGTGCGGAACGAGCGTCCATTCAAAATTTACCTTTTGCCCAGCTGCGGCACGTCCGTTAGACCCACTTGTCCGCACTGCGGTAGAGCCGTGGACAGTTCGTGGACGCACTGCCCTTGCTGTGGCTCGGCGCTGCCCAGCAGTTTTCCGCTAACAACGTGATTCTCGTCGCAATTCGCACATAGCCATCTTAGCGGTCTATCTCGCCACCGCGATCTTAATTAGCGTAGCTGGCCTTCCACTGATGGCGATTCCATTGTGTTCATTGATTCGCATTTACATGATCGTACACATCTTCTAGCATAAGTGAGCCATGGAGGTTTTGACATGCGTTTCTGCCGAACGTTGGTAGGTGTTGTTCTCTTTTCCTCTCTTGCAGCCGCATGGCAGAAAAACGACGTTCCTCCGTTGCCAGAGACTCCAAAACTGCCGGTGGTCGATGAATATCACGGCGTTAAAGTCACCGATGCCTACCGTTGGCTGGAGGATGGCAAGAATCCGCAGGTGATCGGCTGGACGGACGCGCAAGACAAGCACGCACGCGCAATTCTGGACCCTCTTCCTTTGCACGCCGTCATATACCAATTCATGAAGAACTCGACAACGACGTTCGCCCATTACTACGATCTGGAAAGGCGGGGCGGACTATCGTTTGCCATGAACTCGCAGCCCGGCAAGCAGCAAGATGTGCTTGTAACCTTACCTGCAGATGATCCCGCTTCCAAACACTTCGTCTTAGATCCCAGCGAGGTCGATCCTACAAACTCGACAGCTATTCAAATGTTTGTGCCCTCTTTGGATGGAAGCAAGATCGCCGTGTCCTTAGCGGCCGGTGGCAGCGAAATGGGTAGTATCCACGTTTACGAGGTCGCGAGCGGCCATGGCTTGCCCGACACCCTGACGCGCGTAACCGGAAATGGCGGTGTCGGCGTGGAGTGGAACGCCGACGGCACTGGCCTCTACTACACACGCTACCCGCACGAAGGTGAGCGCGCGCCGCGGACATGAACTTCTACGAACAATTGTATTTTCACAAACTGGGCACGCCGCAAGGTCAGGACAGTTACGTGATGGGCAAGGATTTGCCGCGAATTGCAGAGATCTCGCTCCGCGCAAGGAAGGATGGCGCGTATCTGCTTGCGGAAGTCGAGAACGGAGATGGAGGACATACGAGCACTTCCTGCGAGATCCTGCCGGGCAATGAAGCAAATAACCCAGTTCTCCGACGAGATCAGTGCGGTTGCGTTTGGCGACGACGCTTTGTATATGCTTTCCCGCCAACATGCCCCGCACGGCAAAATCCTGCGTCTGCCTCTGGCGACTCCCGACTTCAAGAACGCAAAAACCATCATCCCGGAAACTCCGAGAGTAATCCAGAGTTTTGTCCCCACATCGAACCTGCTGTACGTAACCCAATTGGTGGGTGGACCGAGCGAAATCCACATCTTCGACCACAGCGGGATAGAGTTGGGAACGGTTCCAGCGGAGCCTGTTTCAGTAATCACGCAAATCGTGTCTCTTGAAAATGAACATAATTTCTTTCCGGACCAGAGCGACTGCGGACCGCAAAGATGGGTTTTTTTTTTATTTCGATCCGGGCACGAAGAAAAGTACGATTACAGCGCTAAGGAAAAGTTGCCTGTAAGTTTCGCGGATGTTGAAACGGTTCGAGAATTTGGTGTCTCGAAAGACGGTTCGAGAATCCCCGTGAATATCATCCGTGAAAGGAACCAAGTTGGATGGACAAAACCCGACTATTCTCACCGGGTACGGAGGCTTTAATGTCACCCTGACACCGTTCTTTGATCCCGGGCTCCGCGCCTGGCTCGACGCCGGCGGTGTTTTCGCGATCGCGAACCTCCGAGGCGGTGGTGAATTCGGCGAGGAATGGCACAAGGCCGGCAGTGGAATCAACAAACAGAATGTTTTCGATGATTTCATCGCCTGTGCGGAACACTTGATAAAAGCGGGTGACACCAACCCTTCCAAACTGGGCATCGAAGGTGGCAGACCGGCGGTTCGTTGATGGGTGCTGTGCTGAACCAGCGTCCTGAACTGTTCCGGGCTGTGGTCGCACTGTGGTGTCAACGACATGTTACGCTCTGAGACGACTGAAAATGGACAGTTCAACACGACCGAATTGGCTCGGTGAAAGATCTCGAGCAGTTCAGAGCCCGGGACGGCCACTCGCCATATCACCACGTACAGGACGGCGCCAAATATCCCAGCATCTTGTTCATCGTCGGAGAGAATGACCCACGTGTTGCCCCTTGGCATTCGCGCAAGATGATCGCAAAGGCTGCAGGCGGCGACCACTTCCGGCCGTCCTGTGCTGCTGATCGAACTTTTCGAACGCTGGACACGGAGGCAATCGGCGCTCCGGAAGACCAGCAAATCGCCATGGGCACGTATATTTTCGAGTTCATGTACGACCAGCTTGGCGTGAAGTGGGTCAGCCCAACTCGGGCACTCGAGTAGTCAAGCATCCGTTAGGGGTTGTGTAAGGAGGAAAACCAGCCATCCAGCCGTCATCTGGAGAAGGGGGAAAGATGCGACAGTGTTCTGTTCAACTTATGGGTCTGTGTCTGGCTTTGCTTGTGGCGGGAAGCATGAGTGTACTTAGTGCGCAGAATCAACAGTCGCCAAATCAGAATCCACCAAACGGGATATTGTTACCTCGCCACGACCCGCGGTCAACCCTGCTTACGTCACGCGCGTAATCAACGCTGCGGAACTCGCATATCGTCACACTCACAAACGGTTTGGTTCTTGGCAGGAGTTATCGATTCCGCTGCATTGTGGGATGTTCAAAGCGCGGCGGATGAGTGGCGAAAAGTGTCCTTCGCCACGGGACCGGAGCCGATTCCCGGGTATCGTTTGAGCCTACTTGTATCAGCGGACGGATCTGACGTCACTCAATGTCTCTGCAAGACACCGATAGCAACGGCTGCGCGTTATCGCCGTTCAGCGACCAGAATGGACTCATCTACCAGGGGCGCCCACTCGATTGTCCCAAGATAGTCGATTGGCACCAACATCTTCGGTGACCTTTTTATCGTCCAGGTGAGTTAATCACGCCGGTTTGAGTGGATTGACAAAACAGAGATGACCGGTGCGAAATCCCTATCTCACGCAGTTATGAGATTCGGAAATTCGTCCAGGGGTCTAGTCAGATTCGGTAGCGGCGGTGTCGATCCCCAGTAGATGAGCGATATTCAACGCATTAGACCGGCTCAATACGCCTTGGCGGAGCTTGTAATCGAATGACAGGGCGCCTGACTCACCTGAATCCTCAAAGTAAACGTTGCGGCCAGGCAAGCCGTTAGTTGCAATTTCAGTTAAAGCAGGTCGTGCGTCGAAATCACTCCAATCGCTCCCCGGAGCATCAACGCCCGGATCACCCATTCGGTCGCAGTCCCTCGGTCGTGTGAATTTGTGCCGCTCATAATCTCATCAGCCAAGAACAAGAGGGGTTCCGATCGGCAATTCAATCATGCGACGCAACCTCTGCATCTCCGCCATGAAATGGGATCGACCGTCAATCACGGAATCCTGAATCCGGATCGTGGCGCCTACCGTCAGGGCTGACACCCGTAGCTTTGCGCATCGAACGGGCGGCGCCCATCAACGCCAGAACCACGTTCAGTCCGATGGCGCGGAGAAATGTGCTCTTTCCAGACATGTTCGAACCGCTGACGATAAGAAACCGGACCGCGTCGCCCAATTGGAGGTCGTTCCTTACGCAGGTAGTTTCGTCGAGGAGCGGATGACCAGGTCCTTCGGCCTCCAACACACGACCGTTTTCTACGAGTAGCGGAACTGTGTCGTCGGGATGCTCACAGGCATACGTAGAAAGCGAAATCAGTGCCTCGAATTCTCCGAGCGCTGCCACCCAAGCCTGCAGTTGGGCACCGTGACGAAGGCGCCAGTGTTCGATTGCCATCGCGAACTGAGTCCCCCACAACAAGCAAAACGATACGTAAGTGAAATATTCGTTGTCGCGTTCCTTAACCAGACGGATCAATCGTTGCAAGCGACGGATGTTGGTGGAAGCCGCCGAGCCCTCCCGCTCCAGATAACCCGCCAGCGCATGGAGTTTCGCTGAGGAAAATCGCTCCCGCTCCACAATCTGGAGGAGTTCATACACGATGGGCAGCTCGATCGAAAGCGGTCCGAGCGATTCGAGTACTCGTTTGACTTGCGGACGAAATGCTCCCGCGAAGACGCCCTGAATCGCGAGCACAGTAACTGCGTAGACCAACAAGTTATGCAGGTCGAAGAGGCCGAACCAAAACAAAATCGGCAACACGGGTATTACAAGTGCCAAAACGAAGGCCAGTGGGCGAGCCCACGACGGAAACGGGGAACAGGACTCAGCGGCCCACGTCTTCAGGAATTCGGGACGGCAGTCTGATGCCTGCGTTTTGCCAGCAGTCGCGAGCGACTCGGGTAAATCTCGACGGCCACGAAGCTCTGAGATGGCCGCATGGCGATCGCGGATCTCCTCTATCCTCGCAGGGGTTCTCATCCAGTGCGCGAGCGTCTCGCGGCCCATTTGAGTTCGAGCCGAGCACAATAATTGGTAAAGCGATCCCTGACCAAAGAGGTCTAAATCCGTGGAGTAGAAGTGATCTTGATCGCTAAAAAGCTCGCCTGCGTCGAGGGATTCCCATTTCCGGTTCAGCCGGGCTATTCCCTTTTCGTAATACTCAGCGAGGTTCCAGAGTCGAATCACGCGGCGCTGGCACGCGAGACGACGCTGCAGAACGAACACAGCAAAGGCGGCGACCAGGATGGGCGCCCAAAACGGCAGTAACTTTGAAATGAGGGAGTAATACAACGCCACGCAGGTGACCAACCCAAGGACGGCCAGGGCCACATTGTAGGACGATAACCGGCTCATCTTATCGTCAATGTCGCTGCGCAATTCGTTCGTCCGTCGAGCGTAGAAGGCAGACGGCCGAAACGTTTCCTCATCCCTAAGTGATGTCACAGGACAAGACTATCATTGAGTGAACTTTGGTGGTGCCGCTGACGGTTTGTAGAGCATCGCCCGTAAGTACCAGTTTGATTCAAAGGGTGCGGTACGCCGCCACGGCAGTTCCGGTGCAATCGCATTATCGGAGTAGTTTTTCGCTCGAATAAGGCCTCCTCGATCATGGGCGGAGACGATACGAGAGGGATTTCCAACCCATTCTCGGCACACGTATCGCGGAATAGTTGAACACTCGCAGGACCGAACGCAGCGTAATGATTGTTGAAATAGCCGAAGACGGTGACGCTGCTACTTCCTATTCTTCTCCACGACGGTTGTTTTTTCCTCCGTCCCCATGGAAGCCAGTCCATCGAGCACGTCTTTCGCCTCTGATGAGTACGGGCCGTTCGGGTCGGCATCAATACACTTCTGAAATGCTTCAGCGGTCCCGGGAGGGAATACGGAGGTTACCGTATTGCCCACTTGCTTCGTTTCGACCGCCGAAAGCAGCGCGCGGCCAAGCAGGAGCCATGCCTGGGAATCCTTGGAGTCCAATTGCGTCGTCTTTTGCAATGGTGTAATCGCGTCCTTCATGTCACGTTTGTTGCTCAGGAGGATGCCGATATTTTTCCAACACGTCGCCGCTGCCGCGGGATCAAGCGTCTCGGCCTTATCGCAGGTGGCGTTGGCGTCGGTCAGCTTTTGCTCCGTCTCTTTCGGGTCGGTTTGCGTCAGCGCAGAACCAACCTGTGCCTTGCTCAGGTCCTGGTAATAGTTCTGGAAATACGGGGCCTCGGGCCGGAGCGCAATGGCCTTCTGATAGGCATTTGCGGCATCATCAAATTGCCCAGCGTAATCATAGGCCTCGCCGAGTTGCGCCCAGATCATGGCGTGATTCTTCGTGTCTGTTGCTGAATCAGCCTGCTCGGCCAGCTGGAATTCCCTTATGGCGGTCTGATAATCGGAGTTCAGCTTCTCCTGAAGCGGGCGCTTCTGATCAGCTGGTGTGGTGGCGAGTTCCTTACGCATCGCGTCCGAATCGTACATGTCACCGATGCCTGCGTTGAGGTGCGCCTTCACGTTGTTGAATTTATTATCTTCTTCCTCTGTCTTTTTTTGCGCTCCTAAGCGAACAGTTTCAATATTCTTACTAAAGTTGGCGGAAACGTCGTTTTCCTGCGTTCCGCGGAGCGTGCGTACCTCGGAGTAGTTGAACCAGTTGTGACTCCGGTCGTAAATCGTGATCTTGTAGACACCGGGAGGCAATCCCTGTTGGTTATACCGCCCATCTTTATCCGTCTTCACGTCAAAGTGCTGCTCCGTGTCCGTGTTTTGGATGGCCACGTCCAGATCAACCCACGGTTTGCCGTCAGGCGCTATAATTTGGCCGCTGACAGACGTGTTTTGCGCTGACGCAATCGTGGCAAGGAAAAGGGCTACGGCCAGAATGCTGCAGATACGAATCACTCGCGTCGTAAGAGGGTCTCCTCTTCCATCCCGATGCTGGCATCCATTATCGCGCAACTTGCGCGTCGGTCTCACTGCTTAATCGGTCGCTCGGAACTCAGCGATTCGGGCAAATATCATTCGCCCTCACCTTCCTTCGTTGGATGACGGCGTTAGTCGGGAGTTGCAGCGCTTGCTGGCGCGCGATTTTGGGAAAGCTTTGGCGATCCGGGATCGCGCCTGTTTCGAGTACGAGGCAAAAATGATCCAGGTTGTCTAACTAATACGGAGATACCTTTTTTCATACTTCACTCAAACAGTAAGTTCATCCATTGAAGCAGCTGCCTCCGGCGGTGTAGAATACCCGGTCCGCGAATTGGAAGGCCGCTCGAACCGATTGCAACAGGCACAGCATTTCCGGGAGGCTTCGCGTGCGCTCCTCAAACCATTACTCGTTTGAATATCTCTTACCGCTTGCCGCAATCTTCATGTTAGTCGGTTTCGGTTCCTATCAGCAGGCTGCATCGCCATCATCGAACCAAACGGGATCGCAGGCCGTCGCGCCGCAGGTCGGTCCGACGTTTCACGCGTCTACACGCGTAGTCACAATGAGCGTGATTGTCAAGGATAAGCAAGGGAATCCCGTAAGCGATCTCGCGGCGCCGGAGTTCGAGATTCGCGATAACGGCAAGCCACAACCGATTCAATTCTTTCGCGTGGTAAATAGCGGAACGATACCAGAAACCATCCGCTCCCTGGCGCCGGATACGTACACAAATCGCCCGGAGGATCTCGGCGGTGTGCCGCCGAGCGTCACCATGATTCTCCTTGACAGTCTGAACACGCAGCTGGCCGACCAGGCATTTGCGCGAAAGCAAGTGATACGGTTCCTACAGCAGATCCGACCACAGGACCATGTTGCAATTTATGTGCTCGGCAGTTCTCTCCACCAAATACACGACTTCACTACGGATTCATCGACCCTCGTGGCTGCGGTCAACAAATCGCATCAGTAATCGAGTGCCAATCTCGATATCCACGCACCGCAAGCTGCGTTCGGCGGCTCAGGTATAGAAGACCTTTTGGCTGCTGCCATGCACTGGCAAACCGACTACTACATCACGCAGCGCGTCAATATGACCGTAGATGCCTTGACGCAGATTGCCGCCCACACCAGTCCGCTGCCCGGGAGGAAAAATCTCGTTTGGGTTTCCGGCAGCTTTCCTATCAGCATTGGCTACAACAACGCAGATGCCATACTCAAAAGCGTAAAGGATCCGACAAGCGAACAGATCCTATTTGCGAGTGATGTTGAGAAAGCCGCCCGCGCTTTGAATGACGCGAATATTGCTGTCTATCCTGTTGACGCCCGCGGGCTCATGGCACCCAACATGGGGACAGGCAAAAGCTCGGCGGCGATGTCGACCCCGAACATGAAGGGGCCGAACACTCCGGGCGGAGGCGTGGGAAACCCTGCTGCGGGAAGCGGAAGATCGCGGCCGCCCGTTCCATCTGGACCGAGCAGCGGTCCCAAGAGCTCAATCCAAAATCCTGACCATTCGAACATCGATACGATGAAAACGCTTGCGGAACGCACGGGCGGCCGTGCCTTCTACGACAGCAATGATATCTTCAATGCGGTGCACGATGCCGTCGATGATTCGCTACTGACCTATGAAATAGGCTACTACCCGCAAGACGCAAAGTGGGACGGCTCCTTTCACACGGTCGAAATCAAAGTGAAGCGCCAGGGCGTCGTCGTGCGAACTCGCAAAGGTTACTTCGCGCTGCCCGAGGCGCAGATCACTCAGGAGGCTCGGAAGGATGCCGTGCGTTTTGCCTTCTACAGCACGATTGATCCCGCGGAAATCGGCCTCGTGGTCCGGGCAAGCTCCTCCGATGTAACCGGCGTTCGCCGGTTGGAGTTGCGGGTCAAACTCGATGCTCACACCTTGAAATTCGAGCCCAAAGACGAAAAAATGACGGCGGGGATCGATTCGTTCCTCGTCCAACGCGATGCCGCCGGCACCGTCTTGAGCGGCCTTGAGGATAACTTCACACTGAATGTTACGAACGAGCGATACCGCGAATTTCTCGCGGGCGGCATTGGCTATTCAAAAGCCCTGACGGTGGATCCGAAATCCACCGAAGTGCTCTTCATTGCCCGCGATCCTGCGACGAACAAAGTCGGCGCCGTTCATATATCTCTCGCTAAGTATTTCCCGCCAGCTCCCGCTGCCGTGAAATAGTGCTCTGCCGAGCCATCAACCAAGCGGCGACGAACTGCTATTAGCCTACCTGACTCGTAAGTCCTTAATTAACGGAGGCAATCCGAACACGAGGGGCGGTTAGCCCAAGTGGATTGCCGATGAGGATGGTGTTTCTCGTTGGCTGGTAGGGTCTCGATTTGGAAGTCGGTTTCTTCAAACGAGAGCAGGATTTGCTTGTGGCTCACAGGGTGCCGTAGGTTCAGGCCGGTTTAATTGCGTGCGTCTACGGGCTTCGTATTGCGCTTTTTATTGTAAAAAGGGGAGGGGGGTGAGCGGAAATGGGGGGAGGGGTGGCTGGTAGGCCGTTATTTAATCGGGGTTTCTTGTGGTATTTCGGAATGAATCTGGCGGGTATGGTCCTTATAAACACACCCTGGGGCTTTCTACGCTCGACTTCTTCATTTATAAATCATCAGCAGCGCGCTGTCGCGCCTTCAATAATCGAGGTCTTCAAATCGAGGTCGCTTCGATTTCTGCCGAACTTCGCTCCGCCGCGCACTTGTCTAGCGTAACATAGAAAATGAGACGTCCAAAGGCCTTCTGCTTCATTCGTGTTTCCTTCGCTCCCGCTACAACAGTGACAAACCATACCCGCCGACACTCACCGACAGGATGCCTTTGCGAACAACCATAAATGTAGTATACTAGCTCTGTAGTAACCTCGTGCGAGAACC
Organism: uncultured Acidobacteriota bacterium; assembly: GCA_963804625.1. Classification (GTDB taxonomy): domain Bacteria; phylum Acidobacteriota; class Terriglobia; order Acidiferrales; family UBA7541; genus Palsa-295. Next base: position 221,325 of record CAWDRJ010000006.1, on the reverse strand, counting down.
TCGCTGATGCGGATGTCGTTTCAGATCCGCCCTCATTGAATCCCCTTGGAGGCTCCAGTAGTTGCCTCAGTGACGGCCATCCAGCCGAGGTGGAGGACGCCCACCTGGAGGCACTGCCTCTCCGAGTCGAAGCAAATTCGTAATACACCAAGGGAGGAGTACGCATGACCGCAGTGTGCAAATATATTAAGCGTGAAGATTTCTGCGATGAACCCTGGACAGAGGCCGACTTGGCCGAGTTGTGGGAACACGCGCAGAACTTGCCTCGTAATCGGGAGCAGGTAAAAGGTGATTACGACAAGCGTCCAAAGTGGGTTTGCAAGGGAGACGCACATCCGAAAGGCAAAGGCGTATCGCGGCAATTCCTGAGCGACACTCCAAAATGTCCCGTCTGCCAGAGCACCAACGTTAAGCCTGTAATGAAGCGAATTATCGGTCTCGGTTCGTATTCGATTTCAGCGAACACACGAGGCTTGAGAGACGGTGTCGTGAATCCAAAATCCAAGGACATCTCCCAGGCTCCCGTCGTCGTTCGGAAACTCGCTGCCAAGCTGACGAAGCTGAATGGCGGAAAACCGATAAATTATTTAAGTTTTATCGCCTACGAAAACGAAGGCGATCACATCAACTGGCACCAGCACAACGAGGACCGTTGCCGAGACGCTACGGTCTACATTATGTCGCTTGGGGAAGTTCGCACATTCGGCATTCGAAGAGTCTGCGAGAAGCACCGCATTTGTGACGAGTGCAACGAAAGTTGTCATGCATCGGGCAAGACCCTTTGCTCGGACTGCAAGAAAAAGGTGAAGGCCAGAGCTACGTGCTCCACCTGCGAAACCACGCCGAAGAAATGGACATCGCTTCATCCTGAACACGGTTCGGTAATTGTTCTGCCCGACGAATATAACCGGACGCATGAACATGCCGTGCTTGGGACACAGGATGTCGGAGGGGATAGAACGACGAAAGAGGACAAAAAGCAAGGTAAACACTCTTTCGGGCTTCGCGTCTCGATCAACGCGAAAAACATCCGTGAGGAAGACATCGCGGATGTCGAGCGCGAGAATCGAGGGACTGCCACGATTCCGAGCGGGGCCCTTCGCAAACTTTCGGCTGATGAAATCCACAAAGGAATAGCGCCAGGAGTGAACGGACCCCGCGTGTATTCGCTGAAACGCAGGCATCCGAAGGACGCCATTTACGTCGGCTGCGCGGGGTCTTGGCCTTGTTGCAAGTGTCACGAGCAAGACGTTCGATCGGGTTCGCGGTATGGCAACAGCTACGCGCCGCGCAAATGGGGAGGGCATAAGCAGAACCCCATTGCGAAAACCCCAGATGAATATCGGCAAAAGCTGGATGCGCTGTGGAACTCGCCCGAGCCGAAAGCTGTCGCGTGGAAGGAACGGGCGATAAAACAACTGCGGGGCAAGAACCTGCTGTGCTGGTGCCTGCAACCGGAAGATGTTGATGGCGTGGAGGTCACCAAGCCGGAAGGTTGTCATGCCCGAGTGCTGTTCGAGTATGTGAATAGGAAGGACCAGTGAAGGTCCGCATCCATTATCTGCGGGAAGCTGTCGTCGATAACGACAGCCTTCCACAGATATTCTCACTGGACTTGCTTACCTCGGTCGGAGGGGAAGTAGCGTGCCTAAAGTTACCCTAGGAGTGTGTCTGGAAGAATTGCCCTGGGTTGCGCTGAATTTGCTTGAACAAATGAGCCAAAGGGTGTGCCAGTTTTTCGAGCATGGCAAAAACATTCCGCACCTACCTTCCAGAACAGAATTTGCTGTTACCCGCGAGCCTTCGTGAGTGGTTGCCAGATGACCACCTGGCGTATTTCATATCCGACGTGGTGGACCAACTGGACCTTTCGGCGATCGAGAGAGTGTATGAAGAAGGAGAAACTGGGCCAGCCGCCATATCACCCGCGCATGATGACCAGTATCTTGGTCTACGGCTATTGCGTGGGGGTCTTTTCGTCGCGGAGGATCCAAAAGCGGTCGGTGGAGGATGTCGCTTTTCGAGTATTGGCAGCGGGGAATGGCAAAAGTGCCGGACTTCCGCACCATCTCGGATTTTCGGAAGCTGCATTTGAAGGCGTTGGAAGAACTGTTCCAGCAGATGTTACGGCTGACGTTAGAGACTGGGATGATGAAGTTGGGTCGGGTGGCACTGGACGGGAGCAAGGTGAAGGGCAACGCGAGCAAGCACAAAGCCATGAGTTACGGGCGGATGAAGGAAACCGAGCAGCGATTGCGGGAGGAAGTTCGGAAGTTGCTGAACCAAGCCGAGACGGCGGACCAAGAAGAGGATAGCCGATACGGGCAGGATCGGCGGCGGCACCAAACCCCCGAAGAGTTGCAGCGGCGGGAAACGCGGATGGCACGGATCCGGGAAGCCAAGCGAGCGCTGGAAGAGCGCGCACGGGAGCAAGCCAAGAGCAAGGGGAAGGATCCGGAGGAAGCCCAGCCGACAATAAGAAGGCGCAATACAACTTTACCGATCCCGAGTCGCGGATGCTGAAGGGGTCGGATGGATCAGACCGGGAACACGCAGATCGCGGTCGAGCCCGTATTTCAGCTGATCGTCGGGCAGAGGGTGACGCAAGCGGCCAACGACAAACAACAGATGGTGCCGTTGGTGGAAGGAGGCGATCGAAGAACAGTCGGGACAGAAACCGGAAGAAGTTCTGGCGGACAACGGGTATTGCTCGGATGAAAATCTGCAGTACCTGGCTAAGGAAAAGAATGGAAGGATTCGTGGCGACGAAAAGCAGAAGCACCGTCAACGGAGAGAGCCCTGCAAGCCAGGGCCGTTACCGAGAGAAGCCAGCCGGATCGAGCGCATGGAACGCAAAAGCCGAAACCAAGGTGGGGGCGGCGGCTTATGCAAACACCGGAAATGGATCGTGGAGCCCGTCTTCGGGCAGATCAAACAGGCACGCGGGTTCCGTCAGTTTCTCTTACGTGGGATCGAAAAAGTACGAGGCGAGTGGGCTCTGATCTGCATTACACACAATCTTCTGAAGTTTCACAAGATCATCTGCAGTGGATAAGCACAGAACTCTCCGAGGTCAGCGACAGAAATGCGGTTCCCGGGAGAGATTTGGGAAGACAAGTGATTCACGAAACCTGATCCACCGGATTCCAATAGCCACACGAATCAAAAAAGCCCGGCCCGACGCTATAAAATGCTAAATCTCGGACACGCTCCTAGCTTCGACTGGCGAGGTCGTATCAGCCCGCAAGAGCTTCTTGCGAAAACTGCTGCGCGCCTCCACAGCATTCAGGGAATATCAGTTCTGGCTAATAAAGCGGAAGGGAGGCGAGTAACGTGATCCGTCTGTGGCCGTTTACGAACAGCATCCTCAGAGTGCGGCTGTGGTTCATGGAGCGCAAGATGGTTTTCAATCGGTCGTGGAATAAGGAGGCGAGAAAGTTTCGGGATGGAGGCACGTAGCACGAGCAGACACTGGGAAACGAGAGGCCCGCTTTTCAACGACGGGCCTTTTCGCTTTCTGAAGGGTTAGCGCCACCCCTGAAGCTTCGCGGCGCGCTCCTGGCTTTACCCTGTAAGCCGCTTCGCCAGCCGGTTGACCGCGTTCCGCTGACTGTTGCCGATGACTTGACCGTACCGGGACTGCCGCCGCGATTGTCCTTTCACAAAAGGTCCTCTAGTGCTCCTCTTGGATGCTGGGTGTGACAAATCGTCCTTCATCGAGGGGAACGTTTTGCTTCACTGCGTGGATCTCGATTGTGAACCTGCCGTTCGGCCGGGCCAGCGTCCACCGGTATGAAAGTTTCACTCCGTCGGCAACACGGAAATCTGCATAATCAATCTCAGTAGGATTTCGGCCAAGGGGAGTTTCCGCGAAGCGAATCAATCGTACGAGCAAGCCACTTTCCTGTTCAAAGTACAGACGCAAGCTCGGTGTGTCGTTTCCTTTTGCTGAAACGAGATAGGTCGCCTTCCCATCGATTACCTCGCCTGGACCCACTTCAAATTCCTGATACATCTGCGGCAGCTGCAAGGGAAAGTACAACTCCGCATCGATTCGAGCGGCTTGCTGTTCCGCCGAACTCATCCGACGAATTCCATTCGGCGTGCTTAGCCAACCAGCTTCGCCGTTGAAAGCTGTTACACCGGGCCCCGAAGGCAGATGGGAAATCGAGACGCGTTTATCGGGAGCCAGCGAATAAATCTCGATTGGATACTTCTTGTCAGCCACTTCAATATTTCCTGTTTGAACCCGAGTCTTGATTTTCTGTAGGGCGGTAGCTCCGCCCACCGCTGCAAGATATTTGTCGAGAATTGCCTGCGCAGATGGCAATACAGTCGCAGCTGCCGCTTCCTCTTCAGGCGCATGCAGGGCGGGGGTGTTTTCTGCCGACAGAATAGGCGTCCCCACCGGATGGACCGATCCACGATGGCAGGTGTAGCAGGTGACTTCACGTTCATTCTTAAAGTTATCTGCGTCGATTTGCATCATCATGGTTATCATCTTCCGTGCCGTGAGCTTGGGTTTTTTGTCGTCCTTGTCCATGGCATGCTGCACGTGGCAAAACTCGCATTCAACGCCCAGCGACGCAGAAATGAATTGCATCGAAGGGATCAATTGATCTGCGGGAATTCCTTTGAGCACCTGGATGTTCTTGAATTTCTGCTCCGCGGTCTGCGTCTCTTCGGTCCTGCTTTTCGCTGCTTCGGCTTGGGCCTTCAGTCGCTCTGCAGCACACATAAGAACGACGGCCATCGAAATTGCGCTTAAGCATAGGAGCAGCCGAGCATGGGGTCTCATGATGTCTCCTTGTTTTTAAAACGTTGCCGATTATACAAAGAGATGAGATTTCCGGCGCTCAATTCGCGGCCCCTAAACCGACATCGAGGAATGTCCGAGACTTAGAGGAGCGCCGACAGCTATGGGAACAGCAACGGCGAGCTAAAATACCGGGGCTGAAAATAATTGACTGATTTCGAACGACTGGCTAGTATCGCGCCAGCATCATGGGCGTGTCCCGATACCCCGGGCTCTTCAGTTGGACCAATAATGTCGCCAAGATCGCACTTACTTTTACGATCTGCGCGTCTATTTGCGCGAGTAGTGTGTCACAAACGGGTTCGACCGGCGTCTCACTTCCCACAGCAGTTCGGCTGAAAAACTCCGGGTGGTGGCCGACGAAAGGCGAACCAGCGAGAGAGCACTATGCTGGCGATAAAACATGCGCCAAATGCCACATTTCCATAACAGCAACCTACCTCACGACGGGCATGGCCCATGCTGCGGCGCCCACCGGGGTCTCTGGGAGCCTCCGTCAACACGATCGTCTACACTTTCAGTTGGGTCCATTCAGCTATCAGATTTCGACCAACAGCTCGGGGAGCCTGCTATCGGTCACTGATGGCGCCTCGGCCCTCTCGCAGAAATTAATCTGGGCTTTTGGGAAGGGAGCCATAGGCCAGACCTACGTGTATGAGGAGAACGGCAGTTTCTACGAAGCGCACCTTAGTTTCTTCACTTCATTGCAGGCACTCGGCATCACTCCAGGGCAGAACAGCTCCATTCCAACGACCCTCCAGGATGCGGCGGGACGGCAGATGGATGCAGATGAAGCGCGGCGCTGTTTCGGATGCCACACGACGGCTTCAACCGTGAACAATCGTTTCGATCCTCACGATGCAATGCCCGGCGTTACTTGCGAAGCTTGCCATGGACCGGGCGCCAAGCATGTAATTGCGATGAATTTGGCCACGGAAGAAACAACCGTCGCACAAATCCTCGATCCTGGACAGCTCGATCCGGTGGAGTCTGTCGATTTTTGCGGCGCCTGCCATCGCACTTGGCAAGATGTAGTTAATAGCAGGGGCGTAGCGCTCGGAGTTTTGAACATCCGCTTTGCACCGTACCGCCTTGAGAGCAGCCGATGCTGGATGAAGGGAGATGCACGAATTACCTGCATCGCCTGCCACGACCCTCACAAGCCACTCGTGACCGATCCGGCGTCGTATGATCCCGTTTGTCTTCGTTGCCACATTTTGTGGGATGCCCAGGAGACGTCCGATCATCCGGGAGCCGCGTGTCCTGTCGCTCAGACGAAATGCGTGACTTGCCATATGCCAAAATATGAGCCGCCCGGATTCCACGCGACCTTCACGGATCATTGGATTCGCGTGGTCGGACCGGGTGTGTCCTATCGAAATTGACCTGAGTCTGGTAGTCCCTCCGGGGCGCAGTAAATCTGCTTTGACACGCCGCGAAGCTGTCTTCTGCAGTCAGGCATCAGTTGGATTTCATCGGTGCCTACATTGGCACCGCAAGCAGAGGCAGCAACACCGCAGAGCTCCGCCTATAGTTGTGCAGGTGTTAAGGGTCCTAGATTCATCGTTGATTCCAGGCTTGGGTCCATTCTTGGGTCTTTTTCTGTCCGGGAATTCGTGGGTCCGCAAACTCCAAATAGAGGGATTCCTCGTAGCAAGCCAGTTTCCGTCATCCGCACAGGACAGGCGCACGCCGGAAGGTTCGCTACTTGACACCGATGACCATCGAATCGGGGCCGATCAGATGCTCAACTCGGGTTTCGCGGAATCCCACTTCTTTCATCCACCCAGCGCAGTCAGCCCCGGTATAGTCAAACCCGCCAGGGCTTTCGATGAGCATATTCAGGCTCATCAGTAGGCCAAATGCGTTCGTCGAGCGATCATCGTCGATAATGCTTTCGTAGACGACGTAGGCGCCGCCCTCCGGCAGCGCTTCATAGGCTTTGCGGACCAGCATGCGCTTTTCTTCCAGGTTCCAGTCGTGCAGAATGTGGCCCATCATCACGACGTTGGCTTTCGGCAAGGGCTGATTCAAGAAACTGCCGGGCGAAAATTTCACACGACTCGAAAGTCCGTTGGCTGCCACATAATCTTCGAAGATAGGCTCCACCTCCGGTAGATCAAATCCGGTTCCCTCAATATGCGGATTGGCCAGCGCTACCTGAGTGATCAGGTCGCCCTGGGCGGTCCCGATATCCACGGCAGTCCGATACTTGCTCCAGGGAAACTTGCGGGCGATTGCCATGTTACTTCCATGGCTCACGCCGGTCATGGCCCGGAGGAACTGTTTCAAACGCTCCGGGTCAGCCTAAAGAGTCGCGAAATGGTCGGGGCCACCGTCCTTCGTTTTGCTGGAGCCCAGTTCGCAACGCTGTCGTAAGGCGTCCCCAAAACGGATACAGCCGGTGGTTGGCCATCTCGAGAACGCCGCCGATGTAGGACGGCTTGCGTTTGTCGAGGAAGAAATCTGTAGACGGCGTGTTGTAGTACCTACCATCACGGCGTTCGAGAAACTTCAGGGCCACGAGCGCATCGAAAAAATCGCGGGCCGACCGCGGATGGAGGCCTAACCGTCCCTGCAGGGTTTCCAGATCCTCGGGATGTTTGGCCAGTTCCGTGAACAGTTCCATTTCCACAGCACTCAACAGCGCTTTTGACGCCCAGAAACCTAGGCCCACTTGCAGAATGTGATCTGGTTGTGGCTCATTCATCGGGTTGCAGCCTCCGGATGGTCGTGCAGTATAGCAAGTCTCATTTGGCGGGTCGTCGGCAACCCTTGCCTTACCGGATTACAAGGGTTGCCCGTCATTCGACCGCAATTTCGCTTGACTCTGGACTGCAGTCCAGATTTTAGAATACCCTTGAAACCGAAGGAGCAGTGTGCGGTCTAACGCCACAACCTGCAAATCGCGTGACATCCTTTCAAGCCGGTGGCGTGTTGTCCTCCTGTATTGGCTTCCGGCTATTGCGATTGTCGTAGCCGGGGTTCCTGCCATCAGCAGCGGTTGGAGAACAGTCGTCTGGACTGTCGCGCTCGCCACAATGGGAGTGGCGTGTACTGTGAACGCGCTCCGCTGTGGGCGCGTGCACTGTTACCTCACCGGACCCTTCTTCCTCCTGATGGCCCTCATCGCATTGTCGTACGGTCTCGGCATTCTGCATCTCGGGGGGAGAGGTTGGAACCTGCTCGGCCTAGTGACCCTGATCGGCGCCTTCGCCCTCTGGTGCCTGCCCGAGATGCTTTTGGGAAAATATCGGCAACGAAACTGACGGCAAACTGGCTCATCTAGTCGCAGTCGACGACGGCCAACATTCGGGACGGATCGTCGGTAGTAATCCGGCTCTCGGTCACGCGGGCCACTGATGGCGATTCTTCCGCTGTTCCCGCGCCACCTGCAATTTCCAAACGCCGTCTACCTGAATCTCCTCCTGATGCCCGGCGAGCATGTCCTTTGGCGTGATGTAACCGATGGCGCTGTTCAGACGAACGTTGTTGTAATGCTCTACGTAACCGCAGAATGAAGTGGTTGTTTCCGGGGACCAGGATGCCGACCATGAGTTTTCAAGCCTCCAGCCGCGGATCAGGAACGGGGTAACCTATTGCGAAATGGTAGACGACTTGTCCTAGTTCAGGGGACAGGTCCAGATATCGGTTCACTCGGTCATCAAAAAACGCTCCGATGCCCGTTGCTCGCAGACCCAGCGCCTCGGAAGCAAGATACATTCGCTGACCAATAGCACCCGCCTCGAAATGCACGTATCGATATCCACGATCGCCGTAAATGCGGGCAGCACTCTCAAAATCGCCGATCATCGAGAATGCCACACAAGCGTTACCAGCCAGGTCTTGTCCCAAACTGAGAGCGGCCGCTACTAGGCGTTGGTCCCCTTCCTTGATTTTCTCCAACTCTGCCCGCTCCGGCCAGTAGCGGTAAACACCCGGCGTCAAGCCTTCGACGCGGTGGACGTAAAGATAGAGGTGGACGAAACGAGCTGTGGCGAAATCGGCGAAGAGGCGCTCTTGTGCGGTGGAGAGAACAGTCGCAAGTTGCGAGAAGGAGATCAACTCGCCCCCACCCCTGAAGTCAAGAGCCGAACGCCGGGCACGAACGACGTCGCCGAAACTATGGCTTGTGGAAACACGAGGCGGCAAGCGGATTCCCCCTCGCCCGAGTGTCTTTGACTGGCAAAGAAAGGGGATGGTGGCTTGGGTGCTGAGCTTCGTAGCAACGTGGATTCGTTCAATCAGTGGATAAAGTTCTTGCTTCTCTGACAACCGGTTGGGCTGACCTCTAAACAAAATCGTCTCGACGGGATCCAGCATCCTCACGGGAATGGATGGGCCGTGAAGTCCGACGATTAGCATAGGCCACTCATCCTCATGCAGGAGACAGCGATCCGCGACTCGGTCATCTGAGAAATGGCCAAACGCAAAGCTTTGGCATCCGATTGATCGAGCAGCAAGGGTGAGCGCCTGCCAGGCATGTCCGACGTCGTGCAAGCAATACCGATAGGCCCGGTCTCGGTATTTCCAGGCTTCGCGCCAGGCAATGCTGGTCAGAACGAAAATGAGCGGGGCGGAGATATCGACAATTTTCCTGTCAAAATCTCCGATGGCGCGTTGTTCTGCCGTGTGGGATGAGGGGCGATAATGATAGAGGCCATCGGGCCAGCCGGCTAATCCTTGCGAGCAGAAGTGAAATTCGGTCGGATGGAGATTGCCGGAAGAAGGATTGACGCGCAGAGCGTAGATTGCTCCAGTGGACGGGACTCGCTTGGACGCGCTAATTGAGGCGGAATAGAACATCAACTGCGAAAGAAATTCCGCACCATCCCGGGCCAGAGTCTTTCCTGTTTTGCCCTCGAGTACTTCGAGAGCTGAAATCTGTGGAGCTGGCGGATCGGCCGGCAAATCCAGGACGGGGACGCCTTCATAATGCCGAAATGGATCGGGCATATTGGCCCAATCAAGATAGTGCTGAGTTCGCCGCAGCGATTCGACACTATGCTTCGTCAATTCATGGTACTCGCGCCAGCCCATGCAACGTAGGTCCTCAGGACACTGTACTGGCAAAGCAGGCATTCGGGTAGGGGCACGAAAAAAAGAGACTTTGGCTCTACTGCGATCTAAGGGGCGCAACAGAGTACAATCGAGCGGGCGAACACCAGTTATGACATCTGTAGGATCAGTAGAGGTATTCTCAAATCAAAAGAGGAGCAATCTGAACATGGAATACGGTAACCGCGACAAACCAGAACGCAATTCTGGACGAGCTGGATTCGTGGATGCCCGACTCGAAGAGCTTCGGCGTCGCTGGGAAAATGCGACAGACGAGCGTGAGAAAAATGAGGTGTCCGAACAAATCCGCGAGTGGCAATCATTTAAGCCAGAACGATCCGCACCCTCCCGAGGTAGACGATAAGACTCCCTGTAGCAAGTTAAGGGGGCAGGCAAGATGTAGCCAATCGAAGCCAACAGCAGAAGGATTTTCCCTTTCGCGCCTAGACACCAGTAGACTGAAAATGGCAAGGGCCAACAATTTTATGGAGCTTTGTTATTGGGGTTTTGCGTGAAAGGCAAAGTCCACCGATATTTGCTGGCCATCACCTGCAGTGATTTCCTTGCTTCGCGTGCCGAAGACCTCATGCCAGGCAGTAACGGTATATTTCCCCGGCGGAAGTTCAGGTAGTCTGAATCGACCATCTTCTCCTGTGACCGCAAAATAGTTAGTCTGCAGAACAACAAAATAGCCTCGCATCCAAGGGTGAATGTTGCATTTTACCGGGATGAACTCTGGGCTATCCAAGGTGTAAGAAGAGGGTGGAGTTCCGGGTAGTAGTATCTGGTTCCACTCTCGGTTAATGTGCGGCATAGGGTGAATATTGTGCGCCAGCGGGTCGTGGTTGGACATCTGCAACTCCTGACCCGCTTGAAAGGCGAGTACGTGCGTGCTGAAATGACAATCCTTCTGGTCAAAGATTGCCGGCACTGGAGGCCGTGAAGAAGTGCCAGCCGCGCCGCCCGAGACGTACACGACCACGTTCTGGAGCGCATTGCCCGGACCCGTGACCACATCTTCAGTCATGCGTGGTTTGGGATTCAATTTTACGCAATCAGGGAACTTGGACATGTTAATGACCTGAGGTTTTGCAGCGGTTCCCGTAAAGGTCACTTCTCCGGTGATCTCTCCTCGGCCCGGTCCAGCTACAATTAAGGCAGGGATGCACAAGATGGATAGGGCGGACAAACATGCCTTTTTTAATCGCATCCCCAAGCTCCCCGCTCTTGATCCCGATCTCTACGAGCAGGAATCTCTACTCCACTATCCTCGGACGCCCCGACAGTGGCAACAGGGCGGCCGTATTACATGTGTCGCGTCCGCCAATGACATTCTTGCGTCATCTCTCCTCCGGCATCTCGCACTGGTTTTCCCTGCGAAAGCTTGAGGCCGGTGAGGATTTGATTGTAGCGCGGTGGCCTTGAGCATTGCCGTGACGATCTTGGCCCGGCTGGACTTTGGCACGCTCTCTCTCGCTGAGAATTTCTCGCAGAGAGGCTAAGTCCTTCCATGCGAAGGCCGGTTAGAGTCAAGTCGGTTTTTCTTCTTCCTTCCTGTGGTTCCTTGTCGAGCCGGGCCGCCTCTGTCGCCATCCTTCCATGCACACTCTTTTGTTGAGCGATTTTCGCGCGGTGCCAGTTGGGCGTCCTCAATTCAGCAGGTGCTGCCATCCTCGGCACTCTCTGTGTATGAAATGCGAAATAGCCAATGTTTTATTGGTTGTTTTCGATGTAGCGCGCTGCGACCCGCATAAACATTGACGAATATGAGCACGGTCATTTCTTCCAGCGCTTGTGTAGTGAAGAAATAACTGGATCAGAAATGGCTGTAAGTCTTTGCATTGAATAGGTATACCTGACCTACCACTATTTTCATTCACACCAGTGTTGGTGGACCAATTCTCCTATCAGTAGTGTCCCAACGTTTCGGCCTTTGCCTTCCGTAAATTATTGATGAGAAACGCATAACCGGCAGATTCTCTTGGTCTCGATTTGAACTGCGAATGCTGATTCTGCCACCCTGCGAAGCATAACTTCGTGGGGGCATCGATGAACCGAGGCAAGCTGGTGTTTGCGCAGCTGATGCAACATCTTCCGTTGACCACCTTTCGCCATTGCGTCACCCGCTATCGGGGCACGTTCAAAGTGAAGTCCTTCTCGTGTCTGGATCAATTCCTGTGCATGGCCTTCGCTCAGTTGACCTTTCGGGAGAGTCTTCGGGACATTGAAGTATGCCTGCGCGCGCAAAGTTCCAAGCTCTATCATCTCGGGATCCGTTCGGCGGTGGCTCGTAATACGCTGGCCAATGCCAACGCGGTGCGCGACTGGCGCATCTATGCCGATTTTGCCCAGAGCCTGATCGGCATCGCCCGGCCGTTGTATGCGCAGGAGTCCTTCGGCGTCGATCTGCAAGAAACCGTCTACGCGCTCGACACCACAACTATCGATCTGTGTCTGTCGGTATTTCCGTGGGCGGTATTCCGCACGGCCAAGGCAGCCATCAAGCTGCATACGCTGCTCGATCTGCGCGGCAACATCCCCACTTTCATTCACATTAGTGATGGTAAGGTGCACGAGGTCAACATCCTCGACCAACTGCTGCCCGAGCCGGGCGCTTTCTACATCATGGATCGTGGCTTCCTCGACTTCGAGCGCCTCTATCGCTTCCACGAGGCCGGCAGCTTCTTCGTGACCCGGGGCAAGTCGAACCTCAAAGTCCAACGGCGCTACTCGCATCCGGTCGATCGCGAGACCGGGCTGATCTGCGACCAGAGTGTCGTCCTTACTGGCTTCTACTCGCATCAAGGTTTCGAGGCACCGTTGCGGCGCATCCGCTTCAAGGATCCTGAAACCGCCAAGACCCTCATTTTTCTGACCAACAATTTTGTCTTGCCAGCATTTACGATCACCGAACTATACCGCTGCCGCTGGCAAGTGGAGCTCTTCTTCAAATGGATCAAGCAGCATCTGCGAATCAAAGCATTCTTCGGAACTTCGGAAAACGCGGTCAGGTCACAAATCTGGATAGCCGTTTCCGCCTACGTTCTGGTCGCCATCGTCAAGAAGCGACTGCATCTCTCGGCCAGCCTGTATGAAATCCTACAGATCCTCAGCCTGACCATGTTCGAGAAAATCCCATTGGATCAACTACTTGCCCAAACGATGACTACTAAATTCAACGCGTTTCCGATAACCAATTGATTTTGTTCACGTAACGCTGGGACACTACTGTTCTCCTATAACTAGTCAAAATAGAGGGGTAAGAACCCCTAATTAACCTCCCGGTGTAAGGCCTCCAGAACATGCAGTTCCCGGAATAGGTAGCTTTAGAATCAACAACATGCGTGATTTAGGGCTGTGTGATGACTATACTAACGAGAATAGAGGGGTAAATACCCTTCTTAAGACCCCCCCATTTTTAGCTTCACTTGTTTCAACCGCCAGGGTTGTGGGTTCCGGAAATTCTGGCGCGCCGATTCCGGAAATTCTGGCACGGTCTGTACCTGCCGGCAAGATCTCTTCGAGGTTGAGATGACGCGTTCTCCCGGAGGGTCCGTCGAGGTGGATGAAGCGTCCGCGTTCGAGGACTCGATCCAGGATAGCTGCCGCCATATCTTCGTCGTGTAATACCTTCCCCCATTCCGTCAGTGGCTTGTTCGTGGTGAAGATCATCGGTCGCTTTCTCAGATGCCGATCGTTCACCACATGGAACAGGACGTTGGCGGCCTCGGGTCCATACGTCAGATAGCCGACTTCATCGATCACCAGGATATGCGGGTGGGTGTAGGTTTCCAAAGACTCCTGGAGGTGTCCCTTCTTGCTGGCATTGGAAAGATCTTCGATGAGTTCCGCGGCCGTCGTGAAAAGTGTCTCGAAGCCGTTTTGAATGGCGCGGTACCCGATGGCCACTGCCAGATGAGTTTTGCCACGGCCCGTCTTGCCATGCAGGATCAGAGACCGCCCCTCGGTGACGAAATCCAGCCCGAGGTAGGAGCCGATCACCGATTCTCGGAGAGTGGACTGCAAGGTGAAGTCGAACTCCTCGATGGTCTTGAAGAAAGGAAAATGAGCATTGCGAGTGCAGCGCTGCAGCCGCGTTTGCTTCCGTCGTGCTACTTCTTCGGCCAGCAGCAGAGCCAGGAAGTCCCGATACGACCAACTTTCTTTCTCCGCCCGAGCGGCAACTTCCCTGTAGATCCGACGCATGTGCGCCAGGTTGAGACGCCGGAAGTGCGCCTCGAACTGACCCTCGGAGAGTCCCAGACTCTGCGGATTGCTGGAGTCATTCTTTGTGGCCATCGGTACATCGGGCGGATCGAAGGTCCGTATTCTCTTCTTCATGGCATCACCTCCTGGAAGATGAGCGAGCGCTGCAAGAAGCGCTCGACATAAGCGGCGCTGAACTCCTGTTCTTTGATTCCTCCCTCCATCGCTCGGCGGAGAGCTTCCTGACCGTGGCTCTGCAAGAGGTCGTGCAGTCGATCTACGTCGTAGTACCACTGCCGCGGTCGGCGGTGGACGATCTCTGTGAGGTAGAGGAAAGCAGACTCTCCCAGTTCCAACAGTTGCTGACGTTTCAGATAGCGCTTGCCTCGCTTGCCGGACACCGCTGCCACCAGCGCGGCGCGATGAGCAGAGAGCGTGGAACCCTCGTGGGGAGTGAATTTCCGCGGATGAATCGCTTCGTATCGGCCCGCTGCGATGCGCACCCGATCGGCGTACAGATACAACGTCGCTGGCATGCTGATCGCTTCCGGAGGCATCGAGTAGGGATGTCCGTCGTGCAAAACGGTTCCTGTAGGACCGACATAGACAGGGATCCGCAGAGCCAGATCTTCCGGCCGCACTTTCAACGGACGAAGCCGCGCACGCTCCTCGGTCAGACGTATTGCCGGGAACACTCCGGTGGCTCGGCACGGACGCTCCTGATTCACTTCGCGATGCCATGCGCTCAGTTGCTGCTGGAGGTCTTCTTCATCTTGAAAGCGTCGTACTTTGAAAAAAGAAGATTTCACGAAACCTACCAGGTTCTCGACGGTTCCTTTTTCCTGAGGCCGATAAGGCCAGCACAACTCCACCCCGATGCCCATCTCGAGCATGGCGTAAGCGAAGACCGGATTCCATTCCGTAACCTCACCATTCCTCTGCCACTTCAAGGCTACGGTCTTGGGCCGGTCGAACACGCACAGCAGCGGAACCCCACCCCAGCGGTCCAGATGCTCGGCCAGATTACGGACCAAGCTCTCTACGGTTTCGTCCTGCACCACACTGACGCAAAGGTATCGGGAGTACTTCAGTCGAGAGGCAAAGAAGTGGATGCGACGAATCGCTCCGCTACGGAACTCGACGTCGACTTGTCCAAAGTCATGCTGACTAAATTCCCCAGGAAGACCTTCGAAGCGGACCAGCGGTTTGATTCCTCTAGGGCGCAGGGAGCTCACCAAAGCATACAGCGCCGTCTTGCCTCCCGGGTAGCCTGCTTCTCGAACCCGTCGAAGGATTTCCAGAGAGGGTAGATCTGGATTTTCTTCCAGGATCCCGACGATGAATTTCCGGAAACTCTCTACCTTGCTGGGTCTGCCGATCTGCCGCTTCTCTCGTTCCGCAGCGTCATCGACATGGACGACAGGGGCTTCTTCCGCAATACGGTTGACCGAACGTAGGGAAATTCCCGTTAAACGGGTCACCTCCACCTTCGAGTGACCGGCTTTCAACAAGATCTCGACTTCGTGTCGCTTGAGCATTCCTAGCATCCTCCTCCCTCCGCCCCACCGGTCTACCGACCGGAGGGCTAGGGAGGTTTCTAACGCTTCCGGTTATCCTGGGTCGTGCCAGAATTTCCGGAATCAGGAATGCCAGATTTTTCGGAACCCACAAGGGTCAGTTCGTCCCTTTGTTTCACGTCTGATGTAAACCAGGTGAGTTCAAATGAATTTGTCGGGCACGCTGAGTGCGCGCATGCCAGTAGTACAATCGAGTTTGCAGAGATCGTATCTCTGCAATTTAGCGAAGTCTGGTCATGGAGAAAGGCGATCCATGAGCAGACGCGGTGGTCAAAGCGGTACGGTAGTAAAGAAGGGCAATTGGTGGCACGGCCGGTATTATATCGATCTCGCGGGCAGCACGAAACGAGCCCGTAAGTCGGTAGCGATCGGCCATTGTGAAGAGATGACGAAACCGGAGGCGAGACGTAAGCTGGGCGTGATGCTTAACGATTTAGGAGTGAACGACAATTCCTATCTCGAAAAGGCACTCACCCCAGTGAAGCTTTTCTCCGAACACGCCGAGTGGTGGGAAGCAAATGTTCTTCCCAACCACAAGCCGTCATCTCAAAACTCGAGCCACTACATCCTGAAGAAGCACCTGATTCCGCACTTCGGAAAAATGCCGATGGATGCAATATCCGAAGGCACCATCCAGGAATGGATTACAGGATTGAAGCTTCAGGGTAAGTTGGAACCGAAGACGATCGCCAACATGTGGAAGGTCCTGAAACTAATCATCGGGAAACCGACACGTGACTGGATGATTCGTCTGCCAGAAATTCCTGAAACAGAACAACGCTACTTCACACCCAAGGAGATGCAACAATTGATCGAGGCAGCCGAGGGCCAGTACAAAGCTCTATTCGCATTGCAATTCACAACCGGGATGCGATTCGGAGAGATCGCTGGTCTTCACGTTGAGGATCTAGACTTCTCGGAGCTGGTCGTTTACATCCGACGGTCCACTTTCATTCACGAGGAAGTGACCCCGAAGAGTAAAGCTGGCCATCGAGAAGTGGACGTAGACGCCGGCGCGATGGCGATCGTTAAGAAATACCTTGGCGATCGAACGTCGGGTCGAGTCTTCGAGAGTCGCAACGGAACGCCACTGGTCAATGGGAATGTGAATCGCTTTGTTCTGAAACCACTCTGCAAGGAGATCGGAATTCCAGTCGGAACGACTCATGCGTTCCGTCACGGAAGAGTTTCCGTTCTTCAGCAGGGTAATGTTCCCGGTGATTTGATCAAACGTTGGGTTGGGCATTCCTCGCTCAAAACGACGAGCAAGTACAGTCACTTCACGCGGGAATTCAGGAAGGAAATGGCTTCGAAACTGGCGGTGTAAAGACTTTTGTGTAAACGGTTTCAGTTTTTATTGTTTGAAGCCCTCTGTTCCGTAAAAACAACCGCCGCCGGAGCTGTGAAAATGTGGGAATCTCGGTTTGCGAGATTTCCAAGGAGCGGGGGAAAGCCTGCTGTTGGCTTTCCACCGCTCCGCCATTTTCACAGCTCTCTTCGCAGTTCTGCCGCGCACGACCTCTGGTCCAGGTTCTCACACACGCTCTCCGGCCGGCATGCGCTCCGGCCACAGAATACTGAAACGGTTCAGCGCCGCATTCCAATTCGGTATCGGCATCGTCCATTTCTTCGCGGCGTTACGCAGCGCCAGGTATAACAACTTCAGAGCGGCCTCATCGTTCGGAAACGAACCCCGCATTTTGATGATCTTGCGCAGCGACATGTTCAGCGATTCCACCGCGTTGGTCGTGTAAATCACCTTCCGGATATCGGCCGGATACGCAAAAAACGGCGTGATCCGTTCCCAGTGCCGGCGCCAGGTCTGGCTCACCATCGGGCACACGGCATCCCACTTTTGCGCAAACGCATCCAGTTGCAAATCCGCTTCTGCCGCGCTGGCCGCTTGATAAATCTTTCGTAAGTCTGCTGCCACCAGCTTGCGTTGTTTCCAGCTCACATAGTTCAGGGAGGCTCGCACCAGGTGCACGATACAGGTCTGTACCTCAGCCTTCGGATACACCGATTCAATCACCTCCGGGAACCCCTTGAGCCCATCCACGCAGGCAATCAAGATGTCTTTCACCCCACGGTTCTGTAACTCCGTCAGTACTTGCAGCCAGAACTTCGCCCCTTCGTTCTGCGCCGCCCATAATCCCAAAATTTCCTTCTTGCCCTCTAGGTTCACTCCAATCGCCACGTGGATCGCCCGGCTTTGGATGTGTCCGCCATCGCGCACCTTCACCCGCAATGCATCCATGTACAGGATCGGGTACACCTCATCCAGTACCCGGTTCTGCCACGTCTTGACTTCCTCCATCACCCCTTCGGTGACGTTGGAGATTAACGTCGGCGAAACCTCCACCCCGTAGATTTCCTGCAGGTGCCCTTCAATTTCTCGCGTAGTCATCCCTCGCGAGTACATCGAGATGATCTTGTCGTCAAAGCCGCTGAAGCGCGTTTGCCCTTTGCTCACAATGGCGGGCTCAAAGCTCCCGTTGCGATCCCGCGGTGTCTCCAGGTCAATCTCGCCGAACTCGCCCTTCAGCTTCTTCGTAGTGCTCCCGTTTCTTGAGTTCCCACTATTGTGACCGACGGGATCATGCTTTTCGTAGCCCACATGCTCGGTCAGTTCCACTTTCAGTGCCCGTTCCAAAATCGCCTTGGTGATCTGCTTTAACAGTCCGTTCTCGCCGATAATGTCTTCCGGCTTCTTGTAGTCGGCCAGAAGTTCATCAATCAGCTTCAGATTTATGGTCATCGGTTCTCCTTGTTCGACTCTGCCCCATGTGATGACCATTTACACAGTTTTCTTTACACCCTCTCGAAATTGGGATAAATGGGACCGATCATGGTCCCAAGTGGTCCCAACTTGAAGCGTCTAAAGCATTGATGTAAAGTGTTTTAACTGGTTAAATCGGTGGGCGTGTAGCTCAGTTGGGAGAGCGCCTCGTTCGCAACGAGGAGGTCAGGGGTTCGAGCCCCCTCACGTCCACCAAAGTTATCGCGCGCAGCCGACCCAGCTCCGCCTCGTTCATCGTTCGATAGTTTCTTCGGTTTCCACCGCTTGCGTTGCATCCGCCGCCGAAACGCCAGGCGAAGGCAGATCCTGCTGAGGTTCCAAGATATCCGCGATCAGCAACCGCAAATTGCCTTCGTTCGTCGCAAACGCGAGTCCGGTATCAATATCCAGCACATTGGCGCGAATCAATTTCTCGATCTCATCGTCAAAACACTGCATGCCTTCAGTCCCGCCGTCGCGCATGGCATCCAGCAACGATTTTCCTTCGCTTTCGCCCCTCTGCACGTAATCGCGCGTACGCAAAGTCGATTTCAATATCTCGAAAGCCGCCACGCGCCCGGTGCCATCGCGTTTGGGAATCAATCGCTGCGAAATAATATACCGAAAAGTTTTTGCCAGGCGCCCGCGCACGGCGTGCTGCTCGGAAACAGGGAAGACTCCGATCACGCGCTCAATTGTTTTAGACGCGTCAATCGTGTGCAAAGTCGAAAGCACCAGGTGCCCGGTCTCTGCCGCTTCCAGCGCCACTTCGATCGTGTCCTTATCACGCATTTCTCCCACCAGAATCAGCTTGGGCGATTGCCGCAACGCCGCCCGCAACGCCAGCGGAAAGCTGGGTGTATCCGAATACAGCTCGCGCTGGTGAATCGTTGCTCGCTTGTGGGGATGCAGAAATTCGATGGGATCTTCAATTGTGATGATGTGGCAGGCGTGCTCCTCATTGATCTTGTTGACGAACGCCGCCAGTGTCGAAGATTTTCCGCTGCCCGTCGGCCCCGTCACCAGCACGATCCCCGGACGCACTTCCGCCGCTTCGGCCAGTTGCGGCGGCAGGCGCAACGTCTTGAAATCCGGCACGTTGCTGGGAATCACGCGCATCACAATCGCGCAGCTGCCGCGCTGCGTGAAAATATTCACGCGGAATCGTGAAATCTTGGGCAGGCTGTAGGAAATATCGCAGGAGCCTTCCTCTTTCAATTTTTCCACGGCATGTGAATTGCGCCCAATCAAATCCGCCGCGATGCGCGCCGTATCTTCCGACGAAAGAATCCCCACGCCCTTGATCTTCAGCTGGGTAAGCTGTCCGCTCATTTCCACTTGCGGCGCGCGACCCGGCGAAAAAATCAGGTCGCTGGTGCGCGGCGCCGCCTGCAGCATGGCCGCGATGATGCTCGGAGTGGAAATATTGATGACGACTTCAGACACCGGTGCGACCGGAGGCGGGCTTTTTGGGGCATCCATGCGAAATCCTCCACCGCGTCGTCCGGGGAGGAGGCCGGCACGCCTGCGGGGTATGCGCTAAGTGTTTAGTATGAGGCAATCCATCGCGCTGCGCGGCGACCGGCCTCGGGGCTGTTCTCAAACGATTAGCTGTACTTTTCGCGTTTCCCTCGTCCGCCGGTACCAGATACTCTTACCTTACACGTTTGTTTTGTTCCGTATAGCCGGACCCGCTTCTCTCTTATCCTATGTTCACCTATGGTTGAGTCAAGCAAGCCCGGTGGCCCGGCGTCGCCGCGCGATTCTGCGCGCCCGCCCGGCCCTCGCGACACAGTATTGCTGAGCGATGTGCCGGACGCCGCGGAAGTCGCCGCGGAATCGCCGCTCCCCACATCCGCCAGCCTGAATCTCAGCTCCACGGCCCTCGCTGCTCTCAACCAGCGCTACGAAATCCTCGCCTCGGCCGGACACGGCAGCATGGGCAACGTCTACAAAGCACGTGACCGCGAAACCGGCGAGACCGTGGCACTGAAGCTCCTCAAGCCCGAAATCGCTTCCGACCAGGCCATGATGGACCGCTTCAAAAACGAGCTCCTTTTCGCGCGGAAAATTACGCACAAAAATGTTTGCCGCGTGTACGAATTTAATCGCCTTGGCGGCATCGCTTACACCTCGATGGAATTCGTCGAAGGTGAAAGTCTGCGTTCGGTGCTGAATCGCTTCGGCGGTTTGCCGCAGCGCAAGGCCGTAGACCTGGCGCTGCAGATTTGCTCCGGCCTGAAAGAAGCGCACGCGCAGGGCATCGTCCACCGCGATCTGAAACCCGAGAACGTGATGATCGACGCGCAAGGCAACGTCAAGATCATGGATTTCGGCATCGCGCGCTCGATGGAAGCTGGAACGCGCCTCACCGGCTCGATGGTTGGCACGCCCGCATACATGGCGCCAGAACAAGTTGCCGGCAAGCCCGCGGATTACCGCACTGACATTTACTCGCTCGGCCTAATGCTCTACGAAATGTTCACCGGTTCGCCCGCGTTCCGCGCGGATAATCCCGTCGCCGTCGCGCTGAAGCAGATGCGCGAAGAGCCGCCGCTGCCGCGCGAAGTCGAGCCCAACGTTCCGGTTTCCGCCGAGAGGATTATTCTGAAGTGCCTCGAAAAAGAACCCGAGCGCCGCTTTCAAACCGTTGCGGACCTGGAATCCGCGCTCAAGTCGCCCGTGCCCATGACGTCATCGCAGGTTCCGGCCCGCGCCGCTGCCACCACGGGCCACATCTCCTCGGGCCTTCCGCGCGCGAGCGTTGCCGTTAATCCCGCCGCGAAACGTAAATCTCCCGTCATCTGGATTCTCGCAACATTGGTGCTCGTCGCGGCGGTGCTCAGCGGTTTGCACGCCCTCGCCGTGATGAAAGCATACAAGCTCATTCAACCCCCCGCGGCATCGCCGGCTCCCAAGCCGCCGGATTTCGCCTACAAAATTCCTGCGCCTCCGCCGCCGGCACCAGCGCCGGTGGTCGAAGACGCAAAACCGGCCGCGCCACAGACCGCCGTGCCGGCAACCACGCCCGCTCCTACTCCGGTTCCCGCTCCAGTCGCAAAATCTTCGGTGCCTGCGGACGAAAATCCTGAACGGCCCACGGAAGTGTTTCCGCGCATGGAGACCGGTCCAGCCAGAAAAAAGAATCAGTCCTTGGCAAAAAATCCTTCTACCGAGGGCGACTTGCCCCCCGCTCCCTTCGGCTCCACATACCTTTTCGTGCAACGCTTCGAGCGCGAAGACAAGGCGCAAGGCGCCATCCGGAAGATCACTCAGATGGATTTGCCCGCCCAGTCCGTGATCAGAAATTGGGTCGGCAAAAAATATTTCGTAGTATTTTGTGGGCCCATCGAAAACAAGCGAGCCAGCTCCGTCACCCAACGCCTGGAAGAAAAAGGTTTTTCCAATGTGCGCAGCGTGGGCAGGCTGGCGGGAAATCGCAACCTGAAATAACCGGAACTCAACCAGCACGCGCCGCCGGCAAAATAAGCGTTGCACGGCAACCGCAGAGCGGCGAAAGCGCACAGGCTCTGACTGTGCGATAGGAAGTGCGATGGATTTTGGCGCGCGCAGCGACGTAGGGCGTGTTCGCGAAAATAACGAAGACAGTTTCGGCCTCGCGCCGGAGTTGAATCTTTTCGTCCTCTCCGACGGCATGGGCGGCCTCGAGGCGGGGGAACGCGCCAGCCGTCTCGCGATCGAGACGACCATCACGCATTGCCGCGATGGCGCCGCGAACCACAGCTTGCCGGTATTCGGCGGCAAGATCGAAGGCGTGAGCGAAACCTCGAGCCGGTTGGCCAGCGCCGTGCGCTTGGCCAATCAGGAGATCTATGAAGCCGCGCAAGCGCTCGGAGGCAAAGGCAGCATGGGTGCCACGATCGTCGCCGCCTGGTGCCTGGAAGATCGCGTCTGCCTCGCGCACGTAGGTGACAGCCGCGCGTACCTGCTGCGCAAAGGCCAGTTCGATCAGCTCACGGAAGATCATTCGTTCGTGGCCGAACAAGTCCGCCGCGGTATTCTGACGCCCGAGCAAGCCGGCCGCAGCAAAATGCAAAACGTGCTGACGCGCGCCCTCGGCGTCGAACAGCGCGTGGATGTGGACGTCACGGAGGAGCTTTTAGTCGAGGACGATATTTGCCTGCTCTGTTCGGACGGCCTGTTCCGCGAACTTTCTGAACCGCAAATCGCCGGCGTGCTGGGCGAATCCACCGGCGCGCAGCAATCGGCGGACCGCCTGGTGGACTTGGCAAATCAGGCCGGCGGCGGCGACAACATCACCGCGATCGTATTGCGGCATGTGCCGAAGCAAAACGGCGCGTTATCAAAACTTGGGAGATGGTTCAAAGGGACCGAAGATCCATCCTGATACGGAGGACGTTTCCATGTCCAAGCTGGTATTGAAATTTGAAAGTTCGATTCTGAAGGAAGTTGCGGTCGGCCAGAAAGAAGTGAGCATCGGCCGCTCGCCGGACAACGGCATCGTCATCGACAATCCCGCCGTTTCCAGCTACCACGCGCGCGTCTTCAACGAAGAAGGCCGCCTGATGCTGCAGGATTTCGGCAGCCTCAACGGCACGTTCGTCAACGGCCAGCGCGTCAAAATGGTGATGCTCAAGCCGGGCGATTCCGTCGGCATCGGCAAGCACACCATCGTCGTCACTGATTCCGTCGAAGTGCGCGCCACTTCTCTCGATCACGGCGACCTGAAGCCCGCCGTGCCGAAAATCAATGAGACAGTGATGCTGGACACCAAGGAACGCCGCGAATTCCTGCAGAAAGTCGCAGCCGTCGGCGAAAGCGCGCAGCCCGCGCCCGGCCGGATGAAATTGCCCACTCTCGTAGTACGCAGCGGCAGCACCGACCAGCGCGAATACGTGCTGAACGACAAGCTTACCGTCGTCGGAAAATCTGCGATGGCCACCGTGAAGCTAAAAGGCTGGTTCAAACCCAAAGCCGCCGCGCAAATCAATCGCCGCGAGGACAATTCCTACTACATCGGCCCGGCCGACAAAGTTCCCAGCGTCAACGGCCAACCCATCACGCATCCAACCAAGCTGGCATCAGGCGACGTAATCGAAGTGGCAGGCGTCGAGCTGGAATTCGTCATCCGCGACTGATTGCTCGCCGCCAGCGCGCAGGGAAGCCACGCGGGCGTTCTAGGTGGTCTTGGAACTCACGGTCTGCGGGGGATCGGGCAAATACAATTCTGGCGCGGTCGTAGGGAATTCCACCACGAAAGTAGCGCCACCTTCCGGACGGTTGTAGCATTCGATCCGGCCGCCATGCTCCTGCATGATCCCGTAGCAGATGCTCAAGCCGAGGCCCGTGCCTTTGCCCACCGGTTTGGTGGTGAAGAACGGATCGAAAACCTGTTGTGGCGCTTTGATGCCCGGTCCGGTGTCCGAAAATTCGATCGTGATCCGCGAATCCGAATGCTTCGTGCGAATCGTCAGTCGGCCGCCGCCGATTTCTTCGAGGGCATCCACCGCATTGCTGATCAAGTTGAAAAATACCTGCAGCACCTGGTTGGCGTCTCCCCGAATCAGGGGCAAATCGACGTCCGGATACGTTTCCACCTGAATGTGCTTGCCGCGCAGGTCCAGATTGCTCAAATGCAGCGCCGAAGCGATCACCTGGTTCAAATCGAGGTGCAGCTTTTCGCTTGGCACGCGCCGCGCAAAACTCAGCAGGCTGGTCACCAGCGTCTTAATCCTCCGCGCCAGCGTCCGAATTTTTTCCGCCACCACTCGCTGCCGCTCGCCTAACGCAGGATCATCCACCAAAAGGTCGGAATAGCCAAGGATTCCCGTCAAAGGATTATTGATCTCGTGCGCCGCCCCCGCCGCCAGCTGCCCCAGCGACACCAGCTTCTCGGTCTGCACCATCTGCGCCTGAAAATGCTTCAAATTCTCGAGCGATTCGCGCGAGCCCTCCAGCAAACGCAAACGGTCGTGGTCCACCAGCCGCTGCCGCAGCGCAATTAGCAGCGCGGCCACCAGCAATGCCACCTGCGTCACGCTGACGCGAAATATTCTCACGTCCGGCGGATTCGCCGACCGCCACAAGCTCCACAGCGCCATCACCGGGATCGAAAACACCGCGGTCATGGCCAGCGCCGACCCCCACTTCTTCGCGTGATCGGGCCGCGCCGCCACCGTTTCGCGCGGCGGTTTCAGCCGGTAAGCCACGATCCCCGCCGTCCCAAACCAAACGAATGATGCCACCAACGGCAGATCAAACGGGCTGCCGGTGTAATAATCCAGACGATCAATCGCGCGATTAGTGATGTAAGACCCGGCCGCATACAGCAGCGAAGCGCTGAAAAGATGCGCGTAAACTTCCCGCCAGCGTCCTCTCGCCTGCGTTATCAGATACGCAAACCCCGCCGTTAGCAGCAGATTCTCCACTGCCGCGAGATGATCGTAACTCCATCCGTAAGCGAGGACGTTCGGCGCGATGTACTGCCACGGAATCACCACGAAGAGGTACAGATAGACCCACCAGATCAGCAGCAGCGAGAAATCCAGGTAGCCAATGTGCACGTTCAGATCGTCGCGCTTGTCGTGGGGTTTCAGGGCCAGTGCCCCGATCATCGGCACCGGATGCAAAAAGAGAATGACGTCTCCGACGAAGGGATTGGGAACGTCCTTGCGCAACACCACCTCGAAATACGTCCAGATGGATTGCCCCACCAGCCACGCCGCGCACCCCAGCCCCAGAAGAATCCAGAAGACCCGTGTGCGCTTCTCGCTGGAAAACGAATTGAGGAACAGCCCGGCGCAGGCAAAGAGCGCCACCGCGCACTGCGTGATATCGCCAAACGCGGTAAGCCCTCGCCCGTTCGAAACTGTCAGGGCCGCGATGCAGTAGCCGCCAACCAACAGTCCCCAGGCACCCGTCAGCGCCCAGCAGGATGGCGTCATTCGGGGCAAACTTATTCCAAACGTTTTTTGGGACGAGTTCACGGCGTTTCCGGCTACCCCGAGCCCGTGTAAGCTGTTCCAAGCATACGGCGTTACGGGCTTGCTGCCAGAACTGCTTTTACGCAACGTGCCGTGGAATGCAATAGCGCAATTGCAGCGGAACGAAAGCGCGATGAGCCGACGTCGGGGTGCCTGCCGGCGTCACGGTCGGCTTGTGACGCGCGCGTCCTAGTTGTGCAGCTTCTCGTCGTTGGGAATTGAAAGGATGGCGTAATGCGACTTCAAGATGCTCTGGAAACTCTTTGCGGCGTGGTGATTTTGGGGAGTTACCGATCGCGCTTCCCACCCGCTCGGCTCGCAGCAGTTAACGACGTGGATGATGGTGCCCCCAGCCTTATGACACGGACACTGGCAAGCCGTACTCAAGACACCCAGCGCCACGTCGCCCACTATCCGACGGCGTAATGCCGCCAGTTTACGGCTGGCTCGGCTGCCCAGCTTCGCGTTCGGCAAGGATCTTTCGCGCGTTGGTATAAAGCGCCTTGGCCTGCGGAATTAGCTCGACGGCCTTCTCGAGCTGCGGATCGTCCTGCAACTCCACCTTGTAGCCGTCCGTCAATCCGAAGTAAGAAGTGAACACCTCGCGCTTGATCTGCCACTTCAGCCACGCCAAGTTGGCCTGAATGTTGTCCTCGGTGTACTTGATCTTCTGTTGGTCGAGGTACTTCCTGAATTGCGCGATCACATCGTCGTTCACCATGAAGTCCCTGGTAATGTCCGGCTTCTCGCCCAGGTAAAAGCGCGTGAAGTCCCCGACGCCCTGTTGCTGCGAGTAAAAGACACCGCGGCGAAAAAGCATCTGCTGGAAATCGTCCGGCTTGGGGGCAGCCACCGCGTCATCGGGCGTGATCCCGCCGCCGCCGAACACCTGCCGCCCGCTATCGGTCAGCTTCACTTCCGGCTTCTTGGGCGGCTGCGGATTGTAATGGTAATCGTAGAGCGAAATATTCTTGTAGTCGCGCTGGATCAGCCGGCCGCTGGGAGTGTAATAGCGAGCGGTGGTCAGCAAGAGCGCCGTATCTTCGCTCAGCGGGAATTGTGTTTGCACAAGGCCTTTGCCAAAGCTCGTCTCGCCCACAATCAGCCCGCGGTCATGGTCCTGAATCGCTCCGGAAACGATTTCCGATGCCGAAGCGCTCTGCCCGTTGATCAGCACGATCACCGGCACCTCGATGCCCTGATTGCCGCGCACCGCGTAATAGCGCCGTTCCTGTGAAGCGCGACCGCGATGCGACACCACAATCTCGTTCTTATCGAGGAACATGTCCGCCATGCCCACAGCCTGATTCAGCAATCCTCCGCCGTTATTCCGCAGGTCAATGATCAAACCATCCAGCTTCGAGACATCCAGCTGCTTCAAAGCATCGGCCAAGTCGCTGTCGGTCGTCTCGTTGAACGTCGTCACGCGCACGTACCCGATTCCGGGCTTCACCATCGTGTAATATTCCACGCCGGGGCGGGGAATTTCATCGCGCGTCACCGTCACTTCAATCGGTTTGTCCCAGCCTTCGCGCCCCAGCGATATGTGCACCACGGTGCCCTTGGCGCCCTTCAACATATCCGCCACTTCGGTGGTTGTCAGGCCGTCGCAGGACTTGCCGTCAACTTTCTGAATGATATCGCCCGGACGGATGCCGGCTTTATACGCTGGCGAGCCAACGAACGGGGAAAGCACCACGGTCTGATTTTCGCGCTGCTGCACGGTCATCCCGACACCGTAATACTTGCCTTCCTGCTCTTCCTTGAAGAGGGCATACTGCTTAGGATCGAAGAAATTCGAGTGCGGATCGAGTACGCGGAGCATGCCGGGGATCGCGCCATCGTAGATCACCTTGTCGGTGTCCACCGGATCGGCGTAATTGCGCTCTACCACCGAGAGGACGCGCGTGAAGCTCTTGACCGAGTCCTGCATGTCGTTCTGGCCGGCAGCCGTGGCGCGCACGGACGGACCGTACAGCCCGCCCAATATCGCCGATACGGCCAGCACTACCACCAGCACTACGACTCCACGCCCTGACGACCCCTTTGATTCCATTCGTCCTCGCTTAGCCCCTACAAGCTAATTATAGCATACAACTTTTCAGTGGTTTGACACGCTTCCAGCCCTCTTCTATGATTCAAAAATGGCGCCGGAGATGCTCCCAGGAAGCGAAATTCCGGGCGGACCTTCGTCCCAGACGCTCCATGTTTAGTGTCCCACACCTGATCATCATTTTCGCCGTCGCTCTGGTCGTCTTCGGACCCGAGAAACTGCCCGAACTCGCGCGCAATCTCGGCAAAATCATGGCCGAATTCCGCCGCGCCACCGCCGAATTGCGCGGCACTTTCGAAGGCCACATGCGCGACCTCGAGCGCGAAGCCGACCTGCGCCGCCTCCGCGAAGCCCAGCCGCCCACTCAGACCATCGGCGGCGGCACTGCGACTTCGCCTACGAATCCCCCGGATGTGCCGCCGGAATCGACCAACGACCCGCTGCCGCCGACTCCCGGCACAGTTGCCACAGAACCTCCGAATTTTCTCGCCGCTCGCATATCGCTATCCGCCGAGCCATCGCCACTCGAAGTTCACGAGAACGTCCCGCATCAGGGTGACCATCCCGATTCAGCACCCGAGAAAGTGACAGATGGCCGACCCCGCCCAGCCTGAGCCCTCCGCTCTGCCGCCCGCCGAAGACGACGCCGGCGGACGCATGTCGTTTTTCGAACACCTGATGGATTTACGCAAGCGGCTCATCAACTCCGCCGCTGCCATCGCGATTGGCGCCTGCATCGGGCTCCTGGTTTCGAAACATTTCATCGTG
The DNA here is from genome assembly GCA_963804625.1 of uncultured Acidobacteriota bacterium. GTDB lineage: Bacteria > Acidobacteriota > Terriglobia > Acidiferrales > UBA7541 > Palsa-295. Next base: position 193,103 of record CAWDRJ010000006.1, on the reverse strand, counting down.
ATCCTTGTGAAGCCCATGCAGGACGCTCTCCGCGCTTCGCATTTTGACGACAAGCTCTACTTCACCAGCCCCGGTGGTTACGTCACGTTGGTAATAAACATCGGCCTGTATCTGGGCATCGTACTGGCGATGCCGTTTGTGCTGTATCAAGTCTGGCTCTTCGTCGCGCCCGGCCTCTATAAGCACGAACGCCGCGCCGTTTCCGGCTTCATCGTCTCTTCGATGTTTCTCTTTCTCTGCGGCATTGCTTTCGGCTACTTCATCATGCTGCCGCAAACCCTGAAATTCCTCATCAATTTCGCCTACGACGCGCCCATCAAACCCCTCATCAGTTACAACGAGTATTTCGAGCTCGTTTTGATTATTCTTGTAGGCCTCGGCGTGATCTTTGAGCTGCCGGTGCTGATTTTTATCCTGTCGCTCTTCGGCATTGTGACGCCCAAGTTCCTGCTCAAGAATTTTCGTTACGCGATGCTGATCATCACTGTGGTGGCCGCGGTGGTCACGCCCACTCCAGACGCCACCACCATGCTCGTCTTCATGGCGCCGATGGTCGCGCTCTATTTCGTTGGCGTGCTGGTTTCGCACGTTGTGCTCAGGCGCAAAGAGTCGCAGAATTTGGCCGGCGGGGAGGCCCACTAAATTGTTCACTTCGTATAGAAGAATATGGCTCGGTGTCGCCACGGTCGCCGCCATCGGCGGAATTTTCGCGTGCAGCGGTTCCAGCCAGCCCAGTTCGGCGTCTTCTGGCGACGCCCCAACCGCGTCGCCCGCCGCGAGCCAATCCGCCCCGCCCAAACTCGCTGAGGTCGCTCCTCCCGCCGATCAGACCGGCGGCTTCGACGGCGCGAAAGCCTACGAGCATGTCGCCAAGATCGTCAGCTTCGGCGCACGCCCGCCGGCTTCTGAAGCGCTTCACCAGACCCAGGACTACATCCTCGCGCAACTAAAAAGCTACGGCTGCGAAATCGATCAAGACGACTTTCACTCCTCCACTCCCAAAGGCGACATCGCCATGAAAAACATCGTCGCCAAAGCCCCCGGCACCGAGAAGGGAATCATCCTGCTTTTGACTCACGTGGACTCGCTCAGCAGCGTCGCTAATTTTGTCGGAGCAGAAGACAGCGCCTCCTCCACCGGCCTTATGCTCGAAATGGCTCGCCAGCTCTGCGGCAAAAAAGAACAACCCAATTCCGTCTGGATCGCCTTTCTCGACGGCGAAGAAGCCTTCGTCAATTGGGACCAGAATGACGACCACACCTACGGCAGCCGCGAACTCGCTGCCCGCATGGCCCTTTCCGGCGACTTGAAGCGTGTAAAGGCCCTTGTTCTCGCGGACATGATCGGCCAATACGGTCTCCACATTGACCGCCAGTCCGATAGCCCGCGCTGGCTCAACGATCTGGTCTGGAAGACCGCAGACCGCCTCGGCTACAGCAGTATTTTTGTCTCGCAAGAAACCACCACCAGCGACGATCACGACCCCTTTCTACAGCGTGGCGTTCCATCCCTTGATCTGATTGACCTCAACGATTACATCAGCGAAGGCTATTGGCACACGCCGCAAGATACGCTCGATAAAGTCAGTCCGCGCAGCGTCGCCATCGTCGGTCACGTAATCCTGGAATCCGTCGGCGAACTTCAAAAGAAGTTCCACTAAATCATGCCCGTCATTCGCGTCTCTTCGTCCAGCGGCCCGTACACGGTGCATTGCGCTCCGCGCCTTCTAAACCGCTCTGCCTCGCTAGTCGCGCGCCTCGGTGACACCACCGGGATTTTCGTGCTGTCCTCGCCAAACGTGTGGGAACACTGGGGCCGCCCGCTAATGCGCAACCTTCGCGGCCGCCATCGCGTCACCGCCATCCTCTTCGACGATCGCGAGGCCGTCAAAGATCTCGCCACCATCGAACTGATCACGCGCCAACTGGTTCATGCAGGCGCGGATCGCGGCGCGACAATCGTCGCCATGGGCGGAGGAGTCGTCGGCGATATCGCCGGTTTCGCGGCGGCCAGCTATCTTCGTGGCGTCCGCCTGGTGCACGTCCCCACCACCCTAGTCGCGCAGGTAGACAGCGCCATCGGCGGCAAGACCGGCGTTAATCTTCCCGAAGGCAAGAACCTGGTCGGTGCGTTTTATCCGCCAAAGCTCGTAATCGCCGATCCCAACGTCCTGCAAACGCTCCCGCACCGCGAGTATCGTTCCGGCCTCTATGAAGTCATCAAGTACGGCGTCATCGCCGATCCTGAACTTTTCCGATTTCTCGAGCGCCGCATGCTCGCGCTTCTGCGCCGCGACCCAGCCGCGCTCGCTTGGGTAATCACGCGTTGCATCCGCATCAAAGCTCACGTCGTCGCCAAGGACGAGCACGAAAGGGGCCTGCGCCACATCCTGAATTTCGGGCACACTCTCGGCCACGCGCTCGAAGCCGCCACGCGTTACCGCCGCTTCCTCCACGGCGAAGCCATCGCCTGGGGCATGCTCACAGCCACGGTCTTCGGCCTCGCCACCGGCCGCCTTCGCGAGTCCCAGGCCGCCAGCGTGATTCGTTTGATATCCAGCGTTGGCCCGTTACCGTCGCTTGCTGGAATTCGCGCAACTCAATTGCGTCCCATCCTCGCAGGTGATAAAAAGGCTCGTAGCGGGCGTGTCCTTTGGGTGTTGCCGTGCCACATTGGCAAAGTCCAATGGGGCGTCAACTTGCCCTGGCCTCTCGTTCAGCGAACATTCGCGGAACTCCCAGCCATCTCCGCGTTGGCGAAAGTCTGACTCCTCACCCTTGAATCGCATGAGTGCGTCCATCGAAAGGCCGACGAAGCTGTCCGGCACGCGCCCGGTCGGCACGTTCAACGAACGCGAAGCGTCCGCGCGCGTCCGTGATATGTTCAGCCGCATCGCGCCGCGCTACGACTTCCTGAATCATTTCCTTTCCTTTTCTCTGGATCGCTACTGGCGCCATCGTGCCGCCCGAAGGTTCTATCGCATCCTGCGCCGCACCGACGCGCGCGTCCTGGACCTTTGCTGCGGCACCGGCGACCTTACCTTCGCGCTCGAACGCGTCCGCATTCACGAGCTTCGCGATTCCGGGGCCTTCCGCTTTCCGCTGATCGGCAGTGATTTCGCGCAACCCATGCTGAATCGCGCGCACAAGAAAGCCGCTGCACATTCCCGCTCCGCCGTTTTTGCGACGGCCGACGCACTGCAGCTCCCGTTCGCCGACGCGAGCTTCGACCTGGTTACCACGGCTTTCGGCTTTCGCAATCTCGTGAATTATGAAAACGGCTTGCGCGAAATCGCGCGCGTCCTGAAACCGGGAGGGGAAGTGGGAATCTTGGAGTTTTCCGAGCCGGGCGCCGGACCGATGGCGGGACTGTTCCGCTTCTACTTCCGCCAGATCCTCCCGCGCGTCGGCGCAGCCATCTCTGGCAGCAGTGAAGCCTACAGCTATCTTCCCGGCTCAGTCGAAAAATTCCCCACGCCCCCCGAACTAACCGCACTGATGAAGAAGGTCGGCTTCACCCACGTACGCGTCAAATCCTGGAACGTCCGCAGCGTAAACCTGCACACGGCCCGCCGCCCGTAAGGGGATAACTTTTTGTGAAGGTCCAAGCACCGGGAAGACAACTACAACCGCGCTAGTTCTCGAGGCCCAATATTCGGATTTTGTGCAGCAGGGTTTTGTACGATACTCCGAGCTTTTCCGCGGCACGCGTTTTGTTCCACTTGGTGTCGCGCAACGCGTCCTGAATCTTGAACCGCTCCACGTGCTGGACAGCCCGCTGCGACACTTCCTCCAACGGCCCTTCCCACAGGAATTCCTCTTCCAGCATTCCGCCCGGCAACTGCTCCGCGGAAGGCCTGGGCGCGGGCAATTGCAAAGCGCTCTCGTTGATTTCCGGCCCGCTCGCCAGAATTGCCGCGCGTTCAATCGCATTCTGCAATTCGCGCACGTTTCCGGGCCAGGAATGGGTCAAAAGCCGCGCGCGCGCGTCACTGCTTAACTGCAGCTGCGGCTTGCGAAATTCCCGGCGAAACTTTTCCAGAAAATATTCGGCCAGCAGCAACACGTCATCGCCGCGGTCGCGCAAAGCCGGAATCGTGATCGGCACCGCTGAAATCCGAAAAAATAGGTCTTCCCGAAATGACTTCTCCGTCACCGCCGCGCGCAAATCCTTGTTCGTCGCCGTCAGGATCCGCACGTTCACTTCAATTTCCTGCGTTCCCCCAACGCGCTCGAACCGCTTTTCTTCCAGCACCCGCAATAGCTTGCTCTGAATCGCCAAGGGCAGCTCGCCGATTTCATCCAGAAACAAAGTCCCGCGATGCGCCAGCTCCAGTTTCCCGATTTTCCGCGCCCCCGCGCCAGTATAAGCCCCGCGCTCGTGCCCGAACAGCTCGTTCTCCACCAACCCCTCGGGAATCGCCGCGCAATTCAGCGCCACAAAGGGATGGCTCGACCGCGGGCTCAAATGATGAATCGCCCGCGCAAAAACTTCCTTGCCTGTCCCGCTCTCACCCAGCAGCAGGACAGTTGAATCCGTCGCCGCCACCCGCTGCGTCATCTGGCTAGCATCTTTCATCGTGGGATGCTCGCCCACAATCCGCGGGAATCCATAACGCACCGCGTATTCCTCGCGCAACAGCAAGTTCTCGCGCAAAAGTTCTTGCTGCTGCGCCGCGCGCTCCAGCAATAATTTCAAATGATCCAGATCCACAGGCTTCTGAATAAAATCGAAAGCCCCTTCCTTCATCGCGGTCACGGCCTCTTCCACCGAGCCGTACGCCGTCATCAAAATCACCGGCAAAGTGGCTTCCACGCGCCGCGATTCCCGCAGCACATCCAAACCAGACCCACCAGGGAGTTTTAAATCGGAGAGAACCAGCAGGTAACGCCGCCCGCGCACCTTTTCGATTGCCGCGTTCGCATCCGAGGCTTCTTCCACCAGGTAACCAGCGCGTTCCAACGCCTTGCGGAGCATCGCCCGCAATTCGGCTTTATCTTCGACAAGAAGGATCGGTTCCATGAAGAAAGAATCTTAGCGCGCCCAACCCGGGTCGCCGCCCGACTTGCGCAGCTCTTCTTCCGCATCCGTGATGGCTTGACCATCCGCTTCGATCTGTTTTTTCTTGGCGTCGATCTTCGAGGTTTTTTCGTCGATGTCGCTGCGCGTGTATCCCTGCTGCATCGCCTTCACCGGATCGTTGTAGTACTGCACATCCAGCACGCCCAGCTCCCGCTGCATGATGTCCAGGTCCGCTTGATCTTCATCCAACTTGTGACGCAATTTTGCGAACCGATCTCGCCAGGACTTTTCATCATTGGCCGAAGGTGCCGCCGCCTTCCCGTCCCCCGCGTTCGCCTCTGCCGCTCCGCCGCCATCGGTGGATTCCTCGGCGGGCGTGGCTCCAACCGCCGAGATGCCGCCTGCCTTGGGCACATTATCGTTGTCAAAAACGTGCGCCGGTTTCGGCTGATCTTTCTTCTGCTCGCGAGCCTTCCGCGCCGCGGCTACCAAGGGATCCACGGGCGCCGCACTCTGGTCTGCGCTAGAGGCCGAGGAGGATGACGGCGCACCCGTCTGCGAGGACGCGGCCGGCGGCGTCTGGTTCTGCTGTGCCTGGTTCTGGCTCTGCTGCTGCGCCAGGACGTTCGCCGGTACCAATAAAACTGCTGCCACGGCGGCGCACAATAGGTCTCTACGCATGGCTAAGCCTCCTCGTAGGTCGCTGGACGGGCCTGCTGCTAGTTTAGATGCGGGCTGCCTGGGTGGCAATCGTGGATGGTAGGGGGTCCTGCCGCAAAGGTAACCACAGCAAAAACTCGGCACCGCCGCCCGGCCGGTTGCGGGCCTCGATGCTGCCGCCATGCTGCAGCGCCACTTTCTGGACCACGGCCAGCCCCAATCCCGTCCCTTCGGACTTGGTCGTGTAGAAAGGCAAGAATATCTTGGGCAGGTCGGCTTCCGGAATCCCCGAACCATCGTCAGCGACACAAATCCGCTGCCACTTGCGCCCGCCGAGCTCCTCGATCGTTCCGGACATCGTCACCTGCGGCGCCTTGCTGGTGGTTTTCGCTGCCTCCGCGCCGTTGCGCGCCAGATTCAGTAGAGCCTGCCGCAGCAAAGCCTCGTCGCCCGGCAGCTCCTGAAAAGCGCCCTCGACGACCACCGTGCACACCGGAATCGTCTCGCGCAGTTCCTCCGCCACTTTTTCCACCACGGTCTGCATCGGCACGGTTTCGTAACAGATTTCCAGCGGTTTCGCGAACCGCAGAAATTCCGTCACCACGTGCGTCAGCGCCCGCGTCTGATCCAAAATTCGTTCTGAAGACTCCCGTACGTCGCCAGGCCTCGCTTCGCTGCGAATCATCTGCGCGTAACCCGAAATCGTCGCCAGCGAATTCTTGAATTCGTGCGCGATGCCCGCGGACATCTCGCCAAGCGCCGCCAGGTTCTCCTTCCAGCGAATCTGCTTTTGCAGCGCCGTCAATTCCGTAAGGTCGCTCATCAGGCACAGCGCCCCGCTTACCTTCAATTCCTGCAATTGTGCCGGCGTCGCCTCCGCGGAATGCTTCGTCGAAGCGCGCATCGTGCGATAGATCGGCGAAATCGTCACGCCCAAGTTGCGCACCGCGCCCTCGGATGTCAGGTGCTCGATTTCGCCGCGCTGAAAAGTCTTGCCGTCGCGAATGCAAGCCGTCAGCATCTTCGTCAGATCCGACTCGGCGCCCAGAATTTCCTTATACGATCGGTAGCGCAGCGTTTTGATCCCCAGCGCCTCTTCAGCCGCCGGGTTCGTCGAAGTGATCGCCCCGGTCGCATTCACCAGCAGTAATCCGGTCGGCATGTTGCGCGTCACTTCTTCCGTCAACCGCTCAGATTCCTGCGCGCGCTCCTGCGCCAGCAAATGCAGCCGCGCCAGTTCCTTCTCCTGCGCGCGCAATTTCTCGATCACTCCCTGCATCGAAGCGGCCATGAACGCCGACGCATTTTCCGGATCCGGAATTGGATTCGCCCAGTCTTGCTTCACTCCGCGCGATTGGTCGCGCAGGAATTTGCGTGCCAGAAAAATCATCACCAGCACGCCCGCGGACAAAAACACCACCAGCGCCACAGCAAAGCCGACGTTATAAGGCAGCACGGGCGCCTGATGCAGCGTGACTGGAGCCAACACGGCTATCATGGGATCTTCTCTTCCATCATTATCGCACCATCAGCAGCGACGAATACCAATTCACGAGCGGTGTTCCAAAAAACACCACCAGCAGCGCGCCCGCTCCCAGAAACGTCCCGAAAGGCAATTCATAATCCGCGTCCTTGCGCCGCGCCAGAATCACGGCTATCCCCAGCACGCTGCCCAGCACCGAGCCCGCCAGAATCGTCAGCAGCGTCCGCTTCGCCCCTAGGAATGCCCCAGCCATCAACATCATCTTCACATCGCCCAAGCCCATTCCTTCGCGCCCGCGCAGCCGGAAATAGGCCTCCGAAACCAGCCATAGCAAACCGCCGCCGACCAGAGCCCCCAAAATCGCATCCACAAACGAAAGCACCGGCGCCGGAGGAGGGAACTCGAACATGCGATTCGCAATCCACAGCGCCGATCCATCGGTGGGCTGGACAAAAAAGCTGAACGCGAGCCCGATTCCCAATCCCGTAAAATTCACGACGTCCGGCAAAATCCTCTCGCGCAAATCCGTGAACACCAGCACAATCATAATCGCCGAAAACGCGCACCACCTTGCCGCATCCACCGTAAGTCCAAAAACCAGGTAGCACGCGAGAAACAGCAGCCCCGTCAAAAGCTCCACCAAGGGATACATCGGAGAAATCTTGGTATTGCACCCCCGGCATTTCCCGCCCAGCAAAAGGTAACTAACCACCGGAATGTTGTCGTAAGCCCTTATTTCTTTCCCGCACTTGGGACACGCCGAAGCCGGCAGCACAATGGATTTACCGCTAGGAATCCGCAGGATGCACACATTCAGAAAGCTGCCGATAATCAACCCAAAGACAAACGCAAAGATCCCGATAAGCGCTGGAGGGGCCACCCCTCGATTCTGCACGAACGCTCCACGCCCCTCAAGCCAGCCCTATCCCGCCGTGCCCGACTGCTAACACGTAGGCGAGGGGAACGCACGCGAGGGAGCAGAAGCAAACCCCGTGAGTTCAGAAGCATTCAATTTGCAGTCATCTGTGTTTATCTGTGTTCATCTGTGGAGATTTTTCTTCGGTTCTTACCCACGTTTGAATCCACCGCACCCCTACGCTATATTCGATGGTTTACACCCCATGTCCTGGCTCGAACAGAAAGTCCGTGCCTATGAAGAGATGCGCTTCGCGCAGGAACAGAATCGCCGGATTCTGCCCTTCGCCTGGGGCCTCGAACACATCGGCGGCAGCGCGCACGAATCCGATCCGCGCGGCTGGCTCGATCATTTCGTCGCAGACACGCTCGCCAATAGCGACGCATGGTTCGCCGCCACTCCCGCCGAAGATTACGCGCTCGATGACCACAACGTCCTAACCTTCACCAGCGCCATCACCTCACCCTGGGCCGAAAATAATCGTGTCCACGCACAATTTTTCCAGGCTCGCTGCAGCGGCCCCGCTGTAGTCGTTCTAGCCCAGTGGAATTCGCGCTGGGAAGAACAGCAAAACGTCTGCCACTGGCTGAATCAACTCGGAATCACCGCGATCAAACTCAGCCTCCCATATCACGATCGTCGCGCGATCCCCGGCCACCCGCGCGCCGACCATCTCTGCGGCCCCAATATCGGCCTCACGTTGCAGGCCAATCGCCAGGCGGTGCTGGACGTGAAGCGCACTCTCCGCTGGCTCGAGCGACAAGGCTACGATCGCCTCGGCATCATCGGCACCAGCATCGGCTCTTGCCTCGCCTTTCTCACCATCACTCACGAACCGGCCTTGCATGCCGGCGCCTTTCTTCACGTCTCCACTTACTTCGGCGACGTCCTCGCCGCCGGACTCACTACCTCCAACGTCTGGCAAACGCTCCGCCATGAAATCTCCCGCGACGACGTTCGGCACTACTTTTCGCCTATCAGCCCTTATCCCTATATCCGGCGCCTGCACGGCACGCGCAAGAAAATCCTATCCATCAGTGGACGCTATGACCCCACCTTCCCCATCGAACTCACCAACCAATTCCTCAGCGCAATTCGCTCCGACGGCGTCGCCTTCGAAAATCTTTCCTTGCCCTGTGGACACTATTCCCTCGGCGTCGCGCCCTTCAGCTATCTCGCTGGATACCGTTTCGGTACATTTCTTTTCCAGGCGTTAGCCTAAGTCCTGCGCGAAAGCGATTCCATCGCCCATTCCGGGAATCCGCTCCGCAACAAGCTCCTGCTAACGGAATCAAGAATTCCTAATGCAATAGGCAAAGCTTGCCGATAGAGAAGTTGGAGGTATTCCATGGCCAATCCGGTGGGAGCAATCGCAACTGTGCAACACGTGAACCCGACAACGCAGCCTGCAGCCGCAAAGCCGGCCGCGAACGTCCAAAAACCGACTCCGCAAGACAGCGTCAACATCAGCGCTGCAGGCAGAGCCGCCAGCCAGGCGAGCCAATCAACAAAGTCCGGCGACGTGGATCACGACGGCGACAGCAAGTAATCTCCGAACACAACGTCAGCGATTCAATCGCTCGAGCAGAGTGTCGTTCCGCTCAGTGCAGAATTTCGCTGAAGGCGCCGGCCGCGATCTTGCGCTCCGTCGCGCGAATGTCCGGCGCCAGAGATCGGTCCGCATCCACCATCTTCGATTCTGCGCGTACGATCGCATACGCCTTCTGCGCTTCCGTGCCCGTGTGCAAAGGCGCAAGCAGGTCCAACCCTTGGCATGCGCTCAGCAGCTCGATCGCCAGCACGTTCCGCAAGTTCGTCAGTATCGGCTGGATCCTCCGCGCTCCGCTCATCCCCATCGAAACGTAGTCTTCCTGATTCGCCGACGTCGGAATCGAATCCACCGAATGTGGCGTCGCCTGCGTCTTGATTTCGCTGGCCAGCGCCGCCGCCGCTACCTGCAAAATCATGAATCCGGAATTCAGCCCCGCCTCGCGTATCAAAAAAGCCGGCAGCAAACTCGTCTGCGGATTGGTCATCTGCTCGATCCGCCGCTCGGAAATTCCCGCCAAAGTCGCCAGCGCTACCGCAAGCTGGTCTGCGGCTATCGCCAGTGGCTGCCCGTGAAAATTCCCGCCGCTGATCACTTCGCCTGAATCCGCAAACACCAGCGGATTATCCGTCGCGCTGTTCAGTTCCACCGACAAAATCGCGCTCACCTGCACTAGGGCGTCGCGCACGGCCCCGTGCACCTGCGGCGCGCAGCGCAGACTGTAAGCATCCTGCACGCGCTTATCTTTCTCGGCCGACCGGTGCGATTCGCGAATCGTGCTGCCTTCATTCAAACGCCGCAGATTTCGCGCGGTCGTCGCATGTCCCGCATAAGGCCTCACTTCTGCAATCCGCTCATCGAACGCCACCGGACTTCCGCGCAACGCATCCAGCGAAAGCGCCGCGGCCACATCCGCCGTGTCCACGGCGATTTCGGCATCGCGCAGTGCCAACGCCAGCAGCGCCAGCATCCCTTGCGTCCCGTTCAGAAGCGCAAGCCCTTCTTTCGCTTCGAGCGCCAGCGAAGCAATCCCCGCCGCGCGCATCGCTTCGCCGCCGGAAATCTTGCGCCCCTGAAAAATCGCTTCGCCTTCGCCGATCGCCACCTGCGCCAGATGCGCCAGCGGCGCCAGATCCCCCGAAGCTCCCACTGATCCCTGCGACGGAATCACGGGATGCACTCCCGCATTCAGCATCGCGCACAAAGTCTCCGCCACCACGGGCCGCACGCCCGAAAATCCCTTGGCGATCGCGTTCGCGCGCAACGCCAGCATCGCCCGCGTTTCCAACTCGCGCAGCGGCGCGCCCATCCCGCACGCATGGCTGCGCACCAGATTCACCTGCAATTCGCCAATTTGTTCGCGGGAAATTCGTACCGAAGCCAGTTTGCCGAACCCGGTATTGACGCCGTACACCGCGTCGCCCGATTCGATCAGCCGCTCGACCACCGCGCGCGACGCCAGCATCTTTTTTCGCGCCACCGCGGCCAGCTCCACCGTCGCGCCGTCAAACACGATGCTATAGAGAAGTTCGAAACTGAGATTTTCGCCGTCTATCTGGATTGCGCTCATGAATTGTGCGGCTCGGCCGCATGCGCGTGACCCGCCGCATGCGAAGCGGCTTTCGCGGTAGGGAAGTACTTGCGATATTTTTCCGGCAGCGACTTCGGCCGTCCCAGCCGGTCGCAAATCACGTGCATCGTGTCGCCGGTCGCCAGCAGCTCGCCCGATTCCTGGTGCACAACCTCGTACCCGAATTTCACCGTGCGCCGCTGCGCGTTTAGCACCCGCGTGCGAATCACCAGCACGTCATCAAAGCGCGCCGGACGCTTGAACCGGCAATGCGCGTCCGCCACCACGATGTAACTATCGTCCTCGATTTCCATCTGCTTGTATTCAAACCCGAGCTGCCGGCACAATTCCACCCGCCCCACCTCAAACCATGTGAAATAATTCCCGTGATACACCACTCCCATCTGATCCGTCTCGGCATAACGCACACGAATGCTAGTCTCTGCGTAGTCCATAGCTGTTCGGAAGTGTATCAAAGAACGAAAATCTATCGGAGAGGTGCGTGAATCGCTGAATAACTTGTGCCGAGGCGCTGCAGCTAGTTTCAACTTCCCGTCCAATTAGGCTTGCGTTTCTCTAGAAATGACGCCAGCCCCTCCCGAAAATCCTCCGTCCCGCGAATCGCCGCATTTTCCTGCGTAGCCCACTCGATCTCCTGCGTGATTTCGTCCTCGTCATAGCGCAGCAGCAACCGCTTGGTTCTCCGTAAACTCGTCGGACTCGCCGCCTGAAACACCTCCACAAACTCCCGCGCGCGTTTCATCAAGTCGGCGCACGGCACAATTTCCGTCACCAACCCCAGACGATAGCCCTCTGCGGTGTCAAAAATGCGCCCGGTGAGCAAAATCTCGCGCGCGTGCTTCTCCCCGATCTGCCTGCGCAACAATACCGACACCAGCGCCGGAATGAATCCGATCCGCACCTCCGTATAACCGAACTTCGCCTCCGGCACTGCCAGAGTGATATCTGAAAAAGTCGCGATGCCGCACCCACCCGCGATCGCCGCTCCATTCACCGCCGTAATTACAGGCTTCGGGAATGAGTAAATGCGGTGAAACAACCGAGCCAACTCGCGCGAATCTCCCAGATTCTCCGCGGGAGTCTGCGTCGAAATCGCTTGCAAAGTCTCCAGATCCACCCCGGCGCAAAAAGCCTTTCCTGCGCCGGTCACAATCAGTACACGCACCGTTGGATCCGCTTCCGCAATACCTAACGCCTGCAGCAGCTCCTTCACCATTTCGCTGGAGATTGCGTTGCGCTTCTCGGGTCGATTGAGCGTGATCGTAACCGCCGCGCCTTCCACCTCGTACTTCACAGTCGTGAATCCCGTCTGCCGCGATGTTTGCGCTTTGCTTTTCATAATCGCTTTCTCTGCTTTAATTCGGCTTCGCCGCTTCCGCCGTATGCGTGTACTTCTCCCGCAACTCCTCCGTCATCGCGCAAGCCATCGCCAGCGATTTCGTATCAATCCCCGTCGAGACTCCCCGTGACGCCAGCGTCGTCAGCACCGCCTCCGTAGGAATATTGCCCACCAGCTCATCGCCCGCAAAAGGGCATCCGCCCATTCCCGTCAACGCCCCATCAAACCGCCGGCACCCCGCCTCATAAGCCGCAAGAATCTTTTCCGCCGCACGCTCCGGACGACTATGCAAATGCACTCCCACATCCACTCCCGCGACGCACCCCTTCACTGCCTGGTAAAGCTGTGCCACTTCCTCCGGCGACGCTGTCCCCACCGTATCCGCCAGCGAAACCGTCCGCACGCCCAAATCCTTCAGCCACACCAAGGTCTCTTCCACCAGTTCCGGTCCCCACGGCTCATCATACGGATTCCCAAATGCCATCGAAATATACACCACCAGTTTTCGACCCGCCGCCTTCGTGTCCCGCTGCAACTTCTCCACCAGCTCACGCGATTCCGCGCGCGACATGTTCGCATTCGCCCGCCGGAAATACGCCGAGATCGAATACGGATACCCGACGGTCGTCACCCCCGGCGCCGCGATTGCGCGCTCGAGCCCCTGCGCGTTCACCACGATCCCGATAATCTCCGGCGCGTCGCCCGGCGTCTTCACTGCACTCAACCGCGCCATCACCGCTTCGCTGTCCGCCATTTGCGGCACGTGCTTCGGCGAAACGAAACTCACCGCATCAATATGCCGAAATCCCAGAGAAATCAACCGGCTCAGATACTGCACTTTCTCTTCGGTCGGAATCACCTGTCGCAATCCCTGCCAGGCGTCCCGCGGGCACTCCACGATGGTCACCGCATCGCTCATAATTTCAGAACCAGGGGCTCCTGTATATATGGATCGCGTACCACTGCAAAAGAATCGCTCCCAGCACGCACGCCGTCATCAATCCCACCGCGATACGCGAAATCTTTCCTTCACTCACTTTTATAACCACTAGCGCCGCCGCCACCACGATTCCGATCGCTCCCACGTACTGTGAGACCTGAAACATGAACCACAGCGCCGAGCTGTGCTCCCCTCCGCTACTTGCAATCGCCGACGAAGTGAACACCGCAAACAACGACGGCAAACACAGCAACGCCGTTGCGCCGAGCAATCCAAAGCCGCCGTTCCTTGGACTATTCGTCATATGGGTGCGTCAACAGCAGTTCACAGTCAACAGTTCAAAGTAAAGCTCAACCCTCGAAGCTCAAGCCCTCGCTTTCAACTATTTACTCTTCGTCTCAAACTCCCTTCACGTCTGCAGAACGCCCGTCTTGAATTCGGCAACACTGGGGTTTAACCCCGCCGCATCGAGCGCTTCAATCAGAGCTTCTCGCGTGTGCGCAGGATCAATAATTGCATCCACCCACAGCCGCGCCGCCGCATAACGCGGATCGGTCTGATGCTCGTAAGTTTTCCGAATGGATTCGTGCAATTCCCTTTTGTCGGCGTCGCTCAGCTTCTTCCCCTCACGTTCCAACTGCTTGATCTTGATTTCCACCAAAGTCCCCGCCGCCGCGTCCCCGCTCATCACCGCATAACGCGCCGTCGGCCACGCAAACACAAACCGCGGATCATAAGCTTTCCCGCACATCGCATAATGCCCCGCACCAAAACTGCCCCCGCAAATCACCGCAATCTTCGGCACCACACTATTCGCCACCGCATTCACCATCTTCGCGCCCGCGCGAATAATTCCGCTCCACTCCGCTTCCTTGCCCACCATAAACCCGTTCACGTCATGCAGAAAAATCAACGGCACCAGGTTCTGGTTGCAATCCAGAATAAACCGTGCCGCCTTGTCCGCGGCCTCTGTATAAATCACTCCGCCAAATTCAATCCGTCGCTCGCCCGTGCCGGGAGCCAGCGTGTTCACATTCTTCTTCTGGTTGGCAACGATCCCCACGGCCCACCCGCCAATCCGCGCGTAGCCGCACAAAACCGTCTGCCCGTATTCCGCCCGATATTCCTCGAACTGGCTCGCGTCCACGATCCGCGCGATGATCTCGCGCATATCGTACTGCTTCCCCGCACTCGCGGAAAAAATTCCGTAAATATCGTCTTCCGGATGAGCCGGCGCCACCGGCGCCTTGTGGTCGAATGGCGCCGCGGCCCCGTGCCCGATCTTATCCACCAGCGCGCGCAAACGCTTGATGCACGCCGCATCATCCACTTCGCGAAAATCAACGGTACCGCTGATCTGCGCATGCATCTGCGCGCCGCCCAACTCCTCCGCCGAAGTCTTTTGACCGATTGCGGCTTGGACCAGCGCCGGGCCAGCCAAAAACAGCCCGCTGCCCTCGGTCATCAATATCTTGTCGCACATCACCGGCAAATACGCGCCGCCCGCGACGCACATCCCCATAATCGCGGTAATCTGCGGAATCCCCATCGCGCTCATCACCGCGTTATTCCGAAAGACGCGCCCGAAATCATCCGTGTCCGGAAACACATCCTCCTGCAGCGGCAAAAACACGCCAGCCGAATCCACCAAGTAAATCGTCGGGATGTGATTCTCGATCGCGATATTCTGTGCCCGAATCACTTTCTTTGCGGTCATCGGAAAAAACGCGCCCGCCTTCACGGTGGCGTCGTTCGCGATAATCATCACCTGCCGACCGGAAACCCGCGCGAGGCCCGTGATCGTTCCAGCCGCCGGCGCGCCGCCCCACTCCTCATACATTTCGTACGCGGCGTAAAGCCCCAACTCGAAAAATTCCGTCTTCGCGTCAATCAGCTTCGCGATGCGCTCCCGCGCCGTCATCCGGCCTTTCTTGTGCTGCGCTTCGATCGCTTTTGCGCCACCTCCCTGGCTGATGCGCTGCTCTTCGTTCTTGATTTCCGTCAGGCGATCCACCATCTGCCGGGCATTCTTCGCAAAATCAGCGGACTTCGCGTCCACCCGCGTCTCAATTTTCGTTCCACTCACCCAGCGTTCTCCTTGCACGAAATCGTTTGCCTGCCGGTAGAATCAGTATGCGCAACAGCGTTATAACCGAAGGATTCTATCATCGCCGCTTTGTTTTGACTTGCGCGCCCGGTACGATAGAATAAAGCCCGGCCGCGGTGTCTGGTGTCAACTTACCGCCGCAGCCAAATTCTCCTCTGGAGGCGCCTATGCGCTGCCGTTCCCACGCGAAGGATAGGTCTGCCTCCGGCTCGCCGCGTTAAACCAGGCGTTCCGGCACGTCCGATCCGTTCGAAATCATCCTTGCGGGCGCATGGTCGCGATTGCCGCATCCCACGCCCGCCGAACCGCGTGCCACCGCATGCAGAGGAGATCCAGCAATGCGATTCATTGATATTGACTTAGCTCGCCGCGTCGAAATGGCGGAAGCAAACGCAGGCCGAGAATGTGCGGAAGCGTTTCACCGCCTCCATCCGGAATTTCCGGTGGCGGTCCAGGAGATTGCCGGAGGCACCGCGGTCTTTGCCGGCACTGATTCTCCGGTCACGCAAGCAATCGGCGTAGGCCTCAACGGGCCCGTGGCCGATGATGAACTGGAGGCTCTCGGTGAATTCTTCAGATCGCGCAACGCGCCCGCGGCGCTAGAACTTTGCCCGCTCATCGAAATGAGCTTCTACGAACGCCTGGCGGCGCGCGGATACAAACTTCTCGAAGTCTCCGACGTCTTGCTCCGCGACGATCTCGCGCAAGCTCCTCCAACAGCGCCACCGCCCGCGCCGCCCGGCGTCACAATTCGCGCTGCCACGCTCGACGAATCGAAGCTCTGGACGCAAACCGTCGCCCAAGGTTTCGCCGAGAATTTTCCAGTCACCCAAGCAATCCTCGACGTGATGGAAGGCTTCTGCCATCGCAGCAGCCCGTGCAGTTTTCTTCTGGCTTTCGTAGACAGGGAACCGGCAGGCGGCGGAGTTGTTTCCGCGCACCAGGGAGTTGCAGGACTTTTCGGCGCCAGCACGCTTCCGGCATTTCGCAGCCGCGGCGTGCAATCCGCCCTGCTAAGCTCCCGTCTCACCTGGGCCCGCGAACAAGGCTGCGATTTAGCCGTCAGCATCGCGCAACCCGGTAGCATCTCCCATCGCAATATCGAACGCTTCGGCTTCCGCGTTGCCTACACGCGCACAAAACTGGTGCTGCCGTTGTAGCGAAGTATCGGACAGTGGTTGCCACGGTCGCAACAGGCGAGAGCTCGCCGCCGCGCTAAGCTCCGCGCGGAGCAGTGGAAACGCGGTGGCGGATGAAATCAACGATGGATTGCGTGGTAGTCCCCGGAAGAAAAACTTCCGCGATCCCGCCCTTCTTCAGCGCCGGTATATCCGCTTCGGGAATGATGCCGCCGATCAATACCGTAACATCATTCATCCCTTTTGCGCGCAGCAGCTCCATCAATCGCGGGCAAAGCGTATTGTGCGCGCCGGAAAGTATCGATAGCCCGATCACGTCCACGTCTTCCTGCGCCGCTGCCGACGCAATCATCTCCGGCGTCTGCCGCAATCCGGTGTAAATCACTTCCATGCCCGCATCGCGCAGCGCCCGCGCAATAATCTTCGCGCCGCGGTCGTGCCCGTCCAGTCCCGGTTTGGCAATCAACACTCTTATTTTCTTTTCGGCCATATGCTCGCAAGAATACTCAAATCGCCCCTCAAACGATAGCGACACTCATTCCCGCGGCGCTAAAAGGCTATTTCAATTCCAGCAGCAAATCTTCCACCAGCGCGTTGAACTTGTCCGGATCATCCACAAATAACGCGTGCCCGTCGCCCTCAAACACTTCCAGTTGTGAACCCCGGATCTGCGGCTGCATGTCCGCAATCGTCTTCATGTAAGGGCTCTTCGCGGCACAAATCACAGTCGGCTTGTCAATCTTCGGCAATACCGACCGGTAGTCCGAAACAAATAGCCCGACCAGTAGCGAAACGGCGGTATTCGTCGGCACGCGCAGCGACGCCTGAATCAGTTTCTGCAAGTAATCTTCCGGCTGCGGCTTATGGAAATTCAGCGTCCGAATAAACCCGTCCACCGATTTTTGCCGATCTTCCAAAATTCCTTTCAGCAATCCGAAATCCTGATCCGCGTCGCTCGGCCCGCGCCCTCCCGCGTCATTATCCACCAGCACCAACCCCGCAAAGTCTCGGGTCCCGAACTGATCCACATAAGCCAGCGTCTCCACCACCGCCATGGACCACGACACAATCAACACAGGCGCCAGATGCAACTGATCCACCACAGCCTTGATGTCCCGCGCCCGCGCCGCCGGATACAATCCATCGCTCGTCTGCGACGATTCTCCCTGCGACCGCGGGTCCATCGCCACCACGCGATAGTCTTTCGAAAAATAATCGATCTGCTTCTGCCAGATCCAACCCGGCATCGTCCAACCCGGCACAAACAAAATCGAAGGGTACTTGTGCTCCAACGAAACGCCGATATCGCCCTTCTCAATCACCGCCGTAGACGGCATCGGATTCCCAATCTGCCCCGCAGGAGTGATATCTGCCCGCCCCGCCTCAATATAATGAATCCGCACCCCATCCGAAGTAGTAATGAATCCACTCTTAACAGCAGGCGGCTTCTTATCCTTAACGCTCGCAGCGCCGCAAAGCGTCAAAACGCACACCAACGCGCAGAAGGCGATGCTAACTGGTCTCAACAACTTCTGCCTCCCGACTGTTTTTGTCATGTAAGATTTTTCACGTGATGGTTGGAAGTCGACAGACTGTGCTATGTAATCGCCACTTCCTCATAAATTCCAAAAACTTCCCGCAGCGCATCGCAAATCTCACCCAAAGTCGCATACGCCTTCACCGCATCATAAATATGCGGCATCAAATTCGCATCGCCCGCGCCCGCCTTCCGCAAAGCATCCAACCGCCGCTCCACCTCCACCCCCGACCGCTCCGCGCGCAGTTTCCGCAAACGCACCGCCTGCCGTTCCGCCACCGTCTCGTCAATCTGCAGAATCTCAATGCCTTTTTCCTCCGCCACATAATCATTCACGCCCACAATAATCTTTTCCTTGCGGTCCACCGCCATCTGATACTTGTAAGCCGCCTCCGCAATCTCCCGTTGCGGGTAAGCGCGCTCGATCGCCGCCACCATCCCGCCCAACGCATCAATCTTCTCAATGTAATCCCAAGCCCCGCGTTCCACTTCATTCGTCAACGCCTCGACGAAATACGACCCGCCCAGCGGATCCGCCGTATTCGTCACGCCACTCTCATGCGCAATGATCTGCTGCGTGCGCAAAGCCAAAGTGGCCGCGAATTCCGTAGGGAGCGCCCAAGCTTCGTCCAAAGAATTTGTATGCAAAGACTGCGTCCCGCCCATCACCGCCGCAAGTGCCTGCAAAGCTGTCCGCACCACATTGTTGTAAGGCTGCTGCGCCGTCAAAGAACATCCCGCCGTCTGCGTGTGAAAACGCAAAGCCCAAGAACGCGGATTCTTCGCGCCAAACCGCTCCGTCATGGTCTTATGCCAAATCCGCCGCGCGGCCCGATATTTCGCGATCTCCTCGAAGAAATCATTGTGCGCGTTGAAGAAAAACGAAAGCCGCGGCGCAAAATCATCCACATCCATCCCGCGCCGCACGCCCCGTTCCACATACTCAATCCCATCGCGCAAAGTAAACGCCAATTCCTGAATCGCCGTGGACCCCGCCTCGCGGATGTGATACCCGCTGATCGAAATCGGATTGAACTTCGGCGTGTTCTTCGCGCCAAACTCCAGCGTATCCACCACCAGTCGCATCGAAGGCTCCGGCGGATAGATGTATTCCTTCTGCGCGATGTATTCCTTCAAAATGTCGTTCTGCAGCGTGCCGGATATTTTCTTCCAGTCCGCTCCCTGCTTTTCCGCCACCGCCAGGTACATCGCCCAAATCACCGCGGCCGGCGAATTGATCGTCATCGAAGTCGTCACGTCCGCCAGTGGAATCTTGTCAAATAGCACTTCCATATCCGCCAGCGAACTGATCGCCACTCCGCATTTCCCGACTTCGCCTTCGGAAAGCAGATGATCCGCGTCGTAACCCATCAAAGTCGGTAAATCAAACGCCACCGAAAGCCCCGTCTGCCCCTGCGAAAGCAAATAACGAAACCGCGCGTTGGTATCTTCCGCGGTCCCAAATCCCGCGAACTGCCGCATCGTCCACAATTTTCCGCGGTACATCGTGGAATGAATTCCGCGCGTGTAAGGAGGCGTCCCTGGATAACCCAAATCCGTTTCCGGATTCCAATCCGGCAAATCCGCCGGCGTATAAAGTCGCCGTATCGGATAACTCGAAACCGTCGTGAAGTCAGCGTCCCTCTCCGGCGAGTTCTGCAAAGTAGGCCGCAAAGTCTTCTCTTCCCACGCCCGCTCGCCAGCCGAAACGTTCCGCTCCGGCTCGAGCGTCGCCGTGCTCTGAGACCGACTAACCTTGCCAGTTTTGTCTACGGTTTTCTCAACCATGGGAGGGCTCCTTACGACCACACGCGAAGCGCCCGCTAAACACACAACAGCGCTTTCAACTCATTTTAGGGCAACGAAACGGTACCAGCAACAAGCAGAACGCGGCAGACGCATCCAACGCGCAAATTAGCATTGTCACAACGGAGGCAAGCACAATATGGAGTACGGCGGCGCGCCGCCGCTTTCCGGACTAAAAACCACCGACCAAGCTCAACAAGGAGGCAGCGACCGTCGGCACGCCATGTCGTATTCCGGCCAGAGCAATATGGTTCTCGCTTTCAATCGCGACCGGCCGCAGCCTACTTCGCTCCCACCCCAGCGTCCGCATTCGGCGTCCCCGGAATCAAAGGAGCCCGCCCCGTCACGCCACGCAGAGCATCCGCCACCGTAATACGATTCACTTCCAAAGTCCGCCCCATCGCCTGATTGAAATTCACCAGCGCTTCCGCCAAATTCGCTTGCGCGCGAAGAGCCGTCCCTTGCGCCGCAGTCAAATCGCGCGATCGCAAAACCACGTTGTAACTGGTAGATGAACCCAGCTGATACTTTTTCTGCTCGGCGTCCAGCGTCTGTTGCGCCAGCGTCCGCGCCTTATCCGCGGCCGCCACCTGCGCGCGATCCTGCTGCAGTGCAATTATCGTATTCCGCACATTAAGCACGATGGTATTTTCGGTCTGCCGATACTGCACGCGCTGTTGACGCTCGTCGAGATGCGCCCGCGCGCTATCCGCCTGCGCCGAGCGATTCCGAATCGGCAAAGTCAAATTCAAGCCCACCGAATAGATCGGATAATCGTTATGGAAGACGTTCGCGAGCGAGCCGCCCAACCCGCCCTTATTGACCGACGTCGCGCTCACCGGAAAACCAGCAAACGCCGGATTGCCGCCGATCAAAATTTCATTTCCGTTGGCATCCACGAGCGGCGATCCAGTGTCCGCGACGAATTCGCCTGCCACATTAGTCGTGTTGATCTTGTCGCCGTTCAACCCTTGCGACTGGTACTCCACGTAGGCGTTCAGTGAAGGTAGCAATCCGTTGTTCGTCGCCTTCACTTCGATGCCCGCATTCTTCAGATTTAAATCCGCCTGGTAAAGCTCCGGACGCTTCCGCCACGCTTCCTGCACCGCATCCTGCAGCGGAATGTTCTCCACCAAATCCGGCGTCGTGATCGGAGTCGTCGGCACGATCTCGATCCCCGCCACATCCTTCGCCAGCAAATTCTTGGCGATATCGTTCAGCAGGACGGTTTCCTGCTGCAGCTTGGTCGTCTGCGCCACAATCAAATTCTGCTGATCCGTAGCCAGTTGGGACTCCGCCGTCAGCACGTCCAGCGGCGCCATCGTCCCGATCTCCAGTTGCTTCTTGTTGTCCTGATAAAGCTTCTGCGACACTCCCACCGCGGCTTCCTCCACCTTCACGTTTTCGCGGTCGTACACCAGCTCCCAATAATCGTTCGAAGTCTGCGTCACCGTTGCAATCACCTGTTGCGCAAACACCGAATTCGCCACCTTGATCGAATTCCGCGCCTCCAAAATGTAGCGAGTGTTCGGCAGCAAACCGAAACCGTTCAGCAGCGGCTGCGATAAAGTCGCCGACATGATCGGGCTTAACGCCGGATTGAACACCACGTCGGTCAGGTTCGTAGAAGTCCGCGGTGTATCGAACGTCACCTGTAAGCTCGTTCCGGTGTGGAATCCTTGCGTGTAGCCCAGATCGACGAACGCCGTATTCTGGGTCACCACTGGAACGGCCGTCGTCCCCGCGCCCGAAGTGAACGGGTTGTTCACCGGAAAATCCCCATGCTGCCAGCCCAGATTCGTCGTGAACACCGGATCGAACGAAACCGCTGGCGACGTCCCCAGCACCACCTGCTGGCTGCTGCCAGTCTGCGGAATCCCGCCCGCTTTCGCCTTCAACAACTGCGTCTCGGCGATCCACGGAGTAAAGCGCGTAACGTTAATATTCAAATTGTTTTCCAGCGCCAGTGAAATCGCATCGTCCAAGCTCAACATCAACTTTCCATCCTGGATCAGCTGATCAATCCGCGGCGAGTTCGTCAGCATCGGTTCCGGAATATTCTCCGGCGTGTATGGCGCAAAAAAATTCGGCAATTGCGACTTCGGCTTGGAGTAGTCGGGTCCTTCCACGCCGCGCAGGTCGCGCGCCGGTTCCGTCGCAGGCGCTCCGGTTTGCGCCTCGGGCTGGCTTGGTGGTTGCGTCCTCGAAGATGCTTGCCCCTGGCTCTGCGCCGGGTTCTGTTGCTGGCCTTCTTGCGCGGCGGCATAGGCCGGCGAAACGATCAGCGAAGCAGCCGTTAGCAACACCATCGCAACTTGTAACCTTCCGATCATCGTGTTTTTCCTCTCACTAAGAGTGACGCATCCACGTCCGCAGACCTGTAACTTACTCAAACGCACCAGCAACGCTGTTTGTTTCAAATTATGTATCCGGCTGCAAAGCAGCGGCCATGCGTATCCGCCTGAATTTAGACGATTAAACGGGAAAAGGGTAGCGTCAGGCGTTCGTTTTCGGACAGTACCGTGCGTACCCGAACATGCTGCCGCGAAGTTTAGCATCGCCCCCGGCCCCTGACAATCGTGCCACGACGCGCGTATCGGTCGTCATCCTGAGAGGCTGTGACTTTTTTAATCGCTTATTGATGCGAGCGAGTTTGTTTGCAGATATAAGGAATGCATGAACCCACAAGAAGCAGGAGAAGTGCGGTTGCGGAAGCCAGAGCGGCGGCAGATGGAGTTGGTGGCGCAGTGCACGGATGATTTAGTAGGGCCGACGCATGGAGTGCGCACGGTGGCGGCGGTGGTGGCCAAACTGGATCTGTCGGCGTTCCGTGAGTCGATTAAAGCGCGAGAAGGAGTGGCGGGCCGGGACGCGACCGATCCAGAGTTGCTGGTGTCGTTATGGCTGTATGCCTGCATCCGAGGCATCGGGTCGGCACGGGAACTGGCGCGGCGATGTGAGGAGAGCACGCCCTTTCGCTGGTTGTGTGGCGGGGTAGGAGTGAACCACCGAATGCTGTCGGATTTTCGGACCGATCACGGCGAAGCGCTGGACCAGTTGTTCACGCAGGTGATCGCATCGCTGGTGGATCAAGAACTCGTGTCGGTGAGCCGGGTGAGTCAAGACGGGGTGCGCGTGCGGGTGAGCGCGGGAGCCGGGAGTTTCCGACGGGAAGAGCGACTGCGGAAGTTGCTGGCGGAAAGTGAAAAACACGTGAAGGAATTGCGGCAGCAAGTCGAGGAGCCGGAGAAATTGTCGGTCGAAGCAGGGAGGAAGAAGGCGGTGGAGCGGCGCGTGGCGCAGGAAAAGCAGAGGCGTTTGGAACAAGCGCTGGCGCAATTGCCGGAGCTGCAACAGCGGCAGCACGAAAGGGCGAACCGGGCAGGCCAAGGGAAATACGGACAGAAGATTCGGGACAGAGAGTTGCGTGTGAGCACGAGCGATCCGGAAGCGCGGGTGATGAAAATGCCAAACGGCGGATACAACCCAGCCTTCAACGTGCAGCTGGCGAGCGATCCGAAGAGCCGCGCGATCCTAGGGGTCGAGGTGACCAACCAAGGCTATGATTCGGCGGGGTTGAGTGAACCGATGCGCGAGCAAGTGGAGCGGCGAAGCGGCCGAAGGGTCGAGCAGCAGTTGCTGGACGGCGGCTACTTGCGTAACCGGGACATCGAACGTGCGTACGAGCAAAAGGTGGAACTCTTCGTGCCGCCGAAGGGAGCGCGCACGGCAAAGAATCGCGGACGGGAGTTGCAGCCGCAGAGACGAGATGGCACAGCGATACGAGCGTGGAAGCAGCGCATGGCCAGCGAAGAAGGACAGGAAATTTATCGCCAGCGGGCGGCGACGAGCGAAACGATCAATGCGGACCTGCGCAGTTACCGGGGGCTGACGCAAATCACAGTCCGCGGATTAGACAAGGCGCGATGCGTGGCGTTGTGGTGCGCGCTGGCCTACAACCTGATGCACTTCGGCACGGCTTTGCTGAAATGAAAGAGGAGAAAAAACCATAACGGGGCATTTGGCGGCCAAGCAACACGCACAACCAACCGGTCGCAGTTAGAAAACCCGTTCAGCGCCTCGCGCAGGTCTCGCGCTGCCAATTTAGTCACAGCCTCTGAGCGGAGCGAAGGATCTCTCTTCGTTGTGCACGCAGCAACTCCGCGTGACGCGCATGCGTTATGTCGCGCCCAAACGGCGCCACACTCTCCGTGTCCTCTCTCTCTTGTGTTTCTCTGTGCACTCTGTTTTAAATGTTTGAACCTTCCCGCCCGCACGAACCCCTCGCAACGTTGACACTAGAAGCACCAACGAACTAACATGCCCGCGTCACCATGCCTCCCGCACGAAATCCGCGCCGCATTCGAAACTATCGTCGCGCCACGCCCCCGCTACTGGCGTCGCTTTTCCTGTTCTGCATCGCGCTCCCAACTCTCGCTCAAACCTCCCTCCCCGCCAAGCCCGCAGGCTACGTCAACGACTACGCCAATGTCCTGAGCCCCAACGCCCGCGCCCAACTAACCGCCCTCTGCACCGAAATTGACCAGAAAGCCAAAGCCCAAATTTTCGTAGTAACCGTCCCATCGCTGAACGGCCAACCCATCGAAGATTTTTCCCTCAACCTCGCCACCAAATGGGGCGTCGGTCCAAAACAAACTTCCAGCGGCGTGCTCATCCTCCTCGCCAAGGAAGATCGCCAATATCGATTCGAAGTAGGCTACGGCCTCGAAGGCATCCTCCCGGACGGCAAAGTAGGCGGCTTCGGCCGCGAAGCGGTGCCATATCTGCGTTCCGGAAATTACGACGCAGCAATGATCCTAATGACCCGCCGCGTCGCCGATGTCATCGCCCAAGATCGCGGCATCACTCTCAGCGCCGGTTCACTGCCGCCTCCCAGACCGCCGCACCCGCCTGACAATCAATCCAACGGAATACTCGCGCTTCTGCTGCTAGGCGTATTCATCTTCATCCTCTTCAAAATGATGAGCGGCGGCTCCGGCCGCGGACGAGGCGGCGGCAGCGGTTGGTGGATCGGCCCCATGATCGGCGGCAGCATGGGCCGCAGCGGCTGGGGCGGCGGTGGATTCGGCGGTGGAGGCTTCGGTGGTGGCGGAGGCGGCTTCGGCGGCGGTGGCGGAGGCTCGTTCGGCGGAGGCGGCGCCAGCGGCAGTTGGTAGAGCCTTTGGTTTGTAGGGGCGGAGCTAAGACCCGCCCGGTTTGCATGAGGCCGTAACAAAGGTCGTGCCATGGAAACAAAACTAACCGAACTAGTCTCCCGGCTCCAATCCGCCGCAAAAGAAAACCTGAAATCCGTAGTCCTCTACGGCTCCGCCGTCACCGGCGAATTCCGTGCAGGCCACTCCGACCTAAACGTCCTCTGCGTCGTCGAGCACGCCGGCCCCGCCGACCTCGAGCATCTTCACGCCGCCGCCGACTGGTGGATCCGCCAGGGCAATCCTCCGCCGCTGATTTTCACTCTCGATGAACTCCATCGTTCCGCCGACGTCTTCGCCATCGAGCTTCTAGACATCAAGCATCATCACCGCGCGCTTTTCGGCCCGGAAGTCTTTGCCAATTTCGAAGTGCCGCTCCATCTCCACCGCCTGCAAGTCGAACGCGAACTCCGCACCGACTGGCTGCGCCTGCGCCAAGCAGTTCTAGCCGCGCCGCTGAGTTACAAAGCGCATCTGGCAATCATGTCGCAATCCGTCTCCGTCTTTTGCGCGCTCTTCCGTCACGCGTTGATGGCGCTAGGCCAATCGGCCCCGCCAACCAAACGCGACGCCGTCGCCGCCATGGCCGCACTCACCGGCGCCGACCCCTCCGCCTTCCACGCCATGCTCGATCTAAGAGAGGGAAAGCGCAAACCCCGCAGCGTAGACGTAGAAGCCTCCCTCCAAGCCTATCTGGAATTCGTAGAAGTAGTAACCAACGAAGTAGACCGCCGCCTCGAATCCATGTAGCCACTCTCGCCTGCGCCTAACGTGCGTCCGAAGTCGCCTCTGTAGCGGCCGCCTTCAGGTGGGCGCAGTTGACCTCCTTCGCCTCTCCGTCAAAACCGCTTTTTGCAGTATGATGGCCCCGCTATCCACCTTCGCCGGAGGTCTTCCATGAAAGCCGTCGTCGCCGTCATCGCCATCATCGTCCTGATCGCAGCCGCCGTCGGCGGCGCCTACGTCAGCACCAAGAATCACCTCGTCACTCTTGACGAACAGGTGAAATCCAACTGGGCGCAAGTAGATGTCGTCCTCCAACGCCGCGCCGACCTAATCCCCAACCTCGTCAACACTGTCAAAGGCTTCGCCGCGCACGAAGAAACCGTCTACGCCGATATCGCCAACGCCCGCGCCGCCCTGCTCGGCGCCAAAACTCCCACCGATAAAATCGCCGCGAACGGCCAACTGGACGGCGCCCTCGGCCGCCTGCTAGCGATCAGCGAAAATTATCCCCAACTAAAATCCAACGAAAATTTCCTCCGCCTCCAGGACGAACTAGCCGGCACCGAAAATCGCATCGCCGTAGAACGCAAGCGCTACAACGATTCCATCCAGGCCTACAACACCTACCTCCGCCAGTTCCCGAACAGCCTCTTCGCCGGCTGGGCCGGATTCGAACCCAACAACGCCTACTTCCAGGCCTCCGAAACCTCACGTGCAGTCCCCAAAGTCGATTTCCCGGCAGCCAAGCCGTGAAGTTAGGCGAGAGAAGTATTGTAGTTTTATCGCTTGCGAAAAATGACGCGAGTGTCATCCCGAGCGCAGCGACGGATCTGCTTTTTCTGCCGTTCGAGTGAAAAGTTGAACCGGAGACCCACAACCTGAAGAAAATCCAGCGGCCCGATCAGCCCTGACCCAACTACCCGCTTTTACCCGGAGGCGTCCCAGCACCCGCTCCGGCAGGCCGCGCCGGCGCCGCCGAAGTCCCCGGCCTTTTCCGCTCCGTCGAATCCACCCAATCCTCCGGCGGAAACCCAATCCGCCAAAAAAGCGGCGACGCCTCCGTAAACTCCAAACCCACTTCAGTCTTGCTTCCCTTGTTCTCGCTGATGAAAGCCACCCTGCATTCCACTTCTTCCGCGGTCTTCGGATTCACGATAGACACGTGCTGTCCCCGCGTCACCGGCGTCGCCAGCGAAATCAAACATCCGTGCGAGTTCACCGTCGTCGTCTTCGTCTCTTCCTCGAAGTTTTTGCCTCCGCTCGTGCCACGCACGAGCACCGCCATCAAAATGTGCACGCGTTGCGTGCGCCGCAGCTTGCCGTAAGCCGGATTCGCCGGGCTGGGCGGTGGTTCTTTCCCGTTCGTCATGCCTCGCTCCCCGTCATCGTCGCCACGCCATTTTCGCGCCCGCTTGAAATACGCTCCATACGCAGTTAGCCATATTGAAACAATCGGCCCCCAAAAGCGAAGCCTTTACCCCCTCTGCTACCTTTCCGTGACGTCCTGGTTAACCCGCCGTGCTTCCCAGCCAATATTACAATACGGTGAATCTCTCCGCGCCTGCCTTGACCCTCCGCGTCTCCCGCGCTAGGCTAATTGTAGCAGGGTTGAATTTTCGTCCTGGAGATATCGCTTCCGCGAAACTTGATGAAACAAACCGTCCGCTTGGCTGGTGGCATCAACGAATTGTTCGGCACTCTCGACGAAAACCTCAAGCTTTTCGAATCCGCGCTGCACGTCACCACGCATCTTCGTGACCACGATCTCGAAATCGAAGGCTCCGCCCCGCAAGTCGAACGCGCTGCCCAAATCCTCGGCGAATACAACCAACGCATCCGCGACGGCCGCGTCCCCGATAGCCAGGAAGTGAAATCTCTATTGCGCATCGCCACCGGTGAACCTCCGCAAGCCGCGCGCAGCGCCTTCTCCCCGTCGCACTCGCGCTCCTTCGGAAAGAAAACCATCGTCCCCAAGAGCACGAACCAGAAGCGTTACATCGAAGCTCTCGAAGCCTACGACATGGTCTTCGCCATCGGTCCGGGCGGCACTGGCAAAACCTATCTCGCCGTCGCCATGGCCGTTACCGCGCTCCTGTCCAAGCAAGTGAACCGCATCATTCTCGCTCGCCCCGCCGTCGAAGCCGGCGAACGCCTTGGCTTCCTTCCCGGCACGCTCCAGGAAAAAGTGGACCCCTACATGCGTCCGCTCTACGACGCGCTCCACGACCTCCTTGAAGCCGACAAGCTCGAAAACTTCCTCGAAAAGGGGATCATCGAAGTTGCGCCGCTGGCTTTCATGCGCGGCCGCACGCTCAACGATTCCTTCGTCATCCTCGACGAAGCGCAAAACACCACTAGCGAACAAATGAAAATGTTTCTCACGCGCCTCGGCTTCAATTCCAAAGCCGTCATCACCGGCGACGTCACCCAGATTGACCTTCCCGAATCGCGCCGCTCCGGCCTCATCGAAGCCATCGAAATCGTCGGCAAAATCGACGGCATCTCCCTCGTCTATTTCGACGAACGCGACGTCGTCCGCCACAATCTCGTGCAGCGCATCATCAAAGCCTACGACGAGCACGCCGCTTCGCATCCCAGTCAGAACGGCCGCGGCCCCGTCGCGGGTCACTCCGCTCTCAGAAATCCGCGGGATTAACCGCCAGTATGATTGTCAATCAACAGCGGCGCGTCCGTGTTTCCATTGCAGCGCTGGATAAATTCCTGGCGGCCACACAAAAGCGCCTGCGCCTCCCGCCCGATTCGCTCACGGTCGCTTTTGTCAGCGACCCCCAGATGGCCCGCTGGAACGCCGCGTACCGTGGCAAAAATCGCCCGACCGATGTATTGTCCTTTCCAGCCGATGGACCCGTTCCCCAAACCAAAGCCCATTCCATCCCAGGCAGACAGTCGTACCTTGGTGACATCGCCATCGCGCCCAATGTCGCCCGCCGGAACGCCCTTCGTTACGGCCGCACCTTCGACCAGGAAATACGCATCCTCATCCTTCATGGCGTGCTTCATCTGATGGGCTACGACCATGAATCCGATCAAGGCCAAATGACCCGCCGCGAAAATCGTCTCCGCCGCGACCTAGGATTGGCGTAGCCGTGCCCATCTTCCTCTACACCGTCGGCGTCCTCGCTCTCACCTTCGGCCTCGTCGTCTTCTCCTATCTCGACCGCGCCTTCCGCGAACTCGGCCGCGTCCACACCGGTCGCATCCACGATCATCTTGAAACCTTCGAATCCGATGTCGAGTCCCGCTTCCACATGGACCGTCACCGCGCCGCGCTAGCCTTCAGTATGCTCGCGCGTCTCTGGCTGGTCCTCGTCGCAGCCATCACCGCCCGCGGCGTCCTTTTCTTCGTCCCCGGCACTTGGGAAGCCGCCGTCGAAATGATTTTTTTCCTTGGCGCGCAAGTAGTCGTCGCCATGCAATTCTTCCCGTCGCTCCTGCTCGCTCGCGCCTCCGGAAAATGGGTGCTACCGTTCGTACCGCTCGTGCGCGTCCTACTCTTCATCATCTGGCCCGTGCAAGCCGTTCTCGAACTCCTGATTTCGGTCCTCCACCTATCCGAAGAGCGCGATGTGCAAACCCCCGCCGACGAGCAGCAGCAAGCCATCGAAGCTTTCGTGGACGCCGCCACCGAAGAGGGCATCATCGAACAGGACGAAGCTCGCCTGATCGAATCCGTCGTCGAATTCGGCGATAAACGTGTGCGCGACGTCATGACTCCGCGTCCCGACGTCATCGCCATCCGCTCCAACGCCTCACTGGAAGAACTCGGCGAGCTGGTCGTAGACACGAAATTCTCCCGCCTTCCTGTATATGACAAATCGCTCGACGACATCGTCGGCATCGTCATGGCTCGCGACATGCTCGAAGTCCCCGACCGCGACGCCGCCCACCGCACCGTGCGCGAACTGATGCGACCCGCGCTCTTCGTCCCGGAAACAAAATTTGGCTCAGAACTACTGAAGGAAATGCAGCGCAAAAATCAACAGATGGCTGTCGTGATTGATGAATACGGATTAATGGCTGGTGTCGTCACCGTGGAAGACTTAGTAGAAGAAATCGTCGGCGAAATCGGCGAAGAAGATCGCACGCCCGCTCCGGACGTAGTCCGGGAATCCAGCGGCGCGCTAGTAATGCGCGGCAGCGTCCAACTCGACAAGGTCAACGAACTTTTCGGCGTCCAGCTCGACGCCGGCATGCAGCATTCCGCCGCCACCACAATCGCCGGCTTGCTCAATAGCGTCGCCGGCCGCGTCCCCAAGACCGGCGAAGTTGTGGACGCCGACGGCCTCCGCTTCGAAGTCCTAGAAGCCAACCAACGCAAAGTCCTGCGCGTCCGCGCCAAACCTGTCCCGTCAGCAGCCGCCTCCTCCGCCCGCACAATCTGAAACGCAAGGCCTTTGCAGTGGACCTTGTTTCGGCCACCTTCAGGTGGGCGCAGTTGCGTCTCTGCGGTGAAATTGCATTTCGCGCCCGCCAGAAACACTTCGGGCCCGCCACAAGCGCAGCGAGCCCGACCAAGCACCGTCAAATTGCCGTCAGGTTCCCGAAGACTACCCGTGGGCCGCCATCTTCGCATAAAACGCGGCCGCACGTTTGCCGATTTCCTCCGGCGCCACGTCCTCCACGTGAGTCGCAATACCCCACTGGTGCCCAAAAGGATCCGTCAGCTTCCCGTACCGGTCGCCCCAAAACTGGTTCTCCAGCGCCATATCCACCTTCCCGCCGGCCTTCACCGCATTGTTGAAAGTAGTATCCGCATCTTCCACATACAGAAACAAAGACATCCGCGGCGTCCCCGCACTGGTTCCGATCATCGGGCCCATTTCGTCGTTCAGAAATATGACCGAATCACCGATCTTCAATTCGGCGTGCGAGATTTTGCCGTCCGGCGACGGCATCCTCATGATTTCCTCGGCATTGAAAGCTTTCTTGTAATATTCAATCGCCCGCGCCGCATCCTTGCAAGTCAACGCGGGACTGATGCTGTGATATCCATCCGGAATTGCTTTTACGTGGTGTGCCATCGAAGGCCTCCTCTAAAGGCAAAATGTGGCTATGCAGCGTAATACGCGGAACGCCCCGCCCTCCGCAACCAGATAGCTCTGGCTCGCCGCAAGCAATCCGAGCATACAACGATGCATAACGATGTCAAGAATTCATGAAATAACAATCGACCGCTGCGATCTCAGACGTCATTTTTTCTTCAAGCGTTCACGCGACATTAAAAAAGCAAGAGGTCTCGTTCGAGCAAGGCCGCCGCATCAGCAAAGTGCCTCCGTGCCCTCGCTCTTTTCCGTCTCTGTGGACTCTGTGTTGATTCTGTAATCGTGCGAAAGCGAGATCGCAACCGCGCAAGCACTTGCCGTGCCGCTTGCTTCCTTTCTCGTCGCGCTTCAAAGGCGTACAATTAGTACATCCATGCCCTTCAAATCCGGTTTCGTAGCGATCATTGGCCGCCCCAACGCCGGCAAATCCACGTTAGTCAACACGCTCGTCGGCCAAAAAGTCGCCATCGTCTCCTCGAAACCCCAAACCACGCGCAACCGGATTCAAGGCATCCTCAATCGCGACGACGCCCAAATCGTCCTGGTAGACACTCCCGGCATCCACAAACCAGAAAACGTCCTGAGCCGCATGATGATGGACGAACTCCAGCACGCCCTCGAAGGGATTGACATTCTCTGCCTAATCGCCGACGCCACAGCCGACTTCGGCCGCGGCGATAAATTTGCCCTCGAATGGCTCCAGCGCTTTCACGGCCCGGTCTACCTGCTGCTGAATAAAGTGGATCGCATTTCGAAGCCGCTGCTTCTTCCTATGATCGAGCGCTACAGCAAAGAATTCCAGTTCGCCGAAGTTTTCCCCATCAGCGCTCTCACCGGCGAAGGCTGCCTCAACCTCGTCAACTCCTGGCTCGAGCGGCTACCAGAAGCTCCGCCGCATTTTCCCACCGACCAATTCACCGACCAACCCGAGCGCTTTCTAGCCGCCGAAATCGTTCGCGAAAAAGCAATTCTCGCCACGCGCGACGAAGTCCCGCACTCGATTGCCGTCCTGGTTGATAATTTCGAGGAAACTCCCAAGCTCCTGCGCATTCGCGCCACCATGTACGTAGAACGCGACGGCCAAAAGGGAATCCTGATAGGGAAGGGCGGGGAGGCCATCAAGAAAATCGGCACAGCAGCCCGCAAAGAACTGGAATCCATCCTGGGCGCAAAAATCTTCCTGGAACTCTTCGTAAAAGTCCAAACCAACTGGCGCCAAAACTCCACCCTAGTCCGTCAACTAGACTGGCACCGCCAACTAGAGCAACTAGCCGAAATTCAAGAAGCCGAATCCACCTAAAAGTCTGTGAGTACGATCCGCCGTCCGTAGGGGCGCTGCTCGCTGCGCCCCGGCTTGCCCGAGCGTAAAACGCGCCACGCTTCGGTGTCTCCTAATCTATCGGCGCGAAAAACGTCCCGCGCACGCCCCGCATCACTCCACCCGCGTCGGCGCAATCCCCAACGTCCGCATCTTGCGATACAAATGACTCCGCTCGAGCCCCAACGCCTGCGCCGCCTTCGTCATATTCCACCGATTCTCTTCCAATTTCCGCAAAACAAACTCCCGCTCGTACGCCGACCGCGCCTCCTGCAAGCTCTCATAAGGCTTCTGCGGGCTCTTCGACGCCCCGCGAAAAATCTCCGGCGGCAAATGGTGCGGCTCGATCCGCGGCGAAGGACAAATAATCACCAACCGCTCCACCAAATTCTTCAACTCGCGCACATTCCCCGGCCACGGATAATTCAACAGCACATCCACAGCCGCCGGACTGAACTCCCGCGGCTTCTTTCCATACTCCTGCGAAAACGCTGCAAGAAAATGCGCCGCCAAAATCGGAATATCCTCCACGCGCTCGCGTAAAGCCGGCACGTAAAAGGGAATCACATTCAGCCGGTAAAAAAGATCCTCGCGAAATGCATTCCGGGCAATTTCTTCTTCCAGCTTTTTATTGGTCGCGGCGATCACCCGCACATCCACGGTCGCCGGCTGGTTCGACCCCAAAGGTTCCACTCGCCGTTCCTCCAGTACGCGCAATACCTTCGACTGCGTTTTCAAACTCATATCCCCCACTTCATCCAAAAATAAAGTCCCGCCATCCGCCTTCTGAAACTTTCCCACCTTGTCTTCGCTAGCGCCCGTAAAGCTGCCCTTGCGATGCCCAAACATTTCCGATTCGATCAATTCCTCCGGAATTGCCGCACAGTTTACTTCCACAAATTGCATCGAGCTGCGCAAACTGCTGTCGTGCAACGCCCGCGCCACCAATTCCTTACCCGTCCCGCTCTCGCCGTAAATCAAAACACGCCCATTCGTAGGCGCCGTTAAAGCTATCTGCTGCCGCAGCGCCTTCATCGGCACGCTGCTCCCCAAAATCTGATGCTTCTCTTCGAGCTCCGCCCGCAACCGCCGATTCTCTTCTTCCAGCCGCAAATATTCCAAAGCGTTCCGCACCACCAAAACAACTTTCTCGAGCGAAAGCGGCTTCTCGATAAAATCAAACGCCCCCAGCTTCGTCGCCCGCACCGCCGTCTCGATGTTCCCGTGCCCCGAAATCATCACCACCATCGGCGCGCCGTCCTGCGCTTGAATTCGCTCCAAAGTCTCCAGCCCATCCATCTTCTTCAGCCACACATCCAGCAAAATCAGATCAACGCCGCGCCGCTCCACCCGCGCCAAACATTCCTCTCCCGACTCCAACGTCTCCACCTTGTAGCCTTCATCGCGCAAAAGTCCCGCCAAGGATTCGCGAATCCCGCCTTCGTCATCAACAATAAGTATGGAAGCTGGCATATGACCGGAGAGCGGTCGCCTTTGTAGCGGCCACCTTTAGGTGGGCGCCATTGCCGTTGGTATTCTCTGCGAACTCTGCCTACTTAACTCTGCGTCCTCTGCGTTAAATGTCTTGCCTTAGCCTTTCGCGGCGAAAGAGCACAAACAATATGCTTGCCTCGTTGTCTCCCTGAACTCGCCTTTTACGAACTCTGTGCGCTCTGTGTTAATTCTTTTGTTTTTAATTTTCTGAATGTCTCTAAGCCGGCGTAACCGGAATCTCCGCCGCTGGGAACCGAATCACGAAACGCGTCCCCGTCGGCAAATTGTCCTCCGCTCGAATCGTCCCGTTATGTTCCGCAATAATCCGGCTGGCGATCGCCAATCCCAACCCAGTCCCGCGCTCCTTGGTAGAAAAATGTGGCAAGAACAATCGCTGCTTATCCTCCGGCGAAATCCCATGCCCGCTATCCGAAATCTCGATCTCCACCGCGTCGCCATCACCTTCGATGCGCGTAGCCACCCGCAGCCGGCGTATCGCCGACCCCTCCATCGCCTCCGCCGCGTTATCAATCAAATTCGCCAAAACCCGCCGCAAGAGTTCGCGATCCGCCTTCACCGGCGGCAAACTAGCCGCAAGCTCCGCGCGCAATGCGACTCCCTCCAGCCGCCCGTGAAATAAATCCAGCGCACTCGAGACAATCGAGTTCAAATCCTCCGGCGCCAGCCGCGCGGAAGGGAATCGCGCAAATTGCGAGAACGCATCCACCAGCGACCCCAGCGTCTGCACCTCGCGCTCGATCAACCCCGCGCACTCCGCGGTCAGTTTCTCGAATTCTGAATGCGCCCCGTCCGGTTTCTGCGCGCGTATCCTCTCCAAATGCCGCAACAAGCGCTGCGCCGAAAGCTGTATCGGCGTCAATGGATTCTTGATTTCGTGCGCGATCCTCTGCGCTACTTCCTGCCAAGCCGCCGCCTTCTGCGCCCGCAGCAAATCCGTCAAATCGTCAATCACCACCACAAAACCCGGATTCGACCGCCGTGGCCCCAGCGAACTCACCGTCACCGCCGCGCGCACCAGCCGCCCCGCCGTCGCCACTTCAATCTCGCGCGAAGCCACCCCCATGCGCAGCGATTGCCGCATCAAATGCAACACCGCGCGCGCCGCCTCTTCCCCCAGCAAATCCTGCAAAGTCCGCGCCTCGCGCGCCGCCTCCCCCAAAATTGCCGGCACGGCCGAATTCAATCTCGCCACTTCGCCCGACGAGTTCAGTGACACCACGCCCGTCGGAATATTCTCCAGAATCGCTTCCATCAACTTGCGCCGCCGCTCGCGCTCCTCGATCGCCTGTTCCAGGCTCTGCGTAAACTCATTGATCTGCCGTCGCCCCTCGCCCAATTGATCCGTCATGCGATTGAACGAACGCACCAGCATTCCCAGTTCGTCCTGCGCCCGCACATCAATCCTGTGATCGAAGTTCCCACGCGAAATCTCTCGCGTAGCCTCGGCCAGCGCCTGAATCGGCACCGTCACCTGCTTCGACAAAAACAGCGCCACCCAGGTCGTCGTGAAAACCAGCAGCAACGTCATCAGCAGCAGCGCCAGCAAAATCTCGCGTTTGTACGCGCGCAAATGTTGCTTCTGCTGCGCGTATGTTTCAGTCTGGGTTTGAATCTCCGAATAACGCATGAGGAAGTCGCTCGGCAGAATCCGCGCTACGTAGAGGCGTTCAGTGCCCAGCGGTGCGCTTCCCGCGATATACAAATGATCGGTCGTCTGCCATATCTCCGCGCCGTCCGGCAAAGTGCGCACCAGCTCCGGGGTGATCGTCTCCATTTCCGGAATGGTCGCCTTGTCGGCATCCTTCGCCGGCTTCACGTATGCTACGCCGTCGTCCGCGACCCCGCTCGAATGCGCAATCCACGAAGCATCCACCGACCAAGCCAATCCGAGCAGCGATTGATCCTGTTTACTGCTCGCCGCCGCCTTCGCTGCAATGGCGCTCAGATGATCCATATTCGCGCGGCCCAGGTCCGACAGCAGACGTTGGCTCTGCTCGTTCGCAATTTCCAGCGGCCGAGGAAACCACGAATTCAGCGTGCGGTTCACCAGCGCGTAGCTGAAGAAGAAAAGAAATACGATCGGCAGCAGCGATACGCCCATCGCTCCCAGCACCATCTTCACCTTGAAGCGCGAACCCATCTGCCCGCTGCGCCGCTCCGCCCACATCCGCAGCAGGCTGCGCGTCAAAATCAACGTAAACACCAGCAGCGCCGCCGCCAGCAAAGTCGAAAGCGCGAACAGCACCACGAACGAGCTTCCTTGTTCTGGCCGCAACGGAACGTCCAGCGACCCCAGCGTGAAAACGGCCGCCAGCAGCATGACCACCACGATCCCGACGATGATCAGCCACAGCTGCCGCCTGCGTTTGGATTGCTCGCCCTTCAACGCCCTTCCTCCAAATATCTTCCCAGAGGACATTCACCGCATTTCGGCTCCAGCGGCCGGCAAAAATTCTTTCCCACGCTCACGATCAAAGCATGCAGCTCGTTGAACCGCCGCACATCGCCCGGAAATTGCCGCTCCACCATCCAGCGCACGTCCTCGTATTTCGCCTTTTCGCCGACCCATCCATGCCGCGCAAAGATCCTCTTCGTGTACGCATCCACCACAAAAACCGGCTGCTCCCCCGCATACAACAAAATCGAATCCGCAGTCTCCGGCCCGATCCCCCAAACGCCCAAAAGCTTCTCGCGCAATACCAGCACCGGCGTGGCAAACATCCTCCGCAGCGATCCCGCATACTCCCGACGCAAAAATCTCACGAACGCCTTCAGCTTCCGCGCCTTCTGCCGAAAATAGCCCGCCGGCCGCAGCAACGTCGCCAGATGCCGCACATTCACGCGCTCAATTCCCGCGACGCTCAATAAATCCTCGCGCCGCAGATTCGCCAGGGCCAACTCGACATTCTTCCACGAGGTATTCTGCGTCAGGATCGTTCCCACAATCACTTCGCATGGCGTGTCGCCAGGCCACCAATGCTGCGGCCCCAGCGCCGTAAAGAGGGAATTGAAGTACTCGTCCAAAGGAGGCTGCGATTCCGGCTGCGTCCGCCCAGCCCCACGAATGCTCACCAAGCCCGAAGATGTGCGAACTCCGCCAAGAGCGAAAGCCTCCCGCTCCGACGCAAAACCCGCCTTTTCGGGCTGTTTGGGCACGGAAAACCCACCATACCGGGCCAACTACAGCAAGTCAAGCCAACTGTTGCACAATAGCCACACTACTGTGGCTGTCAAGTCATGTCCAAGAAAGAGTCGAAGCCATACCGAGGTCTACAATTTTGAGGCACTTAATGCAGCGGCCGGTCTGGCAAGGCCAGACCGGGCACGTCAACTTCACCGCGGATCGCTACGTTGAAACGCCACCCGACTTTTCAGGGAGTGCGGCGGCTTGCCTCGCCGCTCGCGACCTGGGCAACCCGTCAAATCGCAGAAAGCGCGTGAAGCGTTTCAAGCCTTATGTCTGTCGCAGTGCCAAAACGCCGAAATCGCGCTCTACCCATTCCTCTTCTGAAAGTCCCGCATAAATCCCACCAACTCTCCCACCGCCTCCAAAGGCACCGCATTGTAAATCGACGCCCGCATCCCGCCGATAGACCGGTGTCCGGTCAATCCCGCCATCTTCGCCGCCGCCGCTTCCTTGGCAAATTTCTTCTCGAGTTCCTCGTCGCCGCGCGCCACCCGAAACGTCACATTCATCTTCGACCGCGACTCCTTCTCGATCGGCCCCACATAATAACCGCCGCTGCCGTCAATCGCATCGTAAAGCAGCTTGGCCTTCGCTTCGTTCCGCTTCTGCAGCGCCGCGACGCCGCCCTCCGCTTCAACCCACTCCAGCACCAA
Source organism: uncultured Acidobacteriota bacterium (assembly GCA_963804625.1). Lineage (GTDB taxonomy): Bacteria > Acidobacteriota > Terriglobia > Acidiferrales > UBA7541 > Palsa-295. Next base: position 155,339 of record CAWDRJ010000006.1, on the reverse strand, counting down.
TCCCACGATGTACACCGCAAAAGTCGGCGGCGTGTGATACAGCGAATGTTCCTTAATATGCGTGCGATATTGCAGCACCGTCGGCAAATTCTTGTCCGCACGCTCCGCCAGATCGCGCCGCACGATCACCACCGTCGTCCCCGACGGCCCCAAATTCTTCTGCGCCCCCGCAAAAATCGCCCCAAATTTCCGCACATCCATCGGCCGCGACATAATGTCCGACGACATATCCGCCACCAGCGGCACCTCGCCCGTCTCCGGCAAAGCCGCCCACTGCGAGCCCTCAATCGTGTTGTTCGTGCACATGTAAACGTAAGAAGCGTCCGCCGAAAGCTGTATCTCCTCCCGCCGCGGCACCCGCGTAAATTTCGCCTCTTCGGTGGAAGCCGCGAGTCGGTAGGGAATGCCTTTCTTCAATTCCGTAATCGCCTTCGCCGTCCACATCCCCGTATGCAACACGTCCACCGGCTTGCCCGGCAGGCACAAATTCATCGGCGCCATCGTAAATTGCGCACTCCCGCCCCCCTGCACGAAAATCACCGCATATTCCTCGGGAATATCCATCAACTTCCGCAGGTTCCGCTCCGCCCGCCCAATAATCTCCTCAAATTCCGCCGACCGGTGGCTCATCTCCATCACCGACATCCCCGTCCCGCGGTAATCCAGCAACTCCTCGCGTATCCGCTCCAGCACCGCCAATGGCACGGCCCCAGGCCCCGCATTAAAATTGGCAGCCCGCTTCGCAGCCGTTGCAGACAAAGTAGACGATGTCACGTGTAAACACCTCTCCCGTTAGATAAATGCCCAAGATAGAACGAATAAACACTCTGTAGCGCACAAGAATAACAGATGCCGCCACGCCAACGTACCGAAGAAACCGCCGCGCACTCCACCCACGGCCACCCAAATTGGCGTCGACGCCAAACCGGGTCATGTAGCGGCCGGTGTGTCCCGCGCCTCCTGCGGGACGCACCGGGCAGCTTTATTTCAGCAAACAAGCAATTCCGTTGAAGCAGCACCCTTCACGGTTTTTTCCGCCCGCCTTGACACCCCGCGCAACCTCCCAGTAGACTGAAATGCTCTTTTAAGCGCACGGAGTCACACTGAATGCTGCTCTCCCGGGATTACGTCGGCTACATGGCCAAGGAAATCGTCAAGCGCCTGGTAGCCGGCAAGATGATCGAAGTAAAGAACGCGGAAACCACCACCCAGCAAGTCCGCCAGGTCATGGCCGAGGAAGTCACCATCGAAGACCGCCTCAACGAAGAAGTCCGCGAAATCCTCGCCAAATACCAGGAAGAGATGCGCAACACCGGCGTCTCCTACCAGGAAATGTACAAGAAAGTGAAAGGCCAGCTCGCTCGCGAAAGGAAGTTAATTCTCCGCTGATATGCGCCTGACCCGCGAAAAAACGGTACGCCTCTCCCATCGCATCATTGACTTCCTCGTCTCCAACCCCGACGTCGATTTCATCGAAGATCGCGACACGATCCGCCAGGAAATCGTCACCATCATCACTTCGCTGCTGAAAGTCGAAGAGCAGGTAGACACCGAAGTCCGCGCCAAAATCAACTCTCAGAAAAAGGAAATCCTCGAAGGCAGCGAGGAATGGGACATCCTCTACCGCAAATACTACGCCGAAGGCCTAAAACGAATGGGCGTAGCCGAAGTCCAAACCCGCTAACCAAGCCGACGCAGTCGCATCCGCGCCAAAGGTCCGAAGCCCCATCCGATTTTCCAATTTCCATTTTCAACTTCCCGATCCAGTAAAACAAAAAGCGCCCACATTCCGCATGGGCGCTTTCGAAGTCACAAGCCTATTTTCCAATTTCGAATTTCTATTTTCGACTTTCTATTCTCAAGGCTGTTGATTCGGGTCAGGCCTCCGCTGCAAAGTCGGCCGGTCCGGATCGCTATCGGGATCCGTCGTTGATCCTCCCTGAGTAGTGGTCGAATCGCCCGGCTTGTTCGTGGCCGTTTTCTTCCGCAAAGTCGGCTTGTTCGGATTCTTGTCGTTCACCTTCACATTCGCTTCGATCAATTGCAGCCGGTGCTTCACCTGATCGAACTCCGAAGTCGTCACGATATATTCATCGCGCTGCGGCAAAATCGTCGCGATTTCCTTCTGCGACGCTTTGATGCGCTCCGGCGTCGGCGGGTGCGTCGAGAAAATCTTGGGAATCGTGCCGGGCTGCTTCTTTTCGTCCGCCGCTACCTTCTCAAAGAACGAAACAAACGCGTTCGGGTCATACCCTGCCTTGTACATGTACTGCAATCCCAGATAATCAGCTTCGGCCTCGTCCGTGCGCGTGAATTGCAGGAACGCCATCGGAATCGCGAACTGCATGCCTTGATAAATCGCGTATCCCGCCCAAGTGTAAGGAATAAAAATCATCGCCGGAATCATCGCCAGCTGCGTGATTTCGCCCTTGGTCGCTTGCTTCGTGCCGTGCCGCGCGCAAACGTGCGCGATCTCGTGCGCCATCACTCCCGCCAGTTCAGATTCCTCATCCGCGTGCAAAATCAGTCCGCTGTTCACATAGAAAAATCCGCCCGGCAGCGCAAACGCGTTCACCACATCCGAATCAATCACCTTGATCGTGAACGGCACCTGCGCATCCGAGTTCCGCACTAGGTTTTGTCCTACGCGGTTCACGTATTCCACCACCACGGGATCGTTGATGAATTTCGCCTGCCGCTCCACTTCCGCCGAAAGCTGTTTGCCCAGCGCAATCTCATGCTCAAGTGAATAGAAATTCAGCCCGTGCCCCACATTGCGGTTGCCAATCGCGCTGACGTCCGCTTCGCTGCCAGCCTTGACCTTCGGATCATCCTGCTGCGTAACCGGCGCGGGACCCTGCGCCGGTTGGTCCGCCTGCTGCACGCTGCCTTGCTGCGATGAAGGTTGCTGAGCAGGTTGCTGCCCAGGCTGTTGTGCAGGCTGCTGATCGGGCTGTTGACTGGTTCCTTGCTGCGTCGTCTGTTGCGCAGGTGTTGACGGGGAGGAGGTTGACTGCGGTGTGGATTGCTGGCTTTGTTGCGGCACAACCGCTCCGCTGGTGGACGTAATCAGCGAAGCCGCGACAATCATGGCTCCCAACTGCGCCGCCAAGTTCGTCTTCATAAGCCACCTCCGGCGGATTCTGCGCGGATTATACACCCCCCAGGCAGCACCCTGCTGAATTCTTTGGATGGCCCCTCGCAAAGAATAGTTGGCCCCAGCCCACAGATTAAGGTCCAGCAAAGGGCCATCGCAGCGTACGGGCGGCGACCGGTGGGGGCAGGTCTCAGACCGGCCCTCCGCGCCCCAAAGCGAACACCTCGTACTCGGTTAGTCCGACCCACCGTTCGACCCCGGAATCACCCCAGCGCTCCCGTATTGACGCCCCCCCGGATTCTGTCTACATTCGTAATGTGCCCGCCCGCAAAATCCAAGTCGGCCAAGTCTGGAAGAAGGACGACACCGGCGAAGCCTATTTGGTTACTAAGCTTTACAACGAAGCCCTCGCCACCTACGCCATCCTCCGCAAAGCCGGCGCAGAAAACGAACGGGCCGAAAAAGTCAAAATAGACCGCAAAGGTCCAATAAGCGACCTCCCAGGCTTCAGCTACACCCAAGAATCCGACGATTTCTAGTTCCGTCGCGCGCTCCCGATCTTACATCGACCGCACCGGCATCTTCACTACATCCTCCACCTGCATCACTTCCTTCACCACAAACCCCTCCGCATACTTCACCCCCACCAAACGGCCAAAATACTGCGCGATCGAATTCATCCGCCCCTCCAACTCATCCAGCGGCAAAACCACCTTGGAAGATCGTCGCTCTTTCTTCGGCGGATTGAACTGCGACTCATACGCCAAAATTGCTCGCTTGCGCCGCTCGAAATATTTCGTGATGTCCACGCAGAAAGTCGGCCGCACGTAGTCGTAAGCCGCCGCATACAAAATCTTGAATGGCCGGAAGGCCTCGCCGCCCAAAGGATAATTCTTCAGCCCCGCCACAAAACAAGCCTCGTAACCAAGCTGCGCCGCGATGTAATGGTCCGGATGCCGCCCCTCCCAGTAGGGAAGTATCACCGTCCGTGGCTGCAATTCGCGGATCACTTCCGCAATCGCCATCTTATATTCCTCGCGCAGCTCCAATCGCGCGTCCGGCAAACTCAAATTCCGCCGCACCGCCACACGCAACATTTTGCCCGCCCGCTCCGCCTCCCGCAAACGAGTCTCCGGAGTCCCCCGCGACCCCGTCTCCCCGCGCGTCAAATCCAAAATTCCCGTCCGGTGTCCCGCCTCCGTCATAGCCAATAAAGTCCCGCCGCTAGTAAGCTCCGCATCGTCCGGATGCGCAGCAATAGCCAAGACATCAACTTTCATCCCGCCTCCCAAGCAAATCCGCAGATGAATTGCGTCCCAATTCTAGCAGGCTCCATTCGCGGGCTGCTCCGGCTCCTTTACTTCCTATACCTCGTTTCACGCCAAGCTCGAAAATGCTAATGTGAAGCTCCCAAGCGAGGAGAAATTTCCAATGCCCGCGAAACCACTCGAAGGCCAAGTCGCCCTGATCACCGGCGCCGCCAAACGCATCGGCCGCAGCATCGCACTTCGCCTAGCAGCCGACGGCGCCGACATCGTCATCAACTACGCCAGCTCCAAACCCGAAGCCGAAGAACTCCTCGCAGAAATTAAATCCACGGGCCGCCGCGCTATCGCGGTCCAAGCCGACGTCTCCCATCGCTCCGACGTCCAGAAATTATTCTCCGCCACCGAAAACGAATTCGGCCGTCTCGATATCCTCGTCAACAACTCCGGCACCTTCTTCGAAGCGAAATTCGAAGAACTCACCGAAGATCAGTGGGACCACATCCTGAACGTCAACCTCAAATCGCAATTCCTCTGCGCGCAATCCGCCGCGCCCATCATGAAACGCCAAGGCCGCGGCCGCATCATCAATCTCTCCTCGCTAGGCGGCCTGTTACCGTGGCCAGCCTACACGCATTACTGCGTCTCAAAAGCGGGCTGCATCATGCTCACCCGCTGCCTCGCCCGCGCGCTAGGCCCCGAAATCCTGGTGAATAGCGTAGCCCCCGGCACCATCCAATTCCCTGGCGAGCCGCCCGACGAAGACTACATCAGGCGCGTCCCACTCCACCGCACCGGCACAGGCGACGACATCGCCCAAGCAGTAGCGTACCTAGCCGCAGCCGACTTTGTAACAGGCCAAATCCTAGCGGTAGACGGCGGCCGCTCCCTCGTCTAGAACTGGCAACCAACAATATGGAGTGCGGCGGCGCGCCGCCGCTTTCTCCCTGGCGAGGCATGCCTCGCCGCGCCGTTGAACTTACCGTTGCAGTCGAATTTACATCTTCAGGTGGGCGCATTTGATTTTGCCGTTGCAGTTGCCGCCGCGGAATCTTTGAACCCCCAGCCAGCATCTCCCCTCCACATATACAGCGAACGCCCGACAACATTTTCACCGACCGCCAGTTACCATCCTCGCAGCCAAAATCCCGGGAGCCATCCGTGAAATTCCCAGCCACAGCAACCGTCCTATCGCTCTTACTAATCGCCGCCCCCAGCATCGCTCAACGAAATCAATCGAAGCCGCAAGCGTCAGCCACAAGTCCCGACAATGACGTTCAAACCACCATGAGAAATGTCCAATATCACCTGACCGACAAAATCGCGGTCCACGTCACGCTGCTCAACGGCAAACTAACCCCGAAGCCCGACCAAACCGTTGTGTTCGACAACAAACAATCCTTCACCATAGACGTTGACTCCGCAAAAGTCAGCCTCACTACGACCAGCCTAACCAACGACCTCAACGATTTTGTGTTCGCCAAATCCGACGCTCCGTTAAAAAAACTAGCCGCCACCATCGAAGGCGATCAACTCACCATAAAAGGCCTCCTCGTCAGCAAAGGCGGCATCCCGTTCTCCTCCACCGGCATGCTCTCCCTCACGTCCGAAGGCATGATCCGCGTCCACACCACCAAAGTGAACGCTCTGCACCTTCCGGTAAAAGGCCTGATGGATATGCTAGGCGTGGACACCGAAAAACTCCTGGACACCAAAAAAGTCCCGGGCGTCTCGCTGGACAAAGACGATCTGATCCTCGACCCGCAATACCTCCTTCCGCCGCCCCAATTGCAAGGCCGCCTAAGCAGCATCAAAATTATAAATGGAGAAATCGCGCTGACGTTCGGCGATACGGAAGGGAAGGGCAGTGAGCCTGCGCTCACCAACAATTGCGGCGCGCGCAATTACCTCCAATTCAAAGGCGGCACGGTCCGATTCGGCAATCTCACGATGGAACCGACGAACCTGCTGCTGATGGACATGCAGCCAACCGAGCCCTTCGACTTCGCGATTGATCACTACAAGGAACAACTAGTGGCGGGCTACTCCAAAATGACTCCAGCAGGTGGTCTCTGCGTCCACGTGCCCGATTACGACAAAATCGCTCATCGCCCCAACCGCAAAAAATAATGTTGGAAGGTAGGGGCGCTGCTTGTCGAAGATCCGCCGTAGGAGGACTGCGCCCCAAGTCCGCACGATGTCAAACACAGGCAACCCTACGAAATCACCGGATTCCGCTTCTCCGCATCAATCCCCAAATCCGCGATCGCCTTCTCCACAACCGCGCCCTCGATCTTCCCGTCCAAAAACAATTCATTCAAAGCCGCCAAAGCAATAAATCTCGAATCCACTTCAAAAAACTCCCGCAACGACGCCCGCCCTTCGCTCCGCCCAAACCCATCCGTCCCCAAAGTAGCCATTCTCCGCGGAACCCACTGGCTGATCATGCTAGCCAACGTCTTCAAATAATCGGTCGCCGCCACCAAAACTCCCGGCGCATCCGCCAAACACTCCGTCACATAAGGCACCCGCGCCTTCTCGCCCGGATGCAAACGGTTCCAGCGGTCCGTCTCAATTCCGTCGCTGTAAAGCGCTTTATAACTCGTGACGCTCCACACATCCGCTGCCACGCCATATTTCTCCGCCAAAATTTCCTGCGCCCTCAAAGCCTCATTCAAAATCGCTCCGCTGCCAAATAGCTGCGCACGCAATTTCGAGTCGGTGTTCGAAGCAGCCCGATACCGATACATCCCCTTCAAAATCCCCTCGCGCACATCTCCAGGCATCTCCGGCATCGCGTAAGGCTCGTTCATCACGGTTATGTAATAAAAAATGCTTTCGCCTTCCTTATACATCCGCCGGATGCCGTCCTGGATGATCACCGCGAGCTCATACGCAAACGCCGGATCGTAAGCTCGCAGATTCGGCACCGGCAAAGCCAGCACGTGGCTGTTTCCATCCTGGTGCTGCAATCCTTCTCCAGCCAAAGTCGTGCGCCCCGAAGTTCCTCCCAACAAAAATCCCCGCACGCGCATATCCGCCGCGGCCCAGATAAAATCCGCGATCCGCTGGAACCCGAACATCGAGTAGTAAATAAAAAACGGAATCGTGTTGATGCCATGCGTCGCATAGGCCGTTCCGGCCGCGATGAACGACGCCATTGACCCCGCTTCCGTAATTCCTTCCTCCAAAATCTGTCCGTCCTTCGCTTCCTTGTAATAAAGCAGCGTATTCACGTCCACCGGTTCGTAACGCTGCCCCACGCTCGAATAAATTCCCACTGTGCGAAAGAGCGATTCCATGCCAAACGTCCGCGCCTCGTCCGGCACGATCGGCACAATCAATTTCCCCATTTCCGGATCGCGCAGCATCTTGCGCAAAATCCCGACGAACGCCATCGTCGTCGAAACTTCCCGCCCTTCGCTCCCGCTCATGAACTCTTGGAACAATTCGTCGTGGTCCGCCACCAGCGCCGGTGCCCGCACGCTCCGCTTCGGCACGTAACCGCCCAATTCCTCCCGCCGCGCCCGCAAATATTCGATCTCTTCGCTATTCTCCGCCGGACGGTAAAAAGGAACTTCCGCGCACTGCTCATCGCTCAAAGGAATATCAAAGCGGCTGCGGAATTCCCGCAGCTCTTCCTCATTCAGTTTTTTCTGCTGGTGCGTGACGTTCTTTCCTTCGCCCGCTTCTCCCAGTCCATAACCTTTGATCGTCCGTGCCAGAATCACGGTGGGCGCGCCCTTGTGCTCTGTCGCCGCTTTGTAAGCCGCGTACACTTTCCGCGGATCGTGCCCGCCCAGTCGCAAACGCCGCAACTCTTCATCCGAAAGCGGTTCCACCAAATGCAAAAGCCGCGGATCGGACCCAAAAAAATGTTCGCGCGCGTAAGCCCCGGAAGAAACGACCAATTTCTGATATTCGCCGTCCACCAGCTCGCCCATCCGCTTCACGAGCAGACCTTCAGTGTCGCGATCCAGAATCGAGTCCCACTCCGTGCCCCACAAAACCTTGATCACGTTCCAACCAGCCCCACGGAACGCCGATTCCAGCTCTTGAATAATCTGCCCGTTCCCGCGCACCGGACCATCCAACCGCTGCAAATTGCAATTGATCACAAAAATCAAATTGTCCAGCTTCTCGCGCGCCGCAAGCGTAATCGCGCCCAGCGATTCCGGCTCGTCCGTCTCACCGTCGCCCAAATACGCCCACACCTTCGCGTCCGTCACCGGCTTCAGCCCGCGATCCTCCAGATACCGGTTGTAACGCGCCTGATAAATCGCCATCAACGGGCTCAAGCCCATCGAGACAGTAGGGAACTCCCAAAAATCCGGCATCAGCCACGGATGTGGATAAGAAGAAAGTCCGCCGCCGGGTTTCAATTCCCGCCGGAAATTCTCGAGTTTCTCCGCCGAAAGTCTACCTTCCAGAAACGCTCGCGCATAAATCCCCGGCGCCGCGTGCCCCTGAAAATAAACCGTGTCGCCTTCGAACTCCGGCGTCCGCGCCCGGAAAAAATGATTGAAGCCCACTTCATATAGCGTCGCCGCCGACGCATACGTCGAAATGTGCCCGCCGATGTTGTGTTCTTCGCGGTTCGCGCGCACCACCATCGCGATCGCGTTCCAGCGCACCAGGCTCTTGATGCGCCGCTCGAGCGACTGATCGCCCGGAAATGCCGCCTGCAAACTGTGGGGAATGGTATTGACGTACGGAGTCTTCGCGGTAAACGGAATCTCAATTCCCACTACTTTGGCGTGTGCGCGCAGGCGTTCCAGAATGTAGGAAGCGACTTCGGGACCGCTCGATTGCAAAACTGAATCCAGCGATTCCAGCCACTCTTGAATCTCGGAAGGGTCTAACCCTTGCAGCGGTACAATCGTCTCGTTATCCATGTCCTCGCTCGGCCCTCATCCAATTCAAATGCGAAAGCCCGTCACCTCCAGCCGCGGTGCGCGCTCTACAATCTACCCGGACTAGAATACACCTCAACAGCAACCAGCGCACTTCGTCTTCGAGCCGAAATTTTCGCGAATCGCCTCACAGGGCGATTCATCCTGCTCCCCCTGAGCGAATTGGCGAAGGGAGAGCCGGCGGCGCCGGCTCGAAGGGCGCCCTCTGTATCAAATCTTTAGTCGCTCCGCCGAGCAACGCTCGCACGCGCCAAAAGCGCAATAAACTCTCGATCCGCCGGCAAAAAGTTCAACTCAGCAAGAGTGGACGCCGCCCGCCACTCCAAGCTCTCGAACACATTATTCCGAATCTCGCCGGCATCGACCGTCGCGGCCATAAAAATCAATTCAATCGGCTCACTCAACTCTGCGTAACGATGCCGCGTCCGAAATAATTCCGCACCCGCCTCCGCCTCCACTCCCAACTCTTCACGCAACTCCCGCGCCAACCCTTCAGCCGGCGTCTCTTCCGCCTCCAATTTCCCGCCAGGAAACTCCCACATCAGCTCGAACGTATCCCCCCGCCTCCGTTGGCAAACCAAAATCTTCCCCTCAGATTCAATCACCCCAGCCACGACCACCATAATCTCTCCGTGTCCTCAATCTCTCCGTGTCCTCCGCCTTCCTCTGTGCATTCTGTGTTAAATCTTTGCCTTACGTTTTTCTCCGCGCGCTCTGCGTCTCTGCGGTAATTCTCGTCGTACTTTCTTTTTTTTCAAGTCGAGCAACCTCGATCAATCGCCGCAATTCCCGCACTCCCAAAATCAAAGGCGGCCCCGGCGTATTCAAGATCTCATCGCGCACCACAAACACTCTCCGCTCGCGCACCGCCGGCATATCCCGCCAAGCCCGAACCCGCAAAGCCGTCGCCACCTTCGCCCGATCCCCCGCAGCAGTCCAAGCCAGAATAATAATGTCCGGCCTCGCGCGAGCCACTTCCTCATCCGAAACCCGCGCCCCAGCCTTCACCACCATCTCCCCGCCGGCAATTTCCACCAATTCCGACACCCAAGGCGGCGAGCTAATCCGCGGATGTGGCCAAGCTTCGCAATAAACCCGCGGCCGCGGGGTTTTCGCGCCAATCCGCGCCCGCACCGCAGCCGCCACATCGCGAAACGCCCCCCTCATCCGCCGCACCAACCGCTCCGCACCAGCAACCCGCTTCACCAGCCGCCCCAAAATCAAAACGTCGCTCTCAATATCCGCAAGCGACCGGGGATTCAAAGCCAAAAAGTCCACAGGCTGCTCCAAAATTTTCCCCACAGCCTCCGCCGCAAATGGCACCGACCCAATCAACAAAGTAGGCCGCAGCCGCATCACTTCGCGCACATCCAACTTCCAGCAATCGCCCACCGCCGGGCGCCGCCCCACATCCGCCACGTCCCCGCACCACTTGCTGACGCCCACAAGCTCCCGCCCCGCCCCCAGCTCCAACAAAATCGAAGTAACAGAAGGCGCCAGCGAAACAATCCTCAGACCGTCAGCAGTTCCGCGCGTCATAATGAAAGCAATTCTACGTCCCCGCACAATGATTTACGAAAACATCCAATTATAGCCGTACAGAACTTTGAGAAGGCGCGATGTATCTGTCATTGCAAATTTATAAAAATCGGATGTCATCCCGAGCGCAGCGAGGGACCTCTCTTCGATGTAATCCGCGCCGCTCGCGATCGCTTGAAGCCGAACCTGCCGCACGCGCCTCCCGCACTGCATGCACCCCCACAAACAAAAACGCGCCGGAGAGCATAGCTCCCCGGCGCGTCCCATCCACTACGCAGCCGCGAAAAATCCGCCGCCGCCCTGTTCAGTCGTCGTTACTGTGCCGCCTCCACCTTCTTCAAGCTCGGCTTCGGGATCTGCCACAAAATTCCGGAGTCGTCCGCATTGTGCGGATAAAACTGCGTCGACGTCTTGTTCGATGGCAGCAGCACGATGTCCGCGCGGCGGTTGTAAGCGTACCAATCGCCAGTCACATTCCGCAGACGCGCCTTCGGTGGTGTGTTCGGGTTCGTTGATTCCAGAGTCTTCACTTCGGACTTTTCCATCGGGCGATCCTTGCCGTATGCCGCCGTCTGGATCTTGTCCGCTCCGATCCCCTGATCAACCAGGTACTGCTTGATGCGCTCGACGCGCCGCTCGCTCAAATCCTGGTTGAAAGGCTTTGAGCCGCGTACGTCGGCGTGAGCCTCGATGGAAAGCTTCGCATCCGGGTCGTAAATCAAATACTTCTTGAATCCAGCGGCAAGCGTCGCCAGATCCAGTTGTTGGCTCTTCAGCAAGCCGACTTGCGGGTTCTTCTTGTCCGGATAATCCGTCGGATAGAAGACGCTCTGCAGCACGACCTCAGGGGTCGGTTCGATCGAACCGGTCACGTGCACTGCCGCAGTCTGTGTGCTGGAGCCGCCGCAAACGTTCGTCGCGGTCATCGTATAGGTATGCGTCTCATCCACCGGACCCATATCCTGCTTGGTCGGATCCGCCTTGATCGCCTGGCTGCCGTTCAGATCCACTTTGCCGATCGGATCGATGTTCACCGAATCCGCGTTCGTGGTCGTCCAGGTCAGCGTGCCGGAATCATCGGTGATGACCTTGTCGCCCATCTTCAAATAGTGCAATTCCGTCGGATTCGCCGCCAAAGTCGCCGTCACCGCGGTGTTCACGTTCACCACTTCCGCCGCGGTTACTTTGCCGCCCGGTCCCGTCGCAGTCATCGTATAAGTGGTCGTCGCATGCGGCGAAACAGCTTGCGATCCGCTGCTCGCCACGTTGCCCACTCCGTTGTCAAAGCTTACATCCACCGCGTCGGTCGTCTGCCACTCCAGATTCGTGCTTTGGCCGCAATTGATGTTGGCGCTGGTGTTCGTCATCGTCGCTTTCACCGGCGCGATCACGATCGTCGCACTGGCGATGCCCGCATGGAAACGCGGTAGCGGAGCCTTCTTTGTCAAGTCCGCATCGCGCTTGGACCAGTCGGACGTCACCTGCTTGTTCTTACCCACGTCAATCGAAACCTTCTTACCCGCTTCCACGTTCACGTCGCCCGACCACAGTTCCTTGCCGCCGCGCGTGACTGTCAGATGATGCGTTCCGGGAGGCAGCAACAGCTCTTGCTTCCACAGCCAGAAATCGTTGTTGAATTCGTCCACATGGCCCACAAAATATCCCGGAGTCTTCCCTTCGGAGAGCACCGCAGCGCGGACGTCCGTTCCCGAGATATAGACGCGGCCCCAGGGGCCGCCCACCTTGTCCCCATACGCCTCGAGCGCCACATTCAAATCGGTTGTCTTCCCGGCCTCGATATTCACGTCTTGTGTCGAAATCTTGTAACCGTAGTTCACCACCACCACGGTGTGCTTTCCCGCCGCCAGCTTCATGGAATGGCTTCCATCCCGAATAGCATTGCCGTCTACGAAAACGTACGCCTGCGGAGGCGTTACCTTGATCTTCAGCTTCCCATCTTGCGCAAAGCTGGCTGTCGCGCTCATTAGTGCGAGCACCAGTGCGAGCGTGAAGATGTATCCAATTCGTCGCATCTCTCTATCTCCTGAACCTATCTGTAGGCGAATTAAACGGCCGCTTTTCCGCGCCCTGTTCGGCAAAGCGTTGGCTGGGACTGCTAAGTTATATGCCTAAGCCGACTCCTGTCAACAAGTTTGAACCACCAAGCGAAGCTTTTGGGAAGACCCTGATAAAACTTTTATCAACTCTCCAGCCACTCCCCGCCGCATAATAATAATGATTCCGTTTTCGTCGCGGCAATTCTTCATCGCCGCTAATATTCTCCGCGCCCGAGGTTCGTTCTTGTTCAACGACGCGATTCTCGAACATTTTCGCAATCCCCATAACGCCGGCGACCTTCCCGACGCCACCGCCACCGTCGTAGTCACCAACCCCGTCTGCGGTGACATTTTACGTCTCTCGGTCCGCCTCGAAGCCGACCGCGTCGCCGCCGCTCGCTTCAAGACCCAAGGCTGCGTTGCCGCCATCGCCTCCAGCTCCGTCCTCACTGATCTCCTGCTCGGCAAATCTCCCGCGGAACTCCGCGCCATCGCTCCCCAGGAAATCTCCACTGCTCTCGGCGGCCTGCCGCCCGCCACCTTCCACGCCGCCCAACTTTGCGCCGACGCGGTCGCCGCCCTTCTCACAAAGTTCCCCTAGCCGGTGGTTCCATATGTCCAAGCGCTTTTCGTAAAGTCTCGGGATCGTTGAGGTTCAAAATCACCCCTTCTTCTTCCGTGTCCACTTCCGCGACTTCCGCCGCGTGGTCCCACACCACCTGTCGCGCTCCCACCGCCATCGGCGCCGCCAGCAGTTCATCGTAAAGCGCCGCCCGAAAAATCACCGGATGCCCGCGCCGCCCATGATATTTCGGCAGCACCACTGCCTTTCCACTGGCATCAAAGGCTCCCAGGAGTCGCGCCACCAAATGCGGCGATATCAGCGGATGATCCACCGGACAAATCATCAATCCTTCGCTGCCGCCGGCCGGCAAACTGCGTATCGCCGCATGAATAGACGAAAGCTGCCCCTTCGGCCAATCCGAATTCACTACAATGGACACTAGATCCACCGGCAACTTCGCGCGGATCTGATTCGCGCCAGCTCCTAGCACGACGCGGGTCACTCCAATCCGCGCGTGCCGCGTCGCCGTAATCAAGTGTTCCACGAAGCTGAGCCCCTGAAAGGGAACCAGTGCTTTCGGCTGTCCCATCCGCTGGGATTGCCCAGCGGCCAGGATCGCGACGGCAAGCATTGCCTTAGTCCTGCAAGAGCTGGGCGATTTCTGAGATTTTCACCGATTTGCTGGGTAGGTTTTGTGCGTTACGGCGTACCGCGATCAGTTCCGCTGTAATGCTGACGCCGATTTCCTCCGGCGTCAGTGCGCCAATGTCTAATCCAACGGGAGCGTGCACGCGGTCAAATTGAGCGGGAGTGAATCCTTCCTTTTCCAGTGCCTTATAAACTGCAATCACTTTGCGTTTGCTGCCCATCATTCCTATATAACGCGGCACGAATCCGCGCGCCTCGGTCCCCAGAGCCCACGCCAGCACCCGCATATCGCCACTGTGCCCCCGCGTCACAATCAAAAGATACGACGACGAATTCGGCCGGATTTTTTCGAAGGCCTCCGCGTACGAAGTGTAAATCTCCGTCGCCATCGGAAATCGTTCCAAATTCGCAAACGCTTCTCGGTCGTCCACAATCCCAATCCGGAATCCGGCCTGCTGCGCGATAGGCGCCACCGCCGTCGAAATGTGCCCCCCTCCAAAAACATAAAGCATTGGCGGAGGCAGCACCGGCTCTACAAAAATTTCCAAAGTCCCTCCACAAATCAATCCCGCATCGTATTCCGCATCGTGATTCAGATTGAATGTCAGCTTCCGCGGCTGCTCGCTCAGGATCACTTCCTTCGCCGCAGCCCAGACTTCCGCCTCCACGCACCCGCCGCCTACCGTCCCCAAAATCGACCCGTCATCCCGCACCAGCATCCGCGAACTCTCGTAACTGGGGATCGACCCGTTCGTGTGGACGATGGTCGCCAGAGCCCCGCGCTCGCCCGCCGCCCGCATCCTCACCACTTCTTCAAATATATCCATGTTCGCGTTTCAACTCGATTGCACCATTTCTGGCTGGGGGTGACAGGAAGAAAAATGAAAGAATTTGTGTGATCGATCTTGGTGGGACACGCGCGCAGGTGGAGGGCTGCAACCTCTTTGCGCCGCTTGCCACGCTCCGAGCTTGTACTCGGGCCCCATCCAACTACCGTAGCACAACCCTAAAATTATTTCATGCGCCAGTGCCACCGAAACGCATCGCGCGAGTCTAATTTACTGGGAGCGCCAATCGCAGTTCGCAGCTGCCGAATGTCACTCTGTGCTTGAAACGTTTTCATCGCCATCGTCACTACTAACCAAGATGTTGAACGAGGAGGCCGCGTGCTCTGGATAATCCTGATTCTAGTCGTCGCCATCGGCTACGAAGCCTTCGACGCAGCCAACTGTTTCGCCGGCCTAACTCCCCGCGATAACCTCCGTCGCGAAGAATAATCCGCCCCCCAGACACCCTCGACCGTTCCTGACTTCGCTGCGTCCCCAAAATTTTACGCGCACATCACTACCCCGTGAAAAATTGCGCACAGCGGATCCCTTCCCACGCACCTCTCTCCAGACCTTGCCCGCGCCTCTGTATCTCTGTACGATGGCGCACAAATCCGGGAGCTCCCATGTCACCCCATCGTCCGCACCCAGTCGCGACTTGGCTCGTGGGCAGCCAGGAATCGTGCGAGGTCATCGTCAAAGATCCCACGGTTTCCGCGCGTCACTGCCGCCTCCGCCAATATGACGATCACCATTTCGAACTAGAAGACCTCGGCTCGACCAACGGCACATATATTGATAGTCATCGCCTGGCCCCGCACGCCGCCGCGCGCGTAACCACGAACCAGCGCATCACCCTCGGCCCCTACGTCGAACTCGTCTGGCCAACGCAAACGCAAGAGCAAGAGACAGCCCCTGTCCACTCCCCGGCGCAACCTCCAGCCCACGGTCCGCAAAGAAAATCACGAGAGCCCGGGCATGCCGCCCACGCCCAGCGCTTAATCCGCGTAGGCCGCGCCCCCGAATGTGACGTCATCCTCGATCTCCCCATCGTTTCCCGCGAACACGCCCGCATCACTGAATCCAGCGGCCAATATTTTCTCGAAGACCTCCACTCCATGAACGGCACCGCCGTGAACAGCATCCACAATCGCATCTCCAGCCGCGTTGCCCTTTGCCCCGATGACGACGTCTACTTCGGCTCGTTCAAAATCAAAGCCGCCAAACTCCTCACCGCCCGCGGAGCCATCGCCGGCGAAGCCGTCTGCACTCCCATCGGTTTCAATCGCGATTGGATTCTCCTCGGACGCGATCCGCAATGCGACCAGCCGCTCGATAGTCCCATGATTTCCTGGCATCACGCGCAAATCACCCGCACGCGCGAAGGCACTTTCGTCGAAGACCTCGACTCCCTCAACGGCACCTTCGTCAACGGCGCGCGCATCACCAGCAAAATAAAAATCCTCCCGGGCCAGGAAATTGGCCTCGCCACATTTCGTTTCCAGCTCCGCGAAGACGGTAGCTTAGAGCGCCGCGAAAATCGCGGCAACGTTTCCATCGAGGCCGCCGAAATCGTCGTCAATGCGCCCGATGGCACCCGCCTCCTCGATCCCATTTCGCTCACTGTTTATCCATCGGAATTAGTCGCGCTGATGGGCCCGGCCGGCTCCGGCAAAACCACTCTGCTTAAAGCCCTCAACGGCTACACTCCTCCCGCCTCCGGCAAAGTTTTATTTAACGGCTCGAACCTCTACCAGTTTTACGATCTCTTCCGCCAGCAAATGGGCTACGTCCCGCAGGACGATATCGTCCACCCGCAACTCACCGTCCGCGAAGCGCTCTATTTCTCCGCAAAATTCCGCACCGATCTCTCCGACGACGAAATCGAGAAGCGCATTGACACCATCCTCGACGAGCTAGGCCTCCGCGACCGCAAGAATTCGCTCATCGGCTCGCCCGATCGCAAAGTCCTCAGCGGCGGCCAGCGCAAGCGCGTCAATATCGCCATGGAGCTGATCACCGACACTCCGGTGCTCTTTCTCGACGAGCCTACCTCCGGCCTCTCCTCCTACGACGCCGAAGGAGTAGTCGAACTGCTCAAGCGCCTCGCGCGCGAAGGTAAAACCATCATCACCGCGATTCACCAGCCCAGCACCGCCATCTTCCGCAAATTCGACGATCTCATCATGATCTCCCGCGATCCGGGCGGCGCTGGCGCAATGGTGTTCTTCGGTCCCGCGTTTCCGGATTCCATTCAATTCTTCCGTCCGCGTTCCGCCGAAGAAACCGCCGCAGCCGACGGCCACGATCTCAGTCCCGAAATGCTTTTAACGGGCCTGAGCACCGCTCCCACTCCCGAATGGTGCGGCCGCTTCGCAAAATCGCAATATCACAAACAATTTATTAAGGACCGCGCCGGGAAAATCCCGGAAGGTGGCAGCCAATCGCAAGCAGCCCCGCAACGCCGCTTCACGCTGAAGCAATGGCTGCAACTCGTCCGCCGCAACCTAATCCTGAAGGTCCGCGACCGCGCTCAACTCGTCATCCTGCTCCTGCAAGCCCCGCTCTTCGCGCTACTCATCGTCCTAATCTTCGGCGTCCTGAAAGATTCTCCGAATATGAATGTCCCGCACTTCATTCCCGGCATCGCCTCCGCCAAAGTCTTCGGCGAGCTCGGCCACAACATCGCCGAAATCGAATTCCTCATGGTCGTCGCCGCCATCTGGTTCGGCTGCAACAACGCCGCCCGCGACATCGTCGGCGAATGGACCATCTACCAGCGCGAGCGCATGGTGAATCTAAAACTCCCCTCGTACGCCTTCTCGAAATTCGCGGTCCTCTGCGCGCTGTGCGTCTTCCAATGCCTCCTGCTTCTCGGCATCGTTTATCTCTTCTGCCACCTGAAAGGGAATTTCCTGGAAACTGCAACAGTCCTCACGCTCTCCTCGCTAGTCGGCGCCGCCCTCGGCCTAGCAATCTCCGCGCGCAGTTCCACCAACGAAAGCGCTATCGCCCTGCTCCCGATCGTCCTTCTTCCAATCCTCGCGCTAGGCGGCGGCGTCCGCGCCGCATACAAAATGCCCACCCCCGCCCGCTGGATGAGTTACGCCGTCCCCTCGCGCTGGGCCTTCGAACGCAACACAGTCACCGAAGCCTACGCGCACCCCTGCGGCTATCCGCCAGGCCTCGAAATGTGGGACGCCTGCCCCACAGGCGGCAAAGGCGTCGACGCCGCCACCATGGTGGTCCCCGAAGCCGTAAACGATTCCAACGGCGACAAAGAGCCAGCCCCGCTCCGCAACAGCAAAACCATCCGCTACACCTTCGGCCAAACCGTAGCCGTCCTAAGCGGAATGCTAGCGTCTCTACTGGCAGCCGTCCTGATATTCCTAAAAGCTCGCGACGTTCACTGAATCGCTCAGAGGCCCAGCCGCGCTCTCCAGCGCCAAATTAAAAGACATTGTCATTCCGAGGGCGCACTGCGCCCGAGGAATCTGCTTTTTCTGACCGCGTGCGCAAGAGTCGACCGCTGATGCCCGCCCGTGCTTGACTCCATTCACTCCACACTGATAAAGCTTTCTAATGCGCACGCGCGAGGCAAACGCATGAAAGCCATCGTCTACACCGAACACGGCGGCCCCGAAGTCCTAAAATATAAAGACGTCCCCGACCCGCAAATCTCGCCCTACGAAGTCCTAATCCGCGTTCGCGCCTGCGCGCTCAATCATCTCGACCTCTGGCTCCGCCGCGGCATGCCCGGCATCACCATCCCGCTCCCGCACATCCCCGGCAGCGACATCTCCGGCGAAGTCGCCCGCATCGGCGACAAAGTAACAAACGTAAAAGTCGGCGACCGCGTCCTCCTACAACCCGGCATCTCCTGCGGCAAATGTGAAAAATGTCTCGCCGGCGAAGACAATCTCTGCCGCGCCTACACTCTCTTCGGCCGCATGGTGGACGGCGGCTGCGCCGAATTCGTCAAATCTCCCGCCGTCAATTGCGTCCCTATCCCCGCAAATCTCAATTTCGAAGAAGCCGCCGCGTTTCCTCTCGTCTCTCTCACCGCCTGGCACATGCTGATCACCCGTGCGCAATTGAAGCCCGCCGAAACAGTCCTGATCCTAGCCGCAGGCAGCGGCGTAGGCACCGCCGCAATCCAAATCGCGAAAGCCACCGGCGCCCGCATAATCGCCACCGCCGGCTCCGACGCCAAACTGGCCAGCGCCCGCGAACTCGGCGCCGACGACGTCATCAACCACTGCACGCAAAAAATCGCCGAAGAAATCAAACGCCTCACCAATCGCCGCGGCGTAGACGTAGTCTTCGAACACGTAGGCCAAGCCACCTGGCAAGACAGCGTCCGCAGCCTGGCCGTAAACGGCCGCCTGGTAACTTGCGGCGCCACCACAGGCCCCGAAGGAAAAATTGACATCGACTATCTTTTCATCCGCCACCTGACAATCCTAGGCAGCTACATGGGCAGCAAAGCCGAGCTATTCTCCGCACTAGAACTCCTCCGCCGCGGCCTGTTGAAACCAGTGATCGACGTAGTCCTCCCCCTGGAAAAATGTGCGCAAGCCCACGAGCGCCTCGAACTCCGCGAACAATTCGGAAAAATCGTTCTCCGCGTTCCGTGATGTCGACGCGGCAGGGAAAGAGTCCTTGTAGGTCGTAGCTTCAGCTACGACATAATCACAGGAACGGAACTGCGGGTTCAGCCGCTGAAGCACTGATTTTGTGGCTTTCGGAAGGGCGGGACTTCAGTCCCGCCGTAAGCGCCGCGTAGAAACACGGGACTTGAGCCCCTGAAGCCACCAGTCGCGTATCGCCACAAAGTCTCGTAAGATCGCCTCGGGAGAAAGCCCATGACGCTCGCAGCCCCAGAACCAGAAGCTCCACGCACCGTCCGCACCATGTGGAAAGTATTCGCCGCGGTGGTCGCACTCATCCTGCTCTACACCGCCTACACCTTTTGGTCCCGCTGGCAGGAAAATCAAGACCTCGCCGCCAAACAAAAAGCCGCGCAAACCGCCGCCCAGCGCGAAGACGCCGAAAAGACCTACGAAACTCTAGGCGGCAGCGATTTCAAAATCGTCAGCTTCTACGCCACTCCCGGCGTAATCCACCGCGGCGACACAGTAGAAATGTGCTACGGCGTCTCCAACGCCAAATCCGTGAAACTCGATCCCCCCGAAGCCAACGTCTGGCCGTCCAACGACCGCTGCCTGCAAGTCTCGCCCAAAAAAACGACAACCTACACCTTCACCGCCGACGACGGCAAAGGCAACACCAAAATCGCCACGCTGACAATCGAAGTGAAGTGAACGCCGCAGAGATTCTCGTACCGCCGGCGTCCCGCCGGCTGTTCGTTACAATTTGTCGTGACAGGCAGTAACCGTATCCCTCCACACAAAACCGCCGTTGACTTGTGTAGGGGCCGGTTCGGCATCATCGAACCGGGCCGGGTTCTACTCGTGTTGATGTTCATGCCGCGGTGCACGCCCTGATCGCGACACTCCTTCTCGCCCAACGCGCCGCACTTGACGTACCATGTCTCCGCGCAAATCCAATCCGAAAGGGTCGAGCCGTGACAAATTCCAAACCGCCGCAATCCGGTACTCCCAAATCCCCCCGTCGCAAATTCCTGCAAACTACCGCCCTAACCGGCATCGCCGCCGCCCTGTCGCCATCATTGCGCGCCGCGAACATCGATGTCCGCGACAACTCCGCCACATCGCCATCGCGCACAAACAACGCGCCCATCCCCGCCGCAGCAAAACCCTTCGAACTAGATGAAATCACGATAGCCGACCTGCAAGACAACATGAAATCCGGCAAATACACAGCCCGCTCGATCGCTGAACTCTACCTATCCCGCATAGACGCCGTCGACACAAAAGGCCCCACCATCAACAGCGTAATCGAAACCAATCCCGACGCCCTAAGCATCGCCGACGCCCTAGACAAAGAACGCAAAGAAAAAGGCCCCCGCGGCCCGCTCCACGGCATCCCCGTCCTTATCAAAGATAATCTCGATACCGCCGACCGCATGAGCACCACTGCCGGCTCCCTAGCGCTAGTCGGCGCGAAGCCACCGAAAGATTCATACGTAGCGCAAAAACTCCGCGAAGCCGGCGCCGTAATCCTCGCCAAATCCAATCCCAGCGAATGGGCCAACATCCGTTCCAGATATTCCACCAGCGGATGGAGCGGCCGCGGCGGCCTCACCAAGAATCCTTACGCGCTCGACCGCAATCCCTGCGGCTCCAGCTCCGGCTCCGGCGCCGGAGTCTCCGCAAATCTCTGCGCCATCTCCATAGGCACCGAAACCGACGGCTCCATCGTCTGTCCTTCCTCCGCCAATGGCACGGTAGGCATCAAGCCAACGGTAGGCCTTGTCAGCCGCAGCGGCATCATTCCTATTTCCCACACGCAGGATAGCGCCGGCCCCATGTGCCGCACTGTTCGCGACGCCGCCATCTTGCTAGGCGCTCTCACTGGCGCCGACCCCGACGACACCGCCACCGCCGAGGGCTACGGCAAATGGTTCACCGATTACGCCCAATTCCTCGACCCCAACGGCCTCCGCGACGCCCGCATCGGCGTAGTCCGAAAATATTTTGGCTTCAACGCTGGCGTGGACGCGCTCATAGAACAATCGCTCGACGTGCTGAAAAAGCAAGGCGCCGCCATCATCGATCCCGCCGATATCGCCAACATGAGCCTCACCGGAAAAAATGAAGAAATCGTCCTGCTCTACGAACTCAAAGCCGGCTTGAACGCCTACCTCGCGCGCCTCGGTCCCAGCGCTCCGGTCCACACGCTGCAAGAAGTTATCGCCTTCAACGATAAAAATCGCGAAAAAGAACTGATCTACTTCGGCCAGGACATGTTCATCAAAGCCGAAGCCAAAGGCCCGCTCACCGATAAGGAATATCTCGACGCGCTCAATAACAACCTGCGCTTAGCCCGCCAAGAGGGAATTGACGCCACCATGGACAAATTCAAACTTGACGCGCTAGTAGCTCCCACCGGCGGTCCCGCCTGGCTCACTGATCTAATTGACGGTGATAACTCCGGCGGCCAAAGCTCCACAGCCGCCGCCGTAGCCGGCTACCCCAGCGTCAGCGTCCCGGCAGGCTACGTCTTCGGCCTCCCAGTAGGCATCTCCTTCTTCGGCCGTGCCTGGAGCGAGCCAATTCTGATCAAACTCGCCTACGCCTTCGAACAAGCCACCAAAGCCCGCAAGGCCCCACAATTCCTCCCCACCGCAAATCTGCAAACGTAACCATCACACCGCCCACGCCGCTGCGACGTCAACCGCCAGCACAAACGCTATCGAGCTGGAATGCCTCATATACTTGACGAAAGCAACTACTTATGTGATTCTAGCAAGCAGTTATGAAAGAACCGTGCCAGCAAAGAGGGTCATCATGAACTCCGATCCCCGGAAAGAAAATCGCGTGGCCGCCGTCCGCCGCTTCAACCGCTTCTACACCCGCGAAATCGGCGTTCTCAAAGACGGCTACCTCGGCACCCCCTACTCGCTCACCGAAGGCCGCGTCCTCTATGAACTAGCCCACCGCAAAAATCCCACCGACAAAGCCACCGCGAGCGCCGTCTGCGCCGCCCTCGATCTCGATCCCGGCTACCTAAGCCGCATCGTTCGCCAATTCAAGAAATCTCGCCTCGTCCGCACCGATCGCTCCCCATCCGACGGCCGCGAAACCCTCCTCTCTCTCACTCCACGCGGCCGCCAGGCCATGGCCCAACTCAATACCCGCTCCAACAAGGAAGTCGCCGCCCGCCTCCGCCCCATCCCCGAACCCGAAAAAGCGCGTCTCGTAACCGCCATGCAGACAATCGAGCAACTCCTCGCCCCGCAAAACAACGCGCGGAAAGAACCCTTCATCCTCCGTCCGCCGCAAGTAGGCGACATGGGCTGGATCGCGCATCGCCAGGGATTGTTGTACGCACAGGAATACAACTGGGACGAACACTACGAAGCGTTAGTCGCGAAAATCGTGGGCCAATTCGTCGAAAATTTCGATCCGCGCAAAGAACGCTGCTGGATCGCCGAACGCAACAACGAAATCGTCGGCTCCGTCTTCATCGCTAAACACACGCCCACAATCGCAAAGCTGCGGCTGCTCTACGTCGAACCCTCCGCCCGCGGCCTAGGCATCGGCCAACGCCTGGTAAGCGAATGTGTCCGCTTCGCCCGCCAAGCCGGCTACAAAAAGCTAACCCTCTGGACCCAAAGCAATCTCTACGCCGCCCGCCGCATCTACAAATCCCAAGGCTTTCGCATCGCCGCCAAAAAACGCCACCACAGCTTCGGCCACAACTTGGTAGCCGAAACCTGGGATCTCAAACTCTAATTCAATTGGTACGACGCCGCCCCGCCTGACTCATCTACAAATCGCGGCTCGCGTCAAATTCACGCCCGATTCTCCCGCTCGGTCCTTATCGTCTCCATCACACTCTGAATCAATTCCTTAGCCTTGCTGATTTCCGATTGAATCATCCGTATATCCATCACCGGCACATCCGGATCGCGATTCGTGTGGCAATAAACGCCATGCTGTCCCACCAGCACCAAAGCGTTCGTCAGCAGATCCAAAGTCACCGCCAAACGCCCCCGCTGCGGCCCCATCATCGTCTCGTAATGCTCCAACTCATCCCTATGCTCTTCAAACGCAGCCATGCGCCACCACCTCGCTTCTAACTTAGCACCATCCGCCTACCGGCCTGCAATCCGCCCCTCCGCAGCCGCCCACACCATACAATCCGGATGGTTCTAGCCGCAATCTCTCACAGCGCGGCAGAAGAGGAATGAATGTTGTTCGAATCGGAAGTTGTGAGATAGTTTCGCGAGCTGAGGTTGTTTAGCTGATTCGTTTTCCCTTGGCGTGAGAGTTTTTTCCTCTCTCTGCGGCTGTTTCGAGCACAGCTTACCATCCGGGACATAAGCGAGAGAAAAGTTGTTTGGGATCGTTGTTTTTCAATACTTTACCGGGATGGCACACAACTTTTCATGGATCTGCCGGAACAGCGCGACATAGGGGTACCCACCCGCCAGCGAAACCCACACCTTGCGCACCGTAATGCGAATCAGTGCGCCGATCTTTAGCAACTTGAGCCGAATGGTGGCGCATTGGGCCTTGGCCAACTCCGTTCCCTCGAGTCCCAGTCGTCGCAGCATCTGCAACAACACGTAAGCAACGGAAGAGAAGTACAAGCGCAATTGATTGCTGCGCAGGTAGTGCGTGCTGGTGCGGTCACTGAACAGCATCAGTTGTTCCTTGATGCGATTCTCCATGTCTCCTCTCCCACAGTAGTGCTCTTCATACAGCGCTTGCGCCGGCCATGGTTCTGCACTCAGAGACGTCACCACAAATCGCGGGTTCTCTCCTTTTTCCAGATGCTCGGCCTTGGCCACCACCCGTCGCGCACAGCTCCAGCTCTCCCGCGTCTGGTAGACGAACTCTTTAAATAGCCGAGCGGCGCGTC
This sequence comes from uncultured Acidobacteriota bacterium, assembly GCA_963804625.1. Lineage (GTDB taxonomy): Bacteria > Acidobacteriota > Terriglobia > Acidiferrales > UBA7541 > Palsa-295. The sequence goes on along the minus strand of CAWDRJ010000006.1, from coordinate 130,915 downwards.
CCGTCTCTTGGTAGCGTGCTTTGGCTTCCTCCATCTCCTTCGCGATCTCGGCCTTCAGACGCTCGTTTTTCGCCAGCCCCAGCAAGTACTCTACGCGGTTCGCTTCACACCAAGCCATTAGCTCCTCACGACAAAATCCCGAATCTCCCCGCACTACGATGTGCACCTGCGGCCACGCGGAACGAATCTGTCCTACGATGCGCTGCAACTCTTCTACACTTCCCGCTGAGGCATCGATGTTCGATGAGCGCAACCGCGCACCCAGCAGGAATTCGCCGCAGAAGATGTACAACGGCAGGTAGCAGTAGTGCCCATAGTAGCCATGGAAGAAACGCCCTTCCTGCTTCCCGTGCAGCGGATCGTCAGTCGCGTCCAGGTCCAAGATGATTTCTTTCGGCTCTTCGCCATGAGCTTGGAGAAAGACCTTCACCAGCAGGCGGTCCACGGCTCCATGATCCAGCACGATCTTTTTGTAGCGCTCCTTCCGACTGGCCGTCTCTTTGGTCAGTTCCAGCCGATTCAGGGTGCTCTTTCCTGCTAAGACTTGCCTGCTGGGATCTGCCTTCTCAACCAGTACCGCCAGCAAGGGATCGTTCCGCAACTCCTCGTGATCGTTCAGATCTTCGTATCCCAGGGCCAGACCATAGACTCTCTGGGCCACCATCTCCTCCACCTGATGTTCGATCAGATCCGGATTCCGATAATCCGTAAAGCAGGCGGCAAACTGGCGCAGAATCCCGATGCGTTTCTCGACCTCCCGCAGGAGCAGACCACCGCCGTCGCTGGTGATCGCTCCACCGTCAAACTGCGCCCGAATCTCGCGTCGCTTTTGGGGATGAAATCCGAAGACAAACTGGTTACACTCTGTGCTCATAAAGGCTGTCGCTCCTTCTTGGCAACATCTTTCTAGACAAAAGAGTTATGCCACGAAGTGACAGCCTTTTTCTATTTATTATGAGAATTTCAGGCTAGAACCTTCTATTGCGCCCTACGGAACACAAGTCCCCGCTTTGCTTTACTCTGCAACCCCAACGCCGGATAATCGCCCTCGTTGCCATACAGGGCGCCGCGTTCCCGTTTCAATATGGAGCAGCGCCTCCGCGCACACACACACTCAAATCGCGCCGGCAAAATTTCCAATTTCTTCCGAAGCCGCAACCTGGGAAAAACAAAAGCGGCTTCCGATACTCGCGGGGTGAGCAAACGATGAGACGGTCAGACTTGGTACGCAACGCGCAAAAAGGCAAGACCGTGCGCACTTCTCAAATTGTTTTCGGCGAACGCCAGCATCTTCTCCGCGTTCTCGATTCCGTCGAACGCAGCGCGCTCCCCGCGCCGCGCCTCGAACAAGAACGCCGCGTCATCGAGCAGCTGATCCACGCGCGCACTCAAGAACTCAATCGCATCAATCAAGGCTGGGACGAAAAAGTCGGAGTCGTCCTAAGCGCCGAAGTAAAACCGGAAACTCTCGACAATCTTTCGCGCCAAGCCCCGAAAGAAGATTTTTACCTCTTGCGCCTAATCAGCGAACATCCCAAAGTTTCCGCCAAAACTCTAGGCCGTCTCTCGCACCACCCCTATTCCGCCATCCGCGAAAATATTGCGCGCCATCCCAATAGCGACGCCGCCACACTCTCGCGCCTAAGCAAAGATCGCACGCAACCCCTCTGGTACCTGGTAGCGTTCAATCCCAACGCTCCCACCACGCTACGCAAAAAACTTCAAGAACGAATGCGCCGCCTAGGCGAAAAATCCGCCACACAATAAGCCACAAGCAAAATTGCAGCGCCCCGGGTGGGACAGCCACTCTTGGCTGTGCTCTTCGCTTTCTCTCAGCAAACACGGTCCTTCGCATCGCGGGTAAGCGTAACCCGGAGGCCATCTTGACGAAAAGCAGCGTTTGTTACGTAGCGTGACGAGAGTCTTCAGCAAGATTCCAGGGAAGCAGTTCTTCGATGCGGTTGATGGGGTGATCAGCGATACGTGACAGGAGGTTCCGAAGGTAACCCTCCGGGTCGATCCCGTTTAATTTGGCCGTACCAATCAGGCTGTAGATCGCCGCGGCGCTGTCGCCACCTCGGTCCGATCCAGCGAACAAGTAATTCTTTCTGCCCAGAGCCACCGCGCGCAACGCGCGTTCCGCCGCGTTGTTGTCGATCTCTAGCCTTCCATCATCGCAGTAGCGCAGCAACGCGTCCCATCGTCCCAGTGCGTAACGAACAGCTATCGCCGTGTCCGATTTTCTCGAGAGCTTGTCCAAGGTTGCTTCCAGCCATTGTTTCAAAGATACCAGCAGCGGCCGGCTCCGGGTGTTGCGGATCTCCTGACGTTCTTCAGGCGAGCGTCCATGGATCTGTTTCTCGATTGCGTACAGTGCTGCGATCCGCTCGAGCGCTTCCGCTGCGACCGGAGATTTGTGAGCCACCTGCAGATCGTAAAACTTCCTGCGCACATGCGCCCAACAGGCCGCTTCTTGTATGCGCCCCTGCTGGTAGATCTGATCGAACCCTGCATAACCATCCGCCTGCAGCGTCCCCGTAAATTGGCTCAAGTGCGTTCGGGGATGTTCTCCTTTGCGATCCGGTGAATAGGCGAACCATACCGCTGGGGGTGTCTGGTCTCCTGCCGGCCGATCGTCTCGTACATACGTCCACAGCCGTCCCGTTTTCGTCTTTCCCAGGCCAGGCGCGAGCACCGGAACCGGCGTGTCATCGGCGTGCAGCTTCTCTGCGCTCATCACGTGACGTCGCAACGCTTGCACCAAAGGTTCGAGCAACCGGCTCGTTCCTCCCACCCAGTCCGCCAGCGTCGCGCGATCCAGCTCCACCCCCTCTCGAGCGTAAATTTCCGACTGGCGATATAACGGCAGGTGATCGCCATATTTCGAGACCAGCACATGGGCCAGAAGCCCTGGTCCCGCAAGACCACGCTCGATTGGTCGGCTCGGCGCCGCGGCTTGTACGATGCGGTCGCAGCACGCACAGGCCAGCTTCACACGTACATGCCGGATCACCTGAAAGCGAGAGGGGATACGCTCGAGCACTTCAGAAACGTCTTCCCCCAACTTGCGCAGCTTTCCGCCGCAGTCCGGGCACGCCTCCAGCTGCGGCGCGTGGGTGCGCACTTCCCGAGGCAGATGTGCCGGCAGCGGGCGCCGCACCGACCGGGCCACCGCTTTCACGCCGCTGATCTTTTCCGGCATCGCCGCAACGATCTCGGCGTCGTTCACTTGCAGTGCTTCCAACTGCAGCTCCAGTTGTTCGATCTGCCGATCCAGCTTTTCCGACGAGCGGCCGAACTGCCTGCGGCGCAGCTTGGCGATCAGCAACTTCAACTGTTCGATCTCACTGTCGCGCGACACGATCAGTTCCTGCTGCGAGACGATGAGGGCCTTCAGTTCGGCGGGATTCAGTGCTGCGAGGTTGGGAAGAACGCCAGCCGCGTGATTCATCGCAGCAGAATATACTGCAGTTGTTTTACAGCTTGATTCAGTAGTGTCCCAACGTTTCGGCCTTTGCCTTCCGTAAATTATTGATGAGAAACGCATAACCGGCAGATTCTCTTGGTCTCGATTTGAACTGCGAATGCTGATTCTGCCACCCTGCGAAGCATAACTTCGTGGGGGCATCGATGAACCGAGGCAAGCTGGTGTTTGCGCAGCTGATGCAACATCTTCCGTTGACCACCTTTCGCCATTGCGTCACCCGCTATCGGGGCACGTTCAAAGTGAAGTCCTTCTCGTGTCTGGATCAATTCCTGTGCATGGCCTTCGCTCAGTTGACCTTTCGGGAGAGTCTTCGGGACATTGAAGTATGCCTGCGCGCGCAAAGTTCCAAGCTCTATCATCTCGGGATCCGTTCGGCGGTGGCTCGTAATACGCTGGCCAATGCCAACGCGGTGCGCGACTGGCGCATCTATGCCGATTTTGCCCAGAGCCTGATCGGCATCGCCCGGCCGTTGTATGCGCAGGAGTCCTTCGGCGTCGATCTGCAAGAAACCGTCTACGCGCTCGACACCACAACTATCGATCTGTGTCTGTCGGTATTTCCGTGGGCGGTATTCCGCACGGCCAAGGCAGCCATCAAGCTGCATACGCTGCTCGATCTGCGCGGCAACATCCCCACTTTCATTCACATTAGTGATGGTAAGGTGCACGAGGTCAACATCCTCGACCAACTGCTGCCCGAGCCGGGCGCTTTCTACATCATGGATCGTGGCTTCCTCGACTTCGAGCGCCTCTATCGCTTCCACGAGGCCGGCAGCTTCTTCGTGACCCGGGGCAAGTCGAACCTCAAAGTCCAACGGCGCTACTCGCATCCGGTCGATCGCGAGACCGGGCTGATCTGCGACCAGAGTGTCGTCCTTACTGGCTTCTACTCGCATCAAGGTTTCGAGGCACCGTTGCGGCGCATCCGCTTCAAGGATCCTGAAACCGCCAAGACCCTCATTTTTCTGACCAACAATTTTGTCTTGCCAGCATTTACGATCACCGAACTATACCGCTGCCGCTGGCAAGTGGAGCTCTTCTTCAAATGGATCAAGCAGCATCTGCGAATCAAAGCATTCTTCGGAACTTCGGAAAACGCGGTCAGGTCACAAATCTGGATAGCCGTTTCCGCCTACGTTCTGGTCGCCATCGTCAAGAAGCGACTGCATCTCTCGGCCAGCCTGTATGAAATCCTACAGATCCTCAGCCTGACCATGTTCGAGAAAATCCCATTGGATCAACTACTTGCCCAAACGATGACTGACGAAATTCAACGCGTTTCCGATAACCAATTGATTTTGTTCACGTAACGCTGGGACACTACTGAGCTTGATTAAAATTCTAGCGTAACCATGAAAATCTTTTGCTCACACTGCGATCTGCGGATCGTAGCTGCGCACCGGACGCCGCCAATCAATCCCTTCGAGCAACATCGCTAGCTGGGCCTGTGTCAGTGACACGGTTCCGCTCGTCGCTTGCGGCCAGATGAATCTTCCGCGCTCCAGTCTTTTCGCGAACAAGCACAACCCATCGCCACTCCACCAAAGAACTTTGAGCAAATCGCCGCGCTTGCCGCGAAAAACGAACACCTGACCGGAAAAGGGATTCTCCGCAAGCGCCGTCTGCACCATCCCGCTCAAGCCCGTGAACCCACGCCGCAGATCCGTCACTCCTGCCACGATCCAGATGCGCGTTCCGGCCGGCATCCCGATCATCTCAGTAAACACTCCAACGCCGTGCGCAAGACCGTCAAGTCTACGCTGCCCGCAATGCGCAGATTTCCTTTGGGAAGTTCGATCCTCAGAGTCCCTGCCGCTGTCTGGCAGGAAGCATGGCGCGGGTTTGCCGCGGGAACTATGATTTCGCTCGAGACGGTCACGGGAAGCAGATTGATCGAATGGCTGTTCTGCAGACCCGCTTCGCGATAGTCTTTCCGCCATTTGAAAATCTGGTTCGCATTCACCACGTACTTCTGCGCCAACTGCGCTACGGAGGAATCTCCTGCGAAGCTCTCTTCGGCGATCTGACGCTTGACCTCGACCGTCCAACGCCGCCGTCTCTTACCAGAAGTGTCCACCTATTCCTCGTGGGCACTTGTTTAGTGCCCACGATCACCATCACTTATCTACCCACACTTCGTCCAGACGGCGCAAAAGCGACGCTTACCATCGCGGCGATGCCGCGCGTCGAGAAGGTTTTGTACCGGCGCACTTCAGTGCGCCATATTTGCCACCGCAATATCGATCGATACCGCCGCGCCACCCACACCCGACCCCCAACCATCTGGAGTAGAATGCCCCCATGCCCGACCCGTCCTCCGCCCTCCCCAATATCGCCGATGAATTCATCTCCCGCCCCGCCAAGAATCAATCCCGCAAAATCGCCATTATCGAACCAAAAGGCGGCCTAACCTACGAAGCTCTAGAATCCGAAATGAACCGGGTGGCCCAAGCTCTCCGCCACTCCAATTGCCAAGCAAAAGACCGCGTCCTGATCGCGCTCCCCGACTCGCAAGAATTCGTAGCCTCATTCTTCGCGGCAGCAAAAATCGGAGCCATAGCCGTCCCAGTAAATCCCATGGCGCGCTCCACCGACTACCGCCACTACATAGAAAATTCCGGCGCACGCATCGCCATAGTGGACGCCCCCATCCTAGGCGAATTTGCCGAAGGCGCCGGCCACAAGGCTCTCGACCTCCTAGTAATCTGCAATCAAACCCCCAACACCGAACGCCCCGATCGCATCGCCCGCCAAATCCGAGCCTGGGACGATTGGCTCCCAACCGCCTCCGAATCCGGCGCAGAAAATATCGCGACTCACCACACGACTCCCACCGATCCCGCCTTTTTCCTCTACACCTCCGGCAGCGGCGGCACACCGAAAGCGGCCGTGCACCGCCATCAGGACATGCTCGTAGCCACAAAGAATTTCGCGCAAGGCGTCCTAGGTCTCCGCTCCGACGATCGCCTCTTCTCCGTCTCCAAACTCTATTTCGCCTACGGCCTCGGCAACGGCATGTATTTCCCGCTGCACTTCGGCGCCACGACGATCCTCCATCCCGACCGCCCGCGCCCTGCCGAAATCGCCGAAGTGATCGCCCTGCATCGTCCCACCGTATTTTTCTCCGTGCCCACTTTCTACGCCGCGCTCCTCGAAGAATCCGCCCGCGGCCTGAATCTCGACTTCTCCTCCGTCCGCATGGCCGTCTCCGCCGGCGAATCTCTCCCCGCCGAAATCTTCGAAAAATTTCGCCGCCGCTTTGGCATCGAAATCCTAGACGGCATCGGCTCCACCGAAATGCTGCACATTTTTCTTTCGACGCGTCCCGGCGAAGCTCGCCCCGGCACCTGCGGCAGAGAAGTCCCCGGATACGAAGCCCGCGTCCTGAATGATTCCGGCGAGCCTACCCCCGACGGCGAAGCGGGGAACCTCTGGATGAAAGGTGCAAGCGCCTTCGCCGAATACTGGCGCATCCCCGAACTCACCGCCCGCACCAAACGCGATGGCTGGGTCAACACCGGCGACAAATTCGAGCGCGACGCCGACGGCTACTATCACTACTGCGGCCGCGCCGACGACATGATGAAAGTTTCCGGCATGTGGGTCTCCCCCAGCGAAGTAGAAAACGCTCTACTAGCCCACGATGCCGTAGCCGAATGCGCCGTGGTAGGCCACACCGACTCCGTCGGCCTACTCCGTCCGATAGCCTACGTAGTCCTCCGCCCCGGCGTCACCAACACCGCCGGCGGCCTAGACAGCGAAATACACGGCTGGCTCCGCACCCGCCTCCCCACCTTCAAATGTCCCCACGAATTCAAATTCGTAAGAGAACTCCCAAAGACAGCCACAGGCAAAATCCAGCGGTACCTCTTGCGGACAGCTCAGCAACGTGACTAACACGTCCGATCAGGAATTCGACGGCAATGCCAATTGGCGCTTTCTCCTGGCCCATTGGTTGGAGTTGATTGCCGGCGCGATTTCTCAATGGAACACCGTTGTGTGGGAACGGGCGTGTGCATTAGCGCAGAACGTTCCGCATCAGGCGGCCCGGCAAGCAGCGGAGGAGTTACAGCGTTACAAGAAACTTTTTCACAAGTACAACGTGTTTGGCCTTCCGTGCAGCTCCGACACATCGCAGCTGCTGAAATGTCGCGAAGAGTTTATCCGCATCGCCTCCCAGCTCAGAGATTGCTAGTGCGTCAGTTTCCGATTAATGCGTTAATCAGACTTATAATCACCGCACATCTTCGGAGCGTCATTGATTATGTCTCAGACAGCGTTCCAAAAGAGGTACGGCCTATATTCATTGGCCATCTTGTTTCTCATGCTTGGGTGCGCAGGTGTCATCGCGGGATACCGTAGTTTTGCGATTCGGTCACTTAGCCTTGTGGCGCTCATGGTCAGTGCATACTTTGTCCGAATCTCTAAGGTCCACGCGTCTCCGACTCCGGCCCTTGGGCAGGGTCAGCCCGACGTTCCAGAAGAAAGACCCGCGAATCTGGTTCACCACCGCCGTGCATCGCATCACCCAACGCTCGCGCACGCGATGCAGAGCCTGCAGGTCACAACTGCCCCTCCGTCTTGATCGGCACAAAACGCATTCGGGGTCGTTGCACCGCTTCGGCAATGGCTGCGGCATCCAGGTAGTCACTCTTGTTCGTCTGCACGTAGGGCTTTACGTATTGCGCCGGCATCAAGCGCACTTGGTGACCCTGCTCGCGCAGCGCCCGCCCCAGAAAATGAGCTCCCCTACAGGCCTCCATGCCAATCAACGGCACCTGCAAATTCGCGGTGAAGGCCAGCAGTTGGGGGCGAGAACATCGTTTGCGGATCACCACCCTGCCACTTGAATCCAGTCCCACCAGATGAAAGACCGTCTTGCCTAAATCAATGCCTAGTGCTTGTAGTTTCATGGGATCCCTCCTTGCCACCGCACTCTACAACTTCTAGAGATCTGCGGCGGACCATCCCATTAACTGACCCACTACCAGAGATCCTGCCTAAAGACAAATTGGATCTTTACATGTATAATTCTTCACATATATTGGCCTACAGGAGCGAGCCAATGCTTCCGCTGCATCTTCAATCCGAAAGCCACATTCCGCTCTACGTACAACTCCGCGATCAACTCCGCGCCCTCGTCCACTCCGGCGATCTCCGCACCGGCGACCGCATCCCCGCCAGCCGCGAACTCGCCTCGCAACTCGGCGTTCACCGCACCACTGTCGCCAACGCCTACGCCGAACTCGAATCCGAAGGTCTCATCCAGGGCCACGTCGGCCGCGGCACCTATATCTGCGGCTCGCCCGTCCGCCAATTCACTCCGCCTCCGCGCACCAACGGCAATGGCGGCGGCCTGCGTTGGGATTCTCTTTTCGCCGACGAACGCGCCGAAGACGCTCTCAGCCGCATGATGCCCGAAGTTCCCAGCAACGCCATCGGTTTCGTCACCGCGCGCCCTCCCGAGGAATTTTTCCCCGTCGAGGAATTTCGCAGTTGCTGCAATGCCGTCCTCCGCGAATCCGGCCGCAAAGTCCTGCAACTCGGTTCCTCCGACGGCTACGAACCGCTCAAGCGCGTGCTGATAGAATTTCTCCGCGAAGACGGCCTCAACGTCACAAACGAACAGCTGCTCATCACCGGAGGCTGTCAGCAAGCCATCGAACTCCTGTGGAAAGCTCTGCTGCGTCCCGGCGACGCCGTCGCTCTCGAAAATCCCGCCTATCCCGGCGCGCTCGCAATCTTCGGAGCGGCTCGCATACGCATGCTCGCCGTCGGCGTCGAAACGAACGCGCAACGCATCGGCCACGTCGGCCTCGATATTGACGCGCTCGAATCCGTGCTCCTCCAGAATCGCGTGAAATTTCTGTTAGTCACTCCGGATTTTCACAATCCCACCGGCACGGTCCTTCCGGTCGCCGAACGCCGTCGTCTTCTCGAAGTCGCCGCGCGCTATCAGGTTCCGGTAGTCGAAGATCACATCTATGCCCGCGTCCGTCTGCGCGGCACCGCGCAGCCATCGCTAAAATCGCTCGACCGCTCCGGCAACGTCATTCAAATTGACAGTTTCTCGAAAGTAGCCTTTCCCGGCCTCCGCGTAGGCTGGTGTATCGGCCCCGAAAACGTCATCGAACGCCTGCGCCTGGTAAAGCAATCCACCGACTTGCACACCGACCAGCTCGCGCAAGCCACTCTTGCCGAATTTGTCCGCCGCGGCTATCTCACCAAACATCTCGCGAAGATGAAAAAAATCTACCTGAGCCGCCTGGAAGCAATGGAAGAAGCCCTGGAAAAGTTCATGCCCGAAGAAGTCGTCTGGACCCGCCCCGAAGGCGGCATGTCCGTCTGGGTTACGCTTCCACCAGGATTCGACGCCGGCGACTTGCTAATCCACGTCCGCGAACGCGGCGTGCTCTACATCCCCGGCCGCACTTTTTATTTTCAGAATCCGCAACCAAACACTCTGCGCCTGGGCTTTCCCAGTGTCGACGAAAAGCAAATCGCAAAAGGCATAGAAAAAGTAGGCGACCAACTGAAAAACGAATTCCGCAAACGCCAACGAGGCAACCGCGCCGAATCGCAGTCCCGCGTAGCGCTGGTGTGATTGTCTTGGTTTTGAGCTGTCATCCCGAGCGCAGCGAGGGATCTGCTTTTCCTGCAGTTGACGTTGTAGCGGCGGACTTCAGTCCGCCAGCAGTTGCGGGTGGTTTATGTAGCAGCCGCTCTGTCGCGCGCCCTTCGGGACGCAACGGGCAGCCGTAGGTTTTGCTTTGGAGCCGCACGCTTCGAGGGAAAGATGGCGACACTGGAACGACGAGTTGGTTAACACTACATTCAAAGTCACGAGCCACAAGCGTTGGGTCTATCTTTTCCCGCTTGCCCACCTATGTCTGTGCCTGGTGAGCATTCCAGGTTACGTGATACCGGGCTTGCAGTACTGGGGAGTCCTGTGGACTTTTATCACGAGTGCAGACCTTCCCATTTCAATCGTGGCGGCTGTGCTGGCCTTTAGTGGCAACCCTACTCTTGGGGTGGTGTGGATTTTTGTCGCCGGTACATTGTGGTGGTACGTGCTTGGATGCGCTTTGGAGTTTGTGATCAACAAAGTGAAACGGCATCAGCCGGCCACCCAATTGTTAAAGTAAATTACAAATGTTGCTCAGACCCAATCCGGAAAACAAATGCTTCGGCTGCGGCGGCGCAAACCCCCGCGGCATGCACCTAACGTTCGAACAGGACGACGCCACCAACCGCATCCGCGGCGCCTTCCGCCTAGGCCCTGAATACCAAGGCGGCGCCAACTTCATCCACGGCGGCATCATCGCCACCGTCCTCGACGAAGTAATGGGCAAAGTCTGCCGCTTCCGCAACGCCCGGGCCGTCACCGCCGAGCTAACCATCGAATATCTGAAACCAGTTCCCGTAGACGCGGACCTAGAGATCGAAGGCCATGAAATCGAAATGAACGGCCGCAACATCCACATCGCCGGAGAAATTCGCAATCAGGCGGGCCAGGTGCTGGCCCGCGCCCGCGGACGTTTCGTCGTAGTCGGCCAGAAGCAGCAGGGAAACGGTGCCAGCGAAATCGCAGTAGAATTCTAAAATCGAGCAGTCACGGAGAATGCACATGGATTTGATGAACAATAATCTGTGGCGCGTGAAAGTTGGCCTCGCCGAAATGTTGAAAGGCGGCGTGATCATGGACGTCACCAACGCCGAACAAGCCAAAATCGCCGAAGACGCCGGCGCCTGCGCCGTCATGGCGCTCGAGCGCGTCCCATCGGACATCCGCAAGGAAGGCGGCGTCGCGCGCATGGCCGCTCCGCGCATCATTCGCGAAATTATGGACACCGTCTCCATCCCCGTGATGGCCAAAGTCCGCATCGGCCATTTCGCCGAGGCCCAAGTCCTTGAAGCCCTCGAAGTCGATTACATCGACGAAAGCGAAGTCCTCACTCCCGCCGACGAAGAGCATCACGTTTGGAAGCACGGCTACAAAGTTCCCTTCGTCTGCGGCGCGCGCAATCTCGGCGAAGCTCTCCGCCGCATCGCCGAAGGCGCGGCAATGGTCCGCACCAAAGGCGAAGCCGGTTCCGGCAATATCGTCGAAGCCGTCCGACACATGCGCACCATCGTCAGCCAGATGAAGCGCCTAACCACGCTAGGCGAAGAAGAGCTAGTCCACGAATCCAAAGAATTAGGCTCGCCCTTCGAGCTAGTCGCCTGGGTAGCAAAACACGGCAAGCTCCCAGTCCCCAATTTCTCAGCAGGCGGCATAGCAACTCCCGCCGACGCCGCGCTAGTAATGCAACTAGGCGCCGAAGCAGTCTTCGTAGGCTCCGGCATTTTCAAATCGAGCGACCCATCAGTCCGCGCCCGCGCGATTGTGAAAGCGACGACGCATTACAAAGATCCCAAAGCCGTCCTGGAAGCCTCCGAAGAACTAGGCGACGCCATGAAAGGCCTAGACATCCGCCAAATGGACGAAAAAGATCTTCTCCAGACGCGCGGCTGGTAGGGCGTTGGTGAGTAGTGATCAGCGAGCCGTGACTGCCGAGTGCAGGTGAATGAGCCATACTGACAAAGACTCGCGGAAAACTACGAACACGGTCCCGGAGGTAGTGCGAAGGGACGACGGCACGTTCGATCTCTTCTTGAATCGCGAGATCGACCGAAACCGCATTCCCGAACAATGGCTCTCACACGAGATATGGGCGCGTTGGGGCTTCTGCGGCGAGGAATACAAATTGATTCTTCGCGAGCTCGAGGAGCACGGGCGGACCACGCGTAGACTCTTGTCTTGGTTGTCTCCCTGAATTCTGTGGTGGCCCTCAGTGCGATCCGTGCTTAGCTGTTTCACGCAAACGAAATGACAAGCGAGTCAAAAATCGGCATCCTAGCCATCCAAGGCGATTACGAAGCCCACGCCAAAATGCTCCAAAGCATCGGCGTCGAACACTCCTTCGTCCGCACGCCGCAAGATCTCGCAGGCCTGGACGCCATCATCCTCCCAGGCGGCGAAAGCACCACACATCTAAAAGTCCTAACCGAAGAAGGCCTCTTCGACGCCCTGAAAAATTTCGCCGCCCAAAACCACGCCTTTTTCGGCACCTGCGCCGGCACCATCCTGCTGGCCAAAGAAGTCCACAACCCGCCCCAAGCTTCTCTAGCGCTCCTCGACGCGACGGTCCTCCGCAACGGCTACGGCCGCCAACTAGCCAGCGACGTCCACATGGGCCAAACCAAACTCCACGAAGCCCCGCTGGAAATGGTCTTCATCCGCGCCCCCATAATCGAAAAAATCGGCCCCAACGTAGAAATCCTAGCCGAAGACAACGGCCGCCCAGTCCTGGTCCGCCAAGGTCGCATCCTGGCCTCCACATTTCATCCGGAATTAACCGACGATCCCACAGTCCACAAATATTTCGTCAATCTCGCTCGCAACGGCGTCGCTGAATCGCACCAGTCCACCGAAGTAAAGTAACGCCACCATCGGGGAGTGCGGCGGCTTGCCGCCGCCGTGACCAATGAGACTCCGGCGCGATTCAGATAGGCGAGGCTTGCCTCGCCAAGCACGACTGCACCAAGCCCCAGCAAATCGCGCCGAAAGAAAATCGCGCAATCGGCAAGCCAATCCAACCGAGCATGATCAATGTGGAGTGCGGCGGCGCGCCGCCGCTTTTGTGAGGTATTGCCCAACCGCCCAACGCACTAGGCGAGACATGCCTCGCCCAGCGCAACTCATCAACGAACAGATTTCGAGTCAGGTAAAACGATGTCGCACATCGCAGGAAAATATCGAAGGACCAGTTACGCGCTCGCAAAGACTGCGCGCGCCGCCTCAAAAACTCTATCTGAACCACCCCGCATCTGCCCCAGCCTTGCGCCCCTCATCCTCGAGCGCATCCAACTGCCCCTGCAAACCATCCTTCCGATCCTGAATCTGCTTGATCTTCGCGTTCCGGTCGTTCACATAAATAATGCTTTGCATCGCCCCGCTCTGCGGATCGACGCTCACCGCGCCATACTTCGCAATCTCGTCCTGCAGCTTGCTGATTTCCTGATCGCACTGCGCCATCTGATCGCGAATCGCCCGCGCCCGTCCCCGCCAATATTCTTCGCCACTGCTTCCAGCGCCCGCCGCGGCACTCGCGCCAGAACCAGAACCCGCGCCCGACTCCGAATACGAACTCTCCTCGCTCGATGAAGCCCCGCTCCCGCCGGCGTTCCCATCTCCAACGACCGAAACTCCGCGCCCCGAAAGTTGCGACAGCTTGTCCTCCGTATAAACCTTCGGAGCATTCGCTCCCGCGCCTGCCGCTGCCTTCGCCTTGCGAGCCCGCGCCTGTCGCGCCGCCTCCGCCAAAGATTCGCCAGATGGCGCCGACTGGTCCACCATCTCCGGCTCCGCAGACGAGCCGCCCGCATTCTGCCCTGCAGCCGCATTGGAATTCGTCGAAGTCGCAGCCGCATTCGAATTCGCAACCGCGCCGCTGCCCGAGCCGCTGCCAGAATTAGCCGCACCACCAGCCGGCGTCTTCGCCGCCGAAGAATTCTGCGAATGTCCCGCGGCATCGCCAGCCGCCGCGGTGCCGGCCTGTCCCTGCGCCCAAGCCCCAGGCGCCAAGCACAAAGCCCCCACCAGCAACCCGCGCCACGCGAATTTCACCGACACAAATTTCCAGCAACGCTCGCTCATAGCAAACCTCCACAAACTCAAGGCAGGACCTTCACCCCAACTTAGGCCCACCTCCACGAACAATCAACACGATCCCCGCCAAACGTACCGTCGCGGTAACCTGTACCATCGGGCAAGCATGACGATCCCCCACGATATATATGGAGTGCGGCGGCGCGCCGCCGCTTTCGCAAAATAATGTCGGTTCGCCGAACGCCCCAGGCGAGGCAAGCCTCGCCAAGCACCGCAGCAGCGCCGCGCGTTCCTCCCCGACGCATCGAACGAAAATCGGTAGGCGAAACGAAAGCGAAGCTGCTATCCTCTCTTCGATGGACGAACCGCGCAAACGCATCATCTACTTAGCCGCCGCCATGTTCCTCTGCCGCAGGCTCGCCTCGCTCGAAGGCCGCCCTTCGCCAGCACGCGAAGCCGCCTATCGCGAATCCATAGACACCGCCGTCGAACTAATGCGCCGCATTGACGCCCGCTTCCCGCCGCAATCAAAATAGAGAAGCCAAACGAATAACGCTCAGCAATCAGAAGAAGAAAAACAAAAGGAAAAAACAGGAAGGAGGAAAAAATGAATCTAGCCGAATTCAAATCCTCACTGACACAAAACGATCCGCCCCAGACGCTCTCCGCCCCGCTAGCAGCCCTCTGGTGGGACGCCAAAGGCGACTGGAACCGCGCCCACGAGCTCGTAGACGAACTAGAAACCCAAGACGGGATGGCCGTCCACGCCTACCTCCACCGCAAAGGCGGCCAACCCGACAACGCCGACTACTGGTACGCCCGCGCCGGCCGCCAACACCGCCGCCCAACGCTCGAAGCCGAGCGGCAATCCCTAACCGAATCCCTACTACTCCCAACCGTGGCAACAAAATACGCAACCGCCGACCGTTGATGTTGTTGCGGCCACCTTTAGCCGGGCACGGCGCAAGAATGTCCGGCATTGCGCTCCGTCAACTTTCATCAAAGCACGCAAAGTTGTCATTCCGAGCGCAGCGAGGGATCTCTCTCGGTTTTCTTGCTATGCGTCCACTCGGTCACCGCGCCAACCGCCGTGCCCCTCACTCCATCACGCCGCAGTTTATAAAGCGCGGAAACATACTTCCCGGTGTTCTGTATCAGGTAAAGCGGCGTGACAAACAAAGAAACCGCGCCCCATGGTCCCAACAACAAATTCATCCCCGTAAATTCCCAATAATGTTTGTGGATGCACGCCTTACACAAATCCCCATGAATCTGGTACTTCCGCCGCGCCAGCAACATCCCCACATTGCGGTAAAATTTCACATACTTGGTAGGCCGCGGGCTCCCGCACCACGGACAAAGCCCCGGTGCGAACCGCGTCGGCTCCAGGTTCGTCGTAGACATGTGCGACGCCCCCCAAGGGCTGGCCAATCAAACAAATTCTCCGCCCGGATCAAATACCAAGTCAAGTAAGCAAGAACCAAAAAAGGGGATCGTCTCTCAACGGGGCAGCGCAGCGGTCAACGCGATTCGCGAATCAATTCCTTAACCAGGATTACATCCAGCCGCGTCCGGTTTTCTTTCACGAGGGCAAGCATCTCCCGCACGGCCTCGCGCTCCTGGTCGGTGGGCGCGCTACTTCCTGATTTTTTTGCTCGCAGTCGAATGTCATCCGATCACTATACCCGAACCGTCCCAAACCCAACCTCAAGCTGTATACTTCTCTCCGTGCCTCTGTGTCTCTGTGGCCAATTCTTATGCCATCGCCTGAAACCCATGCAACCCCACAACCGTCCCACGACTCGAATTCCCGGAGCCTTCTAAATGAAGAAATTGCTTTTACTAGCCGTCGTCATCCTCTTCACCCCAGCCCTCTTCGCGCAAAGCAACTCCTCCCTCCAGCTCTCCGTTGATTATTCCTATTTCCGCTTCGCCGAAAATACCTACATCCCCAACTTCTCCCTGAACGGCGCCGGAGCCTCCATCTCTTACTTCTTCAACAAACATATCGGCATCAAAGCCGATTTCCAGGACTACGGCTCCCACTCCCTCAATTTTTCCGTCCCAGCCGAATCCGCCCCCTGCAGCGGCCTCGCCGATTGCCCCATCTCGGTGGCATCGAACACCTTCACCTACACGGTCGGGCCCGTCGTGCATTTCCGCGTTAAAAAAGTTGAGCCTTTCGTCGAAGTGATGTTCGGCGGTGCGCACGATAGTAGCTTTGCCAAAATTTATAACGCCTGCAACAATCAGGGCAGCTGCGTCAATCTCAGCAAGCAACCCAACAACAACGCCTTCGCCTGGATCCTCGGCGGCGGCCTCGACATCCCCTTCAAAGAACACGTCTCCATCCGCCCCATCCAGGTTGACTACGTCCACACCAGCTTCGGCGACAGCCTCACCAACGTCCACACCACCCAAAGCAACTTCCGCTACCTAGGCGGCGTCGTAATCAAATTCTAGCCGTCACCGCGGCGGTGCCGGCGCTGCTGCGCTTCGCGAGTCAGTCGGCGTTGTCGATTTGGGCACGTTGTAGGCGGTCGGAGTAATCGATGTAGACGGTTTTCCACTCAGAGTAAAAATCTAGGGCGGGTTCGCCGGATTCGCGGTGGCCGTTGCCTGTGTTTTTTATGCCGCCGAAGGGTAGATGGGTTTCGGCGCCGATTGTGGGGGCGTTTACGTAGACGATGCCGGTTTGCAGATCGCGTTGGGCGCGGAAGGCGTTGTTGATGTTGCGAGTGTAGATGGAGGCGGAGAGGCCGTAGTTCACGCCGTTGGCGATTGCGAGGGCTTCGTCAAAATCTTCGAACGGAATTACCGATACTACCGGGCCGAAAATTTCTTCCTGGGCTATGCGCATTTTGGGATCGCAATCGGTGAAGACCGTGGGTTCGTGGAACCAGCCGCGTCCCCAGGTGCCGCTTTCCAGGCGATGGCCGCCGGTGGCTAGTTTCGCGGTTTCGTCTTTGCCGATCTGGACATACTTCATCACGGTGTTCAGTTGCTGCTCGTTGATGCAGGGGCCCATGTCCGTGGACGGATCGAGACCGTCGCCGACTTTGAGAGATTTCGCGCGGGCGACGAATTTTTCGACGAACTCGCCGTAAACTTTTTTGTGGACTGCTACCCGGCTGGCTGCGGTGCAGCGCTGGCCGGTGGTGCCGAAGCCGCCCCAGACGGCGCCGTCAACCGCGAGGTCGAGGTTGGCGTCGTCCATGACGATGATGATGTTCTTGCCGCCCATTTCGAGGTGACATTTCTTGAACGAGGGCGCGCAGGCCTGGCTGACGATGCGGCCGACTTCGGTGGAGCCGGTGAAGCTGACTAAGTGGACGTCATTATTATTCAGGATTGGAGCGCCGGCGCCCGGGCCGTCGCCGAACACGACGTTCATCACGCCGCGCGGGAGACCTGCTTCGTTCAGCGCTTGCATTAAGTTGTAGGTGGAGAGAGGCGTGTCTTCGGCGGGCTTGATGACGACCGTGTTGCCCGTGACTAGCGCGGGCATGGCTTTCCACGACGGGATGGCCATCGGGAAATTCCAGGGAGTGATTAGACCAGCTACGCCGACTGGGGTGCGGACGGACATCGCAAATTTATTGGGTAGCTCGGAGGGAGTGGTCTGGCCGAACTGGCGGCGGCCTTCTCCGGCCATGAGGTACGTCATGTCAATTGCTTCTTGTACGTCGCCGCGGGTTTCGGCCAGGACTTTGCCCATCTCGCGAGTCATGTCGCGGGAGTAGTCTTCTTTGCGTTCGATGAGGATTTCGGCGGCGCGGTAGAGAATTTCGGCGCGTTTAGGCGCGGGAGTGAGGCGCCACTTATCGTAGGCACCCTTGGCAGCGTCGATGGCGATGCTGACATCTTCTGCGTTGGAGGCTGGGAACATGCCGACTAGCTCGCTGGTGTTGGCGGGATTGCGGTTTTCGATGGATTTGCCGCTGCGCGATTCAACCCATTCTCCGTTGATGTAGTTTTTGAAGACTTTCAGAGTTGCGGGGCTGGCCATGCGTGTTCCTCCGTGAGGCTGCTTGCGAGCGCCATGAAATGTTCTGTAAGCATGGTTAGATGCCGACGAAATTTCCGGGGATTCAGAGTAACAAGTGGGAGACAGGGACGTCAACGCTCGCGGGATCGGAGTCGGCGGAAGAATTCTGGTACATAGGCAGAGAGAGACACGGAGAGGAGCGGGAATAAGGCGGGGAAAGATTCGATTTAGTGATATCGAGGCGACGGGGTGCGGCTCGGGAGGCTGAGAGCTTGCTTCGGTGACGATTTTGGTGTGGCTGACGCTTGCAGTTTGCGGCGTCGCGGATGCGGATTTTTGTGATTTTGAGAAGTGGCTGAAAGTTGGCGATTGAATCAGGCGGGTGGCCTTTGTTTTCAGTGAGATGAACCAATTTCTAATCCCCGGGGTTGGCGATTGATTTTGGGAGATTTTCGGGCGTGAAACATTTTTCACGTCGGGCTTTTTGGGTTGGGAATTTGAGTTTGTGGCGCTGTGCGCGCTTGTGGGGAGCGGGTTGTCGTGCTCGTCAACGTAGGTGATGATGCGTTGCTTGGGAGGCTCGATCCACTGGCCTTCCTGGTTGAGGCGGGAGCAGGCGCGGACAGCATTGATGACTTCGTTGGCGGTGGGGACGATGCTTTCGGCTTTTTCGATGATGAATTCGAGAGAACGGATGGCGTTGCGGCGGCGTTTGGCGTCGAGGCCGGTGGCTTGTACGTGGCGGTGGATGGCGGAGGCGTTGAAGGTGTCGTATTCGCGGGCGATGCGAGCGGGGCTGTGCCAGTGGAGGTAGTCGTGTTCGATGGTCGCGCGGTAGGGGTGGCGGCAGATGGTGCATCGGATACTGTGGTAGTCGAGGTTGGCGCGGCGGCGTTTGCGGCGGGGCGTGCGGCATGGCGGGATGGGCGCGGTTAGTTGTGCGCGGTTCGATTGAGTTGGGGGCTTCGATCGTCGTTTTTCGTGGTTCGTACTCTTCCCCATGTTGTTTCCTTGGTGGGGTGGAATTCTGCCCCGACTGACGTTAACCCATTTTGGAACAGTTATCAAATCGTTACACACACTCCCTCGCTAACTACAAGAAAAGGCAGGGCGTGCGAAATCTGCCACGGAGGCACAGAGACACGGAGGGGTAACGCCTGGCTTCAGGGGCTAAAGCCCCTTTCGACATTGCCGGGCTACGGCGGGACTGAAGTCCCGCCCTTCCGGGCGCTGCTTGCTGCTACACTTTCAGCCCTATCAATCTCATCAATTCCAACGCATTGCTCTTCGCCACCACGCCCTCGCGCAATTTGTAATCGAAACGCATCTCGCCGCTCACGACATAATCCTGAAAATGCACATTGCGCGCCGCCCCCGGCAATGCTGCGGTCGTCTCCGTCAGAGCCAAATCGTGCGTCGTCACAATCCCCATCGCCCCGCGTTCCAGCAAAGCCCGCAACAAACCTTCCGCCCCGATCTTCCGGTCGTTCGAATTCGTCCCTTCCAGCAGTTCATCGAATAAAAACAAAACCGGCGCCGCACCAGCCGTCAATTCGAACACATCCTGGATCCGCAATATCTCCGTGTAAAAGCTCGAGCGATTCTCCTGCAAAGAATCCACACGCCGGATGCTTGTGCCCAACGGAAGGGAACTAAGCCGCAACGACGTGCCGCGAATCGGCGCTCCCGCCATCGCCAGCACCGCATTAACTCCAGCGGTGCGCAAATACGTGCTCTTCCCGGACATGTTCGATCCGCTAACCAGAAGCACGCGCGTAGACGCATCGAGCTGCACATCATTGCGTACGCACGTCGCCGCAGGAATCAAGGGATGCCCCAGTTGTTCACCAATAAAGACCGCCGGCGCACCCGGCTCGCGCGCGACAAACTCCGGAAACGGATCGTCGGGATGCTCGTACGAATATCCAGCCAGCGACAGCAGCGCTTCCATCTCGCCGGTGATCTCAACCCACGCGCGCAGCTTGCCGCCCCACTGCCTGCGCCACGCCTCGGCGGCCATCGCCGTCTGCACCGTGTAGAGAAACGGCAGCTCCATGATTTGCGCCAGCAAACCCGTGCGCGCATCAACCCAGTAAACGACGCGAGCCAGACGACGAATCGCTTGCGAGGCAGTCTCGCCGCTCTTGAGCTCCGCGGCGAATCTCTGCAAGCGCGGCGAAGTGAACGGCTCCTGTTCGAGCCGCTCAAGTATCTTGGAGAAAAGTTCCAGCCCCTCGGCGTTAGCCGCCATCCCGGAAACCACGCGTACCGCGCGCGGCCGCAGCAAGCGAAGCACAGCCGCTTCCAAAGCCAGGACAACCAGGAGAGGCAAGAGCTTCGCGGTGAAAAAGAAATAAAGAATCGTGCCGGCCGCGCACGGTGACAGCAACGCTGCGAGCAGCCGCAGCAACATTCCCGAAGCTCCACCAGGAAGCAGCGCAGGGCTCTCTGCCCAGGTAATGAGTGAACGAGGATCCAGCCGCGCGCGCAGGTCTTCGCCAATCAGCGCCAGCTCTTCGCGTAGATCCAACTTCCCACGCAGTTCAGCAATCACGCTGTGTCGTTCATGGATAGCAGGTACCGGCGACGGAGCCGTGAGCCAGCTCGCCAAGCATTCTTCGCCCATGGGCAGACGCGCCTGTGAGAGCAATTCAAAGAGGCAGCCCTTGCCGAAGAGATCGAGATCATCCGAGTACACGTGTTTCGCGTCGCGAAACCGCTCGCCCGTCGCTCCCGTGCCGGTCCAACGATCTTCGATGCGCGCGGTGCCTCGCTTGTAGAATGTCGTGGCTCCGGCGGCCCTGGCGCGAGCGCGCAGCACAAACTCGTGCGCGAGAGCGAGCGAGACGTACACCGCGATGGGCAGCGCCAGCCAGTATCCGGAGAAGAAATGATCTTCAAGCGCGAGCCACGCAATGACGATGCCTACTGCGATCGTCGCGAGTTTCGCGTTGCCGATCCGCGCGTGCAGAACATCCTTGGCGCGCACGATCTCACGGCGTGATTCCTGGCGGGTGGCATACTCGGCGCGCGGCTGCGACAAACGAATCCTCCGGTGTAATGCCGCTTAGTCTACTATTCTCCGGCGCCATCGCGACCGATGTTCCCAGCGGCCTGGAATGATCCCGCGGCGCGGGCCGCGCGGCGAATCGCTATTCGGCGAAGTTGACAGTGTTGCGGCGGGTCAGCAGAATAATCGCGCTCCTATTGAGCTACGTGTGCGGGTCATCGCGGTGTGAATTTCGGCGTGGATTCACGAGCGGTGACGCTCGAACCTTTCGATGAACGAGGCTAAATTGAAGATTCGATTTCTTTCGTGCGCATTACTAGCGTCGCTTGTTTTGCTCTCGCCGCTGGGGCTGTCTTCGCAATCTCAGCAGGGAAGTCACGGCGCGTTCGCGGCAGAGCCCGTCGGCAGTGGGTGCCTTGCCGACGTGCGCTCAACCGCGGACGAACAAACCGGCCACGGGTTCGACCTGGCGAATCTGGATCGCTCGGTTTCGCCCTGCGACGATTTCTTCAAATTTGCCGACGGCGGCTGGATCAAGAATCATCCGATCCCTCCTGCTTATCCGCGCTGGGCAACCTTCGACGAATTGCGCGACCACAACGAAGACGTGCTGCGCGAAATTCTGGAGGAAGCCGCGAAAAACAAGACAGCAACTCCCGGATCAAATTTGCAGAAGATCGGCGATTTCTACGCCAGCTGCATGGACGAACCGGAGGTCGAAACCGCGGGCGCGAAGCCGCTGGAGGCCGAATTCCAGCGCATTGCGGATTTGAAGACCCCGGAAGATTTACAACGGGAGGTCGCCCGCCTGCAGCGCGTGGGGGTGCCCGCGTTGTTTCGCTTTGATTCCGCACAGGATTACAAGGACAGCACGCAGGTGATCGCCGTAGCTCGCCAGGGCGGGCTGGGATTGCCCGATCGCGACTACTACATGAAGGACGACGAAAAATCGAAGCAGTTGCGCGCGGATTACCTGCAGCACATCACCAACATGTTCAAGTTGTTCGGCGACAGCGAATCGACAGCCGCCGCCGAAGCAACCACGGTGATGGACATTGAAACGTCGCTCGCAAAAGCTTCGATGACGCGAGTGGAGACGCGCAACCCTGACAACACCTATCACAAGCTGCAGGTCGCGGATCTTGCCACGCTTACGCCGCATTTCGCCTGGGCCTCGTTCATGGACGGCATCGGATCGCCGCGCGTTCCGGCGCTGAATATCGCGCAGCCCGATTTTTTCAAGGAGATGGACGCGGCGCTGGCTTCGGTGCCATTGGATGACTGGAAAGTTTACTTGCGCTGGCACGTGATTCACAGCGCCGCCCCGGCGCTTTCCTCGAACTTTGTGGATGAGAACTTCGATTTCTATGGACGGAAGCTGCTGGGGACCAAGGAAATGCTACCGCGGTGGCGCCGCTGCGTGGAGTCCACCGACCAGCAACTCGGCGAAGCGCTTGGGCAGTTCTACGTGCAGCGCGCTTTTCCGCCGGAAGCGAAAGCCAAGGCTGTTGAGATGGTGAAGAACCTGATGGCGGCCCTGCGCGCGGATCTGGCCACGCTTGATTGGATGAGTCCCGAGACGCGACAAAAGGCAACGACGAAGCTGGACGCGATCATGATCAAGATCGGTTATCCGGATAAATGGCGCGATTATTCCGCGTATCGCGTGGACCGCGGGCCTTATATCGAAAACGTGCGGCGCGGCAGCGCGTTTGCGGTTGCGCACGACATGTCTGAAATCGGCAAGCCGGTGGACCGAACGGAGTGGGGCATGACGCCGCCGACGGTGAACGCCTACTACGATTCTTCGATGAACGAGATTGTCTTTCCGGCGGGAATTCTGCAGCCGCCGTTTTACGATGCGAATCGCGATGACGCGATGAACTACGGCGGCATCGGCGTGGTGATTGGGCACGAAATGACGCACGGCTTTGACGATCAGGGAGCGAAGTTCGACGCGCAGGGAAATCTGAAGAACTGGTGGACGCCAGAGGATTTGGCGAATTTCAAAGCGCGCGGTGATTGCATCGCGAAACAATTTGACAGTTTTGAAGTCGAGCCTGGGCTGCACGAAAACGGCAAGCTGGTGGAGGGTGAGAGCATCGCGGATTTGGGAGGTTTGACGATCGCTTATGCGGCGTTGCAGAAGTCCATGGAAGGGAAGCCCGCGCCGGCCGCGATTGACGGCTTTACACCGGAGCAGCGTTTCTTTTTGGCGTTTGCGCAGGTGTGGGCCGGGAGCGAGCGGCCCGAGTACGCGCGGATGATTGTGGCGACGAATCCGCATCCGTTGAACGGATTCCGCGCGGACGCGCCGCTCGCGAATACGCCGGCATTCGCAAAGGCTTGGGGCTGCAGCGCGAATTCGCCGATGGTGAGGCCGGAGGCGCTGCGCTGCCGGATTTGGTGAGATGCTCCGGCGTGATTTCACGCGTTGAGTTTCCGCGCTGAGGATAAGATGCGGGACGGTTTAGTTTCTTGCAACGCACGCGAGGCAAGCCTCGCTTAGAAACAGCCGGCAGCAAGTTGCCGCACTCCCAGATTAGCCGTGCCACGACTTGAAATAATCTACGATTGCGGGTTTGTTGCTACTGACTGCGTGACTAGCGTTGGGGTGGGCGTCCAGATTGGTTCGCGTACGTCGGTTTGGGCGTATTCGCGATACCAGAGGGCTTCGCTGGCGCGTTGCCAGAGGCGGGTGCTGATCCACGCCAGGATCATCAGCTGGCTTAGCAGGAACGCGAGGATGTTGGATTGCGGTGCCAGGAATGTCATCCACAGCCGCAGGCCGATGAAGAACAGCACCAGGCCAACGATGGCGATGCTGAGGTAGAGCCAGAGCAGAGAAAAGAAATTGTGCCAGAGCAGGCGGGCGGCGCGGCGCAGGGCTTTGTGCATGCGCCGTTCGTCATCGTCGACAGCAATGATCTCCGCCATATCGAACCATAGGCGCACGATCGCGAGCAGAAGCAGAATCACTACGGCAGCGGCCAGGAAGAAATACACGGCAGGGAAGGGCGAGATCGAATCGGCGTCAATTTTATCGTACAGCGCGCCGACGCCCGCGCCGATTGCTCCGATGGGAATCAGCACGATCGTGAAATAGATCAGCAGGCGGAAAAATCGCCAGAAATACTGCCCGCAGGCTTCGAAGAACGGAGCGGCGCGCGGTTTCTCGTCGCGCAGGTAGGTGGAGAGGATGCCGCCGGTCAAGAACAGCATGAAGACTGCGAAGACGATCGAGAAATGAATGACCGCAGGGCCCTGGAATTCGATCGGCGAATTCTGGAGTTGCATCAGTTCCGTGACGGCGGAGACGTCCCAGCCATCCACCAAGCGCTTGGAGGCGAGGCTGTGGTTCAGCGTGCCGGCGGCGCGATCCACCATTCCTTGCGTGGACAGGAAACCGAAGATCAGAGTGACGGCGAAAATCCACCACAGCAGGCGCTGCCACTTCCAGACCAACCCAGCGCCCGACAAAAACGTTTTCGGCTTCGTTCCAGACATGCGCCTCGCTCCTTCGATTTCGCTAGCTGATTCCGTTAGGTCAACCACGCAAGCAACTGCGATAGCCATTCGCTGGAGAAGAGCCAGATATTGCGGAGCTTGTAGAGAGCGAATGCGTTCGACTTTTTCACGTAGCTGTTGTTGAAAAGATCGCGGTCCATGGTGATTTGATTTTGCGGGTCTATCTCGGCGGAGACGATCTTGGCCTTGCGATCGTATTGATAGCGGACCCAGCGATCCTGGCCGTCCCAGTGTTCGGTGGCCGTCGAGCCATCGTCGAATTTCACCTGCAGATCCACGGGAAAAGTAAACTCGCCCTTGCGCTGGACGGTGACGTAGGTGCGGTAGACCTCGTTCTTATCCTTATCCTCGCCGAAACCGGAGTGCCTCTCCCACCATTTCAGCGGATCCGAGTGCGCGTCGCCGACTTCGTAATCAAGGACATTCGTGCCATAGACCGCTTGATTGAAATACCAGCGCAGGTCTTTTCCGGAAACTTCCTCGATCGTTTTCAGGAAATCCTCGCCCGTCGGATGGGTGAAGCGGTAGCGCATGAAGTAGGTGTGCAACGCGTTGCGCAGGGTGTCTTCGCCGATCACTTTTTCCAGCGTGATCAGCATGGTGGAGGTCTTGCCGTAGGTGATGTCGCCGTAGGAATTGCTGTTGATGAATTGCCAGGCGAAGCGCGCGATGGGATCCATGTCCGGTTCGCCGAGGTAGGAAACGCGCTGCAGCTCACTCTCGCCCATGTGCGCGAAGGGAAAATTCATGACGGAAGTTTCCTTGCCGTAGAGCGCGTCCATTACCTTCACTTCGGAGTAGCTGTTGATGCCTTCGTCGAGCCAAGCGTCTTCGAATTCGTTGGTGGCGACCATGCCGTACCAATACTGGTGGCCGAATTCGTGTTCGGTGAAGATTTCGGGAGCGAGCAGGCCGTCCGGCATCCACCACGCGGTGCCCGCCGTAATCAGTGTGGGATATTCCATACCGCCGGCGTCACCGCCTCCGTGCGGCGGGTCTACCAAGGTGATGCGGTCATAAGGATACGGCCCGTACCACTGATCGAAGAGTTGCAGAGTTCCTTTCAGCGCTTTGATGTAGCGCGGCCCTGAAGGCCCGTGTCCGGGCGACATCAGCATGTGAATTCTTACGGGACCTTGGCTGCCGGTCCAGAAGTCTTCGACGTCCGTGAAGCTCGGGCTCGCCGTCCAGGAAAAATCGTGGACGTCTTCGGAGTGAAACGTGAGGGTCTTGGTGCCGTCCGGATTGTTCACGCTGGAAACCTGGTCGCCGCCCGCGCCGACGATTTCATTTTGCGGCAGCGTGATTTTTACGTCGAAGGTGCCGAAGTCGGCGAAGAATTCAGTGGTGGCGTGAAACTGGTGGCAATTCCATGCGTCTTTCCACCACACGCCGACTTTCGGGAACCACTGACCGACCATATCGAAATCGTGGGCGTAGCCGGTGCGTTCGACGACTTTGGGAAGCTGGTCGTGGAACGTCATGCGAAACGTGACGGAAGCGCCGGGAGCGATCGGTTGCGGCAGGGTCACTTGAAATACGGTGTGATCGTTGGTGTTGTGGTCATCGGGCTGGATGAATTCCATCTTGGCGGTGAGGTCGCCCATACCCTCGACTTCGAATTTATCCACGGTTATCGAGCCGTAATGTTTAGGATCCCACTCGGAATCGGGGCCATTGCCGCGCGTGCCGGCGAGGCGAACTTCGGTCATGAAAGTGGATTGCGGTTGGAAGGCGTTGAGGTACAGGTGGAAGGGAAAAGCTTGCTGCGGCTTGCCGGTCAGGTTGTGGTACGTCAGAGTCTCGGTCGCGGCGATGCTGTGCTTCGCGGGGTCGAGCTTGGCGTCAATTTCGTAGGCCACCACGCGCGTGGAAAGAGGCTTCTGCGCAGTATTGCTGGCTTCGGCCGCCGGCTTCGCTTCGGCTTTTTTTGCGGCGGTCTGGCAAAAACCGGGAGCGCCGATTGCCAGCGCAATCATGGAGCTCACCAACACTCGTGCTAATTGCATCCTGCCTCCATGCCGAGCAACGTATCCAGGGGATATCCGTGGGGGCCTGAAAAACGGGTACACAGTATGATACGTTGCCGCTGCGCGCAAGTTTGGCGTGAAAAATTCTTGGCGTTAGGAAGGCGTGCCGAAAAGCTTTATCAAGGAATCTGATTCGCGGGCAGTCAGGCGCGCTACGGTTATTCAGTTGGCGACCGGGCTGTGGGCACCAAGTTGACGCTGCGCGTTACAGCGTCTAAACTTGAATTATCGTATCGGTTCACCCGGCGCCGCACAGGCGGGCCGAGTTCAGGGCGTGCTGATTTCGGTGACTTCAACGATCCTACAGCAAAAGCGCCATCAGCAGATTCTGACGGACTTGGTGCGCGAGTACATCGAGACCGGTGAGCCGGTTTCTTCGCGGAGCATTGCCAACCGGCGCGTCGAACCGCTGAGTTCCGCCACGGTGCGCAATGTGATGGCCGATCTCGAAGATGCTGGCCTGCTGTACCAGCCGCACACTTCCGCAGGGCGCGTTCCGACTGCCGCTGCTTACAGATTTTTTGTGGAGCAAGTGGCCGCGCAGGCGACGGCCAGTCCCGAGGATCGGTTGTGGATTCGCCGCGAACTGGCTGCGGCGCAGACTCCCGAAGCGGTGATGGAGCGGGCGAGTCATGTGCTGGCCGCTGTTTCGCGCGGGCTGGGGATTTTTATCGCGCCGCCGCTGGCGCGAAGCGTGGTGGAGCACCTGCGTTTTCTGCTGCTGCCGGATGGACGCGTTTTGATCATCTTGATTTCGGGCGGTGGTGTGACACGCGACAAACTGATTCGGCCGGAGCGTCCTTTCAAGCAAGAGGACCTCGATCGTACCGCGGAACATTTGAATCGCCATTACATCGGCTGGACGCTCGAGGCGATGCGCGCCGATTTGCGCAAGCAGGTGGAGCAGGATCGCGAGCAGTACGGCCGGCTGGCAGGAGATGCGCTGCTTCTGTGCGATCCCAGCATTCTGGGTGATGTCGGAGAGCGCAAAATTTATGTGGACGGGGCGGCGCAGATTGCTTCTTCGCCGGATTTTACGAACCCGGAGCAGTTGCGCGAATTGCTGGAAGCGATTGAAGAGAAGGACCGCTTGATCGCGCTTTTAAGCGGGTGCATCGAATCGCCAGAGCCAGTGCACGTGGAACTGGGACTGGATAAGATCTCGAACGCTGGAAAACATCTTGCCATCGTTTCGGCTTCGTATTCATCTAAGGATCAGGTGCAAGGAACCCTGGGAATCCTTGCGCCGATGCGCATGCATTACGAGCGGGTGATCACGGCGGTGGCGTTCATGGCGCAATTTTTTTCGGAAGGACAAGAGGGGAGTTAATTTCATTGGCTTCGCATAAGAATCATAAGGATAACGAGGAACCCAAGTCTGGTTTCGCGGCGGCCGCGGGACGCGCGGAAGACTCCGCGCGGAACCCGGCCGGGCCTGGTTCGCCGGCTGCCGGTGAATCTGGTTCTCCGGGCAATGGCTCGGCCGCTGAAGAGTTGCAGAAGTTGCTCGCCGAGAAGCAGGAATTGATGAACACACTGGTGCGCCGGCAGGCGGATTTTGAAAATTACCGCAAGCGCGTCGAGAAGGAACGGCATCAGGATCGGCATCGCGGAGTGGAAGGGCTGATTGAACAGCTTTTGCCGGTGCTGGACGCGTTCGACCGCGCGTTGGTGGGACACGACGACCCGGCGAACGCGGATTATCGCAAGGGATTCGAGATGATTCGCGGGCAGCTTTGGAGCGCGCTGGCGAAGCAGGGCTTGGAGCGCATTCAGTCGGTGGGCAAGGAATTCGATCCGCATTTGCATCACGCGATTGAGAGCGTTGAGACGGCGGAGCACGCTGAAGGCGTGGTGCTCGGCGAGATGCAGCCCGGCTACATGTTTCATGGCCGCGTGCTGCGTCCCGCGATGGTCCGCGTATCAGCCCCACCCGCGAATTAGAGAAACACAGGCCAGGGAGAACAACGAAATATGGCAGGGAGTAATAACACAGATTTCTACGAAGTATTGGGCGTGGCGCGCGACGCCTCGCCCGACCAGATCAAGTCCGCGTACCGCAAAGCGGCGCTGCAGTGGCACCCCGACCGAAATCCTGGAAATAAAGAAGAGGCCGAGCACAATTTCCGCGCGGCCTCGGAAGCGTATGCGGTTCTTTCCGATCCGCAGAAGCGCTCGGTCTACGATCGATTTGGCGCGGCGGGACTGGGCAATCGCGGCTTTGATGCGGGCTTCAATTCCACGATCTTCGAGGAATTTCAGGACATTCTCGGCGACCTTTTCGGATTCGACGAAGTTCTGGGCGGCGGGCGGCGACGCACTGGACGCGGCGGGGCACGCGGGCAGCGCGGCGCGGATCTTCGTTACGATATGTCTTTGAGTTTCGAGGAAGCGGCGACCGGCGTTAGCAGCAAGATCAAGCTTTCACGCCACGAGCTGTGCGAGACCTGCAAAGGTACCGGCGCGAAGCCTGGAACGGGCATGTCCACCTGTCGCACTTGCGGTGGGCGCGGACAGATGTCCTATTCGCAGGGATTTTTCTCGATTACGCGGACTTGCTCGGCGTGCCAGGGTGCGGGGCAGACGATCAAGGACGCGTGCATCACGTGTCGCGGACAGGGACGGATTGAACGCGAGCGCGTTCTGGAAGTGGGAGTGCCCGCAGGCGTGGATTCCGGGACGCGGTTGCGCATGGCGGGGCAAGGCGAGCCGGGAACGAATGGCGGACCAGCGGGTGATCTCTACATTTTCCTCGAAGTGAAAGAGCACGCGTTTTTCGAGCGGCGCGGCTCGGATTTGATCTGCGAGATTCCGATCAGTTTTTCACAGGCGGCGCTGGGCGAGAAGATCAAGGTGCCGACGCTGAAGGGCGAGGAAGAACTGGAGATTCCTGAAGGCACGCAATCCGGCCAGATTTTCCGCAAGAAGGGCAAGGGCTTGCCGAATCCGCACGGCGGGCGCGGCGACCTTTACATCAGCATTCGCGTGGTGGTGCCGGCGAAGGTATCGCGCGAGCAGCGGCGGATACTCGAACAACTCGGGCAATCAATGAAAGTGGAAAACAGGCCCGCGGAACGCAATTCTACTTTCTTCGACAAAGTGAAAGACATCTTCGGCTAAAAGTTTTCGCGCTGTTACGGGTTTGCTGCGGCGGAAATCTGGTCTGCAGTCTGTGATTCCACAATGAAGCTGGGGACGAGCTTCACTTCATCCTCCGAAGGCTCTTGCGTCATCGCATCCGTTCGAACGAAGAGTGACGACTGCGGGTTGAATTCGATTTTCAGTGTCGTCGTCGTGTCCGGAAGAACACGTACAAATCCTCCCGCGATCTGCTGCGAAGAAATGCGGATTTGCGAACTGCCATCGTTGAGCGCCAGCCGCCGTATGGCTCCGTCCGACGTTACGATGCAGTTGAAACCAACACTGCCACAGGAGTTCGCTTGAAGGGCGGAGTTCGTTCCGTCCGGTTGATTGGGCGTGAGCCGCAATCGGATTTGACGGTATGCGTCGGCGGGGACAGCGGCATCCGCGAAAGCTACAGGAGCGCTCGAATCCCCCTGACCGGCAAGCAAGTCGAATTGCATGGGTTGCGCCGCCAACTGCGGAGCAAGCTCAGGCCAGTCGGCTGAATCATCAGCAGCGACCGGGCTGGGATTCGCTTCGATCCCTTCAATCGTTACGAAAATGTGTTCGACTCGTGGAGTTTCGTCGCCGGTGGACGGCGCCGCAAGCGTCGCTAATTGCACGCGCACGTTGCCGTTTACCTGATTCAGTGGACAACCATTTATGCTGC
Organism: uncultured Acidobacteriota bacterium; assembly: GCA_963804625.1. Lineage (GTDB taxonomy): Bacteria > Acidobacteriota > Terriglobia > Acidiferrales > UBA7541 > Palsa-295. Next base: position 100,428 of record CAWDRJ010000006.1, on the reverse strand, counting down.
CAGCTATTGTTCCTCCGCCTCCGCCAGGGTTCGAGACAAATATGAAGCAGGAGTTATCGCAGCCGATCAAACCCGCGGAGCAAAGCAGTATTGCGAGGAAGGCCGATTGAGGTGGTGCAATGGTTCTTGCGAAACTCTGTGCGCGGCGCACGGAACGCCTCGATGCCGGGATTATGAAGCTGGAAACCGGCCCCGTCAAGTTGTCGGCCGGTCGCTAATCGCTCCGCCCTTGGACGCAGTTCATTCTCGTGGCCGAATTTTTTCCGCATCCGACGCACACGCACGGAGCCAGCGATTCCGCATCCGAGAAATTGGTTAGAGCCTAAATAGCGCTTCCCATTAGAATTACCCTTCCTGCGGTTATCGAAGCAAATTCGCATTGGCTTTTTTCGACTTGACAGCAGGCTATTCTTGTATACTGTAGTGTATAAGAAGAAGGAGGCTGCTTGCACCGCTCACAGTTCTCGGCCCGGGAACGACGGCAGCGATCGCGCCTGGCGCAGGTGATCCACGGCGCGCGCTTTCTGCGCGGCACTCTCACCGTGCGCAATGTGCGCTGTGGCAAAGCCGGCTGTCATTGCGCCCGCGGAGAACTGCATGCTTGTCTCTATCTGGTCCGACGCAAGGGAGGGAAATTACGCCAGATGTTCGTGCCGCGTCTCTGGGAAGACCGCGTGCGGCAGGCGGTGCAGAATCAGCAGGAGATGGAAAAGCTGATCGAGGAACTCTCTGATTTAGAGTGGAAGCGCCTGCGGGAGAGAAAGGAGTAAGCCGGTTCTGCGACGACTGATCCGCTACGCAGAGAAGATCTTTGACCTCGGTGAGGTTCTGGGAGCAGTTTCTGATCAGCGTCTGCGTCCGCGCATTCCTACCGCGGTATTGCTGCAATCGGTTTTGGTTCTTTATTGGGCTCGCTTGGGCAGCCTGAATGCGCTGGAGGCCGTGCGCGGGGCTTCTTTCTGGAAGCATTGGCTGGGGCAGGAGCTGGCGAGCGCCGATACGGTGGGGCGCGTACACGCCGCGCTCGAAAATGAGGGACTGCGCAGAGGGTTGCAGCAGGTGTATGGACGCTTGAAGCGCAACAAGGCCTTGCGGGGCGTGGGGGAATGGGATGTGGCCGTGCTGGATGGACATGAGAGCCATGCCAGCTACCGCAGGCATTGCCGGGGATGCCTGCAAAGGACGGTGCACAGCGAGCACGCAGAGAAGGTTCAGTTTTATCATCGCCAAGTGACGCTGCTGCTGCGCTGCGAGAAGATGCACCTGTTGCTGGATGTGGAAGCCCAGCTTCCTGGTGAAAACGAAGTCGCGACAGCCCTACGCCTGCTCGCGCGTGTGTTGCTGGCTTACCCGCGCGCCTTCCAGTTGCTGTTGGCCGATGCCCTCTATGCGCAGGCACCTTTTCTGAACTTTCTGATCGGCCACGGCAAGCAGGTCTTGTTGGTTCTCAAAGAAGAGCGCCGCGAGCTCTATAAAGATGTTTTGGGACTGTTGCCACTGGTGGCACCGCAGCAGGGGCAGTATCGATCGCGGGACTGCCTGTGGTGGGATGTGTCGGATTTGACTTCTTGGTCGAACGTGAGCGTCCCTGTACGGGTGGTGCGCTCGGAAGAAACGTACCGAGTACGCCGCCAGTCGGACAAACAAATGTCCCAGGAGAAGAGCGAATGGATGTGGGTGACGACCTTGCCGGCCGCGCGAGCCTCCACCGCGCTGGTCGTGCATCTGGGACATGCGCGGTGGGACATAGAAAACTATGGCTTCAATGAGCTGGTGAACGGTTGGCACGCCGATCACATCTATAAACACGATCCGCAGGCGATCGAGGCCTTTACTCTGTTGGCCTTCCTGGCCTACAACCTGTTCCATGCTTTCTTGGCACGCAATATCAAACCGCAACTGCGCCGCGCCCAGCCGGAGTGCTTCTGGGCTCAGCTCATCGCCGCCCAGATCTATAGCGAGGCCGGCCGACACCTCACAGCGCGTTCCCCCTGAGAACAGATCTTTCTTTCTTCCAGCGATTCCTCTGCGCTCCCTCACGACAAGGAAGGGAGAGTCTTTCTCTACACCGTTCGGAGCGAACGCAAAGACCCCTCGCCGGACATACTCGGGTTCCCAAAGGTTCGCAAGAAACTGCCGGGGGATCTCTGCTGGCCCCAATCGGCGCGCTTTCCTACACTTCCAGTCGCGATTGCGGAATCGCTGGCACGGAGCCGCGTCGCTCGTAGGTTTCTACTCTGCAAGGTACAATCGTTCTGATGCGACGGCGATTTTTCGTAGATCATTTTGATGATGGGACTGCTACGTTGCGCGGCGATACGGCCGAGCATCTGGGGCGCGTGTTACGGGCGGAGCCGGGACAGCTCTATGAGCTGAGCGACGGCGAACGCGTTTGGCTTGGGCGTGTGGAGAGCGTGGGGCTGCTGAAACGCGGCGAGAATCGCGTGGAATTTTCTTTGGTCGAACCGATTGCGGTGCAGGAGCCGGCGCTGCGGCTGCAGCTGCTGATCGCTTTGGTGAAATTCGATCGGTTTGAGTGGTGCCTGGAAAAAGCTACTGAACTTGGAGTGAGTGAAATCACGCCTTTGATTGCTACGCGCACCGACAAGGTTTTGGTTGGCGCGGCGGGCAAGCGGCATGCGCGCTGGGAACGGATCTTGGTTGAGTCGGCGCAACAGTCGCGGCGGTTGCGTCCACCGAAATTGGGAACGGCTGCGATGGTGGAAGACGCTTACGCGGCTTGCGGCGCTGACTGCAAACTTTTGCTGTCGGAGCGCAGCGATGCGCCAGCGATTCACGACGTGTTGCTGGACGTGAGCGCGCGGTCGGCGGCGGTCTCGATTGGGCCGGAGGGCGGATGGACGAATGGCGAGCTCGAGTCCGCGCGGGATGGTGGGTTCAAGGAAGCTTCGCTTGGACAGCTCGTGCTGCGGACGGAGACGGCGGTGCTGGCATCGCTCGCGATTCTGCATTTCGCGTTAGATGGTTGAGATTGACCGCAGTGGCGTAAAGGCAAAGCAACGCCAAACTTAACACAGAGTTCACAGAAGGAAAACACAGTGCACGGAGACGGCTCGCGAGAACTTGGCGCGCCACGTCTTGCCGTGATATAAATGTTTGAGTGACGAATGTTGGATATCTCTCAGCCTGACCCAGCGAACCCGAATAGCACCCCTTCTTTGCCTCAATTGCGGCGCGAGCTGCGCAGTTGGACGCGCGATCTTGCGGTGGCTCTGGGCCTCGCGCTCGTCATCATCATCTTTCTTTATCAGCCGGTGAAGGTGGAAGGCACCAGCATGGCGCCGCTCTTGAGCGATCAGGAGCGCATCTTCATCAATAAATTCGAATACCGCTTCGAGCCGATTGAGCGCGGAGACGTCGTCGTTTTCTGGTATCCTCTCGACCATTCGAAATCGTTCATCAAGCGCGTGATTGGTTTGCCGGGCGAGACGATCGAATTGCGCGCCGGGCACGTGTATGTGGACGGCAAGGAACTGGCGGAGCCGTACGTTCCGGCGAGCTATCTGGACGGCTCGAGCTACGGCCCGATGAAGATTCCTTCGGGAAATTATTTTGTGATGGGCGACCACCGCGACAGTTCGAACGATTCGCGGGTGTTTGGTCCGGTGAGCCGGCCGTACATTTACGGCAAGGCTGTTTTTGCTTACTGGCCGGTGGATCATTTCGGTTCGCTCACGTATTCGTCCACGGTAAACGCGGCATCGCGATGAAATATTTTGGAGGACACACTGACGCAGCAGGCCGCAGGTCGCGCGATACTCGCGCTGGAAGACGGAAGCGTATTTAACGGCCGCGCGGCCGGCGCACGCACGCGCCGCGGCGGAGAAGTTGTTTTCAACACCAGCCTCACCGGTTACCAGGAAGTTTTCACCGATCCCAGCTATTCCGGCCAGATTGTCTGCCTCACTTATCCGCACATTGGGAACGTCGGCGCGAATCTTGACGATGAGGAATCGCCGAAGCCATTTATCGAGGCGCTCGTAGTGCGCGAATTTTCGCCTTTGGCTTCGAATTGGCGCTCGAGCGAATCGGCGCAGCAATATTTGGAGCGGCACGGCGTGCCGGTGATCTGGGATTTGGATACACGCGCGCTGGTGCGACACTTGCGCGATGTGGGGGCGCTGCGCGGAGTGGTGGCGACGGACGGTACCGCTGCGGGGGAATTGATCGCTGAGGCGCGTGCGCTGCCGACGATGGCTGGCCAGGAATTGGCGGGGCGCGTTACGACGGCGCGCCCGTACGTGTGGACGAAAGGGTCGATCGATTTGGCGGCGCCGATTTCTGTGGCGGTTGCGGCGGGTGCATCGGCGGCGGGGAAATCCGACGGGCGCGGCGTTGGTCCTTCGGGTGCCGCTGCGCGGCGTGCTGGCGTGGCGGCGGGCGGTGAGGCTGCGGCGCGGCATCGAGTCGTCGCGTACGATTTCGGCATTAAGCAGAATATTTTGCGGCTGCTGGTGGATCACAACTGTGACGTTACGGTGGTGCCAGCCGGGACTTCTGCTTCTGACGTTTTGGCGCTGAAGCCGGATGGCGTGTTTCTCTCGAATGGTCCCGGGGATCCTGAGCCGATCGGCTACGCGGTCGAAAATATTCGCAGGCTTTTGGGACGCGTGCCGATCTTTGGGATTTGTCTTGGTCATCAGCTTTGTGGATTGGCGCTGGGTGGGCGGACTTTTAAATTAAAATTCGGGCATCACGGCTCGAATCATCCTGTGAAGAATTTGCTGACGCAGAAGGTGGAGATTACCGCGCAGAATCATGGTTTTTGCGTGGACCCGGAGTCGCTGCCGTCGAGCGACGTGGAGATTACCCACGTGAATTTGAATGATCACACCAACGAGGGTATGCGGCATCGCTCTTTGCCGCTGTTCAGCGTGCAATATCATCCGGAAGCGTCGCCGGGTCCACATGACGCGAGGTATTTGTTCGATGATTTTATTTCGTTGATGAATGACGCGGCGCGATGACGACGGCCACGACTGTCTGACAGGAAGAAATGCCGAAACGGACTGACATTAAGAAGATCATGATCATTGGGTCTGGGCCGATTGTGATCGGGCAGGCTTGCGAATTCGACTATTCGGGGACGCAGGCTTGCAAGGCGTTGCGCTCGGAGGGTTACGAAGTCGTTTTGGTGAATTCGAATCCGGCGACGATTATGACTGATCCGGAAATCGCGGACCGGACTTACATTGAGCCGCTTTCGAAGGAATATCTCGAGGCGATTATTGCGACGGAGCGGCCGGACGCGTTGCTGCCTACCGTTGGCGGCCAGACCGGACTGAATCTCGCCGTTGAGCTTGCGGAAGCGGGGATCCTCGAAAAATATAAAGTGAAATTGATTGGCGCGTCGCTTAGCGCGATTAAGATCGCTGAAGACCGGCTGCTCTTCAAGGATGTGTGCCGCAAGATTGGGCTGGAAGTTCCGGCGTCGGAAGTCGTCACAACCGTTCCCGACGCGGTACGGCTCGCGGACCAGCTCGGCTATCCCGTGGTTATTCGTCCGTCGTTTACTTTGGGTGGCACGGGTGGTTCGATTGCTTACAACCACGAGGAATTTGCGGATTTGATTGCGCGGGCGCTCGACGCCAGCCCGGTGCATCAGGCTTTGATCGAGGAATCTGTGCTGGGTTGGAAGGAATTCGAGCTGGAAGTGATGCGCGACCACCGCGACAACTTCGTGGTGATCTGCTCGATCGAAAATTTCGACCCGATGGGGATTCATACGGGGGATTCCATCACGGTCGCTCCCGCGCAGACGCTTACGGACAAGGAATATCAGCGAATGCGCGACGCGGCGGCGGCGATCATTCGCGAAGTGGGCGTCGAAACCGGCGGATCGAATATTCAGTTTGCGATTGATCCGGCATCGGGGCGCATGACCGTAATCGAAATGAACCCGCGCGTATCGCGCAGCTCGGCGCTGGCGAGCAAGGCTACCGGGTTTCCCATTGCGAAGATCGCGGCAAAACTCGCGGTGGGTATGACGCTCGACGAAATTCCCAACGACATTACCAAAAAGACGCCATGTTCCTTTGAGCCGACGATTGATTACGTGGTGGCGAAGATTCCGAAGTGGCAGTTCGAGAAGTTTCCGGGCAGCGACAGCACTTTGACGACGCAGATGAAATCGGTCGGGGAAGTGATGGCGATCGGGCGGACGTTCCAGGAAGCGATCTGCAAGGCGATTCGGTCGCTGGAGCCGAGTACGGCGTGGCGGCCACCCGCGGAAGTGACGACGGTGTTGCTGCGGGAGAAATTGCACGTGCCGGGCCCGGACCGGTTGCACTGGCTTTTTGAGGCGCTCGAGCGCGGGATGTCCGCGGAAGAAGTTTGTGACCTTACAAAGATTGACCCGTGGTTTATTCGCCAGCTGCAGGAAATGCTGGCGATTGACAAGCGCGTGGCGGCGACGGCGCTGGGGAAGTGTCCGCCGGAATTGTTTTTGGAATCGAAGCGTTCGGGCGCGAGCGATGAGGAAATCGCGAAGCTGTGGAATGTGAAAGCGGCCAGCGTGCGCGCGCGGCGCAAGGAATTGGGGATTCAGCCCGTGTTCAAGCGCGTGGATACTTGCGCGGCGGAGTTCGAGTCGTTCACGCCGTATCTTTATTCTACGTACGAGGAAGAGGATGAATCCGGCGCCGTGGACAGGCCCAAGGTGGTGATTCTCGGTAGCGGGCCGAACCGGATTGGGCAGGGAATCGAGTTCGATTATTGCTGCTGCCACGCGGCGTTTGCGCTTAAAGAAGACGGCTACGAGACTGTGATGGTGAATTGCAATCCGGAGACGGTTTCGACGGACTACGACACTTCGGACCGGCTTTATTTCGAGCCGCTGACGCTGGAAGATGTGCTGGCGATTCTGGATCGCGAGAAGCCGCAGGGTGTGATCGTGCAGTTTGGTGGGCAGACGCCTTTGAACTTGGCGCTGGAATTGAAACAGAATGGGGCGAAAATTATCGGCACCGCGCCAGAGTCGATTGATCTTGCAGAAGATCGTCGACGATTCGGCGCCTTGCTCGATGAATTGAAAATTCCGCAGCCGCGCAATGGCACGGCTTTTGCGCCGCAAGAGGCTGTGCAACTGGCGACGGAAATTGGATTGCCGGTCTTGGTGCGGCCGAGTTACGTGCTGGGCGGGCGCGCGATGGTGATCGCTTACGATTTGAAGACGGTGGAAGAGTATGTGGCGCAGGCTGCGTTGATTGGCTCCGGAACTGATCCCAAGCGTCCGATTCTGATTGATCAATTTTTGGAAGACGCGACGGAAGTGGACGTGGATGCGCTGGCTGACGGCGAGGACGTTCTGATCGCTGGAATCATGGAGCACATTGAAGAGGCCGGCATTCATTCCGGCGATTCTTCTTGCGTGCTGCCTTCGGTGACTTTGAAGCCTTCGGTGCTGGGACGCATCCGCGACTACACCACCAGACTCGCTCGCGCGCTGAAGGTCGTCGGCTTGATGAACGTGCAGTATGCGATCCAGCGGGACACGGTTTACGTGCTGGAAGTGAATCCGCGGGCTTCGCGGACGATTCCGTACGTCAGCAAGGCTACGGGCGTGCCGCTGGCGAAAGTGGCCGCGCGTTTGATGACTGGGCGCAAATTGCGCGACCTGCATTTGCCTTGCACGGAAACGAATGGCATCAAGGAACTCGTGGTTCGCAATTTTTATGCGGTGAAGTCGCCGGTGTTTCCGTTCAATAAGTTTCGCGGCGTGGATACGATTCTTGGGCCAGAGATGCGCTCGACCGGCGAGGTGATGGGGATTTCGTCAACTTTTGGGTTGGCGTTTGCTAAGGCACAGCTTGCCGCGGGGCAGCGGTTGCCGCAGCGCGGGACGGTGTTTCTTAGCGTGAACGATCACGATAAGCGGCATGTGGCGTTTGTGGTGCAGGATTTGCTGGCGGCGGGTTTGAAAGTGGTGGCTACGCGCGGAACTGCGGCGGCATTGGCTAGCGCGGGGATCGAAGTGGAGACGGTTTATAAGGTAAACGAGGGGCGGCCGAATATTGTGGACTTGATCAAGACGGCGAAGGTGGATTTGGTGATCAACACACCGCTCGGGCGCGAATCTTTTTACGATGAGAAGTCTATTCGACGGGCGGCGGTGCGTTACAACATTCCTTGCATTACTACTCTTTCGGCGGCTAGCGCGGCGGCGCGGGGGATGCGGGCGATGGCGGGGCATTCGGTGGATGTGGCGGCTTTGCAGGATTTGCATCAGCGGAAATCGGCGGCTTCGGCGCCTGCGGAGAAGTAGTCTCGGTGATGGGTCAAGGCGTTTACCGCAGAGACGCCTCGACGTCGTCGGGGTAAACGCCGTACGCAGAGAACGGCCAAGAGAAAGAATTAACACAGAGGCCACAGCGAAAAGCTTGAGGGCACGGAGAGTTCGTGCTCGGTCACGATATGGGTGCTCCGCTTTGGTCTGCTGCACCGCAAATCTATCGCTGTACATCTGGGTGATATAAAATAGCGCGATGAAACTGCACGGCGTATTCGCTCCGCTTACTACTCCTTTTGAGGCGAATGGGAGCCTTGCGCTCACTCGTTTGCGCGACAATGTGGGGCTTTACAACAAGACTGGGTTGGCGGGTTACGTATCGAACGGATCTACCAGCGAATCGGTGCTCTTGAAATGGGAGGAGGTTTATCGCGTCTGGGAGACGGTGCGGGATTCGGCGGCGCCGGGGAAGATTCTGATTGCTGGGACCGGCGCTGAATCCACTGCAGAGACGATTGAGCATACGCATCGGGCTGCGAAGATCGGGTATGCGGCGGCTTTGGTTCGCACGCCTAGTTTTTACAAGCCGGCGATGAACGAGCATACGTTGGCCGAGCACTACCTGCGCGTGGCGGACGCTTCGCGCATTCCGGTGATGGTGTACTCGGTGCCGATTTTCACGCACGTGACTGTGGAGGCGCCGTTGATTGCGCGCGTCGTGCATCATCCGAATATCGTCGGGATCAAGGATAGTTCGGGGAACGTCGAGGGAGTGGCGGCGATTATCGCTGCGGCGCCGAAACATTTTCAGACTTTGGTTGGGGCCGCGGCGACGCTTTACGAATCGCTGGAAATTGGCGCGGTTGGGGCGATTTTGGCTTTGGCGGATGCGTTTCCTGAGCTGTGCTCGGAGATTTACGAGTTTTCGCGGGCGGGCGAACGCGCTAAGGCGTCCGCGCTCGCGCAAAAACTGGTGCTGCCGTCGAAAATGCTCGGCGCGCAATATGGAATTGGCGGCTTGAAGTACGCGCTTGACCGCCTGGGCTACTACGGCGGCCCGCCGCGGCTGCCGCTGCAGGCGCCCGACGACCAGGCCAAGCAGGAAATTGACGCCATGTTGGCGAATCTTATGTCCCAGCCGGCGCATCTTCTGTAGCAGCCGTTTCCACTGGATTCGTGCGCGCCGGGAGGACGTCATCCAAACGAATTGCCGGAATCCACGCTTTGTATGGGCGTCCGCAGCGCAAGCGCTTCCGCGAGGCGCGACGCTTGGCCAGTGTTGTCGCAGCCATCGATTCGCTGCTAACCTTCGCGCGCGGCGCGCGTCCCACGCTCGTTGCTGCCTTTCAAGGCCGCGTGTATCATGACCATCCCCATGGAGACGCACTGCATCTCCTTCCGCGAAATTCCTCAGACCACTAAGCTTTTTGCGACGTTCCTGGAAGATTTTGGCCGGGTGGCGCGATATTACGGGCAGTCTCCGACGCTTGCGGGCATAGTTGCGGCTGCCAAGGAAGTGCAACTCGATCCCACGGTGCGGCAAGGCGTGGTGGAAGTTCTGCGCGAACAGAATAAAAGATTCGGCGGGACGGACGCGCTGGATGAGGGGATCGCGCGAAATCTGGATCGCCTGGCGAATGGCGCCGTGGCGATTGTGACGGGCCAGCAGGTGGGACTGTTCACTGCACCTGCTTACAGTTTTTATAAGGCGATGACCGCCGTGGCGTATGCCGAGGAGTTGACGCGGCAGGGAATTGAGGCGGTGCCGGTCTTCTGGGTCGCGACGGAAGATCACGATCTCGCGGAAATTAATCACGCGGCGTGGACGACTCGAACGGGCCTTGCGGAATTTGCTTTGCCGGTGGGAGAAGGCGAAGAAGGCCGGCGCGTGGGCGAGATCAAGCTTGGGGAGGCGATTGCCGCGCCGGTGGTGACGGCGGTGGATACGCTGGAAGGCCCCTACGCGGGCGATGTGGCGCGGGCGTTGCGCGAATCGTATGCGCCGGATGAAACGTATGGCTCGGCGTACGCGAAATTGATGGCGCGGCTGGTGGCGGGCCGCGGAATTATTTTTCTCGACCCGCTGGATTCGCGGCTGCATCATTTTGCCGCGGGAATCTACCGGCGGGCGCTGGACGAAGCCGATACGCTGCGTGAAGCGCTGATGGCGCGGTCGAAGGAACTTGAACGCGGCGGGTTTCATGCGCAGGTGAAGGTGGCGCGCGAGTCCACTTTGCTTTTTTACAACGTGGACGGGATACGGCAGCCTTTGCGCCAGCGCAACGGAAAATACTTTGCGGGCGACGTGACTTTTACTGCTGACGAGTTGCGCGCGGCGATCGAGGCGACGCCCGAGGCATTCACGCCCAACGTCTTGCTGCGTCCCGTGGTGCAGGATACTTTGCTGCCCACCGCTGCTTACGTCGGCGGCCCGGCCGAAATCGCTTACATGGCTCAGGCGCAGGTGGTTTACCGGCAGTTGCTCGGACGTATGCCGGCGATGCTGCCGCGCGCGAGTTTCACGATCATTGAGCCTTCCGTGGCACGACCTCTGAAGAAATACGGGCTGGATTTTCGGGACATGTTGCGCGGGCGGCAGTATCTGCGCGCGCGGATGGAAGTGAAATCTTTGCCTCGTGGACTCGCCAAACGATTCGAGAAAGACGAGAAGGCGCTACGCAAGCTGCTGGAAGGGTATCGCAAGAGCTTTGAGAGGCTCGACGGCACTTTGAATGGGGCCTTGGCGCTTACCGAAAGAAAGATGCTGCATCGATTTCTGAATCTGAAGAGAAAAGCTGGGCGCGCCGAAAATTTTCGCACGGGCGTGCTGGATCGCCACGAACGGATTCTGGTGGATGCGCTCTATCCCCATCGCGGGCTGCAGGAGCGCACGCTGTCCGCGCTGCCGTGGCTGGCTGCATATGGGCCGGAATTTCTGGATGATTTGGCGGAGCTTTCGGCTATCGGAGCGTCCGGTGCGGCGTCCGCGAATAAACGATCGACGAACGCCGCACCGTGTGCTCACCAGCATCACGTGATATTCACGTAGAGCAGCGATTACGCGAAAAGCAGATCCCTCGCTTCGTTCGGGATGACACCCCGTTCACTCGGGATGACACCCGCCGCGCTTGCAATGACACCCACTTCACTTTTTTGCTGGACCGTACATCGTTTGTGATTGCCCGCAGCGCCGTTATTTCGCCGGGATGTAGCTGAGGTCCGGGCGGAACTGGATGATCTCGCTGTAGGTGCTCTCGATCGAGCCATTGAGCCGCTCGATCACGGACATCGCTTCCTGCTCGCCGAAGGCCGCCCGCAGATCGTCCCGCAGAGGCTTCACGGCTGGGTCATCCTCGAACGAAGCCCAGTTGGCGTGGTCAACGGTGAGGACATAAGTGCCGCCGGGTCCGCCGTCCGCGAGGCGATGCCAGGAATAGTGCGACGGGGACTTCATCTTTTCGTGAGCCTCGTGGACGCGCATGACCGCGCTGCGGAAATCGTCGCCCTTGCCATAGCGAATATGGAAGGTGATGACCTCGGTGTACTTGGCGTTCATGTCCGTGGATGGGTTGCTCCATTTCGGCAAGTCCTCGTAGTAGGACGTAGTGAGCTTCTCCACCGCGTTACCAATCAGCTTTTGATACTGTTCTAGGTCGGCGGCATCCGGCACGGACGGCTTATCGAAATCCGTCCAGTGTTGTCCGAAGCGCGCCACAAGATAGGTTCCGGTGTCCTCGCCGGTAAGCGTCTCGAACACGTACAATCCCTGTGTATCCTTCTGCTGCTTGTGCCATTCGACCTTCTGCTTGCGGCCTTCTTCGTACTGCTTCACCATGCCGTTCTTCGGCGTCTGGAATTCAATCGCGGCCACGGTGTTTGGCTGTTCCTGGGCATAACCTGACACTGCAGCGGCGAGCATCACTGCCACTACGCACAGCAATTTTTGTGCAATCATCTACGTTTCCTCTCCTCGAGCTTCGTCGAATTTAGATTTGGTGGAAACTTCCCGGGCCTTATCACAAACCGTGGGGACAGCGCGCCATACTGGATTGCGGCCCGGCACGGACTTGCTGCTAAGGAATGTGTGATATGGGGCGAAACTATATGCGGATTGCGGCGCAAAGCAAGAGATTATTCGGCAGGACCGGCGATTTGGAGCGCTGCGCTGTGTCGGTACTGAGAAGGACTTGGCGCTGGATTGCAGGGGCTTGATTCGGTTTTCAGTGAGTGTGTTGCTAACCGGTACGTCGCGGTCGTACCGCGGGCGATGAGTCCCGTGCTAAAATGCGGGGTTCTTTCACCTGGCAATTTGCGGAGGGCTCACATGAAAATCACTCCAGGCAAACAGAAGGGTCTGAAGGCGGTGTCTGATTCGCGCGGCGTGATTGCCGCGGCCGCCATGGACCAGCGCGGGTCGCTGAAAAGCGCGATCGCGAAAGAGAAGGGCATTGACAAGAAAGACGTTCCGGCCCAGATGCTGGAGGAATTCAAGACGACCGTTACGCGGGTGCTGACGCCGCACGCGAGCGCGATCCTGCTGGACCCGGAATACGGATTGCCTGCCGCGCGAGCGCGCTCATCGAACGCGGGATTGTTGTTGGCTTACGAAAATAGCGGCTACGACAATACGCGGCCGGGCCGCTTGCCTGATTTGCTGGATATCTGGTCAGTACGCCGCCTGGTAGCAGCGGGCGCCGACGCCATCAAAATTTTGCTGTATTACACGCCGTTCGATCCGCCCGAGGTCAACGATATCAAACACGCCTGGGTGGAGCGCATCGGCGGCGAGTGCATCGCGTCAGACGTTCCTTTCTTCCTGGAATTCGTCGGGTACGTGGAGAACGGCGACGAGAAGGGCATCGAATACGCCAAGAAGAAGCCGGAAATCGTCACCAAGAGCATGGCGGAATTTTCCAAGCCGCAATATGCGGTGGACGTGCTGAAGGTGGAGGTGCCGGTGAACATGGCGTTTGTGGCCGGGTCAAAAGCCAACAAGGGCGAAACCGCTACCGCCACTGCTTACACTCGCGATCAGGCCAAGGAACATTTCCGGCTGGCGGCCACCGCGGCGAAGAAACCGTTCATCTACCTTTCGGCCGGTGTGAACAACGACGTATTCGCGGAGACTCTCGAGCTTGCGGCGGAATCTGGCGTGGAATTTTCCGGCGTGCTGTGCGGGCGCGCTACATGGAAAGAGGGCATTCCGGTGTACGCGAAGCATGGCGCTAAAGCTCTCGAAGACTGGCTGAACGATCAAGGCGTCAAAAACATCAACAATGTGAACTCGAAGCTGACGGCAGCGAAGCCGTGGTACAGCTTCTACGGCGCGAGTTCTGCCGCTGCCCTCGCTGACTGAACGGAGCGCTTTAGGCGATCTAGACGGACCGCTCGGCGGCTGGAGCGCGAGCGGTTTGCGTGAGATTGTCGCGCCGGGTTGCTGCTGGGCGAAAACGAAACGACATCCGAGAGCAGCGGCGCGTCCGCATTTCAATCCATCGTGCATTTGTGAGATTCTGTAAATCGGATGGCTAACCCCGTCAAAGTTCTTTTTGTGTGCGTCGGCAATTGCGTGCGCAGCCAAATGGCGGAGGCGATTGCGCGACATTGCAGCGCGGATATTATTGCGGCGGAAAGCGCGGGCGTTTCGCCGCTGGGATTTATCGACAAGACGGCGACGGCGGTGCTGCGCGAGCGCGGGATTTCGATAGACGGGCAATTCTCGAAGGGCTTGCACAGCCATTCGCTCAAGAAGCCGGACCTGGTGATCAATATGTCCGGGATCCACAGCAAATCGTTATTTCCCGAACATCATGTGGAAGAGTGGAAGGTGCGGGATCCCTTTGGCGAGGACATAGCTACGCACCGCGTGATCTGCGACGATATTGAGGCGCGCGTGACCCTTTTGGCTGCGCGGTTGCGCACCGAAGCCGAAAATGCGAGTTAAGCCGGAACGCGCGAACTTGTATCTGGGCTCGGAAGTTCGGATTCAACGGCCGTCCAAGGCATTGAATTATGCGGCGTGAAAAAACGAGCGTCTCGCAAGAAGATTACCTGAAGGCGATCTGGGAACTTGTGCAGGAAGAGCAGGAGCCCATCAGCGCGCGTCTTGCGGAAGATTTGGCGGTTACGCCGCCGGCAGTCACCGCCGCGCTGAAGCGCATGACGCGCAGCGGGTATCTGCACGTTCGCCGCGATGGCTGCATCGAACTGACCGCTAAGGGTGAATCCATCGCGCAGCATTTGGTGCTGCGTCATCGCCTGGCCGAGAAGCTGCTCACCGATGTGATCGGCCTGGAATGGGCGCGTGCTCATGAAGAAGCCGAGCGGCTGGAGCACGGCATCTCGCCGGAGGTGGCGGAGCTGCTGCTGAAGCGCTTCGGCCGCGATAGCCGCTGCCCGCACGGCGTGCCGCTACTCGGCGGCATGGCCAAGTTGCGCCGCAAATTCGGCGCGGTGCGCTTGTCGGATGCCGAAGTAGGACGATCGTACGAAGTTCTTCGCGTGTATGAAAAAGATCCTAAGTTTTTAGACTTCCTCAACGGGTTGCGCTTGCGCCCGGGTGCGCGAGTGCGCGTGCATCAGCGGGAGTACGACGAGACCATGGCCCTTACCGTGGCGGGACACGCCTCTTCGCGCATCCATCTGGGCAAACCGGCGACGCAGCGAGTGTGGGTACGCGGCGCCCAATCATAGAAAAATCTAATCCGAGACATTTGCGTGGCCTATTGCACCGCCCGCCGCGCGCGACTATGATACGGCTGTCCGCCCGAGTTCTATGGTGCCCGGAAGGTCGCAAATGACTGGCGTTTTGTTGCCAATCGCCCGGCCCAGCACCGCAGACGGCTGCCCCCGCTTCAGCCGCGAGGGCTGCAACTACCCAAAGAACCGCCCGCATCGCGAAAGGCGCGGAACGGAACCGAATTCCAGCGAATCTAGGCGAAGGAGGAGTGTGAAATGGCAACTGCAACGGTAAGTGTACAGCCACATGAAAACGTAACAGGATTTGTCACCAAGACCCGCAAGATGTTCATCAATGGCAAGTGGGTTGACTCGGCTTCCGGCAAGACTTTTCCCACTTACAACCCGGCAACCGGCGAAGTGCTTTCCAAAATTGCGGAAGGCGACAAGGAAGACATTGACCTAGCCGTGAAAGCGGCTCGCGCGGCGTTTGATACGGGCGCGTGGTCGAAGATTTCCCATTCCGAGCGCGGGCGCATGATTTGGCGGCTCGCCGACCTGCTCGAAAAGCACCTGGAAGAATTCGCGCAGCTCGAATCGCTGGATAACGGCAAGCCGCTCAAAGTGGCGCGCGTGGCCGATTTACCGTTGGCGATTGACCATTTCCGTTATTACGCGGGATGGGCCACCAAGATCGAGGGCAATACGATTCCGCTTTCGTTCTGGAAGCAGAATACCTTCCATGCTTACACGGTGCGCGAACCGGTGGGCGTGGTCGGGCAGATCATTCCTTGGAATTTCCCGTTGCTGATGGCGGCGTGGAAGCTGGGTCCGGCGCTGGCGGCTGGTTGCACGGTGGTTTTGAAACCTGCCGAACAGACGCCGCTTACGGCGCTGCGGCTCGGCGAATTGATTCAGGAAGCGGGATTCCCCGACGGCGTGGTGAATATCGTTCCCGGTTACGGCGAAACAGCCGGCGCCGCGCTTGCGGCGCATCCGGACGTGGATAAGATTGCGTTCACCGGTTCCACCGAAGTTGGGAAGCTCATCCTGAAGGCCGCGGCGGGCAACTTGAAGAAGGTGTCGCTCGAATTGGGCGGCAAGTCGCCGAACATTATTTTTGACGACGCCGACGTGGACGCCGCGATTGCCGGAGCGGCCAGCGCCATCTTCTTCAATCAAGGCCAGTGCTGCTGCGCGGGTTCGCGGCTTTACGTCGAAAAGAAACTTTTCGACAAGGTTGTGGATGGTGTGGCGCAGAACGCCGCGAAAATCCGCGTGCGTCCGGGATTCGATCCGGAGAGCGATTTGGGCCCGCTCGTTTCGCAGGAGCAGCTCGATCGCGTTTGCGGATATCTCGAGAGCGGGGCGAAGGAAGGCGCCAAGGCCGTTACCGGCGGTTCACGCGAAGGTACCAAGGGCTACTTCGTCAAGCCGACTGTGTTGATCAATACCAACGAAAAGATGAAGGTGGTGCAGGAGGAAATTTTCGGGCCGGTGGTTACTGCGATTCCGTTCAACGATACTGACGAGATCGCGGAGAAAGCGAACGACACGATCTATGGGTTGGCGGCCGGGATTTGGACGCGCGACATCAAGAAGGCGCAGAGCCTCGCGTCTAAGTTGAAGGCTGGAACCGTGTGGATCAATTGTTACAACGTGTTCGATGCAGCGCTTCCGTTTGGCGGCTATAAGCAATCGGGGTGGGGCCGCGAGATGGGGCACGAGGTGCTTGAGCATTACACCGAGGTGAAGTCGATTTGCTCGGCGATGTAGTGCGGCATTTCCCTTGCTTGGTGATTGCGTTGGTTTGAATGTGATGGCTGTGGGGGCGGGTCTCAGACCCGCCCCTACTTATTTGCGGAGAGCTGATGCTGATCGAATGTGCGTTGAATGGAGGCAGGACGCGGGCGGAGCATCCCCGGGTGCCTTGTACGCCCGGGGAATTGGCTGAGTCCGCGCGCGGGGCTGTGGCGGCAGGAGCCGGTGCGGTTCATTTTCACGTGCGTGGCCGCGACGAGCGTGAAAGTCTTGATGCGGATGATGTCGCGAGGGCCATTGAGGCTGTGCGTGCGGCGATTCCAGCGATATCTTTCGGCGTCAGCACTGGCGCGTGGATTGTTCCGAATGTGAAAGCGCGTCACGAAAAAGTGGCGTCGTGGAAAGTCCTGCCGCCGTTTGCATCCCTCAATTTCAATGAAGAGGGCGGCGTTGCGTTGGCGGAACTGCTGCTTTCGCGCGGCGTCGGCATCGAAGCGGGGGTGGGCAGTCCGGAGGCGGTTGAAGCGTTAGTCTCGAGCGGGCTGGCGGACCACTGCCTGCGAGTGATGTTCGAGCCCGAGCAGCAGGACCTGCGTGTGGCACTCGATGGCGTCGAACGCCTCGAGAAAATGCTGGATCGTGCGGGAGTGAAGATTCCGCGACTTCTTCACGGATTGAATCGCACGGCCTGGGATTTGATCGATTCGGCAGTGAAGCGCGGCTACGACACGCGTATTGGGCTCGAGGATGTGCTCACCCTGCCTGATGGTAGCCAGGCAGCCAGCAATGCGGCGCTGGTCGCGGAAGTCGCGAAGCGCGCCCGCCGTTCGCGCACGGCAGATTGAAAACGATGCAACTTCCAGTTCTACGCCTCTCCTGAATTTGCCTTTTGCTCGCGCAATTGTTGTTTCCAGCCGAGGATGCGCGCTTTGTTGCCGGCTTCTTCAGCTTCGGGGACCATGCCTTTGCGCTGATAGGCGCGCGAGATGGTGGTCCAGGCGAGAATGTCTTCGGGATCGAGGGCGAGGATGCGGCGCGCAGTTTCAATCGTGCGGTCAAAATCTTGTTGAGCGTGGTAGGCTTGCGCCAAGCCATGCAGCGCGTCGCTAAATTGAGGGTTGAGTTCGAGCGCCCGCGCGTATTCCGCGATAGCTTCGGGCAGTTTTCCTTCGCCGAAGAGGTCAATTCCGGCGTAGTAGTGGTCTTCGGCGGTTTTATCGGACGCGTTGCTCACCGTGACATTCTAGCACTCTCGTGGGGTACGCCGTTTGCAACGCCGCTGGTCAGCGCTCACGCCCTTAGGGTTACGTACGCTGGCCGCGCGAACGAAGAGAGATCCCTCACTGCGTTCGGGATGACAGCGGCTGAGGTTATGCCCATTGGCACGAGCGCGGGATTCGCGTGATGCTGAACGCGCTGCGCTACTACTGGATTATCGCCAAAGGTTATCGATCGCGGCCTTGGGCGTCGCCGTATATTCGATGGCGGCTCGAAACATTTTTCGGCAGGGAAGCGGCGGACCTCGATATGAGGAAATTCTTGCGCCTGATGTGGCGCGAGCGAGTGCGGATGGAGCGATTTCTGGAATGGGTTGCCGAAAGCCGCCAGCGACAAATGTAGCGCCGGCTTCAGGGTCCGTGTGATAACTGCACAACCTGTACTTCAGCGGCTGAAGCCGCGCGGACATCGCGACAGATAGGTCGTCGCTAAAGCGACCACCTACAAAGACTCTCGGTTTCTGACACGGAGGCTAGAGGCGCGCGGACATGCGTGACATGAGCTTTCCATCCGGGCCGATCACAGAAATGATCAGGTGATCGGTTAGCGGCACGTCGCGATCGTGAATGTACATCAGGAAGAGCATTCGATTGTCGCCTTCGTCCATCAGCACCGGCTTTTGTTCGATGGAGACTGCGGCCACGGGCCGCATCGCGAGGCCGCGTTTCCACTGCACGCGGAAATGTATTCCTTTCACGAAGGCCGGCGTCGGCGCGGGAGTGTAGACGTCGGTATCGCAGTCCTCGATGCGCACTTTCATCTCCACGGTCATGAAATCCGGGAAATTTGTGACCACTCGGGAGTTCTTGCGAAATTCCGAGCCTTGCGACGAGTCAATCCGTTCCAGGCCATCGAAGAAAGAGCCTGATTGCAGCACCGGGATGAAGTTCACGCAGATATCGCCGCGGCGAATCTGGCCGGTGGAAAGCGCGACATCGTCCTTGTACTCGTGGATTTTTCCGGTGTTGCCTTCGGACGACTGAGCCAGAGCCGGCGTTGCGGTATACAGGCAGCAGACGACGAGAGCGCACTTGAGTAGTGGTTTGGAAATTTTCATCGCGGGCGAGCGGCTCGCAACCCAGGAACAAACACCCCATTTGCCACTATGCCACGATAGCCGTGTTCCGGCGCACTCGCAACAGGCCCGTAGACGCCACGTTCGCACGCGCGGCGGCTCGCTCGCGAACTACGGGCGTATAATTGGGGCTAGGGATGGTTCCTGTGCAAGACCTGAAGATCCTCCAAAAAACCACGCAGCTGCATGAAGCCCGCTGGTGGGAACCCGAAGCCGGCGGCAAGGCGCACTGTTATCTTTGCCCGCGGCATTGCCACATCGGGGAAGGGCAGGCGGGGTTCTGCTTCATTCGCGCGAACGAGGGCGGCAAACTCTACAGCCTGGGCTACGCGCACCCTGCCGCGATGCAGATTGATCCCATCGAGAAAAAACCTTTGAACCATTTTCTGCCCGGGACACGGATTTTTTCGATGGGTACCGCGGGTTGCAACATGGGCTGCTTTTTCTGCCAGAATTGGGACATTTCGAAATCGCGCGCAGATCAGGTGGGATCGTCATACGTCCCGCCGGAGGATGTGGTCTTGCTCGCGATCCGCAATCACTGCGATTCGATTGCCTTCACTTACAACGAGCCGACGATTTGGGGCGAGTACGTGATTGATATTTGCCACGCCGCTAAAGAGGCGGGGCTGAATACCGTGATGGTCTCGAATGGGTACATCACGTATGATGCGTTCCACGATATTTATGACCATGTGGATGCCGCTAATATTGATCTGAAAGCGTTCACCGAGAATTTCTACGGCAAGATCACTTTGACGCACTTGCAGCCGGTGCTGGATACCTTAAAATGGCTGAAGAATGAAACGAATGTGTGGTTTGAGATTACGAATCTGATTATTCCGACCTTGAATGATGCTGTGTCGGAATCGCGCGAATTGGCGGAGTGGATTTTGCAAAATCTGGGGCCTGATGTGCCTTTGCATTTCACGGCATTTCATCCGGACTTCAAATTGCAGGATAAACCGCGCACTCCACCCGAAACTTTACATGCCGCGCGGCGCATCGCGCTGGGCCTAGGACTGCATTACGTTTACGAAGGCAATATTTTTAGCGATGGCGCGCACACCTCTTGCCCCTCGTGCCAGACGCTGCTGGTGAAGCGTTCCTGGCACGATGTGCAGCAGAATCGTGTGAAGGATGGCCATTGCCCGAAGTGCGGTTTGGCGATTCCGGGGAGATGGTCGAATCCGCATGGTAAGACGCCTCCGAAGCTGTACGAGCGCGCGGTACAGACCGCGGCGTCAAAATACGGCGATCTGAATTTCTAGTCTTGCCAGGAACGCCTCGCCCGGCTATCCCTCCTGCGCGGCGTTTTCGTCGCAAAAAGCGGCAGCAAGCTGCCGCTCCCCCACACGAGGCCGTGCGCGGACGGCAAATCGCGGGGACAAAAAACGAGCGTCGAATGTAACTCGCGGCTTGGTCCATCCGTAATACCATTGTGGAAGACATGACCGGCCCTGCTAATGGTTTTGCCATCCGTACCGACCGAGTCTCCCGGCACTATCAAATGGGCGATGCGCTGGTGCGCGCGGTGGATGATGTTTCGATCTCCGTGCAGCCCGGGGAATTTGTGGCGCTGCTCGGCAGTTCGGGTTCCGGCAAATCTACGCTGCTGAATTTGCTGGCGGGGCTTGACCGGCCCACCTCTGGCGCGATCTATGCGCACGAAAAAAATCTCGCGGCGATGAGCTCTCAAGAGCTCGCCGACCACCGCAGCCACACCGTGGGCATGGTGTTTCAGGCGTTCAACCTTTTGCCGCGCATGACGCTCGAAGAAAACGTCGAACTGCCGCTGCGGCTTGCCGAGGTGGATCGCGCGGAGCGTCCCGCGCGTGTGCGTGAGGCGGTTGAGCGCGTGAAGCTCGCGGCGCGGCTGACGCACCGGCCGAGCGAGCTTTCCGGCGGAGAACAGCAACGTGCGTCGCTGGCGCGTGCCCTCGTGAATCGCCCGACGATTCTTCTCGCCGATGAACCCACCGGGAACCTCGATAGCGCGACGGGCGATGCCATTATGCATTTGTTGCAGGAAATAAACGTGTCGCTGGGGATGACCATCGTAATGGTGACGCACGACCGTGCGCGAGCGGAACGTTTCGCGCATCGCATCATCGTCATGGGCGATGGGAAAGTTCTTAACGGCGCAACTAACGGCGTCAAAGCAAGCGGCGAGGGGAGCCGGGCATGAAGTTGCGCGATCTTACTGAGCTAGCCGCGCGCAATTTGCGCGAAGCGATTCTCCGCAATTCACTCACGACTCTAGGTATCGCCGTGGGCGTCGCGTCACTCGTGGCGATGGTTTCGCTGGGCGTGGGCTTGCAGGAATTGGCCAGCACGCGGCTTTCGAAGACTGGCCTCTTTGACGCGATTTTCGTGATGTCCCGCGCCAACCAGCGAGCGTTTGGAGGCCGTCCGCAGCCGCCAGCGGATTCGAATCAACCGGTGCGGAGGCTGGATGATGACGCGCGGCAACAGCTCGCGCAGATCAAGAATGTGGTCGAGGTTTACCCGGAGGTTCGTTTCCCGACGGAGATTCAATTCGACGGCAAGCCTTACATGACTACCGTCGCGGGCATCCCGGCGTCAGCGAGCGCGGATGGCTCATTCGACGGCATGAAGGGATCGTTTTTCTCCGGGCCGGACGCCAATGAAGCGATTCTGCAGATCGAATTAGCGAAAGATATTTCGAAGACTCCGGATTCGCTGATCGGCAAGGACATTACGCTGCGTTATGCCGAGCGACAATCGCTTCCGGCGGAGCCGGAGCCGGCGGCTGCAACGACGGCCAAATCCGGTGCGACGGCACCCGCCGCCGACACCAATGATTCATCTCCCGGGTTTTCTATTGTTCCGCGCGAATTGAAGTTGCGGATCATCGGGATCGTCGAGACGGAGCCTGCCGCGGGATTTGGCGGACTCGGCCGTGGACGCTTGCTGATTCCCCAGCAGATCGCACAGAAACTGCGTATCGCGCAGCCCACTGATTTGCGGGAAATGTTGCGCGGAAGCAACGGCAGGCCGACGTACGACAGTCTGACGGTGCGGGTGAGCAACCCTAAGGTTGTGCAGGGTGTCGAAGACGCGATCAAGGCAATGGGCTTTGGCGCGTTTTCGATTCTCGATGCCACGAAGAATCTGCAATTGTTTTTCACCGTGTTCGACATGCTACTGCTGATTTTCGGAAGCCTTGCGCTGACCGTTTCGTCGCTCGGGATCATCAACACTCTCGTGATGGCCATCCTGGAGCGACGGCGCGAAATCGGCATCCTGAAAGCGCTCGGTGCCGCGGACCGCGATGTACAGCGCCTGTTTTTTGTTGAAGCCGGCGCGATGGGATTGTTGGGTGGCGTGGTGGGTGTCGCGATTGGTTGGCTCATCGGACGTGCGCTTACTTTTGGTACAAATCTATATTTGGCGCGACAGCAGCTTCCTTCGATTGACCTGTCTTCCGTTCATTGGTGGATGGTGGGCGCTGCGATTGGGATTTCGGTCGGGGTGAGCCTGGTGGCCGGCATCTATCCGGCGGCGCGCGCGGCGCGGCTGAACCCGGTCGAGGCGCTTAGGTATGAGTAGAGCGCGCCGGCCGGCGCTCATCCTCTGCTGCGCGCTGATTGGCTTCGTAATGAGTGGCGCTCCGGCTCGCGCCGCTGCGCCTGGACGCGCGGAGTGCCGCTCGGTTCCGAGCAAAATTCTGGGTCATCCCGTCGCGTATTGCGTCATCCTTCCTTCGGACTATGACACCGATAAAGCCGCGGAATATCCGGTACTTTATTTTCTGCATGGCTTGGGCGGTAACGAGCAGTTGCTGCTGAATTCCGGCGGCATGGATTTGGTCGAGGATCTGCGCGCGCAAAAGAAGATCGGCGAGTTTTTGGTGGTTGCGCCCAATGGCGGGCGCACCTTCTACATCAATTCGCGCGACGGTAAAGTGCGCTACGAAGACTTTTTCATCCGCGAATTCATTCCCTATATTGAAAGCCACTATCGGATTCGTGTGGGGCGCAAGACGCGCGGGATTACCGGAGTCTCCATGGGCGGCTATGGCGCGTTGCACCTCGCACTGCGCCATCCGGAGCTATTTGGCGCGGTGAGTGCGCACAGTCCGGCGCTGATCGATAAGTTGCCCAAGATGCAGGGATCGAGCGAACAGGCTGCCAGCGTCGCGATGGTTCTAGGTGGTGCATTTGGTTCGCCGATTGATCCGGCGTTCTGGGAACGCGAAAGCCCGTTCACGATTGTGCGCGCCGGACCGCGCCCCGCGGGCTTGCAGATTTATTTCGACTGTGGCACCGAAGACGATTTCGGATTCAACCGGGGAGCGCAACAATTCCATGACTTGCTCGACGCGCGCGGCATCCCCAACGAATTTCATCTCTATCCGGGCGGGCACGATTGGAGCTATTTCGCCGAGCACCTTCCGGCGTCGCTGGCTTTCCACTCGCGTGCGTTTGGGTTGTCCGATCGGAGCGCCAAGTAGCCCTCGCCGCCCGTTCACATGTTGTTCCGCGAGTCGCGTTGGGGCAATAATCCGAGTCCCTGTCAGGAGTGGGTAACGAGCGCCGCGCGAGACGTGGGGGTTCGACAATGGCCGTTGATGCGGAGGGTAAAATGGTTGCGAAAGCAGGTTCACGTGCGATGCGCCCTTCTGTAGTTGGTCTTGCTTTCGCAATTTGCCTGGCGCTGGCTGGCTCCTTGGCACACGCGGGGATACAATCACCGGCGAATACAGTGCCACAAAAAGGGACGAACATGACGAAGCATGCGACTGGAACGTTCGACGTGAAGGTAATTCCCGAAGGCACTGATGACAAAGCCGAGGGTTCCACGCTCGGCCAGATGTCGCTCGATAAGCAGTATCACGGGGATCTAGAGGGTGCGTCTAAAGGCCAGATGCTGACCGCCGGGACGGACGTGAAAGGTTCGGCAGGTTACGTGGCGATGGAACGCTTTACTGGGACGCTGAACGGGCGCAAAGGAAGTTTCGTTATGCAACACACTGGCACGATGAACCGCGGCGCGCTGCAGCTTTCGGTCACTGTGGTGCCGGATTCAGGAACGGGCGAACTGGTTGGACTTACTGGCAAAATGGCGATCATCATTGCCGACGGAAAACATTCCTACGACTTCGAGTACACACTCCCCGGCACGGCTCACACTCCGTAGAAGCCCGGCCCGACTCGCAGGTGGTGGTGCCACGCGATCGGGAACGCCCAGAAAATAATCGAACCGAGAATCGCTTGGCCGATGGCCAGCGGAATGATGTTGCGATTGCGGCCGAAGAGCCATGCCATCGCCGCGCCGCCGACGAACGTTAGGGGCACGAGAACTGGATTCGGCCAATGGCACCCTGCGAAAATCACGCCGGTGAGGGCAGCGCTCGTCCATTGATTGCTCACCAGAGACATCATGCGGTTGTGCACGAGCGAATTGAGCGCTACTTGCTGCAGCACGCAGAAAGCGAAGTAACCCCAAAGCCGGTGCCACGAGATGAGGTTTGGCGGCAAGCGCGGGGACACACTGAAAGCAGAAGCGTGCGAGAAACGGAGCGCGAAGCCGATGGCGATCAGTCCCACGGCCATGGCGCCAATCACCACGGCGGCTAGTTTCGTCGCAGGCGGTAGGTTATCCGCGCGCCAGCCGAGCGTTTTCGGGGTGTCGCGGTGCGAGAAGAAGCTCAGCACCAGCCAGATGATGAAGATGACCCAAGTCCAGCGCGCTGTGAATTGCAACTGCCAGATGAACCAGAGGATGAACGCCGGCAGGAACGTTACGTCAGCGAGCGAGAACCAGCGCAAAACGCGCGGCTTCACGAGGCAGCTTCCGATGATATTTCGCGCAACTGCCGGATAGTCATTTCCAACTCGCGGCGGTGCTCGTCGGCGCTTGTCGCGTTGTCCGGCGTTCCACCGGCGAAGTACGTCTCCCACTGTACTTCTGGGAAACCCATTCGTGTGGCCTGCGCCGGAAGCTGACGCCGCAATTCCGCAGCGCCGCGTCCTGGCAATCTGGCTAGAGCCTCGAAGACGATGCGATGCTCTACGTCTTGCCAGTTATGTAGCAACAACTCGGAGATGGCGCTCGCTCGCGATTGCGCATCGAGATCGGCACGCGCAAAGGCGTCGAGGCCCTTGCGACAGAGAGCGCGCAGGACCTTTCGTTCAAGCTGAACGATGGCAAGCGATTTGTCGGCAGCAGGCATGGAGACAGCGCGAATTCGCAGTCGCGCAACGGCTCATTGTAATTGGATGCTGAGCGCGAGAGGAGAGCGAATCGAGGTTGGAAGAAGAAGGGAAGAAGCAAAAAAAAGGGGCCCCAGGGAGGGCCCCGATCCAAGGAAATTACGCTGCGGTGGAAACTACGGGACGGACAAAGTCAATGCGGTCAATGGCTGCGGCGACGCCGTAGACGGGTGTTACTTCGCCGGCCAATTGCGAGGCGCGGATCGTCTTTGCGCTGGCGCGAACCAGAACCGACGTCCCGCGATCGCGTTCGGCGGGCAGCGAGAAAGTCAGCTCAAGACCCATGCCCGAATCAATCGGAACCTGCGAATGGAAAAAGATACCGGTGCGCGAAACATCGCGAAGCTGTCCCGTGTGGTACTCCAGCGGACGCTGCTTGGACATGCAAACCTGCACAGGCAGGTAAACCTCGTAGCGTCGTGCTTTCCTGCGTTCACCCATAATGCACCCCCAAAAGGCGGATGCAAGTGGCGTGCCACGAGGTATTTAGGACTGCTGCATTGATATAAAAGGGTTTAGGGGAGAGTACTGCCGGCCAAAGTTACAGTCACATTGCAATTTTTTCCTGGTTAGGGAAATAGCTCCATGCCAATACGGGACCGTACGGAGCGAGAGTTGGTCTCTGAAAATGCATCAACCGCCTCGACTTACAGGACGGGTTCGTGCAGAACCGAGGTGCCTTCCGCTTCGGTGAGGATGCCTTTCCCGATCATCAGGCGAACGAGCCGCACGAGAGAAGTCCACTCGGCTCCGCGATGGGGGCCACCCCCGGTAGCGGCCACGGTCTGCGTGGTTCGGGCAATCTCCTGGACGATTTGCCGATCGCCGGTGATGTCCGCCAGCCATTCCGCGAGCGCGAGTCGCTGTTCGGCGTCGTGATCCTCGAAGGCGATACCCATACCCAGGCCGACCTGGGAATAGACGACCGTCCCAGTCGTCTGAAAGGTGTTCTTGCCTTTTTGCAAGGCGATGCGCAGCTTGGAGCCAACCGGGAAGGGCACAGTGGTGTCCACGAAGCAGCCGCCAGGACCAAGGTCCGTGGTTCGCGTGCAAAAGCGCGCTCCGGAGACCAATTCAACTACTTCGGCGGACGCCGTAAACATATGGCGCTCCGCGATGCGGCGCTCCGTCTCTTTCACTTCGACGGATTTTCCCAGGGTATGAACATGGTGGCGATTCGACGAACTGTGCATCATTTTGTCCTTTTTGCAGCCAGTGCAGCCCCGTCAGCGCGGAAGAGCCGCAGGTTGCTACAGACTATCGGGTGTTTTCCCCCGTATCGAAACTCGCGCTTTCGCGCACTCTCGGTTCTGCTAGAGCAAGAAGCGCACGGCAATTCCCGCGGTGCCATCGGGGCGATCTTCCATGCGCACGATGCTGCCCAAGAATTTCTTGTGGGCCGATATCTTTTCGCCGAACGGAAAAGTGACCAGCAAGCGCATTCCCACGAAATAGTGCGGCATGCAGGTGGCGAAATACAGGCCATCGCGCGTAAAGTCCACTACTTCGCCGACGTCCACGATCTCGGTGAAGCGCGCGTCGAAGGGGCGCACTTCCAGGGGCAGCGAAAGCTTCAAACGTTCGCGCCGACGAGCGTCTTTCGTGGCCCTTTCTCGCGCCGCCGAATAGGCCGGAACGTTCGGTGTGCGTACTGCCGTCGCCATGGACGTCCTCCAGATGCAAATGCAGTCCTTGCCGCTGACTCTACTGTAGGTGGCGGACACACCGGATCCTATAGCCCGGCAGTACTATCGGGCACCTACGGAAGTTCAAGGCGGGCCAAATCGGGAATGGCAGAAATGCGCTAAGCCCCGTGTTTTCAGTGGCGAAGGGTCGCATCAAACGGCGGTAGTTCTACGCCTGATATTGCGATTGGAAGTTCTCAGTCATCGCAGATCATTGTCGCGCTACTTTTGTTGGGGTAGATCCGCGGAGGCTTCCGCGGCTGTGGGATAAATCGAGATCACTCGGTTCACTTGGGTCATTTTCAGTACGCCTTCGACCATGGGACTGCAGGCTGCGAGGCGCAGCGTGCCTCCGGATTTTTGCACCCTGCTGAACGATTTCACGATCTGGCCGATCACAGCGCTATCAATGTGGTCCACGCCGGCCATGTCCAGAATGATAGAATTCTCGTGCTGGTCAATGTGGTGGTTCACTTCATGGTCAATGCGTTTGCAGTCGGGCCCCATTTGCACGCGGCCGCTTAGTTCCAGCACCCAGACGCCCGGCTTGATCTGCTTTTTGGACAGCATCATTTGCGTTATCCCTCGAATGGAAATTGCCGAATCAAGCGCATGCAATCGGCCAGCGCTTTCAGAACCGAGTCGCCCCAGCCCGACGGCACGAAGCCTGCGGTGCTTTGGTTCACTTGCTTATCCGCTTCGGCGAAGAAGCGCAGGTGCTGCCCTTTGGGGGCCACGGCAAATTCCTTCACGGTGACAGCGAATGGAATTTCGCGGCCATCCTGGTGCTTTGTCATGGTGAAGTAATGGAGCTGCGCGAGTTCCTCGGTACGGTCTGCTTGCGCGTACTGCCAATCTTCCACGGTGCTCCTCCGGGTAGTTAGGGCGGATGTAGTATTTCCTGGTGGCGGAAATCTTAGGATGCTCCGCGCAGCAAGTCAATGAACTGCGCAACAGAGACAGCTACTGTCCTGCGGAAATGCGCGATTCTTGCCCGGCCTGTTCGCGCCGCGCTAACGCGTCTGTGTGAGAACTGCAACATTCGTACTTCAGCGGCTGAAGCCGTACTGATTTCGCAGCGTTGAAGTCGTCGCTAAAGCGACGACCTACAAAGATGCCGATTGCGACACAGACACTCACGTGGCAGAAGCGAAGCGTGTTGTTATGCCTGCGCCGGTCCGGCGTAATTGTGTTCGAGGGCGGCGCGGTCCCATTTAGCGTTGATGGCGGCGGCTTCGTAGGCGCTTTGGCAGAAATCGAGGATGGCTGCTTTGGGGTCGGGGGCGGAGCGTACGTCGTCGTAGGAGAGCAGGAATTCGTTCAGCTGGGTGCTGTAGAATGCGCGCGCGGGGAGAACTTTGCTTTCCTTGAAGCCCGGAGGTTCGGGGGCCGCATAGGCGTAAAACATCGGGGTGGCGACGTCGCCGGCGCCCGGCCACCAACCGACGCTCGCGACTTCGTGCGAGTACGCTTCCTTGGTAATTTTGTCGGCACCCGGACGTTCCGGTGCGCGGCGACCCGAAAATCGCGTGGCAGCGAAATCAAAGCTGCCCCAGAAAAATTGCACCGGGCTGGCTTTGCCGATGAAACGGCCGCGAAACTCCTTGAAGATGGGATCGAGCGTGGCAAGGATGCGCCAGAAGCGATGGGCGTAGGCGGGATCGTAGGCGCAGTGTGTGACGTCTAGATCGAAGCGAATCGGATTCTGAATCTCGACGGGCATGGGCCATATCTTCACGCGGACATTCAGCGAACGCAGAAGTTCCATGAACTCGCGATAAAATCCTGCGACGGTGCGATGGTAAAGTGACACGGTGCGGTGCTGGCCGTCGCTGGTGGCGATGTCGAGCTTGTGGTCGGTGAAATCGAAACTGATTTCGAAGATCCCGCCGGCGTAGGGAATCGGGGAAGTGGTGAGGCCGCTGGCGGTAACGTACAGCGGGACTTCCCACCAATGATTGACGTACGGCGTGAGCGCCAGGCGGACTTTGCCGACGATTTGCGTCCACATATGCAGCGTCGCGCGGGTATCGTTCCACGCTTGCAGGGGCAGGGCGGGCCACATTTGTTCGCGTTGATCGGCAGGTTGATTCATGACGTTCGGCTCCCTTGTGCGTCGCGCAGGATGCTCATTTTACAGAAAGTTGCTCATTACGCTAGATAATCTGCGATGAAAGATTTGAGAATGCTGCGCGGAGTGCTTACCTCTGACGGCGGGCCAGCCCCGGCACGCGAATCGATGAATGCGGCAAGAGTGCGGCGGCTTTCGCGCGAAGAACTGCCTATCGAAACCGTGAAACTGGCGCGCTTTTTGATCGGCAAGACGCTCGTGCGTGAATTGCGGGGCTCGCGACTGGCTGGACGCATCGTCGAAACGGAAGCATATGTCGTCGGTGACGCGGCGGCACATTCTTTTCGCGGCAAGACGGCGCGCAACGGTGCGTTATTCCTCGAACGTGGGCATGCCTATGTATATTTCGTGTACGGCAATCATTTCATGTTGAATGTGTCCGGCGCGCGGAAAGGCGTCGGTGAAGGAGTGCTGTTGCGCGCCGTCGAGCCGCTGGAAGGTATCGAGCGCATGGAGCTGTATCGCGGCACAGACCGCCTTCTCGATCTTGCGCGAGGCCCGGGGCGGCTTGCCGAAGCATTTCACGTGACACGCAAGCTGAATGGGTTGGATTTGTGCGGCCCTGGAGAACTTTGGCTGGGCACGGCAGCCCGCGCGACGGGGAAAATTGGAGTGAGCGTGCGGATCGGAATTACCAAGGAGGCGCATCGCCCGCTGCGGTTCTTTGAACGCGGAAGCCCGTTCGTGAGCGGGCCGAAGCATTTGCATGGTGGGCTGCGCTTGCGGCGAAATCGAAAGCGTTAGTTCGGCTGGTCAGAGCGCGCGATTTTGCCGGCGATTATGTTCACTTCGAACTGCTGGCCGCCAGACGCGCTCCAGGACTTCAAATCGAACTTCGCATCCGGTCCGGCTTGTACTTTGACTGCTTTGACCTGCCGCACTGTCAGCGGCTTTCCAAACGCACATTCCTCAGGCCGGTGATCGAGCGTCAGGAAATACGCGGCGCCTTTCCCCGCGACGCGTGCGTGGCCGTCGGCGTCCACGATCACGGCAGTCGTTTCATCAATGCCGATTCCGTGCACGGAGCTTGCCCAGCCGTCCTGCACGATGCGGCACATGAAAACGATCGACCGGCCCATGCGTTCGCGCTGCGAAAAATGGCTATCGGTGATCACGCCCTTGAGTACAGGGATCGATAGAAATTCGCGCGTAAGCGTGACGAGTGGGCCGTAGGGATCTGCCATCGCTTCAGGGCTGGTGATCGTGTCAATCATGGAGGAAAAAACGAACCCACCTTGGACCGCGAGGCCCGCGCTGACACCGCCGAGAGGCACCCCGCGCGCGAGCGCGTCGTTGATTTCGATTTGCACGGGATTGCCCGTCCAGAACCTGACGTAATTCGACTGATCTCCACCGGCTATGAAGATCGCGTGCGCTTCGCGTAGTGTTCTGGCGACAAATGGCTGGCTCGCTCCGTCGCGCGTGGTGATCACGAGCGTGGTTACCGCGTTGTTGGGACAGGCCGCGTGTAATTCGGCGTTGTACTCATCCGCGTAGCTGGCGCGTAGCACCACTAGGTCACCGCCGCCAGAATGTTCGCAGAGGGCGCGCGTGGCTTCGTACACGTCGCCATTTCCGCCAAGGAGAACGCCAACGTAACTGGGCGCACGTAAAGGTTTCGGTGCGGCTGCGGGCGTAGTGTAGGCGACATAGCCGTCTCCGCTTTGTTTTTCTGTTTGCGCGACGGAAGAGCGAGTCGCCGCTAAGGCAAAGATCACCGCACAGCACGTCTTGGCTATCGGATGGCAGCGCATTGTGCGGCGCAGTATATTCCAAACGCAGACGCCTCGCATGGCTAGACGGCCACGGCGCGCGCACAGGGCACGAGCGTTGCGACTGAATCCTTGCTATGCTAAGCCCAGGGCAGGGCCCGCCTTGCATTCCCTTCGACGGGCCCGCGCATCTAACTTCGAATGCCGCGACGACCGAAATCGAACTTAGTTTCCAACGTCTTCCAGGCGTCCATCCGCTCGGGATTTCGCCGTGCGTACCACGGCGTGCAGGTAGACCCACAGAAGTACCTGCATCAATTCCGCAAATCGCACCGATTGCCGATTCATGCCTGGTCGGACATGTTCAACATCGAGGAGTCGGTGGTGAATCGGCACGCGGATCGCGTGATCAGATCGTCCACGCGCACCGCGGCGCTGGAAGGCGCGGGCTTTGGGTTGGGTGGTATGTTGACGATTCTGCCGGATGCCGGGATTCTTTCCGCGATTACCGTGCGGATGCTGCAGAAGCTCAGCCTGATCTACGGATTTGAATATCAAACTGAAGAGGAAGTCACCGAACTGTGGCTCGCTGCAGCCAGCGCCGCGGGTTTGGATTTGGGCCGGGATTTCGTCGAGAAGCAGGCCGTTGAGCGCATTGTGCCGCGCATCATTGACCGCATCGCCGTGCGCGTCGGGTCCGAGGTGGCGGAGAAGTGGTCCGGAAGACTGATTCCGCTGCTTAGTTCGGGATTTGGCGGTGCGCTGAATTATTACTTCGTGCGCTCGTGGGGACGCCGCGCGCAAAGACATTTCCTCGAGCGCCATCGCAATGTCCGCACACGCAGCTTGCCTGATTCGAAATTACTGAACCTGCCGGCACGCACGCGATTGAGCACGGCCAATTGAGCGGGCTGGCCGCGTTTGAAAACGATGTGCGTGGCGCTCCGCTCGCCGGCCGGTCTTTCCCCGATCCTTCGAACGCTAGCGAGCACCCATTTGTAAATTACGCAGAGAGCGGTCCGAACGCCAGCGCCCGCGCCGTGGTGGATTACTTGCTGCGCGAAACCGATTTGTCGCAGCTCATGGATCGCGGCAGCCTGCTTGTCTCCGTAGGTACGGGCGACTGGATTTCGTGGAGCTTCCAGTTGCATCCGGCGGCGATTGATCCCGCGGGCACAATTTCCAAATTGTGGAATCGCTTCGGCAAGCGTTCGTTTCGCCGCTGCTGGCCCAGGGCGGCGAAGTCCGCTTGGTTTCGGAGCACGGGCGCCCCATCACTTCATTGCGAAGTTGTTCCTAGCACTTTTCGCGATAGGAATGGGACTTTCGTTCAAGGCCACGTGGACGCCGCCAACCCATGGAACCATCTACAGAAACACCTCATCGAGGACTATCTGCCGTCGTTGGGAATTGGCAAGCACCCTGGGCCTCGGGAGATATTGCAATCATTGCCGCCCGCGCGACGGTGAACCGAACTGCTGCGAGCGACACGCCACCTGACGGGCATTCTCCGGTTACATTTTTCCCAAATATCTTTCGCGGTGCGCGCTTTCCTCGGGCTTGCTCGAATTGGTTCTCCATGCCATCCTTTGGCAACTGAGATAAGTTTTCTTGGGGGCCGGAATGCCGGTTTGCGAAGGTTGCGGAACGCGAACGGACGATATTCACATTCAGAGGCGCGCGGAACGGATCGAACTGGCTTCGCGGCAACGGCCCGCGGAAATCCGGGTGCTTTTTCTTGATGCCGCTCCGCCGGCGCGCGCCGAAGATTTTTTCTACCAGGCTGCGAAGGATCGCGCTACCCGTTCGCTTGCCGCGCGCACGTATTTTGATGAGTTGGTGAAAGCCGCGGGAGTGGGGCCAGCAAGCAGCGCGCAAGAGGACCTTGCTCTCTCCGATTTTCGCCGCCGCGGATTTTTTCTGAGCTACGCGGTGGAATGTCCGTTCGACAACGAAGGCGAACTGCACGCGGCGCTCCGCCGCCTGGCGCCTACCGCGCTGAAGCGCGTGCAATATTCGCTTAAGCCGAATTACATCGTCCCGCTCGGCGACCCGACGAAGGAATTGATCCGGCTTTTCGGGCTGATCGGCTGGGGAGACCGCTTGATTTTGGATAAGACTGGACCGTTCGTTGATCCCTACCTCGGTGACCCCAAGAAGCAAGCGACGTTCGGCACTGGTTTTGGAGCTCGCATCGGAAAGGCGCTCGAAGCTCTGCCGTAGGTGGCCATGGTGGGCGAGAGGAAGAAGCACGACGTCCGATAGGATCGCATCGAGACGCTACTGGGCATTCACGCGCAATAACATCCCGCTTCCGGCACGGATATTCAGGTCGCGTCCGTCTGTGGAAGAAAGAACAATCTGCCCCACCGGATTGGTGCGCCCAGTGTGTGCGATGGCCACCTGCCGATAGCCGTAAACTCCGCAGGCATCTGAGGAAAATAGCCAGAGCGCTTGCGGCTGCAGATTGCCGTCAAGGGCGCCTCGGCAAGGCTCTCCTTCTGCCGCGCGCACGTTTACGAGCACTCCGCCGGGAACGGGTTCGCCCACCACCGTCTCCCCTCGCGCGACAGGGCCGCCACCTCGATATACCACCTCACCGGCAACTTGTACGGTGGTGAAGGCGGCTGGCGGCGTGCCACGGTCCGGACCGGTGTCTGGAAGTTGCGCGCTGTCAATTTCCAGCGGAGAGGCGAGAGCGCGAAGGTCGGTGGTAACCCGGACCGTCGAATGACCCAGTTGAATCGCGTCAAAGACAATCGAGACTTTCGCGTTTCCGCCGGGCGCCGCAGGCGACACACTAACCACATGTCCCATGACGCGTGCTCCGCTGGGGATTTTGGCTCTTGGGCCGAGCGGGATGTCCTGCATGATGCGCCCCGTGATCGCTTGTCCCGGCTTTGATTTGTGCGACGACAAGGAACTGCTCGAGCGGATCGGCAAAATCGTACCGGCAGGGATGGAAACCTGAGCGGTCGTGGCAACTGACGCAGCCAGACCGGCGCACGCTACAATTGTGAAGAGTGAAACGAGCCGTTTGAAAATTGGTTTTATTGGCTGCGGAGTGCTCATGGGGTGGCCTCCGGTCAGACGATCGTTCGGTGGCGGACGCGTCCGGGCTGCCGGTCCGCGACAAATGCCACCCACACTGGGTTGGATGCACCAAAACGGCTGCGGGATGAACTACGTCGCTAATCGGGGTGCCCGTTTACTTTACTCACTGCGAGCTCGCATGTTAGCGCGCGACTCGCGGCAATCCGGAACGAGAGGCTAGCGTCGGGAACTGAGGTCGAGAAGGTTTCGACCGCAAGACGGTGGCCGGACAAGCAAATGAAAATCGAAACCGGGCAGCATTTTCGCCGACTACGGACCGTAGTACGAAAGTACCGTTGCCTTGCTTTGGCACAGTTGTAGAATGTCGCGCCATGGGGCCGAAGGTGGTGTGCGAAGAGCACGAAAGACTGCGCCACGAAGCTGTGGCGGCAGTGCTCGAGGCCAGGAGAATTCGCTGGAACAATGATCTTTCGTTCCACCAGGATTCGGAATTGAGCAGCGATCAACACCAGAAAATCGATGCGCTGCTGAAACACCTGCTCGTCGGCCACAACGGCAAACCCTGTCCCTGCGGCGACCGGCCCATCGTGAGGACTTTCGATGGGAAAGATTTCGCCGCAGGTCGCCAGCCACGCCCGCTCCGCCTTCGCGACAACTCTTCACTGAAGTCCGCCTAGTCCCAGGTTCATCGCCCAGTCATCCTACACTCGCGCAGCCGCTGGGCACTCGTGTGCGCCATTTTCGCTTTTGGGTTTATGCGGCTGGCAGAGATAACAGCAGTTGCACACTAGGACCGGACCAGAATCGGCGATCACTTGAGTTGCGGGAAGAAGTGGTGCCGAGGGCACGGCTCGCTCCGTGCTGCCGCCTGAGCTTCGACCAACCATTCCATTTGGCGGGATTTTCAAGAGAGCAGCCTGAGAACGCGTTTTAATACCCGTGGGTGGCTCAAGGTCGAACGCCGCCGCTCATCTGGGCTCAGGCAACCGCGCCAAGAGACTGCGTTCGGGAAATCGCCGTATTCAAGGACTGTAAAGTTAACAGCTCGAGTGAGACGCTAAAGATAAGGCGCAATGAGAGCTCTTCAGAATGTACGTCCGTCGAACGGTCGAAAGCGTGCGCAGGAATCTCGCGCAATGGAGTTTCGCCGAGAACTCCTGGCATGGAAGCAAATCCCCGAGGCGTCACGGCCATCGCTGCGGTCACTGGCTTGCGATCTCGGCACTTCGCATCAACTCCTGAGCTTCTACCTCAAAAACCTGTACAAATGGGAAAGCAAGGAATGCTGGCGCCAGGCGAGGGAAGTTCGTGCCCGGGCGAATGCCGAGGGCCGGTCCCTGACTCAATGGGGAGAGCAACAAGTCTATGCTTACAACAGGGCAGGCGTTCGTGCGACGTTTGGTCCCATGTTACTCGATGCGATCAAGCGGTTGAGAAAGGAGTCCGAACGCGGGCCGCTATGCCGGCAAGACATCAAGGCTTTGAAAATATTTGCTCGCCGGTTTCCGGAAGCGCAGGAGCTCTTGCAGAAGTGTTTGCGAGACGGCATAAAGAAAAGAAAACGCTTCGTCGAGATAGTGAAGGAGACCCCGCGCCAAGAAGGCGAAACGTACACCCTTTGGGTTCGGCGCATTTGGAATGAGTGTGGCAAGTACGACACCAAATGCCCAACTGTCATTACGGTAGAGCTTCTACAAAAGTACTCGCAAGACGGCGTTAAGAATCAGAAAAATAATTTGCCAGCGATTCCTTCTCGCGCCGCTAAGTCCTTTGGGTGCGATTCGGCGTAGCTGGCAACTCCGCTAAACGTGGGTGGAGAGAGAGGAGAGAGCGCGAAGGAGGCGCGATGCCATCGTACGAATCCTCAATGCGAAACCTCGCAAAAGCCCGCGCGAAGATGCGTCCACCACGGCCTTGGCGCAGTAGCGACGAAGCGCGCATGATCCGCAGGTATGTGTTCCTGTGGTACACCGGTCGGGGGCAGAAGCCGTCCGGTCGCGCCTGGGCTAAGCAACTTGGCATCAGCCACACGTGGCTTCAGGAACTGGTCCGGAAATTTCAGGCAGACCCCAACGAGATGTGGCGGCTGCAGACCATCAGGGGTGACCCCAGATTCGAGGACCTCACCCGCGCGCGGGAACACAGTCGGCAAATGAGAGAGCGTGGAGAGCTACGTGGAGATTCGCATTTGTCGCGCGGAGCAAAATGGGCGAGGTTCTTTGAGCGTCACTGAGTAGATCGACTGTTGCCTGTTACCGTCTCTGACCGCGGGCACAAATACAGGGCTAGTACCCACTTTACCGTTACTGATCGGCCCGACCTGTATAACTTCTGGTTGCCCGACCACCCGGAACCTAACTCGCATGACGCCAATGCGACCGATGATTGGCACTCGCTGGAGACTCAAGCCCTGCCATCGCAATTCGGTCCCTGAAAGTCACAATGTAACGGCAAGGATCCCTGCTTTCATGGGTGATGCGCAGCCAATCCCTCAAATGCGGGCTACGTGCTTAGTCGAGGCCGACGCGGTGAAGCAAATCCCGGAAGCGCTTTTCCGAGCGTATCGAATCAAACACTGGATCCACGGCGAGATACGACATCCAGACAGCACGATCACGATAGGCAGTCTCAAGCCATTTGTACGTCTGCTCTTTATCATTGAGAGCGGCGTAGATCTGTGCGACGCCGTATGGCGAAACATAGCGTTTGACAGAAATGTCTTGCAGCTCACGAATGGCGCGAAGGGCTTCCTTTTTTTCTCCGGCGAGACCTAGACTCACTCCGACCTGGGCCATGTAAAGTGGGCTATCTCCGGACAGGCTGGCGGCTTTTTGCAACTCACCTAAACCTTCCTTTTGCTTCCCCTGTTGTACGTAGCTTTCGCCGAGGATGAGGTGGGCGGCTGCAAAGTTCGGATCTAAGTCGACTGTGTTCTGGCTTTGTTCGATTGCGCCGTCATATCTGCCCGCGAGGTAGTAGCGTAAACCGACCCAAGTCCCGATCATAAGATTTAGCGGATCGAGTTCGAGTGCGCGTTTGGCCTCAACCAGAGCTTCATCATGCCGCCCCTGGATCGACAGATAATCGCCGTACCAGTGGTGCACATTGGCGTATTGAGGGTTCAACTCGAATGCGCGCTTGAACTCAACCTCCGCTCCAGCCCAATCCCACTTGTGATCAAGAACCAGAGCTAACGAGGCGTGAGCCTCAGCAGATTGCGGATCGATTTCAACCGCCTTTTGAGCTGCAGCGTACGCCTTCGGAAGCGCCTCCGCCGGAGACATAAACCCGTGCCAAGCCAGTGCACTGTTGCAATCGGCTAATCCCGAGTAGGCGGCGCCGTAGCCCGGGTCCTTACTTATTGCTTGTTCGAAATAAAGCGCCGCTTTTGGCATGCTGGCGGCGGTCCGCTTGTTCCAGTAATAGCGGCCTTTCAAGTGGGCTTCGTACGCTTCCGGGTCTACCGTGCGGGCGGAGCTAAGCCTCGCATGTTCCTCTCCAGTGACCGTGACTTCAACTTTTCGCGCGATCGATTGCGCCACGTCGCTCTGCAGGCTGAGCACGTCGCGGAGCTCGCGATCATAAGTCTCCGACCAGAAGTGTTCGTCGGTTGCGGCGCGAATCAACTGAGCGTGAACGCGGATGCGGGTACCGTCACGGATTACGGAGCCTTCGACGATGGCATCTACCTGAAGGGTTCTGGCAATCTCTGGCACCGATAAGTGTGTGTCTTTGAAGCGCATCACGGAGGTGCGGGATGTCACGCGGAGATTGTGTATCCGCGAAAGGGTTCCGATCAGAGCCTCGGTCATTCCGTCGGCGAGATAGTCCTGCGACGCGTCGCCAGAGAGGTTTTTGAGAGGCAACACAGCGAGGGACTTAATTGGTGGCTGCTTTGCGCCTCCGGAGCCGGCATTGCGGTACACAAGGAAGCCGGCGACGAGAAGTAGCAGGACGGCCGCTGCACCGAATAGCAACCTCAAGCGTGTAAGAAAGAAACTCTCTGCTGACGTTACGACTGAGCCGGCTGGCTGAGGGGAGGGAGTTTCGTGTGCGGGGTGGAGCCCTGGCTCGGGCGCTGACGAAGGCACCGTGGCGGGATTCGGATCAACCAGAGGGGCTATGAACCGGTAACCACGACGGGGAATGGTTTCGATGTAGCGGGGTTCGTCGGCCGAATCCGCGAGCACGTCGCGCAGCTTCTTCACGGCGCTATTCAGGCCGGTATCGAAATCGACGAAGGTGTCCGCGGGCCAGAGCCGCTGGCGGAGTTCTTCGCGCGTAACGACATCGCCGGCATGCTCCAGCAACAGCGCCAGTACCTGGAAGGGTTGGTCCTGAAGTTTCAGGCGGACGCCGTGTTTGCGCAACTCACCCGACCGCAGGTCCGCTTCGAAGAGACCGAAGCACATCCTCGTGGCTTGGGCCGAAGGTTCCACGCGAGGGTTCCAGAAACGTGGCGCAAGTTTATCATCAAGTGTTGCGAAAGTAACAGCTCTGGCCGTTTGTGCGCAACGTGCTTTTAATTCACTGACCTA
Source organism: uncultured Acidobacteriota bacterium (assembly GCA_963804625.1). GTDB lineage: Bacteria > Acidobacteriota > Terriglobia > Acidiferrales > UBA7541 > Palsa-295. The sequence goes on along the minus strand of CAWDRJ010000006.1, from coordinate 62,029 downwards.
GACGATCAGAAACAAAACAGAGGCGGGCCACCTCCTCGCCATTGCGCGCGAGAGCAGGTCGAGCCACTGTCGGCGCGCTGCGGCGAGTGTTCGAAAAAGTCGCCGAGGTAAACGGTACCGCTTTCTCCCCCGGCAACGGCGCACTTGAAGTGACCGACAGCACTGGAGGAATGGCCATGATCAGAATGAGAGCAGTCACACGTTTCGTCGTAACTGTATTAGTCCTCGTGTTTCTGTTTGAGGCTTCACGCCCGTCCGCGCTAGCCGCGACGTCCGACCCGGTCCTGCAATGGATCGGCATCATGAACGACACGGTCCTAGCGGGAGGTACGAGTCCATTCTTTACAAGCCGCACTGCGGCGATGGTATCGGCATCGGTTTTCGACGCTGTCAACGGCATTGACCCGCGGTTTCAGCCTCTGCACGTGCGGCCGAATGCACCACGTGGTGCTTCGCAACGCGCTGCTGCAATCCAAGCCGCGTATGTGATCCTTGCTGACGCTTACCCGGCGCAGAGCGCGACGCTCACCGCCCAACGTAACGCATCACTGGGGACTCTTGCACTCACCGAAAATTCAAAATCCATCGCCGCCGGTGTCGCTTGGGGACAAACCGTCGCCGACGCCATCTGGGCGTGGAGACAAACGGACGGGTTTGCCCCTCCGCCTCCTCCCTTTGAAGGCGTGCTCGGCATTGTCGGAACCCCTGCCGCTATCGGCTACTGGCGTCCCACTCCTCCGCCCAGTGCGCCAGGAGCCGGTACTCAGTTAGCGACCATGACTCCTTGGGTTCTCGTGCGGGCCTCCCAGTTCCGCCTGCCGCCTCCTTACTCCCTTGACAGCGCCCAGTACGCAGCGGATCTGAATGAAACGAAAACCTGGGGTGCCTTTTCCGGCTCTCCGCGGACAGCGGATCAATCCGAACTCGCGCTTTTTTGGCAAAGCAATACGCCGCTCACCTGGAACCGGGTCGCCGCTCAGATTTCCGCGGAGCGCGGTCTCTCATTCCACGAGAATGTCCACCTCTTTGCCTTGTTGAATGTCACCATGGCCGACGCCGTCATCGCCTGCTGGGATTCCAAATACCGCTACAGCTTCTGGCGACCGATTACCGCGATCCAGGAAGGTCTCACCCCAGCCGATGCCGACCCCACCTGGGAGCCTTGGCTCGACTTCTTTCCACCCGGTACTCCTGCCTTTCCGGAGTATCCGTCAGCCCACGCCTCAATTAGCGGCTCCGCGGCGTTCATCCTCGCCTCCACTTTCGGAGACAACACCTCCTTCACCGTTACCTCCGAATCCCGTCCCGGCACTCGTTCGTTCTCCAGTTTCTCCGGTGCCGTTTCAGAAATTGCCGACGCTCGCGTCTTTGGCGGCATCCATTTTCGCACTTCCTGCGTCATCGGCAACACGCTGGGAAGCACGGTCGCGGACTATGTCTCGAGGCATGCCATGCGCCCGCTAGGTGACGACCAAGACGATCAGTAGGTTCAGAGGCTTCGCTAAACTCTAGGTAAGAGAACGAGGTTGAGCTCTGGGGGGGGATGATTTTTATTAGTAAAGGAGAATCAAAAATGAGCAAGTTCGGAAAGTATTTTCTTCTCGCGACCGGTTTCGTGCTCCTTGCGTTTTTTGCCCGCATTCCAGGGCCCATCATGAACGTTCATGCCGACAATCGCGGCTGTAGCGTTGCCAACCTCAAAGGGACCTATGGCTTCAACAGGACGGGCGTGAACAATGTCGTGGGTGGCCCTATCGCCTCGATCGGCTTCCAAGTCTATAACGGAGACGGGACGATCGGCCTTACGCGCTTGACCAGAAGCAACAACGGTGACATCCAAGACTGGACCTATGCGCCGCGGAGCGTGGACGCAAGCTATACGGTCGATGCGGATTGTACCGGGTCGCTCTTCACTGCGGATGGTACAAAAACCAACAACCTCGTCGTCCTTGAGGGAGGCAAGAGATTCTTCTTGCTCAGCGTGGCGACGGGCACGATTGTCACGGAAGAGGCGATAAGGCTGGAGGAGGAGAAGGACAAGGACTAACGGTGCGCTGACTAAGTTGGATGCACAGTTCTCCATTTGAAGCGGTTGTGTGGGATGAGTGTCGGTCAACAGTTGACCGACACTCGCGTTATCACAAGTAATCGACCCGTCAGAAGCGGATCAATTCCCGGTTAGCCCTGACTGCGTCTTCGACGCGTAACCGGAAATCACTTGAAAAACGACTTGTCCGGTTTCGGCGTTTGGACGTAGCCGCCCGGCGGCGGACGCTACGCGTGAGGTAGGTGGAGCGTTGGTTGTTCGATGGCTTGATGTAAATGTGGGTCACAGGAGGTGTTCCTGTGACCCAACTTCGCAAAATGATGCTGGAAGAGCTCCAGCGTCGTAATTATTCTGAAAATACCACACGCTGCTACATTCGCACAGTCGAGGATTTTGCTCTACGCTTCCACTGTTCCCCAGATCGCTTAGGTCCTCGACACATTCGCGAATACCAAGCGGAACTATTTGAGAAGCGCAAGTTGTCAGCGGGCAGCGTCGCCGTCCGTCTGGCAGCCTTGCGGTTCTTTTACTGCAAGACGCTCAAAAAGGGTTGGAGCATCGCCGAGAGTCCCTATCCGAAAAAGGACCATCGCCTTCCCGCGATCCTCAGCCAGAAAGAAGTCGCACGATTGATCCAGGCCGTGGGCACTTCCTTCCATCGCACTCTGCTGATGACGCTGTACGCCACCGGAGTACGACGCGCGGAATTGACCCACCTGAAAGTCAGCGACATCGATAGCAACCGCATGGTGATTCACGTCCAGGGCGGCAAGGGACGCAAAGACCGGGATGTGATGCTGACCCAAAACTACTCGAAGCACTGCGTGAGCACTGGCGCCGATTACCGCGCAAGCCCAGCGCCTGGCTGTTTCCAGGCAACCGCTGGCATACCGGTGATACGCCGATCACACCAAGGTGGTGTGGAACGCTTGCAAGGAAGCCGCCCAGCAAGCGGGCCTCCGGAAAGAGGTTCATCCGCACACGCTGCGGCACTGTTTTGCGACGCATCTCCTCGAGGCGGGTGCGGACCTGCGCACCATTCAAATCCTGGTAGGTCATAACGACTTGAAAGAGACGGCCCGCTATCTGCATCTCTCGCAACGTCACTTGCATGCGGCCGCCAGTCCATTGGATTCCTTGCCGCTCAAAGGCCCTTCGCCGCAGGAGGAGTAGATGGCCCGGCCACCGCTCGAGGTGGCCGATCTGATCCGCGCCGCGGGAGCTGCTTTCCTCGAACGAAATCGCCACTGGCTCGGTTGGAAGCACAGCAAAGAGCGCGGCCACGTTCACCCAAGCCATCCGCCGCAAAGACGGCCGTTATCTCGATCAGTGCACCCGTTGCGGACATCGGGGCCCCCATCTCCTATAACAGCTGCCGCGATCGCCATTGCCCCAAGTGTCATACTGCTGCGCGGGACCGCTGGATCGCTGCGCGTCAGAGAGAACTTCTCCCGACCCGCGATCCGCACGTGGTCTTCACACTGCCCCATTGGTTGGGCCTCAATCTGGTCCTGCAGAGCAAGAAGGTCCGCTACGCTCTCCTGTTCCGCACCAGTGCGGAAACTCTTCTCGAAGTGGCACGCGATCGGAGACACCTCGGCGCAGAGATTGGTTTCTTCAGTGTGCTGCACACCTGTCTTCTAGGCCCCACGGCCCGCGAAATCTATGAGATTTTTCCAGAGTTAAGATAGCAACGGCTTGGAGCGGCGAGGTCGAGACTCCAGTGGAGAGGTTGAGGCCAGACACCTGTCTGATCCGGAGCGTGCGTGATTGAGCGAATAATTGGGCGTCGTCGTTTCCCCCTGGCGGAGGCGGTGATAGCCCGCGACCCTGGTTAAAATAACCGCAGCACGCTCTCCGCTCCCGGCCAGGAGGAACTATCTCCTATAGGATAGCAAAAATTGATGTCCACAAAAAGATGCTGGCTGTAGTTGTGACTGACGTCGAAATCGAAAGCGAATACCAGTTTGAGCGGCGGATGTTTAGCAGCAACCCTGAACAACTGCGATCGCTGTCGCATGGCTCGTCGAGCAAGAGGCCGAAGAAGTAGTCATGGAGTCGACGGCGCAATATTGGAGGCCGGTCTGGGAAACACTGGAACGGTACTGGAAGCCGATACGCCAGAAGCGGGAAGGCCCTCGCCCGACATCGGGAACTCTGCATCTCGCGCACGCGGTATCCAATCGGGGGCGGCGGGGGCGCAAGAAGGATTTTCTGGACGCCGAACGCTTGGTAAAGCGGCTGGTGGCCCGGGAATTGAATCTGAGCTTTGTGCCCAACGCCGAACAGCGGCTCTGGCGGACGGTGGTACGCCGAAAGCTTCAGCTGACGCGGAACCGGGTACGGTTACAGAACCGAGTAGAGAGTCTGCTGGAAGAAGCTCACATTAAGTCGTCCAGCTTTGTGTCGGATCTACTGGGACTAAGTGCACAACGCATGCTGAAGGCGCTGTCCGATGGGGAAACCGACCCAGCAGCGCTGGCTGCACTAGCGAATCGGAAGTTGCATGCCACGCAAGAGCAGTTGTGTCACGCTTTGGGCGCGTGCACGGAGCTCCATCCTGTCTATTGGTGGTTGCTAGGCCTGATGCTTGAGGAATTGCGATTGATCGACGAGCAGATCGGTAAACTCAACCAAGAGATGGCAAATCTGCTCCGTCGACAACAGGACGCGGTCGAACGGCTGGCGGAAGTACCTGGTCTAGGCGTCGATTCAGCACAGCAGATCATTGCCGAAGTTGGTGCCATGGGCAGCAACCTTTCCTTCGGCCAAGCAGCTCTCCTCGTGGGTTGGTGCATGTCCTGGCGAGGACGAGAGTGCGGGGGTGAACTACAGCCACCGATCCCCGAAGGGCAACCGCAACATGCGGCGCATTCTCAATCAGGCTGCCAACGCGGCAGTCAAGGCTAAAGGAACTATCTTTCGTATTGTCTATCGTCGTATGGCACCACGCCTCGGACATAAACAAACTATCGGAGTGGTTGCGCATCGGCAGTGTCTCCTCATCTGGAAGGTCCTGCACGAGGGAGTTCGTTACGAAGAACGGGGCCCCCGCCGTTACCAAACAATCTAAGCAACGCCGCACTGCCAAGATGATCCGCCAACTACGAAGCCTCGGCTATCGAGTTGAACCCCCAAATCCTCAACCACCTAATCCGACGTAAAGAGATTTTCGACCCTGGAGCCAAAAACTCAAAATTCATCCGCATGTCCATTGTGTCGTTCCTGCCGGCGGCCTCTCGCCCGATCACACCCGCTGGGTTCGCTCGCGAGACAACTACTTTCTTCCCAAGCAAGTGCTGCGGGAAATCTTTCGCGGCAAGTTCGTCGACGCTCTCGAGCAGGCCTTCCAGAATGGTCAGCTTCGCTTCCAGGGAGATCTGAAACTCCTCGCTCAGCCCCAGATCTTCGCCGCCTGGTTGCGGCCGCTGTTTCGACAAGACTGGGTGGTCTACTTGAAACCTCCCTTCGGTGGCCCCGCCTATGTGCTCCAATATCTGGGCCGCTACACTCACCGTGTGGCCATCTCCAACCACCGCCTGGTCTCCCTCAGCGATGGCCAAGTCACTTTTCGTTGGCGTGATTCTGCTCACCACCACGAACAGAAGTTGCTGTCCCTATCGCTCGATGAATTCTTGTGCCGCTTCTTACTGCACATCCTTCCCAAAGGCTTCGTGCGCATCCGGAACTTCGGCTTTTTGGCCAACCGCAAACGCGCCACGCTCCTACCGCTTTGCTTGCAGCTGTTGGGTTCGGCACAACAGCCACAAGCCGAACAACACGCCTGTTCCACCGAAGACGGTCCCGATCTTTGGCGCTGCCCGAAATGCGGCGGACCGATGAAGGTCATCGAGCGGCTGACCGCTGTCGAAATCCAACTTCGATCTCCACCACGGATCAGCGCTGCGGCATGAGACTACTCTCTCCAACTCGAAAACTCAGGGTACTTCCAGGCGCTCCGCATCTCTGCGCCTCACCGTCAAACCAATCCCTTCTTCCACCTTCTTCGACCGCAGTCTTTGCGATACTTTTTCGCCGTAGCCAATTTCTGCGCGCACCGTGTCATGTGTCGTGCCCTGCAGCACAGTCTCGGCACGGCTTAACGCCGCTCCTTCCCACGATTGAATTTGCATAGCGCCCGCGTCCACCGCAACCACGGGCGGCCACCTCCAAACGGCTTTACCGGACGCGCGCAGAGCTCCCCGCCTCCGTTCACTCCTGACCGAGAACGCGCATCCGGCAAAGCACTAGCGTTAATCAGGACGTACCGCGGACCCTTTGCTTTTGCTCTGCGATGAATGTTCACCGCAAAGGAGACGCACTCCTTCAAGCTATTGTGACCTTCACGAAGCCTGTTCTAGTCGCGCTAGTGCAGTCCCCCGCTGGACTTCCAATAGCCGTTCCGCAACCCCACTCGTAGCGATTCTGTTCCCAGCCCATACGGCCAGAATCACTGCGAGCGTGCGAACGACGTTCGCCGCATTGCGGTTCGAGTCAAATCTCCTCACTTTTTCTGACCTCTAGGCGGACTCGATCAGAACGGGCGCGGGGAACACTATGACTTGGTCAAGCTCAGCTTCGGTGGCCGCGCAGGAGCGCGAAGTAGCATAAAATTACGCTGAACACATAAAACGCAATTCCTGCGATCAAGCCCAGTGGCAGATTAACCGCACGGCCTATCCAGACCGCGGCAACGGCGCCGGCCAAGACCGATATCAATACGGAAAAATTGATCGCGAGGTAATCGATGATGTCGCAGGCTTCGTGCTTCAGTCCAAAAAAGGCGAATTTAAAGGCCGTCTCTGGGAATTTCATGGCCGTCCTCCCTTGCGCTAAGAAGAACGCCATTGGAGAAGGGATCAAAAAACGTCCCTTTCCGAAAGAGCGTTGCGGCGACTTAATGTGCCGCTACGGTGGCGAACTTCTGGAATGCTGGAAGCGTTGCGTACTTCACTTCATACGTCTTCACCATCGGTGAACCTTCGACGTACTTGTCCAGGATCCTGACGACTTCGGGATAGAACTCGCGGTTGTAAATCTCGGGGAATTCCTTGTTCTCCCACAGGCTGATCGCGACGATTTCCGTCTTCTCGGGTGTGGCGAACAGCAGCTCATCGAGGAAACCCTTCTGTCTGCGAAGCAGCGGAAGAACTTCCTTCTCGAACACTTGCGGAATCTCTGACATGTAAGTTTTCTTGATCTGCACTTGGTTGCCGGCCGGCTAAACATAAAGCCTCCTTGCGGAGCGTTGCGAGATTCCTTGCGATGATTCATGGTTTGTGGAACCCGCTTTTTCGCGCTCTACGAGAACCATTTGTATGTATTCCGGTACGAGTTTGCAGTGACCAGTGTCACGGTTCATGGTGACCGGGGGATACAGGACGCGGGCCCGCATGACGCAAGACGCGCGCCGGATTGCCACGCTTCCGACTCGCAGCCCACCCGGACGAAGAAAAATCAAATCACGAAGTCGCGCGACTGCGCACCTATGACTCCCATGAAGCCGCGTTACCGAACCTCTTCGATTTGTCCGTCGGCCGGCTCCGCCGCGCCACGTATCAGGCCGATCTGTTCCTACTTCACATGGAACCGTGATCTCCATCACAGCTACTTACGGCGAGCAACGCTACTTTTTCAGTCGATGGGGTTCAACCAAGACGAAGGGGGTGCTAGTCCGATGTATACAGCGTTTAAGCAGCTTGACAATGGCGAGTTCTTACGGGTAGCGTCCCGCGATGAGCTTGAAGAGGCTGTGCAACTCGTGGAGTCCCTCAACGACTATTGGCCCGGAGGATATGAGGTTCGGAAATCGTATTCTCAGATGGTCAGGTATGCCACGAATTATCGGTCGGTCGCGAACTGAATCCGGAATTTGTGGTTTAAGTCCATTTCTGCGTTGCCCGAGCGCCATGAGCCGCGAAGGCATTGATGGAGGCCCGGAACATGTTAGTGCACGGAAGCAAACCAGCTAGTTTTTTTCGAAGATTGCGGCGATGGGTCACAAATCAGGTGATCCAAGAGATACCTGGCTACATTGCGCTCTGCGAATTTGACTGCCGCAAAGAGCAGTGCACCATTGAGGAATGGGCCACGTGCGAGCGGCGCATCTCAGGCGCGTCGGGAGAGCTCAAACCTCCCACCACAGCAGACAGCGACGATCTTGGTGCGACTCTGCTTTCGGTAATCCGCTTCCACTTGGACGGTTAGTTGCGTAATCGGACATGTGGTTTGGGGACAATTCCACCTGTGATCTGACGTTTCGCATCCTCAAACCTAAGACATAGAGCGTTTCGCGTACCGCCACTCCAGGAGAAATCGCTATGGCGATTCCGACGAGAACGAATCGCCAAACCAAAGCGGTGTTCACGTTGATCACCCTCACTCCTGCGAGCAAAAAAGCGACGCCAGCGATCAGAAATAGTGGGCCAGTGATAACGCAGTGAAAAGAGCGGTTTTTAAGCCGGTTGGCGACGCAGCCGATGGCCATCGCAAAAGAGCACGCCGCCGCTGACGGCACATGGAAAGGACGCCAATAGATTCCTACGAGGCCTCAACACTCCCCACGTAATCAGCGAGACTATGAGCCAGTAGCAGATCGCTGCTGGCGAGGTACAGCAAGCTTCCACTGGCTTTGTCATAGCTTCTACTCCGAAGCCATTGGCCAACTATAGCAAAAGCCATTGGCGCGGTGCCTGGTTAGTCGTGCCGGTTCAAACGGTCGATGCAACACCATCTGGTATAAAGCTGTTTTTAAAGGTGGTGTTTATGATACGAGGGAAACGGTTGGGGCTTTCCGCGGAGCAGAAACTTGACGGGTGGCGTCGTTGGAAGGCAGGACAGACGCTGCATGAGATCGGGCGCGCTTTTGGCAAAGAACATTCCTCCATTCGTTGTCTGGTGTTGCGTTACGGGGGGATTTGCTCTGGCTGTCCGGCGGTGTGCGCTCCTCGCGGGCTGGCTTCCGGTTCGTCGATGCGTGCGATTGCCAAATGTTTAGAGCGAGCGGTATCGACCGTGAGCCGAGAGGTCGCACGTCAGGGTGGCCGTCCGGAGTATCGCGCCAGTCCAGCGGACGGCGAAGCCTGGCCGTCGGCCTTGCGCCCCCAGGCGCCGCCCTCTTTCTGTCAACCCGAAGTTGCGGAACATCGTTGCGAGTAAACTGATTCTGGACGGGTCGCCCGAGCAGATTTCCGGCTGGCTGAAAACCCCGTATCCCGATGAGGAGAGCCTGCCTGTGTCCCACGAAACCATGTACCGCAGCCTGTTCATTCAAGCCCGTGGAGCGCTGGAGAAGGAGCTGCTGGAGCACTGGCGATGCAAGCGCCGCATACGCCGGTCGCAGCACTCTCGTATCTTTAAAGACTGGCGCGGGCCAAATCCCTGAGGCCATCTCGTGATCTGCCCAAGGCCCGCGGAAGTGGAGGACCGTGCCATTCCGGGTCACGGGGAGGGCGATCTCCTGCGCGGCTCAGGCAACAGTCACATCGCGACCTTGCTGGAACGCCATTCGCGCTTTGTCATGCTGATCCAGGTACCCAGCCGAGATACCGCGGAGGTTGTGGGGGCCTTGAGAACACGTTCGTAAACTTCCCGCTACCCTGCGAAGCAAAAGCGCGGGGACCGGGGGATCTGCAGATGGCGAAACACAAGGACTTTACGGTGGCCACGGATGTGCAAGTCTACTTCGGTGATCTGCAAAAACCCCCGCAACGCGGCTCGAACGAAAACACAAACGGGCTCTTACGACAATACTTCCCGAAGAACATACAACGGTACCGACTATTCCCAGTCGGATCGGAACAAAGTAGCGCAGCGCTTAAATCAACGCCCACGACCAACTTTAGGTTTTCACACTCCTGCGAGTAAACTTCAAGAGAAGTGTTGCGTCGACCCATTGAGACCACCCGCCTTACCGGACATCTCTAACAACGTCGACTCTGTCAAACTATTTATGAGCGCACTTCTCCGTTCACTTCGAAGAGTGTCTTTGTTCGTCGTGTTCTTTGGCCCCGCGTCGATGACCACGGCTCGTCTGTAATCTTCCGGTCGGATTCGATCCGACCCAAACATCTCTTCTATTAAAACTTCGACCACGATTACTTCTTCGAACTCCCTCGGGAGGGGGAGTGGGATGCCCATTCATCTGCTCAGGCGTCTACTTCACACCATGTCCGGTACCGAGCTGTCCCACGTACGAACCGAACTCGAAAGACCGCGAATACTCACAACCATTCCGCCACATCCAGTACAAGCGAACTCCCAGCTTCCGCCCCATCGCTACCTTGGCTATGCTTTTGTGCCGACGCATCGCCAGGTGCAGGTAGCGACGTCGCCACTCCGGATTGATTCTCTTGCGCCGCCGCCTGGGCTGCCTCCACCAGCAAGAAGCGCAACAAGGAATTGCCTTGCTTGCTGATGTGCCCCAGCCGTTGCTTGCCAGCACTGGAGTCCTCACTCGGAATCATCCCCACATAGGTGCCGATCTGCTTGCCACGAGAAAACCGTGTCGGAGTTCCGATGATCAACACGTAAGCCAGTGCCGTGAGCGGACCCACACCGGGGTGGCTCATCAGTCGCAGAACCTCGGGTTCTTTCTAGTTCTCCCGTTCGGCGGCGGTGGTTAACTCCTCAATCGTCGGATTCAGGCGGTCCAGCAGCTCCAACAACTCTTGCCGGCGCCGACTGGCCCAGGGAGCTAACGTGAGCTCTCTAACAGCACTCGCCCCTGTTCGCTGAACAGTTTTTTCTTCCAGCGATGGCCCTCGTTCATGGCCAGCGCCTGCAACTGATTCATGATCCGCGTGCGCATCTGCACTAGACGATGCCGATGCCATAGCAGTTGCCGTAGATCTCGGTTCTCCGGGCTCGGTATCCAGATCTGCGGGAAGTTATTTTCCAGCATCTGCCCGTAGCAGTCGAGCATCCTCTCGGTCAACTTCTGCTTCTTCACTCGCTTGGCCTTGATCTCCGCCGGATCCCCGATCCACAGCTCGAAACCCAACTCTGCCAGCAGCCGCTCGAACCAGCGTGAATAGCCTGTCGCCTCCATTCCTACTCGCACGCGGATTCCTGCTGCTGCAGGTCTCGATAGAACTTCTCTGCATGTCCATCACTGTGGTTCAGTTCCTGCTCACCGCACTCACCAGTCTCTTCGACACAAAATGCAATTGCTTGAAAGCTCGGGTGGTAATCTACGCCTATAATCATCATGTTCGGCTCCTTCCTCCCGAGCCTATGGTCCTCGACAAACCACAGTCTACTCGGGTCTAGGGAGCCGACGTTGTTATGCAATCATCTCCCGTACTAGAACTTCACATGTACGATAAGGGCGTTTGGACTAAGCCGCTTGCGCGGCGGACGCTTCGCGTGCAATACTCCACGCGTCATGCTCCATGAGCGGACCACAATCTCGATTCAGTTACTCTTTGCTTGATTGACTGATTCTTACATGATAGAAAACCCATAGCTCCAGCATTGCCGCATCCGCCGCAAACGCCAGCGGCTTCCTCCAAACGGGTCTATCGAACGCGCGCAGAGCACCGCGCCCAACTATAGTGATTCGTGAAAACGCGCGTCCGATAGATTACTAGCGTTAATCAGGCCCTGAGATTGCTTTCGGGCAAGGGACGGTTTCGCGGGCTGCTGCCACCGGGATAGGTTCAACGCTCCGGACTCGCGGTGGAATCGGTGCTGATGCTGGCGTCCGAAAATGCTTTGATCCATTGCGCCCGCGTATCTGGCGCCAATTCATGCACTCTTGCGACATACATGAGCGTAAACCAATTGTTCTTCGTGTGAATTATTCTCGTGATGTTCCACTCTTCATGCGTCCGGGCAGACCATTTTGTATGCCATTCGTATAAAATGCTGTTTTCATCCTGCGCGATTACATTCCAGTCCGTTAGGCCTGGCCATTGCTTTTCCGTGTCTCGCTTCAGGATACTGAATTCCTGATCGGGAGGCCGAAGACCTCGCCTCCGAGCGCCATATAGGTAGGTAAAGATCTCTTTCCAGTGACCGATATCATCTCCTTCTCGAATGTACGTGATCGAGTGGCCCTTGCCTGTGTCGGAATGGCGTACAGCTTTCCAATCGTCCCCTATTTTGAAGTTCAGGACTTCATTCTGGGAATCTGGCGCCGTGGCTCCCGCCCACGAAACGAGAGAAAGGAAGGCAGCTAGCACGATCAACTTTTTCATGGCAGCTCCGTTATTGGCTGGTCATAAGGAGATTCCGGTTTGGCCCGAATTTGGTTTTAGGGCTGGCCTTTCTGCAGATTCCTAATCATTTCCTGGTAGATCGGGGTCGAATAGTTCCTCTTTCCCAGCCGGCCGTAAAAACCGAGACCGGTCGTGATGACGACGTGCGTCTTGTCTCCCTGCGTTTCCAGCACCGCCGTTACGCTCTCACCGCCATACCCGCTATGCTCGGCAGAGGTATGTCCGCGTGGGCGCTTGCATTCGAGGCGACCGGCAGACTCCGCCGTCGCATGGCATTCCTGGCTCTCCATGGCAGGCTTCAGCGCGGCCATCGCTTTGTCCGCGGCAAAGGGAATCACCTCATCCACATCTACGCTCATCCAAGCTGAGTCGAAGGAACTGGTGACGGAATCGAAGGTGGCATCCGAAAATGTTTTGATCCATTGCGCCCGCGTGTCCGGCGCCAGCTCATGTACTCGTGCGCGGTATTCAAGAACGTACCAGCTGTACTTCCCCATAATGATTCTTCCGATTTCGGATTCTTCAGGAAAACTTAGGCAGGGGTTTGTGTGCAATTCAAACAAAACGCTGCTGTCATCTTTTGAGATCACTTTCCGTCCCATTGCACCGGGACATTTTTTCTCGCTTATCGCCGTCCATTTGTTCAATGTCTCCTCCGCAGAGAGCTTGCTCGATTCGAGGGAATCTCCAATCCTCACCTTCTCCCTCCAGTCAGTCAGGGTGTCTCCGTTGCGGACGAGTTCGATGGCGTCGTAGCTGAGGTCCCGCGTAATGTAATACATAGACACCCACTCTGGGCCTAGTGTGCGGACCAGACCTTCATTCTGCACGTGTTGTCCGGCCGCTCCGCTGAACGGGATGAAACACAAGAACGCAAGGGCCCCGACCGACCTCTTCATCTCAGCCCTCCAAAGTTATTTCTTGGTGTTGCAGGATTCCCGATTACGGCAGAGTCAGCGATTTGAATCTGGCTGACGCATCGTACGCTTTTCAATCGCCGGAACACAAGAAAGTTGCCGCAAGCGCAAGCCTTACCGCAGTCCGTTTGCTTGCTCGGCTCCGATTCCAATGAGGTAGCACGAAACGCTGTATGAAACGCCCGTTGAGAGACGGCCCCGTCACAACAGTAACTCCTGATTTGTCACGTTACCGGAAGTAGCACTTCACTTGTCCGAGTACGGCGTTATGACTCATCTCATTCTTCCGAATGTATTCGTCAATGCGGCGTTGGGAGCCCTTTTGCGTAACCTCATCGGTCGCTGGCGCGTCCCATGTTCAGGAGAATCCCTATGAAGCTGAGTTTTCCGGCATTTTTTCTCTGTGCATCTCTTGCCTGTGCCGGGCGGTCCCGGGCTGCTACCTTGCCGGATTCCTGCGGTGCCGACAACGTCAATTTCGATGTCAAAACAGAAAAGCCAAGCCGGACCTACGGGGCCAGCAGAAGGCAAGGCACAGATCGTCTTTATCGAGAACGAAAACCAAATGATGGGCCTTGGCATGTACGCCACAGTCCGTTTCGGTATGGACGGAGCGTGGGTGGGTGCCAATTACGGCAACTCATACTTCGCATTGACAGTGGACCCAGGAGTTCATCACCTGTGCGCAAGTTGGCAATCGTCCCTAAAAAGCTTGAAGAAGAATGTCGAACTGACATCCTTTACCGCCGAGCCGGGCCACGTCTACTACTTCGCGGCCCAAGTCACCGTGGCCTCCCGCGACAACGCCATATTTGGGCTTTCGCAATTGAACGAGGATGAGGGTAAGTATCGCGTCGAGGAATCGAAGCTCAGCACCTCAAAACCAAAATAGGTGGCCGCCCGCCCATCTCACTTCTTGGGGTGCGACACACTAAGTGGATAGGAGGCGATCCAGTATTTGGCCTGATCGCTGTCGAGCGGAGCAAGAAAGTAGCGCGTCCCGGCTCGCGTGAGAATGACTCGAACACGGAAGTAATAAACCTTTCCCGCAGCCTCCGCCGTGAAATGCGCAAGCTCTACGGTTTCCTTCAAATAAAATGGCACAGTCGAACACGCATGATGTTCTCCGGGCTCGACCGACACGGAGAAGTAGGAATTGTTCCGATTCGCGCCCACCCATGTTCCGTCCAGGCCGATCATGGTCTCTACACTTCCTCCAATGCCGAAGGACTGCGCGCCTTTGTCCTGAATGAAGTAAACCAACGCCTTGCCCGGCTCAGGCTGCGCCACGGGGTGTGGGGATTTGTCTTGCGTGACGTCAAATTTGATGTTGTTCGGTCCGCAGGCAGGCGCGGTAGCGTCAGTGGTTGCCTTCTCTTGCGCCCAAGCTGGTAACGCCAAAAGAAAAAAGATAAGCGCAGTTCTCATTTTCTCCCCCTTAGGGAATTCAGGTAGATCCACGCCATCGCCTCACGAAGTGCCATTGTTACCCTGCGTGTTTCCTGCCTTGTGGTGTGACCCGTTGAGAATTTGCCCGCACTTCTATGACGCGAATGAACAAGGCGAGGGTACAGAGGTTTGTCGGTGCGGCTGCCTCTTAGGAAGTGGACGGCTCCTCAGTCCGCTTTTCGCATGTGTAAAAAGGCGGTTGGATTGTACGAGAGATTTGCTAACTCCTGATTAGTTCTGATATGGAATGACCCGTCAAGTACGAGCAACTGTTTTCTTCGTTCTTCTTCTCACTCTTAGGAGGCAGCGCAGGTCGTGGTCGAGGTAGTTTTCGCGACGGCTGATCACTCTGATATTCGCGGGTCGAAACCGCATAATCGTGATCCGTCGGGAGCTGCCTCGGACTATAAACGCGGGTTCGGTGCGAAGACCTACCGCATAGAACTTTCGAGGATTCTCCTTTCCGTGTACCCCTCGACCACTACCCACTCTGCCTCCTTCGAGCTTCTCACCCCAGAATAAATTCACGTTATGCCGCTTGCTGCAGAGACTCCTTCTGCGCTGTTTCTACTTGGATTCCGATGGCCCAGATAAAACCCAGCAACTCGCGTCCTACCGCCGTCATTACAACTCCCTTGTTCTTGCCCTTGGCGAGCAACTTTCGATACCGCTCATATAATCGCTGTTGTGCTTTCCAAGCGATCTCTTTGACCTCTTCACTGACCTTCTCTTGCCGCTTGCGCAACTTGGCTCCCATGGCCGGTCGGTGTCGATAGGCCCACGCGGCCTCCACCACCACCCGCCTTAGGTGCGCATTACCCGTTTTGGTGATGTTTCCTCGTCGCAGGCGCTCTCCACTGGAGTCTTCACTCGGTACGATTCCTCCGTAGGCCATTAACTGCTTGGCTTTGCTGAATCGGGACAGCTCTCCCAGTTCGGCTACCACCGTCACCGCTGAAACCTGCGCGATTCCTCGTAGCGCCTGCAAGGCCTCGATCACGGCACGCATCTGGGGCGGCGCACTCTTCGC
The DNA here is from genome assembly GCA_963804625.1 of uncultured Acidobacteriota bacterium. Taxonomy (GTDB): domain Bacteria; phylum Acidobacteriota; class Terriglobia; order Acidiferrales; family UBA7541; genus Palsa-295. The sequence goes on along the minus strand of CAWDRJ010000006.1, from coordinate 46,366 downwards.
TGCCTCTGTAATCACACCATCGAGCCGCGCAATGCGTGCTGCCCCGTGCTCCACCTCGTGCAGGTAATCCAGCAACGTAGCTTCCTGGGCCAGCTGTTCGAAATGCACTCCCCGGGTCACCCACTCCAGGTATTTTATCGTCCAGGCCTTCACCCCTATCGGCGGTCGCCGGCCATGCCGCAACAGAAACTTACTCAACCGATGCCGTGCTCGAAGCTCATCCTTCTTGGCCGCTTCTCGGGCGCGCACCAGATCCCGCAATGCCTCGTGAGCCGCATCCGGCACCCACACCGGCGTTAGCTCTCCGGACCGATAATTTCTCGCCAGTTTTAGCGCATCCCGCCGATCCGTTTTCACGCGATCCCCGGCTTTCACCGGCACCAAGGTGGGCGCTACCACCGCGCACTTGGCCGCCATCCGAGTCAGTTGCCAGTACAGCGCGTAGCCTGTCGGACCCGCCTCATAACAAAACCGCAGCTCCTCCACTGGCCCCAGTTTCTTCACCAGTTTCCGAATCGATTCTTCGCGATTCGGTATTACCCCCAGCGACCGAATCTCCCCGCCCTGCTCCGCTACAGCTACCGAAATCGTCTCGGCATGGACATCCAACCCCACAAATTTTATTCTCTTCATCGACCGGCTCCTTTCGCTTGTGGCTCTGTACTGCAGATCTTCCGATTCGCAGCATAACCCACGTCTGCGAATCGAGCCGGTCATTCCATTGTGACTATAAAAGGATAAGTCAAGAAAAAACACTTCCACAGCGGCCGGAATTTTTCTTGCTTCGCAGCCCACTGGATTGAGCAGGATCTGTTCTGACCCACCGCGCCATGTGCTCGGTTGCTGGACACGTGGGCCCAGCGCTTTGGGTTTTCTCTACCAGCGGTTTTCATCGCTTCTTGGCGACGAAGCCTGTCCGTTCCGAAACCAACAAAGCAGAACGTGGTCAAATTTGGCGACCATAGTTCTATCCGGGACTCGTGGCCCATAGCTTTTTCTGGTTATCCGAGAGGGCCTAGGGTCGCGTGAGAGACTGGGTGCCCGAAGCACGCAGCGCCTAACTAATCAGCTGAGACTCGCTCTCGAACCAGAGTGTCTCGAGAACCCCACGGCCACCGCCAGAGAAATATCCAGAGATGGAGCGGACTCGATCAGAGACGCTCAAGCTGTTTGTGGTTTCAGATGTTGGGCGTCGAAGCACACTCCTCTCTTCCACACGATCAACACGATGGTGGCAATCTTCCTGGCCAAGGTCAGACGCGCCATCTCCGGTCGGATGCCCTTGGTCAGCAAAGTTGTGTAGAACTCCTGAAATGGACCCGGTTTGCTCGAGGCCACGATGGCCGCACCCTTAAACAGATTCTTCAGGTCATGATTGCAGTTGCGGTTCAGTCCGCGAATGGAGCTCTGTTTCTTCGCTCGTTCGAGCTGCCCGTTGACACTGCGGTGATCGGCGCTGCTTTGTGTCTCGATGCCAAATCCGCTGTAGCTCCACAGCTGCCGCTTGCTGCGGAAACGGTGCGGGGTCTGCAGAATACCCAGCAGTACGGCGGACCGGATCGGACCGATCGAAGGAATCTGGCGGAGCCGTTTCCAAGCCTGGTGTTTCTGGCCCTCTGCCAACAGCTCCCGGCGCACTTGCTGACGCACCGTCCGCAGCGCATCGAGTTGTTGGTAGTAAAACTCGGCCCGCCGGCGCACTCCCGGTTCCGTGATCTTCCCGAGCCACTCGGCCCGATGGCGCGGTGCATAGACCTGCTTGCCGCTACAAGGAATGGCCCAACTGCGATAGATGGCCTTCACCCGCGTCATGACCCGTCCGAGATCTTTGGTGATGGTGAGATAGCTGCGCACCAGTTCCTTCAGGCTGCGGAGGCCGTGTTCCCCGTGATAGACGGGGTGGAGATGATGGAGGCGCAGCAGCTCAGCCAACCGACGCGCGTCGATCCTGTCATTCTGGTTGCCTTCTCTCATAGAGGCATTCTTTCGCGGATCGCACACCACCAATTTCGTGACATGGGGTTTCAGCAAGTCGTACAACCAGGCCGCCGAGGTTCCTTCTTCGAACGTGACCTGCAAGTCTCCGCGCAGCCCCTCGATAAACTGCAGGATCATGCTCGCTTTCGTCTCGATGACGCATTCCATCACGATCTTTCCCGCACCATTCCTCACCGCAATCGAAATGCTTTCCTTATGCACATCCATACCGATATACTTTTTGCTATCCATTGAGGGCGTTCCTTTCTGTAGGGGTTGAGGCAACCACCCAAACCCTACTCCAAAAGGGGCGCCCTTTTATATTGCGTCGCGTTACCGGGTGCGTCGTGAAAAGGCGGTGGTCCACAGCGGGAGTTAAACCCGCCCGGGAACTGGTTCGCTCCACCCGGTAGCAATCGAAGCAGCGGCGGAGGCAACGAAGCTGCTGAAGCCTTCGGTGTAGAAGGTCGCATGGGCGACTCGGCGAGCATGCAGGCCGTAACGTGAGTAAACGCTGAGCAGGCCTCGAAAAGACTAATGCAGGAGCTGACCCGCCCCGGTTTCGGGGAAGGCCGAAGCGAATGGAATAGTACGAGCGAACAAGTTCCATCCGACCTGCCGGGGTATTGGCGACGGCATGCAAGCAAAGGGGACCATACGCAACACGAGAAGTCCCAGCGGTGATCGCGGTTTTGGATCAACTGGCAACTCGCGAGAGACCGGCCGGGCCGACGGGGATGGCGGAGAGGCTCGTAGTACCGATGAAGCCGGGAAGCTGTGAAAAAACGCATCCAGCGAAGCGCCGGTCGACTGTTGTGTTGATATTTATTCCCGGCGCGGTCACCCGGGATTCCTACTTGCTCAATTCGCGAGAGCCATTGCGGGTGCTCGGCCGAGACGGATCCATTGCTGCACGTTGAAGGTGAAACACACCCACAACATTTCCGCTCGGACCTTGCTCAAACCCCGCACATGAAACTGCCGCAGTCCCAGCTTACTTTTAATCCAAGCATGCACGAACTCGGCGATGGGTCCGCGGCGGCGGTAGACAGCCTGAGCTTGCTCGGTGGCCATCTTCTCCCGAAACGCGTTCATCACCGGACTCTCCCTACTGCGCACAATCGATCGGCTGTGCTTTTGATTGCCGCCACAGCAGGCCGCTCGCAATGAGCAGTTTTTACAGTCCTCCGCGGCCGCTTTATATTTGAGATAGTTGATGCCGCCACGCTCGTCACGGCCTTCGTAGAGCAACGGCTTACCCGCAGGACAGATGTAGCGGTCCTGTTCAGCCTCATACACAAATTGCGTCGCCGCAAACCGCTGTTGGTTAGTTCTGGCTTTGGCAGCGTTGTCCGCCAGGCTCCCCACGAAATCAATATTCTTCTCGGCCAGCTCCTGGATGTTTTCCCGGCTGGTGTAACCTGCGTCCGCCACCATCCGTAGCGGTTTTCGCCCGCACCGCTGTTCGATTTGCTCCGCCGCCGGCACCAGCTGATGGCAGTCGTTCCCAGCCTGAGTGACATCCACGGCTACGATCAATCCGTGTTTTCCATCCGTCGATATCTGCGCGTTGTAACTCGGCGCAAAACCGCCGCCGGCCTGCTTCATCACACGCGCCTCGGGATCACTGGTGCTCGTGCGTGTCTCGCGTTTTTCTTCCGCCGTCTTCTTCGTCTCGCGCAACTTTTCCAGTTCTACCAAAGCCTGTTCCAAGCGTTCTCGCTTTTCTCGCGCCGCTCGCTGGCGCCCATTCACCGCCGGCTCCGCCAGCGGGTCTCGCAACGCCTCCACCTGCAGTCGCGCTCGCTCCACATGTTCCCGCAGAGTCTTCTCGCGACGAAACGTCTTACCGCTCGCCTGAGCTTGAATCTTCGTCCCGTCTTGCATCACTTCTTCCAGAGTGATCAGGCCTTCCGCACTCAACACCCCCAGCAAATCGCTGAACAACTGAGGCAACTCCTTCCCTTGCTCCACCCGGAAATCTGCCAACGTGTGATAGTTCACCGCTTCGATCCCCGTCAGCCATTGAAACGCTGGATCGTATTCACACCGCCGCTCGATCTCTCGGGCCGATCCGATTCCACGGCTGTAGGCGTACACCCACAGGCTGATTAACAGTTGCGGATCAATCGCCGGCCGCCCGCCTTCCTCCGCGCTGCTCTCGATGTTTTCGTAGAACCGGCGCAAGTCCAAGCGTCCGACCAACGTCCAGATAGCGCGTGCGGGATGGTCCTCGCTGATTAACTGGTCGACATCCACTGCGCGCCAGCTCATCTGTTGACGGTTCACGTAGCGAAGCAAAGGCTGTTTGCTGGTTGCATTTTCTTGGCTCATGCCGCGAGCTTACGGCAGACTTTTTATTTTGCAAGATTGAAATTCAGAGAGTTTCTTCACAGCTTCCGGGTAACTCCGGTAGAGGGAAGGAGCCTCAGTTGCAAGGAAACGCAAGAAGCAACAAAGGACCGAGGGATTGGCGATGAGCCTAACAACTCCATGCAGTGTTCAGAAGTTGCAGACGGCGTTGCACGACAAAGCGAAGGGATCGCCCAACTTTCGCTTCTATGCCCTGTACGACAAAGTGTACCGAGAAGACGTGCTGGCGTTCGCCTATGAATGTTGCAAAGCCAATGGCGGGGCAGCAGGAGTAGATGGTCAGACCTTTGAGGACATCGAAGAGTACGGGGTGCAGAAGTGGTTGGACGAACTGACGCAAGAGCTGAAAAGTAGAACGTATCGACCGCAGCCCGTGCGGCGGGTGTGGATACCCAAGCCGGACGGAAAGCAGAGACCGTTAGGAGTGCCCGCGATCAAAGATCGCGTGGCCCAGACGGCGGCAGTTTTGGTGCTCGAACCGATCTTCGAGGCCGATCTGCAGCCGGAGCAATATGCCTATCGGCCAGAGCGCAGCGCGTTGGATGCCGTGAGGCAGGTCCACCAGCTGCTCAACACCGGACATGGACAAATTGTAGACGCCGATTTAAGCGGCTACTTTGACTCGATTCCACATGCCGAGCTTTTAAAGTCGGTGGCTCGAAGGATCGTCGACGGAGCGATGCTGCATTTGATCAAGATGTGGCTGGAAGTTCCGGTTGAGGAGACCGACGAGAAAGGGAATACGCATCGGAGTACGCGCAATCGGGATGAGGGAAAGGGAACTCCGCAAGGAGCTCCGATCAGCCCGTTGCTCAGCAACTTGTACATGCGTCGCTTCGTGCTGGGGTGGAAGAAGCTCGGGCACGAGAAGCGTCTTGCTGCCTACATCGTTAACTACGCGGATGACCTGGTGATCTGCTGCCGTGGTCGAGCGGAAGAGGCGCTGACTATGATGCGAGACATCATGAGGAAGCTGAAGCTGACGGTGAATGAAACGAAGACGCGGGTCTGCAAACTGCCGGAAGAGAAGTTCGACTTTCTGGGTTACACGTTTGGTCGGTGCTATTCGCTGAAGACAGGACGCGCGTACCTTGGTACGGTGCCCTCGAAGAAGCGGGTGATCCGCATCTGCGAGACGATTAGCGAAGCGACTGGACGGGATCAAACCCTACTGGACCACGAGATCGTGGTAGCGAAGCTCAACCGCACGATAATTGGATGGGCCAACTACTTCTGTCTCGGGCCAGTCAGCACGGCCTATCGGGCGGTGGAGCAACACGCTCGTAAAAGGCTGCTTCAGTGGTTGTGTGCCAAGCACAAACTGGTGTGGCCGGCAGCCCAACGGTTTCCGGAGACATCACTGCACGAAGTGCTGGGCCTCGTCTGTCTTACCGAGCGGACGCGCAATTTCCCGTGGGCGACCTCGTGAAACTTTCTCCGAGAGCCGGATGCCTGAAACAGGCCCGTCCGGTTCGATGAGCGGGATGTGGAAACGGAAGCATGGTGTGGCTATCGAGGCACCGGCAGCCGAAAGGGCCGGCAACAGATAGGCCGCACCTAACCCACCGCGCCACATCTCGACTCCACAGATGTGAAGTAGCGCTTCGTTTGTCCGAGTAGCGCGTTTACCAGGCGAGTCGTTCCGAGAACCCGAATTGTTTCCCTGGAACTGTAGTAGTCTGCCAGAACAGATGGCAGCCTTTAACAAATGAACCTAGAAACCTTTAAACATTGGCTAGCCTCTTATCGAAGCTCATGGACGAGACGTGACCCCGAAGCCGCCGTCTCGCTGTACGCAGACGATGCCACTTATCAAATCACGCCGTTCGATGAACCCCTGCGTGGGCGAGCCGCAATCTACGATTATTGGATCGGCGTAACAAGAACCGAAGAAAGAATTCAGTTTGACTATGAGATCGTCGCAATCACTGCGGAATATGGCGTCGCCAGATGGTGGGCGTCCTTTGTCCGCGTGCCACCTGGCCTAGAAACGAAACTGGACGGCATTTTCTTGATCTCCTTGGATTCGGCGGGTCGCTGTCAGTCCCTTCGCGAGTGGTGGCATAAACGACAGTAGTCCGTCGGCATTACCCACTTGTACGGTAAGGGCGTTACTCAGGACTTGAGGTATACGTATGATTGAGTGGAGACAACGGCCGGAGGTCCTGAATGCTATCTCGGATGAGTTTCTTGACACTGGTTGTCGCCGCGGCCTTATCCTCGCGAGAGGGTACCGCCGCTGGCGGTGACGAGATCTTTCATGTCGCGATTTTTCGCTTTGCGAAGGCACACATCAACGATGCCATCGCGGCGTTTCGCGCGCTTGCTTCTGCGTCCCGGCAAGAATCGGGAAATCTCCGTTACGACATCTACCGTGGTATTGATGACGATCTGGAGTTCTATGTCGTGGAGCATTGGGCTTCACCGGCGGCTCTAGCCGCGCACGAACGTACTGAGGCATTCATCCACTGCGGTCAGGGTGCGCTGGTGAAATATGCGACGCTGCACGATACCGTTACGGCGCGTGCGTTTGACGTGCGATAACGACGAGCGTCATGCCCGGTTAGCGTAACCGGAAACTTGAAAAACGACTTGTCCGGTTTGCGCGTTTACCAGGACTTCGCCGTTCTGCCGCCCAGTGATAATTGCTCCGTCATGCTTCGGCGGATTCAATTGACAAGCGTCCAGAATGCACCCACAATCCGGCCATGAAAAAGTCGATTCCCGCGACTATCTCGCTGTGCCTCATTTTCTTCTGGATTGAGGTCCCTCGAGGCACAGCCCAAGATGCCTCAAAGAAAATGGAATTCGACGTGGCCCCATATGCCCTGCACTTTGACTTGGGCCCGCATGGGGCGGATTGGCAGCTGGCAAACACATCGGACGCGCATCATGCCGCGCTCTTCGAGTTTGTTCGTAAGGGGGACAACATCAACAGCTGGAAAGAACTGTTTACGTACCAGTCTGGACGACGGAAAGCGTACCCTCCGTCCCCGCAACAATATCTCGATGCGCTAAAGGCGCTGCGCGAGAAGGAATGCCCCGGTGCGACGGTGTGGAACACGATCGCGCAAGACGAAAACAGCATATTGTACGAATGGCAGTTAACGAAACCCTGCGGGAGCGCTCCCGACGAGGCCCAGACGAGCGTGGAACAGTACGAAATCGCTCGCGCGATCTATGAGAAGGATGTCGTTTTCATCGTGCACTATGCTGCGAAAGGTCACGACTTGGCGCCCGACGTGCGCACGCAATGGATTAGCAGATGGCACGACGCCTACGTCACCAGACGGCCATAGTGAATGAAGATGTTGAATACGAGAAGCCACAGAATCAGCGTCAGTCTCTCGCAGCTCTGTCCAAAGATGGGAGGGGCCTTAGCACCGAGATTGACCGCAAGCAACTACCTTTCCGGTTCCCGGGGTGGTCTCAATGGGTCGACGCAACACTAAGCTAGAACCCCGCTGGCATTGAAAACAAAAGCCAAAATCGCTTGCTAGGGTTAGACCAGCAGCAACGCTGCCCTGGCTAGGTTTTGACCGAATACAGCCAAAGAGATGTTTCTCCCGCGGAAGCAACGTCGAATCAACGCACTGGATGGTGTTGCATCGACCGGTTGAGCTGGCAGCGTTAATCAGGCATTGAGGCGGCCACGGGACTCGGCTGCCATGGATCCCATCATTCTCTCGTTAGGTCTTATCCTCGCCTTCGCTCGACGCCACCTGGCGGCCGTCCCACACAAAAACAAACTTTCGGTTGGTCTTCGCGAGTTTTCTCCAGCCGTCAGGAAGGTATGGAAGCGGCCTTTCTCGGTCATACAACTCTAGAAGCTCAACAAACTCTTGCTTTAACGATGGAGGCAAAGGATAGACGTCGAGGAAGATAAAGGGCACATGGTAGAGGGCGGACGCACCGGCGCAAGGCCATGGGGCCGCCATGCCGCGCAAAACCGAAAAGACTTTTCTCCAACCAAGATGGCGGACCGTGGCTTCCAGCCAGAACTTTATGGAGCTAGCGTCCGCCTCGGCCAAGCCTCGTTTTAGAATCGCAAGGTAATCACCACGAGAGAGTTGCGCACGGTCTGCGAGAACCAGCGCGACCGATCCCTTGAGACCCAGAAGAGGAGCCAAAATCTCCATCCGCTGCGACTGGGGCAATGTACGGATTCTGCGCAACAAGGCTTGCTCTTGCTTTGAGTGGCGGCGTCCTGTGACATACTCTCGGAGATCAGCAGCGATGTCCATGAACTCGAATTAAATGTCGACATCTTTGATGAAATTCACATCTGTTGCGGACGGTTCAGAAATTGTACATCTGCCGCCCGTGCGTTTCAATTTCCCGGGATGACGCAGTGCATGAGTCCGTTCTTCCTGCAAGCGAGTGTTTAGTCGCGTTATAGGACAACTGACTATCGGGCTCTGGCATGGGACTAGAAGCCGAATCTATGGGGCTCGGTAAATGGTTTCGTGGCCCGGCCACACTGCTCCTACTACGGCCCCGCCCACTGCGCCAATCACCGCGCCAACCGCGGCTCCGGTTCCTCTGCCTCCAACGAATCCATGGGGTTCCCACGCCGCCGCGCTGATACCGGCACCCGCTCCGGCGCCCACCGCGGCGCCGATGAGGGTGTTGCGCAAACGATGCTTATTCTCCATAAGTTTGACGCTGCGAACGTCTTGCCTCTGGATTTTCTGCGCGCCTGACTTCTCTTGTAGTGAGATTTCCTTGTCCGACACACTCAAGAACGTTCCGGAGTCCTTCTTCGAGGTTTCAACCACTTGAATTTTCTGGCCCGCTTGCAGCGTGTTCAAGTTCTCCCATTGAGCTGAAACGACAGAAGGCATAGCCAAAAGGCAAGCCAAGATCCAGAATTTTCGCATTGTGATTTGACTCCTCCGAGCACAGAGTCCTGGGCAGCAGCTAATCGGAGTATAGCGTGAGACCGCAATGCTGGAATTGTCGGTTGGAATTCGTATCGAAAAGTTAAACTAGACTCGCCCGCTCGACCGAGGATAGAACCGATACTTCAAATGTCCGGTTGATGCCATAACGACGTCGGCCTCGCGACGGCCCGAGTAAACTGTTCGGTGTTCGCCCTAACAGTGCTCGGACCGAAGGAGGCCGAGATGCGAATTATAGGATGCGCTTTGCACGCTCGCCAGCAAACCCTGGCGATGTTGGACACCACAACGGGAGAGGTCGTGAATCTGACTCTGACGCACGAAGAGAACAACGTGCGGGAGTTTTATTCCACGCTGCCACGCCCGGTGTGCGTGGGGATCGAAGCCACGGGATCGATGCAGTGGTTTGTGAACCTCCTAGAGGAGCTGGGAATCGAATGCCGGGTGGGTCATCCGGCGACGATTCGAGCGGCCGAGCCCCGGAAGCAGAAACACGATCGGCGTGATGCGGACTTGCTTCTGAAGCTGCTGGTGGAAAACCGCTTTCCGACGATCTGGATGCCTTCGCAGGAGCTACAAGATCTGCGGTCTTTGTTGCGGCACCGCCATCAGTGGGTGCGCCTGCGGACGCGCATCCAAAATGCGCTGCAGTCAATTGCTTTGGCCAATGGTCTACGACGAGGTCCCTCTCGGTGGAGCCAGGACGGACAAAACACGATCGCATCGTTGCCGCTGGCGCCGCCCACCGCCTATCGGCGGAGCGAGTTGCAGGTGCTGTACGCGAAGTTCGAAGCGGAGATCGAGAAACTAAACCAACGAGTCGAGGAACAGGCTGGCGGACGAGCCGGAGCACGATTGTTGATGACCCATCCCGGAGTGGGACCGGTCACGGCGCTGGCGACCGAGGTGTTTCTGGGCGATCCTGCACGATTCGCAGACAGCAAGGCTCTGGCTAGTTATGTGGGGATGATTCCGCGGGAATATTCCAGTGCAGGGCGCCAGCGGCTGGGTGGGTTGAGTAAACAAGGTAATCCGCTGTTGCGCTTTCTCTGGGGTGAGGCGGGGGCGCATGCCGTACGCCGGGATCCGGAGTTGCAGCGTTTTTACCGCCGCAAATTAGTCCAGAAAGGTTTGGGGAAGGCGAGCGTGGCGGTGGCGCGCAAGCTGGGGATCCGGCTATGGATCATGTTGCGGGATCAGATTGAGTACAACGAGTTCTGTCGTCGCGGACAGAAGCAGCAGAAAAGCAGTGCGGCCTGTGCGGGGATGCCAGAAACGCCCTATGGTGCAAAAAGTCACCGGCCGGTTGATTAGGCTACCCGCCTCCCTTGCGAAGGAGGGAGTTCGAATACTTCATCATGGTCGATGGTGATCGAAGAGATGTTTGGTGGGCAACACTGAGTTGATGAACGCAAACGGACTGGGCAGGCTAGGGTGACACCGATGAACAGAACAGACCGAAACAGACGCGGTTCGTGCGCCGACAAAGAAGTGTGCTCTCATGCATTAATATGAAACACAAAAAACTCTTGCAACCGCCGTCGTCGTTAGAGATAGCGCGTTCATCAGGATAGCGTCGTCTCCGGCCCTGTGTTAGCGTTTCCATCAAATGTGAATCTGCCCGTAGAGGAGTGTGGCGCTGATGGCAGTCTACGCCGGTGCTTGCAGCGTCATTTTTCGCAATGCAACGGTGGAAGCACGCCTTGCTGGCGGAGTTCATTCTTTCGGTCGGTCGCGTCCAAGCCCGCTGCTTTGCACAGACGGCACGCTTTGCCGAGTTGGATTCATGGTAGAAGCGGACGCGCAGCGTTTTATCGTCCAGCTCGTTGCTGATGGGCTCGTTCAGTCCGCAGAGGAGTCATGGACTGAGATCGCGTTGGTCGTCCAAGGAATGGGCTTCCGGCATCCCTGCGATTGGGTGCAGCTCGGACTGTTTGACGGCCATCCGGCGGCGTGGTTGGCCGGGACGGATCGCGGGGATCTGTACATTCCACAACGCCTTTTAGATGAACCGGCCGCAATGCAACTGGTTGACCTTTCGGAATTCCGCAGGTCATGGGATTTGACTGTTTTGAAGACAAGGGGGCGGGTTGATGTCTATCGCCACAAAGTAACCGGCGAGCGGTGCTACGTCGCCCGTCCTTTTCGCCCTCAACGGCAATGGTGGCAGTTCTGGAAATGGTCGCAACCGCCCGTCGACGCTAGCAATTGCAATGAGATTTACGAAACCGCCTGCAATTTAATCGCGCCGTATTCTGGATACAAACTGCATGAGCCGCGTTTGGTCGGTGCTGCTCGAAAGCAGCTGCAAAGCGCGATAGAGATGATCGAGCGCGTACTTGAGTTTTGTCCCGTCAATTGGAATGCACTGTGGTACCTGGGGACAGCGCACCGAGGACTGCGGGAGCTTGAACCTGCTTACACCGCGTTCCGTCGTGGATACGCTTTTGAGAAAACGAAAGTCGGCCACGAATTCGCGTATATGTGCCTCGCTCTTGGCAAAGGTGACGAAGCCGTTCAAGTCTACCGCGAGATGATGGAGAGAACTCCAGCCTCTGCCCGCCTAATCGCGGACTATGCTCTGGCCTTGTTGATCGCGGATCGTTTAACGGAAGCCGAATCTGCCGTCCAGGATTCGCTGAAACTCGACCCCAACAACAAGATGGCGCAGAACCTTGCGACGGCCATCGCTTCAGTCCGTTCGGGCCAGATAGCCAGACCTTACCGAATGCAAATCGCGCCGCTGAGCCGCTGATACCAGCCTCTGGATCACACGTGGGTTTGCTAGGGGCGATGTGGATTGTCCAGACTAACGCGCTCAAGTGCGTTACCGGAGATGTACCGCAATCGCCTTCGTTCTTTTCAACAGGCCTGTTCTACCCGGCGTGTAACTCCTTCCGCTGGCTCACCGCTTCGCCGTCGCCTCGTTTCAATTCGCGGAAAACGATCGTGGAGAGGATGGTCATTCCGCCCAGCACAAGGAATGCCCGGTGGATGCCGTGAATGAATTGTGGGGCACTGGAAGTATGGCGATCGGGAAGGAAGAACGCGGTCACCAATGATGCCGCAGCCACGGCAAAACTAACGGACATCTGCTGCACGGTGCTCGCGATCGAACTCGCGCTGCTCGCCTGTTCCTCGTTAACGTCGGCGTAGACAAGCGTGTTCATGCTCGTATATTGCAGTGACGTGAAGAACCCGAAGAAAAACACTTCGATGACGATCAGCCACACCGGCGTGCCCTTCCCGATGTGAGCAAAAAGCAAAATCTGCACGCCCATGAGCAGCGTGTTCGATACCAGCACCGCGCGGTAGCCAAATCGGGCCAGGATCCGCGGCATCGCCGGCTTTAGGCTCATCGAGGCGATGGCCTGCGGAATCAGCAGCAGGCCGGATTGAATCGGCGTGAATCCAAGGCCAACCTGATATAGGAGCGGAAAGAGAAATGGAATGCCGCCGATGCCCAGGCGGGTCACAAAGCTGCCGGTCACCGCCGCGCGAAACGTGCGAATTCGAAATAGCGCAAGACGCAGCACTGGATGCGCGGTTCTGGTGGCATGAAATCCATAGCCCGCCAACAGAACGATGGAAACGCCCAAAAGCCCCAGAATTTCAAGCGCGCTCAGCGTGTGCTCGCCAAACACTTCCAGCACATACGAAAGCAGCGCGACGCCTGACCCGAAAAGAATCAGCCCGGCCACGTCGAGAGGATCGGTGTGTTCGCGGTAGTCGGGCACATGGCGGTACATCAAGTACAAGCCAACGAGGCCAATCGGAATATTCACGAAGAAGATGAATCTCCATTGAAAATATCCGACGATCAGGCCGCCGGCGATCGGTCCGAGCATCGGCGCAATCAATGCGGGGATGGAGACGAAGCTCATCGCGAGAACCAGCTCGGATTTGGCGAACGTCCGCACTAAGGTGAGCCGGCCGACGGGCACCATCATGGATCCGCCGCAGCCCTGCAGGATGCGGCATGCGACCAGCACGTGAATATCGCTCGACATGCCGCAAAGAAATGATCCGAGCGTGAATATGCCGATCGCGGAGGCGAAGACACGTCGCGTTCCGAACCGGTCCGCCATCCAGCCACTGATCGGAATGAAAACCGCAAGGCTCAAGGTGTAGCTTGCCAGCACCGACTTCATGCTGAGCGGAGCAACATGGAGCGCCGCTGCGATCGCCGGAACCGCGGTATTGAGAATCGTGGTGTCCAGCGACTCCATAAAAAATGCTACTGCGATCAACCACGGCAGCAGCCGCTTGCTGGAATCGGCCAGCGGGGGTTGCGAGGTAGGAACTTCGATCGGATCGAGCGGGCTCAAAGCAAGCTCAATCGCAATGCTTCCAAACCATCTTGAATCCAGCACTCACGCGGTCTCCAACTTTCACCGGTGTGCAGGTCATCCATCATGAACACTCTGCCTCTTCCCACGATGGTTAGCAGCCACGTTTCGATGAAGCGTTCATGAATCTGCTCACGACCTGACAAGAGAGCACTCGACATCGCCACGAGAAGACTGATTATACCGATAGTCCGGCTAACTCCCGGTAAGGCTATAAAAGCAGTTGACTGCGTCTACGGCACAGTCACTGGTGCCAGAAACTTGTTTCGAGCTCCCCAATTCTGGAAAATCCAATCGCGGATTCGGTTCGGCAAGCTAAGGCCGAACCCCCATTGGTGCTTTGTGCCCGGATAAAAGCATGGCTCCGGTACTGGCGATCGCTGGCATGGTGGCAAGGATTATCGATCCTGATGGTCCTTTGACCCCGTTGGAGAGGTTTGTCAACCTATCGTCACCGGGCCGAACCGGATCCCATCTTTCGCTGAGGAGGGATGGTGATGGCAAACCAGAAACTGTGGAGGAACCGGAAGGAGAGAAAGGAGTGGGCGCGGCGGTTGCAGTCCGAGGACCCGGGACTAGAGGTAGTCCATCCGCAAGCGGCGGGGATCGATGTAGGAAATGGCGCACATTACGTCGCAGTGCGGCCGGACCGTGATCTGGAACCCGTGCGACGTTTCGAGTGTTTCACGGCGGATTTGTATCGATTAGCGGACTGGTTACAGCAGTGCGGAGTGAAGACCGTGGCTATGCAGTCCACCGGAGTGTATTGGATCCCCATCTACGGAATTCTTGAAGAGCGTGGTTTTCATGTGTATTTGGTCAACGCTCGACACACGAAGAACCTACCGGGGCGCAAGAGCGATGTGCAGGAGAGCCAGTGGTTGCTGAAATTGCATACCTACGGATTGTTGAACAACTCTTTCCAACCACCTTCGGAGATTCGCGTCCTTCGTACTTACTGGCGACAACGGGGAGAGCATGTGCAGGGGGCGGCGACGTGCATTCAACGTATGCAGAAAGCTTTGATGCAGATGAATGTCCAAATAGCGAATGTGATCAGCGACGTAAGTGGTCTGACTGGACAAACCATCATTCGAGCGATGGTGGCCGGAGAACGCGATCCGCAGAAATTAGCGGAACTTAGTGATCCGCGAATTCATGCCAGTCGAGAGGAAGTTGCCAAAAGTCTGGAGGGCAACTGGCGCCCGGAGCTGCTGTTTGTATTGCAGCAGGAAGTAGAGATGTACGATACCTATCAGCGACGGATTGCCGAGTGCGACCAGCAATTGCAGAAGCATCTGGCGAGCTTCGTAGGCACGGTTCCACCCCAGGCAACCGAAACGGAAGCCAAGAGGAAGAAGTCAAAGCCGGCCAAGAATGCTCCGCGATTTGAGCTTCACGGCGAGTTGCGACGCATCACGGGAGTAGATCTAACGCGGATCGATGGCATCGACGTGATGGTAGCCCAAACTTTAATCAGTGAAGTGGGGCTGGACATGGGCCGGTGGAAAACCGAGGCGCACTTTTCTTCGTGGCTGGGATTATGCCCGGACAACAGCACCAGCGGAGACAAAGTGCTGTCCCGAGGGACCCGGCGTGTGGCCAATCGCGCGGCCACAGCGTTGCGGATGGCTGCCGTCACTTTGATGCGCAGCCGCACCTACCTCGGTGCGCAATACCGACGACTGCGCACTAAGCTCGGTGCTCCCAAAGCCATCACGGCCATGGCCCACCGGCTTGCCCGGCTGGTCTATCGAATGTTGCAGTTTGGTCAGCAATACGTGGACAAAGGTGCTGAGTACTATGAGCACAGATACCGCCGACAACAGATCGAATTCCTCAAAAAGAAAGCAAGCAAACTAGGCTTCCAAATCACACTCGCACAAACGTGAAGAGGTTTCTGGAGAGGGGAAGTCAAGAAAAAACACTTCCGCATCGGCCGGAATTTTTCTTGCTTCGCAGCCCACTGGATGGAGCAGGATCTGTTCTGACCGTCCGCACCATGTGCTCGGTTGCTGGACACCTTGGCCCAGCGATTGGGGTTTTCTCTACCAGCGGTTTTCATCGCTTCTGCGCAACGAAGCCTGTCCGTTCCGAAACCAGCAAAGCAGAATGCGGTCAATTGTGGCGACCATGGTTCTATCCGGGACTCGTGGCCCATAGCTTTTTCTGGTTGTCCGAGAGGGCCTAGGGTCGCCTGGGAGACTCGGTGCCCGAAGCACGCAGGGCCTAACTAATCGGCTGGGACTCGCTCTCGAACCAGAGTGTCTCGAGATCCTGACAGCCACCGCCAGAGAAATCCCCAGAGATGGAGCGGACTCGATCCGAGACACTCAAGCTGTTTGTGATTTCAGATATGGGGCGTCGAAGCTTACTCCTCTCTTCCAGACGATCAAGACAATGGGGGCGATCTTTCGCGCCAGGGTCAGGCGCGCCATCTCCGGCCTCATCCCTTTGGCCACCCAGGCTGCGTAGCATTCCTGGAACGGACCCGGTTTGACGGAAGCAATGGTCGCGGCACTCTTAAACAGGTTCTTCAGATCGTGATGGCAGTCTCGGTTGAGTCCGCGAACCGATATCTGCTTCCTGGATCTTTGCAGCTGTCCTTGGACCTTACGATAATCGGCACTGCTGTGCATTTCGATGCCGAAGCCGCTGTATTTCCAGAGCGGTCGCTTGCTGCGGAAGCGGTGTGGTGTCTGGGTGACGGAGACTCACTGCGCGGTTGGGATGGTGCCGAGGGCCAGAATCGGACTGGCTACGCCGGCCTTTTCAGGGCCGCGCTCTACCGGTGAGCTACCTCGGCACCGGTGGGTCGAATAATTCTACGGAAATTCGCGCGGTGTGACAAACGAAAACGGTCTACAGCAGAAGGTACTTGCACCGTAGATTGGGACTTTCAGCGGAACAGATTTCGGCCACCGCACCGAATATCCGAGCTGGCGGCCGCTCACGTACGGATCTTGCTCCGCGAAGCAAACTCCCAGGCTCGTGCTTACTTCACAGAATCGTCGTACTCTTTCATCCAGTTTCTGTTCTTCAAGACCTCGCGAGCTTTCGAGCCATCGGCTGGGCCGACGATGCCGTCTTTTTCCATCAGGTCAATCAGGCGCGCGGCGCGTCCGTAGCCGATGCGCAGGCGGCGCTGCAGAGTTGACGTTGAGGCGCGGCCCATGTCGCAGACCACTCGCACGGCGTCCTGGTACAGCTCGTCGTCCACTTCATCGCCGCCTTCACCGCCTCCGCCTCCCGCGCTGCTTTCGCTGGTCGCGTTTTCGTCTTTCGGAGGCTTCAGCATTTCTTCGTTGTAGATGGCCTGTGCTTGGTCGCGCCAGAAATCGCAGACGGCTTCCACTTCGCGCTCGTTCACGTACGGACCGTGGATGCGATGCAGCCGCGAAGAGCCGGCGGGCAGGTAGAGCATGTCGCCTTTGCCGAGCAGGGATTCCGAGCCGTTGGCGTCGAGAATCGTGCGCGAGTCCACTTTGCTGGCGACGCGGAAGGAAATGCGCGCAGGGAAGTTCGCTTTGATCAATCCGGTGATGACGTCCACCGATGGCCTTTGCGTCGCCAGAATCAAATGAATGCCTACCGCGCGCGCCATTTGCGCCAGGCGCGTGATGGATTCCTCGACGCCGTTCGTGTCCACCATCATCAGGTCGGCCAGTTCGTCAATGACGATCACGAGGTAGGGCAGCGGCTTGTGCTCGTCTTCCTCGGCGCCGTCGAAGAGCGAAAGCGATTGACCCTTCTCGAATGTGCGATTGTATTGGTCAATATTGCGCACGCCGCGTGCTGCCAGCAGCTTCAGGCGACGCTCCATTTCGCGAGTGGCGTTGCGCATTACGTTTGCCGCGACCTTGGGATTGGTCACCACGGGCGTGAATAAATGCGGAATATCCGAATAAAGCCCCAGCTCGAGTTGCTTCGGGTCAATCAGCACAAGTTTCAATTCTTCCGGCGTGGATTTGAACAGCATGCCCATCAGCAGGGAATTGATGAAGACGCTCTTGCCCGTGCCGGTGGAGCCCGCAATCAGCAAGTGTGGCATCTGGGTCAGGTCGCCGGCGCGGATGCGGCCGATCAAGTCCTTGCCGAAAGGCAACGTGAGCTTCGAGGGCGAATGGCTGAATTCCGGCGACTCGACCACGTCCCGCAGCGCAATCGTCTCGCGATGCACGTTGGGAACTTCAATGCCGACCGTGGATTTGCCGGGGATGCGTTCGATCAGGATGGATTCGGCTTGCAACGCAAGACACAAGTCGTCGCCGAGACCAGTGATGCGGCTGTACTTTATGCCCGCTTCGGGCTTGAACTCGAAAGTGGTGACCACCGGGCCGGGATTGATCTGGGTGATGTGACCGCCGATATCGAACTCCATGCACTTCTGTTCGATAGCGCGAGCGCGGTCTTTCAGTTCGGTCTCATCCATCTTCTCGCCGCGCTCGGCGTTGCTGAGCAGGGAAGGCGGAGGCAGTTTGTAATTGGTCTTGCCGAGAGCAATCTTCGGCTCGGGTCCCTTTTTCTTCGCGGGCAGCGCCGTAGCAGGCTCGTTCTCGTGGAACTTGATTACGGCCGGCCCGCCGCGGCGCGCTTCGACCTTCGAATTCTTCTCGTCGTCCTCTTCTTCGTCCTCATCCTCTTCGTGCGCCAATTCCTTCGTTGAAACGCGCTGCTGCTGCACAGGAGGGCGTCCGGCGATTTTTATCTCTTCGACGCGCTTGCGCAGGCGGTCCGATTCGCGGGCCTCGCGCCAATCTTTTGCGCGCGCGATCAACTGGCCGACGTAACCGTCGCTGGCCATCGGCTTCTTCAGCCAATGTCCGGCGGTGCGGAAGGAAAAGCTGGTGGTGAGGAACAGAGCGGTCAATAGCGTCATCATGGAAACCAGGTTCGCGCCGATCGGACCGAACGCCGCGCGCAATCCCCCTGCTAGAATCGTGCCGAGCAGGCCGCCAGGCGGCAGAGCGCCACGCACTTCCGGCATCACGTGGACCAGCACCAGTTCCGACGAAAGGGAAGCCAGCAACATCGTAAAGCCGACCATTTTCGTCACCGGCGCTTCCAGTAACTGGCTGCGGAACCACTTCATCGCCACCAAAAACATCCCGATCGGAAAAAGGAATGCCGCGAAGCCGCAAAATTGGAAAAAGAGATCGGCGAGATGCGCGCCCACGGGCCCGATCCAGTTCCGCGCAGGCCCTGAGCCGGGCGCCGGCGCGGAGACGTTGAACGATGCGTCACGCGGAGAATAGGACAGCAAGCTGAGCGTAAGGAGGATCGCGAGGCTTAATCCAACGAACCCGATAAGCTCGTTGATGCGTTTGTTTTCGGTTGGCGTCAAAATGCGCAAAGGCTATCTCCCCTTAAGCTCGTATCGCGCGAGCAATAGACTTTCGCGAGATGCGAAGAACCTACACGAAGTCCCGGCTGATCAGGACAAGGCTCGCCCTGGGACTCGCTACGTGGCGTCCGTCAGGCTGAGCAGATACAACTAGGGGAAGGCCGCCGCGTAGAACCTGGGTCGCGCCGGCGCTATCACGCGGAGCCCAGTGGGAGGAACGCGAGCAACACGATGACTATACCAAAGGGCGTCGGCGAAGATGGGAAATTTTTGCGGGCGTGCTGGACAAACAACAGGCGAAAATTGCGCGTATGGGTGCTCTGGCTCGTCTCCAGCGAAACATCTGGCGCGCAGAAAATCTCGTGCGAGGAAGGGCTGCTCGACGGCCTTAATAACCCGCGTGGTAGAGAAATGCTACGACGACGGCCGCGATAAGACAGTAGATGCCGAACAAGTACCAGCGGCCCGTTTCCAGCCAGCGGCTCAACCATTTCAGCGCAAGCAGGCCGGCCAGAAACGCAAATGCCGCGCCGACCAGGCTAGTCCCCAGGTTTGCCGCCGTTCCGGCGTGAGGCGTCTGGTGCAGCCTCCAAAGCTCGCGTGCAATTGCCGGAGGCGTCAAAATCACCGCTAGCGCGAAACTGAAATCCTCGGCTCGCATTTTCTGAACGCCTGCGAGCATGCCAGTCGAGATCGTTGCGCCTGAGCGTGAGAATCCGCGAAACGGCAAGCAAATGCCCTGGAGCGCGCCGATCCAGAGCGCCTGTTTGTTGTTCACTTGAGTCGTTGATGTTTGCACCGAGCCAGCGCGCTTTTCCATCAGTCCCGCGAAGAGGATCAGGACCCCCACCGCCGCTAGCGCTGCTGCGATCAGGTCGAGGCGGCCGAAGAGAAGCTCCTCTACCCATGCATGCGGCTTGCCTGGGAAAGCGAATTTTTCGATCGCTTTGATTAGTCCGTAGCCGATGACCCCGGTCAGCGCGCTCGCCAAAATCAGCGCGATAACGAACTGTTTGAAATCAGCCGCACTTTCAAGGAAAGCTCGCCGCCAGCGCCCCCAGAAATACACGATCACCGCGAACATCGTGCCAGTGTGCAGCATCACCAGAAGAACGGTGGCCGCCGGCGTGGTCGCGTCCATTCCCATCAACTTTTCAGCGACGATGACGTGCGCCGAGCTGGACACGGGCAGCAGCTCGGCGAGGCCTTGCACAATCGCCAGAATGATTACTTGCAAGAACCACATCGTGGTTACCCCGCTTTCATGAGTGCGAAATAGGTGCCGGCAATTCGAACGCTCACGATCATCCCGGCGCGGTTCCGAAGACCCGCTCTCACAATCGCAGAATCGATACTTCAGCGGCTAAAGCCGCATTGATTTCTGCTGTGACTTTGCCGTAGGTAAAGCTACGGCCTACAAACCGTTCAGTCGCTCCACACTTCTAGTCATGATTCGCGGCTGGAACAAGGTATCAATCCAGCAGCTTCACCATCGAAAATGCGTCGCGGCCGTTCGGATAATAGCCTTCGCGGACGCCGCGGCTACGATATCCATGCTTCTTCCAGAAGGCAACCGCGGAATCGTTATCGGTTGCAGTTTCGAGCGCCACTTCGCGAACACCGTTTGCCGCGAGCCGGCCTTCGATCTCGTCGAGCAACGCCGTGCCAACGTGAAGGCGCCGAAATTGCGGCAGCACGTCAATCGTGACAATGTATCCGCGCTCACCCTGTCGCGCGCTGATGCAAAATCCCGCAATTGCGCCATCCGCTTCAGCCACCACGCATTCCGAGCCGCGAAAGCGCAGATACGCGCGCAACTCGCGCTTCGAGTAAGCGACTTCATCCTCGTAGCACAGCTGGTCAATTTCATGGAGCGTGTCGAAGTCCTCAGGCGTATTGTTCCGGAGCGTGATGTTCACAGCCGCAGGTCTAGACTTCCAGGATCACCGGCAGAATCAGCGGGCGCTTGGCGGTTTGCTTGTTGAGGAAGCGTTTCAGGTCGGCGCGAATTTTTTCCTTGATGACACTCCAATCCGTTTTTTCTTCTTGCGTGGACTGCTCGATCGTGCGCAAAATGATTTCGCGCGCGGAAGTCAGTATCTCCGCGCCGTCCTCGGACGGCAAAAATCCCCGCGTAACGATCTCCGGCGGAGTTTCCATGCGGCCGGAATGCTTGTTGATGACCATGATCGGCACGACGACGCCATCTTCCGAAAGATGCCGGCGGTCGCGGATCACTACCTCTTCGATTTCTTCAAGCGAGCCGGAATCTACCAACACGCGTCCCGCCGTTACGGGTTCGCGCCGATGCGCGCTGCCATCCGCCGTGAATTCCAGCGGCTGTCCGCTCTCCAGCAGAAATATCTGGCTGCCCACTGCCCCCAATTGTTCAGCCAACGCCGAATGGCGGAACAGCTGCCGGTATTCGCCGTGAATCGGGATGAAATATTTCGGGCGTACTAGTTGCAGCAGGATTTTCATTTCTTCCTGGCTGGCGTGGCCGGAGACGTGAATCGGCGCGGAGCGTCCGCCTTCGTAATACACCAGCACGCGGCGGCGGAAGAAATGGTCGATCATGCGGAAAATCGCTTTTTCGTTTCCGGGGATGATGCGCGACGACAAAATCACAGTATCATTTTCCGCGATGCTCATCAGCCGGTGATTATCCACGGCGATGCGGGAGAGCGCCGAAAGCGGCTCGGCCTGCGTTCCGCTCGCCAGCACCACCAATTTCTGCGGATCGAAGGTGCGAATGTCTTGCGGCCGAACGACGCTGCCGTCCGGGACGCGCAACTTGCCGAGGCCGTGCGCGATCTCGACGTTATCCACCATGCTGCGCCCGACGAAGCCGATCTTGCGTCCCACCATCCGCGCTATATCGATCACCTGCTGCACGCGATGCACTGAACTAGAAAAGCAGGAAACGACGACTTTCCCCGGCGCCGCCCGGAATAATTCTTCCAAGCGCACTACTACCGCGCGCTCTGACGGCGTAAATCCCGGCCGCTCGACGTTGGTGCTGTCGCTGAAAAGCGCCAGCACGCCTTCCTGGCCGTAGCGCCCGAACGCGTGCATGTCGAAAGGCTTGCCATCCACGGGCGTGTGATCGATTTTGAAGTCGCCGGTGTGAATGATGACGCCGACCGGCGTGCGGATCGCGAGCGCGACGCAATCAATCGTGCTATGCGTCACGTGCAAGTATTCGATCGAAAACGGACCGAGCACGGTCGTCTGCCCGGCCTTCACTTCGTTCAATTTCGCGTTGTCCAGCAGCGCGTGCTCTTCGAGTTTTTTGCGGACGATCGCCAGCGTGAATTCCGTGCCGTAGATCGGAACGTTTAGCTCGCCGAGGATGTAGGGAATCGCGCCGATATGGTCTTCATGCGCGTGCGTGAGCACAATCGCCCGCACCATGCGCTTATTCTGTTTCAGGTAGGTGATGTCCGGGATGACGATGTCCACGCCCAGCAGTTCCTGCTCAGGAAACATCAGTCCGGCATCAATCACAATAATGTCGTCGCCCGAGCGCAGGGCGAGCATGTTCATGCCGAACTCGCCCAGTCCGCCCAGCGGAATGGCCCACAACGATGTTTGACTCAATTTATGCTTCCGGCTTTCTCGCTCAGCTCATCCAATGGTGTTACCTGCAGCTACCGCAGTGCGCGCAATGGAGGTCGGCCAACGAATGTGATACGCAGTGTCTCTGTGCTCGCGTAATCGTATCATATTCGTTGACCAGCGGTAGGTTCGGCGAGTACAAAGCGAAGGAAACGGGAGTATTTGTAGCGGCGCACTTTAGTGCGCCATCGGTGTCGCCGCAAGAACGAAGGCGGTCTGAAGACCGCCGCTACAAAACCCCACCCGATGAGCGCAATTACTCCCTGCCGCCGCCTGCGAAAAGCCGCGCGATGGCTACAAGTAGCACGGCACCGACCGTTGCGGCCGCAAGACTGCCTAAAAATCCAAACGTGGCAATTCCCAGGCGCGAAAAAATCCAGCCGCCGATCACCGCGCCCACCAGCCCTAGAATCACATCGGTGATGCAGCCAAATCCACGGCCGCGCGCAATCGTTCCCGCCAGCCACCCGGCGATCAAACCGATCAGAATCCACCAGATAATTCCGTGCGTTTCCACGTACACGATCCAATCATGCTCCGTGTTGGGAACATGTTGGTATAAGGCCGCCGCAATCGCAGTCATATAAGACCATCCTCCGAAATTACGCCTGACAAAAAATATACCCTAAAGTCTTGTAAATAAGTTTGGCGGCGAGGAAATCCGAGGCATGGTCGCGCGGGCGCGGCGAAAGTTCCGCCACATCCATGGCCACGATTTTTTTGTGATCCGCCACGGCGCGGATCAGCGAGGTCACCTGGTACCAATCGAGCCCGCCCGGCTCGGGCGCGCCCGTGGATGACACGATTGACGAATCGAAGCCATCGACATTCACGGTGAGATACACGCGCGGTCCCAAATCCTCCAACACTTTTGCGATCCACGCTTTCACCGGAGCGCGCACGATATCCTTCGACCAGTAAACCTTCGTGGGCAATTTCGGCAGCACTTTCGATTCTTCCTCGGAGAGCGAACGCACGCCCACTTGAACCGCGGGGCACATTTCCACCACGCGCCGCATGGTGCAAACGTGGCTGCCAGGATTGCCCTGAAATTCGTTGCGCATTTCGGCGTGCGCGCCGATGTGCAGCACGCATAGGTCCTTGAATTTTTTCACCGTGGCCGAGACCAGCGGGGGAGTGAGCGAATGTTCGCCGCCCAGCGCCACTGGGAATTTTCCCGCATCGAGCAATTCCAGTTGCGCGGTGTAAAGCTCGCTGAGCACTTCCTCGAACGTGCCGTCCATCGTATCAATCGGCGGCCAGGTGGCGATTCCGATGTGCTGGCTGGGATCGAGTTCCAGTTCTTCGTCGTACAGTTCCAGGTGGCGGCTGGCTTCCAGAATCGCCGACGGACCGTTGCGCGTGCCGCGCTCGTAGGTTGCCGTGCGTTCCAGCGGCACGGGAAAAATCACCGCACGCGCGGTTTCGTATTTCGAAAATTCCTCGGGAAGTCCGCCGAAATTCTGCGGCGGCATGGGCGTGTAGCGCGACATGTTGGGCGTGAGCTCCTGAATGTAACCTGAAATTTATCTTTCGCGGCACGCGCATTTGTACTATCAATGATGCGCGCACGCGCGCGATTCCGTGCTCCCGGGCCTCTTGGGAGACATACATTACCTGCGAGGACGCTGAATGGCAAAGAAAAAGGGCGCTACGGGGCGTATCTTGCACGACCCCATCGAGGATCGCCTCACTCCCATTTATCCGCTGGATCTTTCGCGGATTCGCACGATTGACGACATGGTTCGCGCGATGGGCCAGACTGCTTACACCGCGCGGCAGATCGGCGACGCGGCCGACGTGCTGGAAGCAATGGCTCGCGATAAAGATTGCTTCATCGTGCTGACGCTCTCCGGTGCGCTCACCGTCGGTAAAATGGGTTTGGTTTTTTGCGATCTGGTGGAATCCGGCATCGTCAAGGCCATCGTTTCCACCGGCGCGCTGATGGCGCACGGGTTGGTGGAAGCCACCGGCCGCTCGCATTTCCGCTACGACGCGAAAATGGACGACAACGAGCTTTTTCTCGCCGGCTACAATCGTGTTTACGATTCGCTCGAGCCGGAAGTGAACCTCGACGCGGTGGAGGAAGTGGTAGACCACGTTCTGCAGCGTTGGCCTGACGATGAAGTTGCATGCAGTTGGAAATTGAATCAGCGCATCGGCGAATATCTGGCGCGTCACGCGAAGGGACGCGGCATTCTGAAATCGTGCATCGAGCATAATGTGCCCGTATTTGTTCCGGCGTTCACCGATTCCGAGCTGGGAATTGATTTCGCTTTGTATCAGCGCCAGCGCAAGAAGGAAGGGAAGACCCCGCTTCGCTTCGATCCCTTCCTGGATTTCGAACACTACGCGACGACCATGCTTGCCACGAAGCGCATGGGCATCGTGACGATTGGCGGCGGAGTCCCACGCAATTGGGCGCAGCAGTTTGGCGTCTATGCGGAGCTGCTTGCGCGCCGTGGTTATGAAAAAATCCCGCTCAAGCGTTACAACTATGGTCTGCGCATCTGTCCAGAGCCGGTGAACTGGGGTGGGCTATCCGGCAGCACCTACACGGAAGCGGTTTCTTGGGGGAAATTCGTTCCGCTCGAAGAAGGTGGCCGCTTCGCGGAAGTTCTCGATGACGCGACGGTGGCGCTGCCGCTCATCGTTGGCGCGGTACTCGAACGCCTCGGCTACAGATACGGCGATGGATCCAAGCAGGGAAAACCGAAAAGCCCTCGCGCCAAATAGTCCGAAAATCTCGCTGGTTGGCAAGATTCGTGTGCAGTGCGCTTAGTTTAGAGCCAGAGTAGATGGGAACTTCCGTTCGGGGGGACTTCGCTTAGTCGTCTTCGCCGATTAGGATGGCGGCGGCGAGCACCGTGGTCCAGAGGCCGCGCTTATCCCCGACGGCGGATTGCGTGATGTTCATCGTGCGGACGATCTTGTTCGAGATGCGGTAGACCTCTTTCTTCTCGTCCCAGGATAAATCCGGATCAAATTCCACGTTCAGCGTGGTCGCGAGCATTTCGGCGGCAAGCTCTTCGGTGTATTCGCCGGCAATTTCTTCGCTCTCGCCGAAGGAATGATGCTCGGACAGGTATCCGAACATGGATTTATCGGCAGGCAACGCCAGCCCCACGCCTGCGGCGATCAAACGGTGCGGTTCGCGCGTCTGATTTTCACTAATCACCGTGAACGCAACTTGTCCCGGCTTGATGTGCTTCAAACCTTCACTGCGGGAGATCAGTTTGCAGTAAGGCGGGAAAATCGAGGAAACGCGAACGATGTTGCAAGCGGCGATTCCCGCGTTACGCAACGCGAGCTCAAAGCTCGATAAGCGCTCGCGATGTTTACCGACTCCCTTGGTGAGGAAAATTTTCTTCGCGACGAACGCCATGAGCAGTACCGAGCTGCGGTGCCTCCACTTTGCCCGAACAAAAATTTTGGGGCGCAACGAAAATTAACAAGCACACGCAACGATGTCAATCTATTTCAGCGTTGTAACGTAACTGCTTGCGCTGCACGCGCGCGTCCGCGCGGAGTTTCATTACAGTTTGATGAAAATCCCGCCGGCATCGGGTCCCGTCGTCGAACCAGCGCGCCAAATTTGCCGGTCGTTCTGTGAGCATCTAATCGCGGCGCGGCCAAACACAAAAATGGGGACTCTTGGCTTCAGAGTCCCCATTGGAAGCTATCGCGGTTACCAGAATACTAAGCTGCAATTTCCCGACGCCGTCTTACCAACCCCACCCGCGTCCGTAGTAAAACGCCGGATACGGATAGTACCCGCAGCACGGGTACGGATAAGGGTAATACCCATAGGGCGGTGGATATGGCCTTGCCAGCCGCGGACGGGTCGCCGGCCGCTGCGATTGCGCATAATCCTGTTGCGTCACGGGCCGATACGCCAACTGGCCGCGAACTGTTGAGATCGTCACGGGATTTTCCAGGCGGAAGGTTAGAACATCCTCGGGAGGAATGATCGTCGGTTTGCCGCGCGTGAGCAGCACGCCCGCAACACTCGCGACAAACCCCGCGCCCGCGCCGATCGCCGCGCCCGGACCACCGGCCGCGGCCGCACCAATCGCGGCACCACCTCCGGTCGTCAAACCGATCGCCGCGGCGTCACGGCCTTTGGATGTCCCGGCGGAAGCGTTCAACAGCGTGGTTTGCACCGGCAGTAACTGTCCATCCACGAGCGTTAGTTGGCCCAATTCCAATTGCAATTTCGAAACGCCCTTCACGCGCCCGGCTTTTTGCGCGTCGGTTACTTGCCCGAGAACGTTCTGGCCTCGCCGCATTACCACGAAGCCATCCGCGATGATCGGCTGCGCCAGCGTTCCTATAAATTGATCGCCCTTATGGTTCTTGTCGCTGGATAGCCAGTCGCTGGTGCGAACTTGAATCACCGTACCGGCTGGCAGCGTCAGCGCGTCTGGCACAACCGGGCGTTCTGCGGGAGGGTTCGCTTGTGGCGGCGGCTGCGGTGGAGGCGCTTGATCTTGTGGCCCAGCTTGCTGATCCGGCGGTTGTTGCGGCGGCATCTGCTGATCTTGCTGTGGTGGAGGCGCCGGCTGAGCTTGCTGGTCCTGCGGTGGCGGCGCGGGCGGGCCCTGTTGGTCCTGCTGCTGCGCAGGGGCGGCTGACTGATCGCTAGGCGCCGGCTGCGATTGCGGATCTTGCTGCGCCAGCAGTGGAGCGCCGCCGAGCAGCACGCCGAGCGCAAGCGCGGCTATCGCCTTGCGGTTCCAAATTCTGTGAGTCTGGGCATTCATGAAATTTGCCTCCGTCCTTTTACCTGCATAATTCGATGCGCAACTCCGAAATTGGCTGCCCGGTTTGTGTTGCTCAGTCGGTACTTTCACGCCACCAGTGTCGGACGAAGTTCTCCCGGGACGGAGTTGTACTCGCGACTATATAACCCCAGTTCGCCGGAAAAGTTTCGGTACTATTTCGACGGGAGCTGATTTCGTAACGGGTGCGGCGGGTGGCCGAAATCGGGTCTGCGGCTAGGCTCGAGCAAGCAGGGGAATGCAGGGACCGAGCAAATCGGCAACGGTTTTGAGCTCTCTGAGCTGCGGATGCGTAAAATCCGGACCGGAATCGGCGGCGGTTCGACCTTTACGCGAAACTTGAATTACGCCTGCAATTTTTCTCTCCTGCAAAATAGGCGCGCTCATGATTTTCTGGATGGCTTCTCCGCGCTGTTCCTCGACGATCGGCACGGCTTCGAAAACCGAAGAATGCGGCACCACCGCAAAATGATTGATGACTTCGGGCCTTTTCTCACGCGCCGTGCGCGCCGCCAGCGAATTCGTGCTGGTGAGCGGAATTTGGCCCATCGTCCGCAGTTTTTCCGGAATCACGAAACGCAGAAAGCGGTCGTCCGCGGTAATCACAAGGATGGCCACTTCGTGCGCCTGGACTCCGAAATTCTTGCTGACCAGATCCACCACGCGGTTCAGCCCGACGAATTCGCCATCCGTGCTCTCGCGGACGACTTCGCCCACCCACTTCTTCAAATCGTTGATTTGTTCGCTGGACATGAACGGGATTCGCTTTCCAGAAACTCTAGCATGAGGCGAAAATCGCTAATCCGATCAATCGTTTCGCTGTTTCCAAAAGGGTAGCTGCTGAATAGCGCACCGACCGGCATGGGGTTGTAAGGCACTCAAACCCAGTCACTTGGCTTAGGACACAGGGTTTGCCAGGAACATTGAGAACGCCTGGGAGATTTGGTAGGGTTGCGCGATGCCTGTCCCGTCCAGTACCGATCCCCGGAGCCGCCGCCGCAGCAAGCGCGTGAAAATGCGGGTGCCGGTACAGGTGCGGTTGCAGGACGTCAACAAACAGTCGGTCTGCGAACTCACGCACACGATCATTGTGAATTCTCACGGAGCGTTGATTCTTCTCGCGGCTGCGGTAGCTGTGAATCAAATCATCCGGCTGGAAAATTCGAACACGAAAGAAGAGTTGCTCTGCCGCGTTACTTCGCTGGGGCAAAATTTTATGGGCAAGACGCAGGTGGGAGTCGAATTCATCTACCCCTCCCCGGAATTCTGGCGCGGCGAAGAACGCGCCGACGATTGCAAGCGGCTGTAACGAGGCTGCGGCTCGATCCTACGGCAAAACAAATTCAGTGCGATGGTCTCACCGTCTTGCAAACTTCTGGGCTCGTGCTTATACTGAATCTTCCGTCGGTTGCCGTTAGCCAAGCTCGGAGCGTGCATGTCGGTTGCAGCGGTTGATTCCAGAACAAGTTACATCCTCGACAAACTGCAGTCCCTCAGCGGCGTAATTCCAATTGGAGCCTTCTTAGCCGAACATTTCTGGTCGAATAGCTACGCCCTCGTCAGCGTTGCCAAGTACAACGAAGTTTCCAGCGAATTGCAGTTGATTCCTTGGCGCATCGGCGTGGAAGTTGCCGTTTTGTGGCTGCCGATTTTGTTTCACGGCTTCTACGGAATCTATATCTGGTGGCGCGGGAAGACCAACGTGCTTGGCCATCCCTGGATGGCGAATTGGCTTTATGTGCTGCAGCGCTGGACCGGAATTGTCGCGTTCGTCTTTATCGGGTGGCACGTTTACACCGAGCGTTTTCTCGGTCATGGCATGACGGCCTACACCGACCTTCAGCACAACATGCAGAACCCCTGGTTCGTCACTTTCTACGTGATCGGCGTGGTTTGCGCGTCCTTCCATCTCGGTAACGGCCTCTGGAATTTTGCATGCAAGTGGGGAATTGCGGTCAGTGTTAAAGCGCAGCGCGCCGCCGGGTGGTTTGGCGCGGCGGTAGCTGTCGCGTTCACGTTTGTGGGCCTCGCGATTGTGATTGGCCTCCACTACGGCATGTTTCCGCTCGGAGGTTACGTGCAATGAGGCAGCCCAAAATTATTATCGTCGGCGGGGGATTGGCTGGGCTGATGGCGGCCATCCGCGTAGCTGAATCGGGCGTGCCGGTGGATCTGTTCTCCATCGTGCCGGTGAAACGCTCTCATTCCGTGTGCGCTCAGGGCGGCATCAACGCCGCCAAGAATCTGAAGGGCGAGGGCGATTCCACCTGGAAGCATTTCGACGACACGATTTACGGCGGCGATTTCCTGGCGAATCAGGGTCTTGTAAAAGGGATGTGCGAAGCCGCTCCCGCGATCATTGACCTGCTCGATCGCATGGGCGTGATGTTCAACCGCACCCCCGAAGGCCTGCTTGATTTTCGCCGCTTTGGCGGCACGCTTTTCCATCGCACCGCGTTTGCCGGCGCCACCACCGGCCAGCAATTGCTTTACGCGCTCGATGAGCAGGTTCGCCGCTACGAAGCCGAAGATAAGGTAAAGAAATTCGAAGGCTGGACGTTTCTCTCGGCCGTCCTTGACGATGGCGGAGTCTGCCGCGGAATCTGCGCCATGGATCTGAAGACCATGGAGATCAAGACGTTTCCTTGCGACGCCGCGATCTTCTGCACCGGCGGCATCGGCGCAGTCTTCGGACGCTCCACCAACTCCGTCGTCTGCACCGGGTCCGCGCAATCCGCGCTTTTCCAGCAAGGCGTTTACTACGCCAACGGTGAATTCATTCAGGTTCATCCCACGGCGATTCCGGGCGAAGACAAGTGTCGCCTGATGAGCGAATCTGCGCGCGGTGAAGGCGGGCGCGTCTGGGTTCCGAAAACGCCGCAAGACCCGCGCCCCGCGAAACAAATTTCTGAAAACGAGCGCTTTTACTTCCTCGAAGAGTGGTATCCAAAGTACGGCAACCTCGTTCCGCGCGACGTGGCGACGCGCGCCATTCACAAAGTCGTCTACGAAATGAAAATGGGCCTCGCGGGCGAGCCTGCCGTCTATTTGGACGTCACGCACATTCCGCGCGAAGTCCTCGAACGGAAGCTCGAAGGCATCCTCGAAATCTACGAGAAATTCGTGGGCACCGACCCGTACACCGAGCCCATGAAAGTGTTTCCCGCGATGCATTACACGATGGGCGGCCTCTGGGTAGACAACGAGAACCAAGGCACCAATGTCCCGGGGATTTTTGCGGCTGGCGAATGTGAATACCAGTATCACGGCGCGAATCGCCTCGGCGCGAATTCCTTGGTTTCGTGCATTTACGGCGGAGGCATCGCCGGTCCAGCCGCCGTGCGGTACGCGCGCAGTCTGGAACAGGGTTGCGAGTCCACGTCACCTGCCGTCTTCGAGCGCGAGCGAGTTCGCCAGCAGGATATTTCCGACGCGCTGCTCAACCAGCACACCGGCACGGAAAATCCGCTCACGATCTGGCGCGAGCTCGGCGACATCATGACTGAAAACGTCACCGTGATTCGCTACAACGCGGCGCTGCAAAAGACGCTCGGCAAGATTGACGAGCTCAGCGAGCGCTTCACGCATATAAACTTGCAGGACCGCACCCAGTGGGCGAACCAAACGCTGAATTTCGTCCGCGAGCTGGGCAACATGCTCGTTCTCGCGAAAGTGATCACATTGGGCGCGCTCGCCCGCAATGAAACGCGTGGCGCACATTACAAACCGGAATTTCCGAATCGCGACGACGCCAACTGGCTGAAAACCACGGTGGCCAGTTACAACGGCGGAAACATCAAGCTCGAATACGAGGCGGTGGACATATCGCTGCTGCCGCTGCGTGAACGCAAGTACACCGCGGCGAAATAGCACGCGGAGCGAAGCAGCGGATCGAAGGGAACTACCAGGCAAGGTGAGGCATCATGGCCGATAAAACTTTCATCGTGCGCATCAAGCGCCAGCAGCGACCGGATGAATCGGTGCGCTGGGAAGAATTTGAGCTGCGCCACCGGCCGCACCTGAACGTCATCACCTGCCTGCGCGACATCGCCGAAACGCCCTACACCCGCAATGGCAGCGAGTCGACGCCGGTCAGTTACGATGCGAATTGCCTGGAAGAAGTTTGCGGCGCGTGCGCGATGGTTATCAATGGCAAGCCTCGCCAGGCGTGCTCCGCGCTGGTGGATGAGCTGGAAAAGCCGATCCGCCTTGAGCCGCTCACGAAATTCCCGTTGATCCGCGATCTGCAGGTGGACCGCAGCTCGATGTTCGAAGATTTGAAGCGCACCAAGTGCTGGATTCCGATTGACGGCACCTATGACCTCGGCCCCGGTCCGCGCATGGCGCCGGAAAAACAGGAAATCGGTTATCCGCTTTCGCGCTGCATAACCTGCGGCAATTGCCTGGAAATTTGTCCGAAGGTAAATGAAAATTCGCACTTCGTGGGCGCGGCCATCGTCAGCCAGGTGCGCCTCTTCAATATGCATCCGACGGGGGCGATGCACGCAGGCGCGCGCCTCGAGGCGCTGATGGGCCCGGGCGGCATCGAAGACTGCGACAACGCGCAGAACTGCGTGAAAGTTTGCCCCAAAGGCATTCCGCTGACGGAATCGCTCGCGGCGGTGAATGGCCAGGTGCTGTTGCACGCCGTGAAAACATTCTTTGCAGGAAAGGACTGAGAGAAAATCGCAAGGCCTCTCTGCGTTCTCTTATGCTTTTCTCTGTGCTAGGGCTTTGGAGCAGAAGTGGCGCTCGATTTGTGCCCGATTCCGCGTTTTTGTTTACCAGCAACGTGTCGTAGAATCCCAAGGGAATTTCGGGGGATGCATGGTTCGTGTGTTGTTGCTGCTATTTTGCTGTTTACTCGGAGGACTTTTGCCGCTCGCAGCCGTAACCGGCCAATCGGATTCCACTATTTCGCCGCAAGCCCGTGAACTTCATTTCAGCTCGATCGTGATTGACACGCACGACGACACTACCCAGCGCCTGCTCGATCCTAAATTCGACCTCGGCGCGCGGCACACAGATGGCGGTATAGACATCCCGCGCATGCGTGAAGGAGGCCTGAGCGCCATTTTCTTCTCGATTTACATTCCTGGGACCATCACGGGGCCGACGGCCGTCGAGCGCGCCCTCGTGCAAACCGGCGCCGTCCGAGAGGCCGTAATGCGCCATCCGAACGACCTCGTGCTGTGCACAACGGCAGCCGAAATTCGCGCCGCCAAAGCTCACGGCAAAATCGCCGTCCTCATGGGTGTGGAAGGCGGCCACATGATTAACGATTCGCTGGCCAACCTCGACAGATTCTACGCCCTCGGCGTGCGTTACATGACGCTGACGCACGTGCTCAACACCGATTGGGCCGATTCGTCCACGGACAAGCCCGCGCACAATGGACTCAGCGATTTCGGCAAGCAAGTCGTGCGCGAGATGAATCGCCTCGGGATGATGGTGGACGTCTCGCACGTTTCCGATAAAACTTTCTACGATGTGCTGGCGACTAGCTCGGCGCCGGTGATTGCGTCGCATTCATCGTGCCGCGCGCTTTGCAACGCGCCACGCAATATGACCGACGACATGATCAAGGCGCTCGCGGCCAAAGGCGGCGTGATTCAGATCAATTACCACGTTGGATTCCTGGACCAGAAATTCCAGGATGCGCAGAAGAACAGTCCCGAGCTTGGCAAGGAAATCGAGGCGGAATCCAAGAAGCGCTGCGGCAACGACGAAGCCTGCCAGTTGATCGAAGCCGACAAAGTGGTACGTGAGATGGTCGCCCAGGGAAAGCTCCCGCGCGTGGATTGGACTGAAATCGTCAATCACATTGACCACGCCGTGAAACTCGTCGGCGCCGACCATGTCGGGCTCGGCTCCGATTTCGATGGCGCGGATATGCCCTACGGCATGGAAGATGCATCACATCTTCCGCAAATCACCAACGCGCTACTGGCCAAGGGTTACTCCGCGAGCGACATTCGTAAAATTCTAGGTGGCAACACCTTGCGCTTGATGCAGGATGTGGAAGCTGCAGCGCAAAAATAGTTCGATAGGCACTCCAAATTTAGGAGGGAATTCGTGAAACGTTTCGTCCCCTGTTTGTTTGCTCTTCTGTTGGCAGCTTTTATGCCGGCCGCGCTACCGGCGCAAACTCAATCCAGCGCTCCGTCGTCCAGCAGCGGTACAACGCATGCGCAGGCTCATCCCACCGTGCATCGCACCGATCCCGCTCTGTTCCATCCCGCGGCGCTCACCGCCAAAGCTCCCGATCAGTTCGAAGCCACGTTCAAGACCACCACGGGCGACTTCGTCGTACAAGTGACGCGCGCTTGGGCTCCTTTGGGCGCGGACCGGTTCTACAATCTTGTGAAGCACGGATATTTCACGGACGCGGCCTTCTTCCGCGTGGTTCCCGGCTTCGTTGTGCAATTCGGCTTGAGCGCCAATCCGGAGTTGAACAAAGTGTGGTCCAAAGCCGCCATAAAAGACGATCCTGTCACGCAGAGCAATCATCTCGGCTACCTCACGTTTGCGACGGCCGGCGCCAACACCCGAACCACGCAGCTTTTTATCAGCCTTGCTGATAACACCCGTCTGGACTCGATGGGCTTTGCCCCGTTTGGCCAAGTAACCTCGGGGATGGATGTCGTCCAGAAAATATATAGCGGCTACGGCGAATCGCCCGATCAGGCCGCCATTACGGCCGAAGGCAAGCCTTATCTCGACAAGAATTTTCCGAAGCTCGACCACATCGTTTCAGCAACGATAACTTCACCTGCGCCGGCCGTTCACACCATGCCGGCTCACAAAACCGCGGCTCCGGCTCCGAAGAATCCATAGCATGCATGCCGTGGGCCGTATTGCGCATTTGTAGCGGCGTCCGCCTCGGCGGACGCCGTCGAAATCGCGCAGCCAACCAATGGCGGTCTAAAGACCGCCGCTACAAAGGCTCTCGGATACACAAACCTCAAAATCAGCATGAACCGTGCTGGCACGGTTCCTTGGGAGAGAAATTATGACCACACAACCGTCCTTGCTCGAACCCGCCAATCTGAAAGAAACGGCTCCGGAAGCCTTCAATGTGAACTTTAAGACCACCGCCGGCGATTTCGTCGTGCAGGTGACGCGCGCCTGGGCGCCGCTCGGCGCGGACCGTTTCTATAATCTGGTCAAGCACGGTTTCTATGAGGACGCTGCTTTCTTCCGCGTCATCCCCGGATTCGTCGTGCAATTCGGCTTGAGCGCCGACCCCAACGTCAACAGCGTTTGGCGCAAATCGAATTTCAAGGACGATCCGGTCACACAAAGCAACAAGCCGGGCTTCATCACTTTCGCCACCGCGGGGCCGAACACGCGCACCACGCAGCTTTTCATCAATACGGGCAATAACGCTCAGCTCGATCGAATGGGCTTCGCGCCATTTGGCCAGGTCACTTCCGGCATGGACGTGGTGAAGAAAATTCACAGCGGCTACGGCGAATCTCCCGACCAGGGCTCCATCACCGCGCTCGGGAAACCTTATCTCGACAAGAATTTCCCCAAGCTCGATCGCATCACGTCAGCAACCATTAGCTGAAGACGTGGCAGAACCGAGCGATCGTTCAACCCGACTGCTGCTCGCGCTGGCGCTCGGCAAGCTGCTGATCCAGTTCGCGGGCATCAATCACTACGGATTCTTTCGCGACGAATTTTATTACATGGCCTGCGGCGAACATCTCGCCTGGGGCTATGTGGATCAGCCGCCGCTGATCGCGTTCGTAGCCTGGCTGGCGCGTCACACGCTGGGAACTTCGCTTTTCGCCACGCGCTTGTTTCCGGTGTTGGCGGGTGCGGTGGTGGTCTACCTCACCGGACGAGTCGCGCGCGAATTGGGCGGCGGACTTTTCGCGCAATTTCTAGCCGCTGCGGCTATTCTTTTCGCCCCGGCTTATCTCGCGTTCGACAGTTTTTTTTCCATGAACGCGTTTGAGCCGCTTTTCTGGCTGCTCTGCGCCTGGATCGCGATTCTGATCGTCAAGAGCGCGTCGCCGAAGCTGTGGCTGGTCTTCGGAGCCGTCGCCGGACTCGGCCTCGAAAATAAACACAGCATGTTGGTTTTCGGTTTTGCTATCGTCGTGGGCTTGTTGCTGTCGGGGCAGGGAAATCTGTTTCGTTCGAAATGGATTTGGATCGGCGGTGCAATCGCCCTCGCGATTTTCCTGCCGAACTTGCTGTGGGAAGCGACCCACGGCTGGCCGCAGATTCAAGTCGTGCGCAACGCTCAAGAATTCAAGAACGTCCCAATCAGTCCCGCACAATTTTTGTTCGAACAGGTGCTCTTCCTGCAGCCGCTGGCTTTGCCTGTGTGGCTTGGAGGGCTGATCTGGTGCTTCGTGTCACCAGAAGGGAAGCGCTTTCGGTTTCTCGGCTGGGCGTATCTCGTGGTGCTCGCGATTTTTATTGGATTTGACGGAAAATCGTATTACGCGCTGCCGGTCTATCCGGTGCTCATGGCCGCAGGTGGCGTAGCGCTTGAGAAATTGTTTGCTGCACCGAAGCGGCGCTGGCTCACGATCGCCTATCCTGCGCTGCTCGTCATCGCTGGCATCGTGACGCTCCCCTTCGGCGTGCCGGTCCTTCCGGTGAACACATTTCTGGAATATTCGAAGTTGTTCCCATACGCGCGCGACGTGAAGACGGAACGCGACGCGACGACGGCGTTGCCGCAGCTTTACGCCGATATGCTGGGCTGGGAAAACATGGCGCAGCAAATTTCGCGCGTCTATCACGACGTACCGCCGGCGGAACAAGCGTACTGCGCGATTCTGGCAGGGAACTACGGGGAAGCTGGTGCGATTGACCACTACGGCCCGCAACTCGGTCTGCCGAAAGCGATCAGCGGCCACAATAGTTATTACTATTGGGGCCCGCGCTCTTACAGTGGCTCGTGCGTAATCCTCTTTGGCGAGCGCGCCGATCAATACAAGCAATACTTCGGCGAAACCCAGCTGGTCGCCACCATCACCTATCCGCACGCCGCAATGGCCGAGCGCGACGTCCACGTGTACCTCTGCCGCAAGCCTACGGCCCCACTCCCAGTCCTCTGGCCGCACTTCAAGCTGATAATTTGAGCAAGCTGGGTAGCGCCGGCGTCCCGCCGGCTCTTAGTCTCTAGCTTGGGGTTTGTAGAAGCTACTTGCTACCGGCGCTATTTCTTTCGGCGTTGTTGCCACGCGCACTCAATGCAACGGCGCATGCCGAGGATTGCGCGCCTCTTGCTCCAACTCAATCACGTTCAGACCAGACGCCACCAGGCGGTGGCCGATCTCGGAATCCGTGCGCTGGGCAATCGCAAACAAAACGCATTCGCAAGTGAGGATCGGAAGCAGGCGACCTTCGATCTCATCGAGCGCCGGCGCAATTTCCTCCGCGCTTCTCAGCAGCGCGTTCAATTCCGCTGAACGTCCGAGCGGTTTGCCGTCCTTCTCTGACGCGGCAGCGGAGGCCAAGCCCGAACGCAGCCACTTCCATTTGCCGTGGTTTTCGTCCGAGTGCCGCTGCTGGTCGTAAAACTGGATCCAGTGATGCCAGCGCTGCGGGCTGATTCTGCAGATTTGCTGCAAATACTCCTCGATCCTGTCCTGCTCCGGCCAATATTTAGACAACCGCTCCCAATCGTAGATGTACATGCCTGCAAGCAAGTCGGCGACTTCCACGGCCCCTGCCGCGCGGCTGTGCGCCAGCATGGTCGCCAGCTGCTCTGAGCGCGCAAGATCTTTCGTCAGCCGGTGCGCCACAATTCGCGAGTCGCCGTCCTCGCGCGAATTTGGCCGATCAGACGCGCGCCTGCCCGCCTTTTCCCCGGCGCCATTGGCCTTCGCGCGCGAGTTTCTCCCTTTTCCTGGTCCGAAGAGCTTCATGCCGGTGTATGACTCCCACGATAATGTTAGCAGAGGCCCGGTTGCCGCATTGGAAATCTGCGCGCCGTCTTCGCCGATTGGTCACTTGCCCTCGCGCCAGCACGGAGATATATTTGGCTGTTAACGGCAGTAATTTCAAGCCAGGTCGACGCGTCGCATGAATCGAGCGGTACAGAGCAACAGGGCCGTTTCACGGAAAGGCTCCCTACCATGACTACCACCCAGCGACAGAGTCACTCTCGCAGCACTTCCGTATATGAGTCCAAGCAGTCCGACCCCAACCCGTTCGTCGGAACCTGGCGGCTGGTGTCGATCGCTTCGTCGGAGTCGCGGCTCTTCGGCGAACGCCCCATCGGAATCTTGATGTATGACGCTGACGGTCACGTTGCCGTGCAAATCATGCGCAACCCACGGCCGGATATGTCTTCAGGCCCGGGATTTCCCAGCCCAAAAGAAGTGCAGATCGCTTACAAGGGCTATTACGCGTACTACGGGACCTACGAAGTGAATTGGGAGAAGAGAACCATCACGCACCACTTGGAAGGAAGCTTGCGGCCCGGTGACGTAGGCAAGGATTTCACCCGCGCCTACGAGATCTCCGGTGATCGGCTCGCGCTCACGCCAGTGGACGATAGCCAGGCCCGCGACGCGTGCCTAACCTGGGAACGCGCCTAGAAATTTCGGGGTACTTTGTGCCGATCCTAAATTGTGTTTGTCATCGCGAACGCAGCGAGCGATCTGCCTTTTGCCCCTGCCGCGCTAGAGCCCCAGAACGTTGACTAATTCCCGCACTAGTCCCGCCGACTTATCGAGCGCTGCCTTCTCTTCAGGCCGGAGTTTTATCTCGATGATCTGCTCGATGCCTTTCGCACCCAACTTCACCGGCACACCCACAAACAGCCCGCTGATCCCGTATTCGCCTTCAAGGTACGCCGCACAGGGCAAGATTTTCTTCTTGTCGTGCAGTATCGCTTCCACCATTTCGACCACCGCCGCCGACGGCGCGTAATACGCCGACCCAGTCTTCAGCAGGTTCACAATTTCCGCGCCGCCCTTGCGCGTGCGCGTCACAATCGCTTCCAGCTTTTCTGGCGAAAGCAATTCAGGGAGGGGAATTCCCGCCACCGTGGAATAACGCGTCAGCGGCACCATTTCATCGCCGTGTCCGCCGAGCACGAAGGAATGCACGTTTTCGACCGACACGCCCAGTTCGCGCGCGACAAAGGTGCTCATGCGCGCAGAATCCAGCACGCCGGCCATCCCGATCACGCGTCCCTTTGGCAATTTGCTGATCTTGAACGCTGCCTGCGCCATGGCATCGAGCGGATTCGTCACAATAATCAGAATCGCATGCGGCGAAAGCTTTACCACCGATTCCACTACCGCCTTGATCACGTCGTAGTTGGCTTTCAACAGATCGTCGCGACTCATTCCCGGTTTGCGCGGGAAGCCGGCGGTGATGACGACGATGTCGCTGTTTTCCGTTCCGGCGTAGTCGCCACTCGCTGTGGAAATTCCTGAAGCGTGCACGTCCGACCCGAGAATCGGCCCGGACTCCACCATATCCAGCGCCTTACCCGCCGGGACTCCCTCCAAAATGTCCGTCAGCACCACATCAGCGAGGCCGGCGTCATGAATCCGCTGCGCCGTCGTCGAACCTACAAACCCGCCACCGACCACCGTCACTTTCTTCCGCATTCCGTCTCCTTGTGCGATTGAATTCCCTTAGATTTCCCTGAAGCTCCCGTCCATTCGCAAGGCGAGATTCGAATTTTGTAGCGGCGCACTCCGGTGCGTCATCGGCGCTTCGAAGGGGACCGATGCGATCTGAATATCACTGCTACGACACCCGGCTCAATCTCCCGCGCTGACCGCAGCCTGCATGTTTTCAATAATCGCTGACGCGTACTCGGACGTCTTCAGCTTCTTCGCTCCTGGCATCAACCGCTCCAAATCGTACGTGACGCGCTTCTGCTGAATCGTCTGCGCGATTCCGTCCTCGATTAATCTTGCAACCTCTTTCCATCCCATGAAATCAAACATCATCGCGCCCGATAGCATCACTGAACTCGGGTTGATGACATCCTTATCGGCATATTTCGGCGCGGTTCCATGGGTCGCCTCGAAAACCCCGAACCCGTCGCCGATATTTGCCCCTGGAGCCATCCCGAGCCCGCCTACCTGCGCCGCGCAAGCGTCCGACAAATAATCGCCATTCAAATTCGGCGTCGCGAACACTTGGTACTCATCCGCGCGCGTCAGCACCTGCTGAAACACGGAATCGGCGATCCGGTCGTTGATCAAAATCTTCTGCTTCCACTTGCCGTTCCCGTGCGACGCATAGATCGCGTCAATCGTGCGCCGCACTTCCTCGTAAAGGTGTTTCCGGAAGTCGTCGGTCGCTTGCTCGAGGCCCGGCTCGATGGACGCCGCGTTCTGCTCGACGGTAATGTTCGGATTCTTGTCCTTATTGTCCAGGATCCAGCTCTCGCTCTCGGTCACCACGTACTCGCGAAATTCCTGCGTGGCCAGTTCGTAGCCCCAATCGCGAAACGCGCCTTCCGTGAATTTCTGAATGTTACCTTTGTGCACCAGCGTCACGGCGTTGCGCTTATTTTCCAACGCGTGAACGATCGCGCGCCGCACCAGCCGCTTCGTGCCAGTCGGAGAAATCGGTTTGATGCCCACGCCGGAATCTTCGCGAACTTTCTTCGAAACGCCCTTCAGCATCTCGTTATTCAAAAAATCAATCAGTTTCTTCACTTCCATCGAGCCTGATTTCCACTCGATTCCCGCATACACATCCTCCGTATTCTCCCGGAAGATCACCACATTCATGCGCTCCGGCTCGCGCACCGGGGAAGGAACGCCCGCGAAATAACGCACCGGCCGCACACAGGCATAAAGATCCAGCACTTGGCGCAGCGTCACGTTCAACGAACGGATTCCGCCGCCCACCGGAGTCGTCAGCGGCCCCTTGAT
Organism: uncultured Acidobacteriota bacterium; assembly: GCA_963804625.1. Taxonomy (GTDB): domain Bacteria; phylum Acidobacteriota; class Terriglobia; order Acidiferrales; family UBA7541; genus Palsa-295. The sequence continues at coordinate 6,145 of CAWDRJ010000006.1, read as the reverse complement.
CGCCACGCGAAAGTCGCGGATCGCGTCCACCGTATCCTGCGGCAGCCATTCCTTGAATTGCCGGTACGCCTTTTCACCCGCGAATACTTCCAGCCACTCGATTTTGCGCTTTCCGCCGTAAGCCTTTTCCACGGCCGCATCGAAAACGCGCCGCGACGCCTTCCAGATGTCGCGACCTGTGCCGTCGCCCTCGATGAAGGGAATTACCGGATGGTCCGGCACGTGAAACGCTCCACCGGCAAAATCGATGGCCTTTCCGGCAGTCGGCACAGCTACCCCGTTGTAGGCATTCTTCATGGTTGTAGAGCTCTCCCTGGCGTGGCGCAGGCCTTCGGCCGCATAGCACAGCACATTTTCAAATTAATAACAGTAGCACAAACTTCGGCACGCAGACATTACGTTCCAGACGGCGATCCGGGCCGGCCCGGCGCAGGAAATCTGTCTGTCGCGAGCGAACAGTGGCAATCCCACAAGATGCTTTAGGCCCGATCGGTGGCGCAAACCATTATGGAGTATGGCGGCGTGGCGCTGCGGTCGGAAGCTGTCGGCGGTTAGCGGCGGAATCATGCTCCGCGAAGATCTTGTCGGGGAAGAGAAACGTACCTTTCGCCAGCTCAGATGAAAGGGTCTCCGCGCGATAATATTTTTGCAAGACGCTGTCTTTCCAAGTCAGCAAGTCCGGATTCTGCGACCTGAACTCGTCCCAGCTCAGCTTCCGGTTCGTCCGCCGCACCCGCTCATTTATGAGCAGAATGTACGCCCAGGAGATCGTCTCGTTGTATAAACCGTGCTTGCCGTGCGCCTCGGCATATCGCCGCAGCGCCGTCGGAAATCTTGCCAACACCTCTAGCAGCGATAACTTGCTCAGGTACAAAAACACGATCTGCACGTGCACGCAGTGGTGAAAATTCTCGAGGGGAAGGGATGCGTCCTCAAATTGAGCGATCAGGATGTCGTCGGCGTTCCGAGCGTCACAGGAAGCCATGATCACGCCTCGCGCGCGCCTGCGCCGGAGGTCAAACACACCACCACCGCCGCGGCATATATCGCCAGACCGCCGACTACGCTGAATTCTCCGTGCAGCGTGTGGAATGCGGCCGCGAAGACGAAAACTACGAGAAGCAAATACCCTCCGGTAACACGCACGGCGGGCAACAGGAACATCGCGGCCGCGACAATCTCGGCGCTCGCCAGCACCAGGAAAATCCACGAGTGCACGCCCAGGTGGCCCGACCTCTGAGCTTCGAGAATCGTTCTGCGCAGAAACAGACACGACTCCCACAGCACGACAAGCCCCAAAATCCAACGCAGCGCTTGAGTCGCCAGGCGATTTGCACTCGTGCTCATCGCGGATTTCCTCCCTTTTGGCCTTTGCGCCGCGCGGCGGAGCGAACCGGTCCTGCTGCACGCCGCTTCTTGGCCCGCGCGGGTTGTGATTTAGCCGGCCCTGGCCGCTTCACTCTTTTCTTCGCGGCGCCCCGCAGCCTGGGCTTATGTTCCACTTCGCTTACCTCCGTCAGCCGGTGACTGGCGCGCGCATCCAGATCCAGCCCGTAGAACTTCTTCAATTGCTTGATGCGCTTGCGCGACGCCTCTTGAAACGGGGCTCTGCCGTCAAAGGCGTGCAAGACGATGCCTTCGAGCAGGTCGCCCAAACTCAAATCGTGAAATTCGGCAAACGCCTTGAGCACTTTGAGCAAACGCTTCTCCATTCGCACACCGGTCTGGACGCGCTCGACCACAAAGTTCTTGTTAAATCGTGCTGTGCTCAAGTTGATACCAATGTACCACGGTAACAGCGCTGCCGGCAAGAGCTTAGCGCAGAGCCGTGCGATGCTCGCGTGGTTCGCTCCAGTGCGGCAGCGCTGGCGCCTTGACGCATTGAATCGAGGCCCCGTAGCATGTAGCTATGACGCTCTCTAAAACTTTTATCGCGGTATTCATAATTGTACTTTTGTTCGCGGTTGACTGGCCGGTCGCTTACTCGCGCGCGGCCGTCGATCGTCAACCCACAACGCAAGATACGTTGAAACAATCCGCGGACACGCTACAGCTCTCCAGTTCATCATTCGAAGCGGACGCCGCGATCCCGGCAAAATTCACATGCGATGGCGGCGACGTTTCACCCGCACTTCTTTGGAACGATCCACCGCCCGCGACGAGAAGCTTCGCGCTCGTGGTGGACGATCCCGACGCGCCGAATGGGACGGTCGTGCACTGGCTGATCTACGACATTCCGGCCGACTCGCACGGATTGCAGGAAGGTGTGCCAAAAGACAAGAAATTGCGCGACGGCACGCTGCAGGGAAGGAACAGCCACGGCAAAATCGGTTACAGCGGACCGTGTCCGCCGCACGGCTCGGTGCACCACTATTTTTTCAAGTTATACGCAGTGGATGACGTGACCAACCTCAAGCCCAAAGCTACCAAGCCAGAGCTCGAGCAAGCGATGAAAGGCCACATCCTGGGTAAAGCTCAGCTAATCGGCCGATTCGGGCACTGACGCGCCGCTGGTTTCTTTGCGAGCCTCGTTCATTCCGACGGAGTCGGGGCGTCTCCGCGGTAAACCGTTTTGGAAGCCGCACGTCGCTCATCGCAATCCACATCTCAAAGTTTCCTTTATCGGTTCCATAAAGGATTCAGCGCCGTGCGGGACATTTTGGGATTTGACCCTCCACGCGCCTCACGATACCCTACGTTGTTTTGAAAAGCGGCGCACGCGCCCCTCGGCGCGAACCGCATTCCACCCGAAGGAGACTCATGGCAACCGAACTCCGGAATTTTTTAGCAATCCCTTACGACGAACTCGAAGACCTCAACCTGACAGCCAAGGAACAACGCAAGAATCGCGTTGCGCCGCACAAGATCCAGGAAGAGCGCGTCAAGTACCTCACTGACGAGAAGCGCATCAAAGCCGTCACCGTGCTCTTCAGCGACTTGGAAGGCCGCCTACACATGCTCGACTACGACAAAAAATTTCTCGTAAAGAGCTGGGACAATCTCACCTTCGACGGCTCTTCGATTCGCGGATTCACCGCGCAGCGCGAAAGCGACCTGCGCCTAGCCATGGATTGGAGTGCTTTTTATTGGGGCCCCGCGGACGTCTTCGGCTCAGGAAAAGTGCTCATCTTCGGCGAAGTGATTGATAAAGACGGGTCGCCTTATGCCGCGGATATTCGCGGCGCGCTGAAGGGTTTTGCGGAAAGGCAATTTAAGGAAGAAGGCTACACGCTGAACGCCGCCAACGAAATCGAAGGATTTCTTTTCAAAGGGTCCGATGCCGAGCGTCACTATTCGGAAACCGGCAAGTTCGAGTACGTCAATACCGGGGGCTACTATCACTCGCTGCCCGGCGACCCGCTGCGCAATTTCATTGATACGACCGCCGAAGTGCAGCGCGCCATGGGATTCCAGAACGAAAAAGACCACCCCGAAGTCGCTCCCTCACAATTTGAAATCAATTACGGTTATGGCGAAGTGGTCGCGGCAGCCGATCAGATTCAGCTCTACAAGCTGATCTGTCGCCAGGTCGCCACGAACATGGGCCTCACCGCCAGCTTTTTGCCCAAGCCTGTCGTCGGCGTGAATGGCAGCGGTATGCACACCAACGTTTCCGTTAGCAAAGGCGGCAAGAATCTTTTCTGGGATCCCAAAGGCGAGGAAAAGCTGAGCAAAGTCGGCTGGGCGTTTCTCGATCGCATTCTCACGCACGCGAATGACGTTTGCCTGATGCTCAACGCAAGCGTCAACGCCTATCGCCGCCTGGATCCGCACTTCGAAGCGCCGAACCAGATCAAAGCTTCGCCCGTGGATCGCGGCTCGATGATTCGCATTCCCATCGGCAACGAAAAGAGCATGCGGGTCGAAGTTCGTTCCGTATCGCCCGACGCGAATCCCTATATGGTGATGTACTCGATTTTCCGTTCGGGCCTGGAAGGCGAAACCTCGAAAATCAAAAACCTGCGCCAGGCCGAGCGCTACCTGCCGGACAACATCTACACCGCGATCGATCATTTCCGGAGCGCCGCATGGACCACGAAGATGCTCGGTGAAGATGTAAAGGCCCGCTACGCCGATCTGAAGCAAGCTTCAGCCGACCGTTGCGCGCGTCTGCTCGGCACCGTGGTCAAAGCCGCCGAGGTGCAATATCACCACGAGGTTTACAACCAGTACCTGTGGAATCAGTTTTAAACTTCGCGATAAGAACAAAACGGCGGAGAGAGCAATCACTCTCTCCGCCGTTTGATTTTGGTGTGCCGAGCATGATCGACAGCTTGGAGGTGCAAGTCCTCTTCACGACCAGATGGAGGTGAAGTGATAGCGAAGCGCAAGGGCGAAATAACACCCGCCGCGAGGCGGGGCCTGAAAGAAGCGCGGAGCAAAGACGCGAGCCGATGAACAAGAACTGGATGTGAGGCAGGCAGTGTTCGGGCGAGCTGGCCAATGGCAGCGAAGCCCTAATCCATCAAGGGCACTGAATGTAAATCCAGCGGTTGCGCGTCGAAGGCGGTCGAGATTACCTCGGGAGATCTGCTACCGGTCCCGAATTCGGGACTGAGGAGCGAGAGATCGTTTCTGATCCGGTAGCAGAAGTCAGCAGAGGGCGTAGTAGCTGCGCAAGCAGTGAAGGCCCGAACGGACCCCGCAAGGGGATAAAGGGAGCGATGAGTACGCGGCGCAACTCAAGCACCGACAAGCGGCAGAAAAACCAGTACCGTCTGGCCTTCCCGGAGGAGAGTAGGGGTGCAGCCCCGATGGCCTTCGAGGGAGGGACCGAATCGGAGTTGGCGGAGCGCAAAGCAGAAAGTCCGGCTACCGAGCAGTGGATGGAAGAAGTCTGCGAGCGGGGAAACTGCAAGCAGGCGCTACGACGAGTGAAGGCCAACAAAGGCAGTCCGGGCATCGACGGGATGACGGTCGAGCAGTTGCCGGGACAGCTCAAAGAGCACTGGCCAGCCATCCGGGAACAACTCCTCAACGGAACCTACACGCCACAACCGGTGAAACGGGTGGAAATCCCGAAGCCGGACGGCGGGGTGCGCAAGCTGGGCATTCCGACGGTGCTGGATCGATTCATCCAGCAAGCGGTGATGCAGGCGCTGCAGAGGAGTTGGGACGGAACGTTCTCCGAACACAGCTATGGGTTTCGGCCCAAGCGATCGGCACATCAGGCGGTGGAGCAGGCGCAGCAATATCAAGCGGAAGGCTACCGCTGGGTGGTGGACCTGGATCTCGAGAAATTTTTCGATCGGGTCAACCACGACCGATTGCTCGCAAAGATTGCCGAAAGGGTCAGCGATAAGCGATTGCTGAGACTGATTCGTGCGTTCTTGCGAACCGGAGTAATGGAGAACGGGCTGGTGAGTCCGGCCGAAGAAGGAACACCGCAAGGTGGTCCTCTCTCGCCCGTGCTGTCGAACATCGTACTCCACGAACTGGATCAGGAGCTGGAGCGACGCGGACATCGGTTCACCCGGTATGCGGATGATTGCAACATTTACGTCCGCAGTCGGCGAGCCGGTGAACGAGTGATGAGGAGCGTGACGCGACTCCTCACAACGAAGCTCAAGCTGCGAGTGAACAGTGAGAAGAGTGCGGTGGCTCGACCATGGGAACGGAAGTTCCTGGGGTTCAGCTTCACGAATCACAAGCAACCGAAGAGGCGCTTGGCGCCGAAAGCGGTGGCACGGTTCAAGGAGCGAGTCCGGGAACTTACGTGGCGGACCCGGGGCATAAGCCTCGTCCGAATGGTCCATGACTTAGCGGAATATCTCCGCGGATGGATTGGCTACTTCGGACGATGCGAAACACCGGACGTGTTAGCCAAGCTGGAGCAATGGCTCCGACGTCGACTTCGGTCGATGGTCTGGATACAGTGGAAACGAGGCACCACAAGATATCGAGAGCTCCGCAAGCGCGGCATCGCTGCGCAGGAGGCCGCGCAAACCGCGGGTAGCTCTGATGGACCGTGGCACCTTGCCAAGACTCCAGCGCTGAACATCGCTCTCCCCAACGCTTACTTCGTCTCGCTCGGGCTTCCCGAGCTCACTGTTCATGGCTAGCTCAACCCGCCGAACCGCCGGATGCGGACCCGCATGTCCGGTCGTGTGGCAGGGGAGAGTGGGCGACCACTCCCCCTATGCCG
>CAWDRJ010000005.1:0-77859 GCA_963804625.1 uncultured Acidobacteriota bacterium | reverse complement strand
TGGCCGGTCATCAATCCCTTGGGCGTGGACACGATCGAAATTCCCATGCCGCCTACTACCTGGCGAATGTCCGTCTTGCCCACGTAGCGTCGCGAACCCGGGCGCGAAACGCGCTTCAGGTCCGTGATCACGCTGCGGCGATCAGGTGTGTAGCGCAAAAACAGGCGCAACGTCTTCTTGGTCTTCTGCTCTTCCACCACTTTGAAATTTGCGAGGTAGCCTTCTTCCTTCAAAATGCGTGCCAGCTCGACTTTCAGTTTCGAAGAAGGCAGGTCCACGCGCGAGTGCTTCGCGCGCGCGGCGTTGCGAATTCGCGTCAACAAATCGGCAATCGGATCGGTCGTCATTCGTCCTTTTCCTTAATTCCTGCTTAAGACCTACAGCTGGCCTTGGTCACGCCGGGAATCTCGCCCTTGAGCACCGACCCGGAAACAGATACGGCACATCTCGAACTTGCGAAGAAACGCGCGCGGGCGTCCGCAGATCCGGCAGCGGTTGCGGCGGCGGATCTTGAACTTCAGCTTTTTGCGTTGCTTCGCGAATTGCGCGGTACGTCCCATATTCGCTCTTTCTCCTTACGCTTCGCGCCTACGCGCGAAACGGCACGCCGAGCAGCTTCAGCAGCTCGCGCCCTTCTTCGTCGTTGCGGGCAGACGTCGTAATCGTGATGTTCATTCCCTTGATTTTGTCCACGCGCGTGTAGTCGATCTCCGGAAACACCAGCTGATCTTTCAGGCCCAGCGTGTAATTGCCGCGCCCGTCGAATGAATTCGGCGGCAAGCCCTTGAAGTCGCGCACGCGGGCAGCACGATCGCCGACAGCCGGTCGAGAAATTCATACATCCGCTCGCCGCGCAGCGTGACCATGCAGCCGATGGCCATGCCTTTGCGATCTTGAAATTCGCGATGGACTTCTTGGCCCGCGTGATCACCGGCTTTTGCCCGGTAATCTGCCGAGTTCGGCGGCGGCGGTGTCCAGCAATTTCACGTTGGCGCTCGCTTCACCCATGCCGATATTCACGGTGATCTTCTTTACCCGCGGCACGGCCATGGTGTTCCTGAAGCCGAAACGCTTCGAGAGCGCTGGAACTGCTTCGTTGCGATACTTTTCATGCAAGCGCGTAATCATTTCTCGCCCTTACCTCTGGAATCGTTAGTTCTCAAAAGTCGTGTTGCAGCGCCGGCAGCTTCGTACTTTGGTTCCGTCCGCAGCGTCGTGTGTCCCGCGCGCGTATGCTTGCCGCATCCCGGGCAAACCAGCATCACGTTTGAAACATGCACCGGGCCTTCCTTTTCGAGGATGCCGCCCTTGATGTTCTTCGACGGGTTCGGCCGCGTGTGCTTCTTGATGATGTTGGCGTGCTCGACCGTCACCGTCAGCTTCCACGGATTTACCGCCAGAACTTTTCCAGTCTTACCCTTGGAACGCCCGGCCATGATTTTTACCGTGTCGCCGTGCCGGATGCTGAATGCCGCCGGTTTTTCGACTATTTTTCTCATGGTCACCACACTTCCGGAGCGAGCGAGATGATCTTGGTGAACTTCTTATCGCGCAATTCGCGGGCTACCGGCCCGAAGACGCGCGTCCCGATCGGCTCGTTCGCATCGTTGATCAGCACCGCGGCGTTATCGTCAAACCGGATGTAGGTGCCATCCTTGCGCCGTTGCTCTTTTCTGGTGCGCACAATCACTGCCTTCACCACTTTCCCTTTTTTCACCTGGCTGTCGGGCTGCGCTTCTTTCACCGCCGCGGTAATCACATCGCCCAGCCCGGCCGTCAACCCCGCATCTCCCCCAATCGGAAGTATGCAGGTCAGCTGGCGCGCGCCGGAATTATCGGCGACCGTCAGCCATGTTCGCATCTGTACCATCGTCTTGCTCCCCGTTAAATCGCTGCCGCGCTCGGCGTCGCTGGCTTCCCTGCTTAGGCCACCCGCGTCGAACGCTGCAATACTTCCATGAGCCGCCACCGCTTCAGCTTCGAGAGCGGCCGCGTGGATACGATCTGCACCGTGTCGCCCAAGTGCGCTTCGCCCGTTTCATCGTGCGCGTAGTATTTCTTGGTGTGGCGCACCACCCGCTGATAGAGCGGATGCTGCACCGCGCGAGTCACCTTCACTACGATGGTTTTCGCCATTTTGGTGGAAGTGACGATGCCGGTGAGTTCCTGCCGCACGCCGCGCTCGCGCGTTTCCGCCTGCACGGCTGCTGCTGTCGTTTCGTTGGCCATTACGCTCTCCTCAATTCGCTTTCGCGCAGCAACGTTTTCACCCGCGCGAAATCGCGCTTGGCTTCCCGCAATTTCCGTAGACCTTCCGCCTGCCCGGTGGAAAGCTGGAAACGCAGGCGAAAAATCTGCTCGGCGAGCTCGGTTTGCTGCGTTTGAAGCTCGTCCTTGGTCATATCGCGGTATTTTTCAATGCGGCTTACCGCACGTTCTGCCATTACAGTTCCTCCGCCCGGGTTACGAACTTGGTCATGATCGGCAGCTTGTGCGCCGCGAGTGCCATCGCTTCCGTGGCTGCCGCCAAATCCACGCCGGACATCTCAAACATCACTCGTCCGGGCTTCACCACCGCCACCCATTTCTCCGGTGGACCTTTACCTTTACCCATGCGCGTTTCGGCCGGCTTCTTGGTGTAGGGCTTGTCCGGAAAAATACGGATCCACAATTTTCCGCCGCGCTTGATAAACCGCGTAATCGCGACGCGCGCCGCTTCAATCTGCCGGTCGGTAATCCAGGCCGGTTCGAGAGCCTTCAATCCGTACTCGCCAAACGCCAGCGAGCCGCCGCGCCAGGCTTTGCCCGTGCGCCGGCCACGCTGCTGCTTGCGGTACTTCACTTTTTTCGGCATCAACATAATCGTGCGCTCGTGTCCTTACGCTCTGAACTCTTAATTATTCTGCGCCGCCGGCGACGTTCCGGTTTTCGGGCCGCGCTGCGGAATTTTTTCGCCCTGGTAAATCCAGCACTTCACGCCGATGACTCCGTACGTTGTGTGCGCTTCGGCAGTGCCGAAATCGATGTCCGCACGCAACGTTTGCAACGGCAAGCGTCCTTGCAGGTACCACTCTTTGCGCGCGATTTCAGCGCCGTTCAAGCGCCCGGCTACGCGCACCTTGATGCCTTTGCATCCAAAACGCAGCGCCGAGTCCACGGCCTTGCGCATCGCGCGCCGGAAAGCTACGCGCTTTTCGAGTTGCAGCGCGATCGATTCCGCCACCAGATGCGCGTCCAGTTCCGGACGGTGCACTTCTTGAATGTCAATGTGCACTTCGCGCTTGGTGCGCTTCTGCACGTCGGCTTTCAGCTTGTCTATTTCCGAGCCTTTGCGGCCGATGATGATTCCCGGCCGCGCCGTATAGATCCGGATGACCAGCTTGTTGGCGGCGCGCTCGACGTCAATCCCATTGATGCCCGCCGACTTCAGTTTTTCCTTCAGCGTCTTGCGCAGCTGGACGTCTTCATGCAACAGGTCGGCATAATCGCGCTTGGCGAACCACCGCGACTTCCAAGGCTTGTTGTAGCCCAGCCGAAAACCGTATGGATGTGTTTTCTGCCCCAAACTGTCCTCCCGCTTCCTCTTTTGCCGTTCTTGCCTACTTCTTCTTTTTCTGGCCTTGCTTGGTGCGCTGTTCGAGTGCCTTGCGAGCCTTGCGGACCGCGCCCTTCACGCCCTTCGACGCTTGCGCTTCGGCCACCGCTGCCGCCACGCGATCTGCCGCGGCGCGGTGGTGCTCCGAAACCTCCACCACGATGTGGCTGGTGCGTTTCTGGTAACGGAAACCGCGGCCCATCGGCGCGGGACGCATGCGCTTCCAGCGCGGCCCTTCGTTGACGTAGCAACGCGTCACGAACAGCTCGTCCACGTCGAGTGACTCGCCGGAATCTTCCGCCTTGCGCTCGGCGTTCGCGATCGCGCTGCGCAGCGTCTTTTCGATTTCCTTGGCTACGCGCTTCTTCGTGAACTGCAGCGTATGCAGCGCATCTTCCGCGCGCTGTCCGCGAATCAGGTCGATCACCAGCCGCGCCTTTTGCGGTGATACCCGCGTATAGCGCGCCTTGGCGATGCCCTCGATCTGCGTTGAAACCTGCGTCGAACCTTGTAGTGCGGTTGCCATCGTCTGGTTCCTTTAATAACCCTTTAAGACTTTGCCGCCGGAGCCGTACCGCCTGCGGGAGCCGCTCCTGCTGCCGGCGCGCCAGCCGCTGCAGCCGCCCTCTCGAGGGCCGCTTTCACGGCGTGCCCTTTGAACGTCCGGGTCGGCGCGAATTCGCCGAGTTTGTGTCCCACCATCTGCTCGGTGATGTACACGGGGATGAACTTCTTGCCGTTGTGCACGGCGAGCGTGTGCCCGATCATGTCCGGCAAAATCGTCGAGCGCCGCGACCACGTCTTCAACACTTTCTTCTCGTTGCGCGTGTTCAGCGCTTCCACCTTTTTCTGCAGGTGGCCGTCCACGAACGGTCCCTTCTTGAGCGATCGCGCCATCGGCTTTCCTATTCCTCCACGCGGCGCAGCTTCACCCACTGCGCGCGTCGTACTCGTTTGAATCCGCGCACCGGCCCGGGTACCCGGTGCGAAAGCGGGCAGAAAGGACACACAAACCGCGTCCCCTGCGCATTCGGAATCTTTTCCACAATTACGGCCCAACCTGCCCGGCACAACCGGAACTGAATCTGCGGCGCGGGCACGAGTTTCGAAGCGGTCTTCACCACGGGCTTCGCAGCACGCCGCGGAGCTGCTTTCCGCGCACGCGTCGCGCGCCTGGGTGAGCGCCTAGACGTTCGTGTGGCTGTCATCATCGAACTCCTAATTCCCCGCCGCGCCGGGTTCATGCTCTACTTTGCTCCCTCGTTTCCACCTTCGGAAACCGAAGGGTCTTTCCCTTCTTTCGCTGCTAGTTGCTACTTACGCCGTTCCACAATCATGCGATCGCTGGGACGCTTCTTCCGCGTCTTCGCACCCAAAGTCGGAAATCCCCAGGGCGTCTGCGGATGGTTGCCCTTCACGCGCCCTTCACCGCCGCCGTGCGGGTGATCCACCGGATTCATCGCCACGCCGCGAACTGTGGGACGCTTGCCATGCCACCGCGTGCGTCCCGCCTTACCGTAGGTCACGTTCTCGTGATCGAGATTGCCCAGCTGGCCGACTGTGGCCATGCAATCCACGCTGAACTTTCGCACTTCGCCCGAAGGCAACTTCACCAGCGCGAAGTCGCCCTCCTTGCTCAGCAACTGAGCCGCGCCGCCCGCCGAGCGGACGACCTGGCCGCCCTTGCCTGGATACAGCTCCAGGTTGTGCACCATCGTGCCGGGTGGAATGTGCCGGATGGTCAACGCATTGCCCGGCAGAATGTCCGCGCCTTCGCCGTTCTGCACCGTCATGCCTACTTCCAAGCCCACCGGCTGGAGGATGTAACGCTTTTCGCCATCCGCATAGTGCAGCAGCGCAATGCGCGCCGAGCGGTTGGGGTCGTATTCGATGGCGGCAACCTTCGCCGGGATTCCGATCTTCTCGCGGCGGAAATCGATCACGCGGTATTTCTGCGCGTGGCCGCCGCCCCGGTGCCACGAGGTGACTTCGCCGTGGGCGTTACGTCCGCCGGTGCGCTTTTGCGTTTCCACCAGCGACTTTTCCGGTGTTTGCTTGGTGATCTCGCTCTTATCGAGCATGGTCAGAAAGCGTCTTGACGGTGTGTACGGTTTAAATGTTTTCAGTGCCATTGTTGCCTCTAGCTTGATTCCCTTTTACTTGCCTATCTTGCTTGCGCATCGCGGCAAACGGCCGCTTGCGCTGCGCAGTTGCGCCGAACTAAATATTTTCGGCGTACTCGATCATCTTTTCGCCTTCGGCCAATCGGACGTACGCCTTTTTCCAGTCGCTGCGAAAACCTTCGGCGCGTCCCCGGCGGCGAAACTTGCCATGAAAAATCGCGGTGCGCACGTGGTCCACTTTCACCTTGAAGACGCGCTGCACGGCTTCCTTGATTTCGGTCTTGGTGGCGTCTTTCGCAACTTCAAAGACCACCGTGTGCTGCAGTTCCTTCACCCCGAGGCCCTTCTCGGTGATGATCGGACGTCGGATAATTTGATAAACCCTGTTCTCCATCGCTTAGTCCTTCTTCGCCTTGGGCTTGGCTTTGGACTTCTCTTCTTTTTTGGCTGCCGGCTTTTTCGCCGCTTTATGCGCGCCGTCCGCTTTTACGGCGGGCTTTGCTGACGCTTTCGTCTCCGCGCCCTTTTCTGCTGACGCCTTCTTCTCGGCCGCTGGAGCGGCAGGTTCGATCTGCACCGGCGTTTCCGGCCTCGTGGCCGAAAGCGCGCGACTCAATTTCGCAACCGCTTCGCGCGAAAGCATTACGTGCTCGTGCCGCAACAGATCGTATGGCTCAAGCCCCGTCGGAGGAACCAGCGTAACTCCCGCGATGTTGCGGCTCGCGCGCTCGAGGTTCACGTTCGCGCCGCTTTCCACGAGCAAGAACGAATTCGTCTCGCCGTTCAATTTACCCAGAGCCTGGCGGAACGCTTTCGTCTTGTGCGATTCCAGCTTCCAGCCGTCCACCACCGTCAGCTTCTGCTCAGCAAACTTCGCGGAAAGCGCCGAACGCAGCGCTCCCAGAATCATTTTCTTCGGCAGCGCGTAATCGTAGCTGCGCGGCGTTGGACCGTGGACCGTGCCGCCGTGGCGCCAGAGCGGCGAGCGAATCGAGCCGACGCGCGCGCGCCCCGTGCCCTTCTGCTTCCACAGCTTCTTGCCCGAGCCGGAGACTTCGCTCTTATCTTTGGTCTTGTGCGTACCCGCGCGCTCGCCCGCCAAATGGTGCCGCACCGCTTCGTGCAGCAGGTTCTGGTTCACCTTCGCGGCAAACACGTCGTCCGCCAGGTCGATCTGGCCGACTTTCTTTCCTTCGAGATTCATCACGTCCACAACTGGCATTGTCGTCGTCTCTTTACCGGCCTTCTCGGCCTTGTGAATCCTTTTTCGTTATAAAACTCGCAACCCAATTCCGGTTACAGATCCGCTTTCGCCTTGCGAATAAAAATGTAACTGCCCGAAGGTCCCGGCACCGCGCCGCGCACGAGCAACAAATTCTCTTCGGAATCCACTTTCACGACGCGCAAATTCTTGGATGTCTTGCGCTCGTTGCCCATATGTCCTGGAAAATGCTGGCCCTTCCACACGCGCGAAGGGAACGAACTCGCGCCGATTCCGCCGGGCGCCCGGTGAAACATCGAACCGTGGCTGGCGTCGCCGCCGCGATAGTGCCAGCGCTTCACGCCGCCTTGAAATCCTTTACCTTTGCTGACGCCCGTTACGTCCACGATTTCGCCGACTTTGAAATTCTCGACCAGCACGCGGTCGCCTGACTTGGTTTCATCCTTGGCGTCCTCGATGCGTATCTCTTTCAGATAACGCAGCGGCGCCACGTTAGCCTTCTTGAAGTGCCCGGTGCGCGCCTTATTCACGCGTTGCGGCTTGATGAATTCCACCAGGCCCAGTTGCACCGCTTCGTAGCCGTCCTTATCCTTCGTGCGGCGCTGCACTACGACGCAAGGTCCCGCCTGCAGCACGGTGCACGGCACGGCGGTGCCGTCGTCCGCGAAAACCTGGGTCATCCCCAGCTTGATTCCGAGTATGCCGTTGACCGCCATTTCGTCTGCTCTTTCCTTCCGCCTGCCAATTGCGAAGACGGTTTCAGTTCTTGGTTACCAACCGCTGCTTACTTCGCGGTGTGTTCCCGTCCGAAAGCCTTAATCTCGACGTCCACACCTGGAGGCAAATCCAGCTTCATCAGCGCATCCACCGTGTCCGGCGTCGGCTCAAGAATGTCAATCAGCCTCTTGTGCGTGCGCATTTCAAACTGCTCGCGCGACTTCTTGTCCACGTGCGGCGAACGCAGCACCGTCCAGCGGTTAATCACCGTAGGCAGTGGAATCGGCCCGGCTACCTCCGCACCAGTGCGCTTCGCGGTGTCCACGATTTCCTTGGTGGATTGATCGAGAATGCGGTGATCGTACGCCTTCAAACGAATCCGAATTTTTTCTCCGTTGGCCATGGTTACTCGATGATCTCGGCAACTGCGCCGGCTCCGACCGTGTGCCCGCCTTCGCGAATCGCGAAACGCAACCCCTTCTCGAGGGCCACCGGCGTGATCAGCGTGATCTCGCACGATATGTTGTCGCCCGGCATCACCATCTCCACTCCCTGCGGCAACTTCACATCCCCCGTCACGTCCGTCGTCCGGAAATAAAATTGCGGCCGGTAACCCGTAAAGAACGGCGTGTGCCGCCCGCCTTCTTCCTTCGTCAACACGTACGCTTCCGCCTTGAACTTCGTGTGCGGCGTAATCGATCCCGGCTTCGCCAGCACCTGCCCGCGCTCCACTTCATCCTTTTCCGTGCCGCGCAGCAGCAATCCCACGTTGTCGCCCGCCATGCCCTCATCCAGCAACTTGCGGAACATCTCGACACCCGTCACCGTCTTGCGCATCGTCGGCCGGAAGCCCACAATCTCTACTTCTTCTCCGACCTTCACCTTGCCGCGCTCGATTCTCCCCGTCACCACCGTGCCGCGGCCAGAAATCGAAAAAATATCTTCGATCGGCATCGCGAACGGCTTATCAATATCCCGCACCGGCAGCGGTATGTTCTTGTCCACCGCTTCCATCAATTCCAGTATCGACTTCTCCCACTTCGCATCGCCTTCCAGCGCCTTCAGCGCCGAGCCGCGAATCACCGGCAGCGTGTCGCCCGGAAATTGATAGCTCTTCAGCAGCTCGCGCACTTCCAACTCCACCAGCTCGAGCAATTCCGGATCGTCCACCATGTCGCACTTGTTCAAAAACACTACGATGTACGGCACGCCCACTTGCCGCGCCAGCAGAATATGCTCGCGCGTCTGCGGCATCGGTCCATCCGTCGCCGCCACCACCAGAATCGCGCCGTCCATCTGCGCGGCTCCGGTGATCATGTTCTTTACGTAATCCGCGTGGCCCGGGCAATCGATGTGCGCGTAGTGCCGGTTCGCCGTCTCATACTCGACGTGCGACACCGCAATCGTGATTCCGCGCTCGCGCTCTTCCGGCGCGTTGTCGATCGAATCAAACGCCCGGAACGCCACCTTCGGATTGTTCTTCGACAAAACCTTCGTGATCGCCGCCGTCGAAGTCGTCTTGCCGTGGTCAATGTGACCGATCGTCCCGATATTCACATGCGGCTTGTTCCGCTCGAATTTCTCTTTCGCCATTTCTCTATCCGCTCCTCAAATCGTACTGTTCCAACCGCTAAATTCGTGGCCGCGCCTACCTCTTGGGCTTGTCGCCGTTGGCGCTGCCAATAATGTCGTCCGCGATGTTCCCCGGAACCTGCTCGTAATGCGAAAAGTGCATCGTAAAACTGCCGCGCCCCTGCGTGCGGCTGCGAATTTCCGTAGCGTAACCAAACATCGCCGCGAGCGGCACGCGCACGTTGATAATTTCAGTCCCGCCGCGCGACTCGCGTCCCTGCATCTGCCCGCGCCGCGAGTTCAGGTCCGCGATCACCGTGCCCATGTAATCTTCTGGCACGACCACTTCCACGCGCATGATCGGCTCAAGCAGTCTTGGATTCGCACGCTTGCAAGCGTCCTTGAACGCCATCGACCCTGCAATCTTGAACGCCATTTCCGAGCTGTCTACGTCGTGGTAGCTGCCGTCAGTCAAAACCACCGCGGCGTCCACCATTTCGTAGCCCGCCAGTACGCCCGTTTCCATCGCTTCGCGCACACCGGCTTCGATTGGCGCGATGAATTCCTTGGGAATCGCTCCGCCCACAACTTTATCCACGAACAGCAGGCGATGTTCCTTGTCGAAATGCCACTTGCCGCCCTTGCCACCCGACACCTGCTTCGCGAGCTCGTCAATTTCGTCGGTGGACATTTCGTGCATGTCTTCGTGATTGGAATGCGCGAGCGGATGCACACTCAGCACCGCGTGGCCGTACTGTCCGCGCCCGCCGGTCTGCTTGATGTACTTGCCTTCGCCTTCCGCCGCCTTCAAAATCGTTTCGCGATACGCCACTTGCGGCCGACCCACGTTGGCCTGCACGCCGAATTCGCGCATCATGCGGTCCACGATAATTTCCAGGTGCAATTCGCCCATGCCGGAAATCAACGTCTGGTTCGTGTCGTGATCGGTATGCACACGGAAGGTGGGATCTTCCTGCGCCAACTTTCCGAGCGCAGTTCCCATTTTTTCCTGATCCGCTTTGGTCTTCGGCTCGATAGCCACCGAAATCACGGGAGCCGGGAAATCAATGTTTTCAAGCAGTACAGGCTTGTCTTCATCGCACAGAGTGTCGCCGGTGGTTACGTTCTTCAAACCGACGCACGCGGCGATGTCGCCCGCTTCGATGGACTCAATCTCTTCGCGCTTGTTTGCGTGCATGCGTAGCAAACGTCCAATGCGCTCGCGCGTTTTGCGCGTTGAGTTGTAAACGTTTTGCCCGGCTTTCAGCACGCCGGAATAAACTCGTATGTAGGTCACGTGGCCGACGAATGGGTCGGTCATAATCTTGAATGCCAAGGCCGCAAACGGTTGGTCGTCCGACGCGCGGCGCAAAATCGCTTCATCGCCGTTAGGGTCCGTGCCTTCAACCGGCGGCACATCGGCGGGCGACGGCAGATAATCCACCACCGCGTCCAGCAGCGGCTGAATGCCCTTATTCTTGAACGCCGAACCCGCCAGCACCGGCACCAATTTCAGGCCGATCGTCGAACGGCGGATCGAGGCACGCAGCTCCGCTGGCTCGAGCTTATGCTGCTCGAGATACTTGGTCAGAATGGCGTCGTCGTGCTCCGCGATGTACTCGACTACTTTCTCGCGATGCTCTTTGTAAAATTCGGGCGTCAGCGCCGAAGCTTTCACAGCGGTTTCGAGAGCCGGATGCGCCTTCAGATACTCGGCATCCCAAAGCTTCTCGAGCGGCAAAGTTTCGTATTCCGCGCCCAGCGTCTCGTCCTTCCAGACGATCGCGCGCTCTTCGATAAAATCGATCACGCCGAGGAAATTATCTTCTCTGCCGATGGGATATTGCAGCGGAACGGGGTGGGCTGAAAGGCGCTGGCGCATCGAGCGGATCGAATGGTCGAAGTCGGCGCCGATGCGGTCCATCTTATTAATGAACGCGATGCGCGGGACGCGATACTTGTCCGCCTGGCGCCATACGGTTTCCGACTGCGGCTGCACGCCGGCTACGGCGTCAAAAATCGCGACGGCGCCGTCCAGCACGCGCAAGGAACGCTCGACTTCCACCGTGAAATCCACGTGGCCCGGAGTATCAATAATGTTGATGCGATATTTCTTCCCGAAGCGCGTCCAGGAAGCGGTGGTCGCCGCGGAAGTAATCGTAATTCCGCGCTCGCGCTCCTGGTCCATCCAGTCCATCACCGTCGTGCCTTCGTGCACTTCGCCGATCTTGTAAGTCACACCCGTATAGAAAAGGATCCGCTCGGTTGACGTGGTCTTGCCCGCGTCAATGTGCGCCATGATCCCGATGTTGCGGGTCTGATCGATTTGTACCTGGCGTGCCATTTGAATCGGTTCCTCGTGCTACCAGCGATAATGCGCGAAAGCCTTATTGGCTTCCGCCATGCGGTGCACGTCCTCTTTCTTCTTTACTGCTCCGCCTCGGCCGTTGGCCGCGTCCAAAATTTCTTCGGCGAGCTTGTCGGTCATGGTCTTGCCGCTGCGCGTCCGCGAATACAGCACCAGCCAATGAATCGCCAGCGACTGTTTGCGGAAGGGATTCACTTCCACCGGAACCTGGTAGTTCGCGCCGCCTACGCGCCGCGTTTTCACTTCCAGCACCGGCTTGCAATTCTCCACGGCCTTCTTGAAGAGCTTGAACGCGTCGTCGTTGGCCTTCTTCGCCACCTGGTCCATCGCGTTATAGAAAATGGCCTGCGCCGTGGCGCGCTTGCCGTCATACATCATGCTGGAGATAAACTTCTGCACCAGATCACTGCCGTAAACCGGATCTCCTGGAATTTTGCGCCGGAGAACCCATCCTTTGCGTGGCATCGTTCCGCTCTCCTACTTCTGCGCGGCTTTGGGCCGCTTGGCGCCGTACTTCGAGCGCGCTTGTTTGCGATTTTCAACGCCTGCTGCATCCAAAGTGCCGCGAATAATGTGGTAACGCACGCCCGGCAGATCCTTCACGCGGCCGCCGCGCACCAAGACGATCGAGTGCTCCTGCAAATTGTGGCCAATGCCGGGGATATAAGTGGTCACTTCCGCGCTGTTTGTCAAACGCGCGCGGGCCACTTTACGTAACGCCGAGTTCGGTTTTTTCGGAGTCTGCGTATAAACACGTACGCACACACCGCGCTTTTCAGGACAGCCCTCCAGCGCGGGTGATTTCGTCTTCATCCGGATTTTGTCCCGGCCATGACGCACGAGCTGTGAAAACGTCGGCACGCTTGCCCCCTGTCTCGAAAAACTCGTTGCAAAACTCGCATGCGCAAAAATTCTACGCACGCACATTTCCGCGCAAGGCAAATTTACCCGCGCAAAATTCGGCGAGTGAATGAACAGAAAAGGTCGCCACACCCGAAGGAATTACCAGGTACTCCGCGAAAACGCTTCACCCCAAGGAGTGAACTGCATCTTCTACTGATCTGCGGAGAGGCTCACACGGCTTTGCGGGGCTGGCGCCCCATTTCGGCCGCTCTTTCTTACCCCGTTCCGTCGTTCTTTGTTCCGGGATACGAAAGACTTCCCTAATCACCACTGGGCCCATTGGCCCTAAGACAACCGCAGAAGTATAGGAGAATCAACAGGTCTTGTCAACTCGATTCCCTGCAAAAAATAAATCTGAGCGATTGGCTGAGACCGTGCTCTTGCGATCCGACTCGGCGCTGCCGAAAATACCGATCTACAGGGTGCCTTCCTAGGCGAATTTTTCGACTTGCGGTCATCTATTATTTCAGCCTCAGCCGTTCGTCCTGAGACCCATTTTGGGACTATGGACAGCCAGCTCGTAACATGCAGATTACGCGTCGCTTACATCTTCCTCGGCGCCCGCCAACATGGCTTAACTACCACCCTACTGCGGATCATGAACTCGGTCGCCCGATAACTCCGAAACCTGAAGTTTCGCAATTGCTCAACCGTTGCGCTCGTACTGCTTTACCCAGTACGCCAACGCTCCTACACTAGTCCCGTCTAATTTCAATCGGGAGTAGGAATGAAGAGTTTCTGGATCGCTGTCCTGTGCGCGCTCGCGGTTTCATCCGCCCCCGCGACTCAACAAAAAAGCACGGCGCCCGCCGCGCCTCCATCAGTCGCGAAAGCCAGAGATCAAAAATCGCAACCGCCTGATTATTCGCAAGAAGCTGTCGTCGTAGAAAAATATTACACCACCGTGCGGTTTGAAAATGATGGCACGGGTGAACGCGACGTTTCCGCGCGCATTCGGGTGCAAAGCGACGCAGGAGTCGCGCAGCTCGGCGAACTCCTTTTCGGCTACAGCTCCAGCAACGAACAGATGGACGTGCGCGCCATGCGCGTGCACAAAACGGACGCTTCCGTGGTGAACGCGGCACCCGATGCAATTAAAGATATGACCGCCAGCGTCGCACGCGATGCTCCCGAATACACCGATTACAAAGAAAAACACATTACGGTCCCGTCGCTCCATGCCGGCGACACTATCGAGTACGAAATCGTCACGCGCATCGTCAAAGCGTTGGCGCCGGGCGAATTCTGGTACGAACAAAATTTCCTTTCGAGCGCAATCGTTTTGGACGAACGTCTCGAAGTCAGCGTGCCGCAGGGCCGCGCGTTGATCGTTGATTCGCAGGACTACTCCAACGCGAGCGGCCAGGAAATTCGTAAGGTAAAGCTTGCCGCGAACGGAGACGGAGTCGACGAAGACAAATCCCCTTTCACGATGCACGATGCGAACGGCCGCACCATCTACCTGTGGCGCCATACGAATCTGACGCATCCCGCGGAGGACGACGCGAGCGACAAGCCCGGGAAGCCGCGTTCCAAGCCGCCGGACGTGCAGCTGACGACTTTCAAAAATTGGGAAGAAGTCGCGGCATGGTACGCCGGCCTCGAAAAAGGCCGCACTGATCCAACGCCGGAAATCCGCGCCAAGACACGGCAACTCATTCAAGGCCACACCACCGAGCTGGAAAAAATTCAAGCGCTCTATAGCTACGTCGCGCAGAACATCCGCTACGTCAGCCTTTCCTTTGGCCTCGGCCGATATCAGCCGCATTCCGCCGCCGACGTCTTCAAGAATCAATATGGCGATTGCAAAGATAAACACACTTTGCTTGCCGCGATGCTCGCTGCTGCAGACATTCCATCCGACGCGGTGCTGATTCCCTTCGCGCGGCCACTAGATACTGCGGTCCCCGCGCCTTCGCAGTTCGATCACCTCATTACTGCCGTTCCGGACGGCACAGATCTCATTTGGATGGATTCCACTGCAGAAGTCGCGCCGTTCCGCATGCTTTCCGCGCCGCTGCGAAATAAATCGGCACTGCTCGTACAACCGGACGGTATCGGCAAAATCGTTGGAACTCCCATCGATCCCCCCTTCCTTTCCACGCAGCGCGTGGAGATTGACGCGGAAGTGAGTGACCTGGGGAAGCTCACCGCCAAGTTGCGGTATTACCTGCGCGGCGATAATGAATACGCTCTACGCGTCGCGTTTCGCCGCACGCCGCAAACGGAGTGGAAGGAACTCGGCCAGACCATCGCCGCGCTTGACGGAATCAAAGGCGAAATCACCAACGTGAAACCCAGCGATCCGACCGACACCGCGAAACCTTTCGAGCTCGAGTTACAGTTTGCGCAGCCGAATTTCCTGGATTGGGCCGGCAAGAAATCGAAAGTAGGCGTGCCGTTGCTCGCCATTGGCATGCCGGACGTTTCGCCCGATTCCACGGGTCCAATCCATCTCGGCAGTCCGCTCGACGTCACGATGAACTTGAAAATGACGCTGCCGGCGAGCTACGTCGCTCGTGCTCCCGTCGCTGTCTCAGTAGAACGCGACTACGCCGAATTCAAATCGTCCTATCACTTTGCGGACCACGTGCTGACCGCCGAACGCACGCTGAATTTCAAAATGCGCGATCTGCCCGCTGCGCGTCTCGGCGATTACCTGGCGTTCGCCCGAACCGTGGATTCGGACGAAAACCAAATCCTGGTCGTCGAAAATTCCACCACCGGAACGCCTGCAATCCCCACAACCGCCAGTGCCGCCGACCTGCTCGAAGCAGGCATCGCCTCACTGAATTCCGGCAATCCTCGCGAAGCCATCCCCCTGCTCGAACGCGCTAACCAGCTCGATCCGAAAAGCAAGCAAGGATGGAACGATCTCGGTCTCGCCTATCTGCGGCTCGGCGAATTCGGCGACGCCGCCACCGCATTTCGCAAACAAGTGGAAGTGAATCCCTACGACGAGCAGGTTTACAACTATCTCGGCCTCACGCTGCAGCAACAGCAAAAATACGATGAAGCCGACGTCGCCTTTCGCAAGCAGCTGGACGTCAATCCCCTTGACCCCATCGCCCACGCCGCGCTCGGCGCGCTTTTCCTCGAACAGCACAAATACGCGGAAGCTGTGCCGGAGCTTGACAAGGCCACGGTTCTCGCTCCAGAAAATGCCGAATTGGAAGTGAGCCTGGGCCAGGCGTTCTTGAATTCCGGACAGAAAGACAAAGCGCTCGAAGCTTTTGAAAAGGGTGTGGAGCTGAAACAGACCCCCGTGGTCTGGAACAACGTCGCCTACAACCTTGCGCAGCACCATATCGAATTGGATAAAGCAGCGCAGTATGCGGAATCAGCCGTCTCCGCCACCTCCGCAAATCTGCGGAACATCGAGCTTGCTCATCTGTCGCTCGAGGATCTGAATCAGGTTTCCAGCATCGGCGTCTACTGGGACACCCTGGGTTGGATTTATTTTCAGAAGGGCGAACTCGAAAAGGCCCAGCGCTATGTGCGCGCTTCGTGGCTTCTGAACCAGCACGGCGAAGTCGGCGATCACCTGGCGCAGATTTATGAAAAGCGCGGCAATAAAGAGGAAGCAGAGCGCATCTACGCCGAAGCCATCGCCGCTGCGCATTCCGTGCCGGAGACGCGCACGCGCCTGGTTTCGCTGGTCGGCGACGACGCTAAAATGGACGCCCTCGCGGTCCGCGCCAAACTCGGCCTGACCAAGCTCCGAACCTTCCCAATGGGCAAGCTACTCGGCGAAAATGCGGCAGCCGACTTCTTCATTCTTCTCTCGCCGGGCCCGAAGAATCCCAAGGTAGACTCCGTACGATTTATCAGCGGGAGCCAGGATTTGCGCCCATTTGCAGAACAAATACGCGGCATAGACTTCGGCGCGATGTTTCCGGACGCTTCTCCAGCGAAGCTTGTGCGTCGCGGCACGCTCGCGTGCTCTGCCGCAACGGGCAATTGCACCTTCACTTTGATTCTTCCGGAAGACGTTCGCACGCTGAACTAGGTTTTTTTGCGCCGCTAATCAATCGGGTAATTCAAAGCTAGATGCTCGCGCTCATCATTCGTCCAAGCCTTCCGCCTACTCGCAATTTATCCGCGCGATCTTTGAAGTAGCGCCCGTTCAGCTTGTCTTTATCCCAATCTTCAATTTTATTGAATCCGAATCGCTGCAGCTCATTCGCCAGTTCCGTCGGCTCGAAAAATAATTGGAACGGCTCGCCCGCTTTCGCCACCCGCCGCGACATCGCATCAAACGCCAGGCGCCCGAACCAGTTTAGTGAAGCGCGCGGAAGCGCGTAATCGAACACTACCCCGCTGCCGGCCGCCATCGCAGCGATGAACTCGAGTGTGCTGTCCATCGCCGCGCGCGTCAGATACGGCGTCACTCCGAGCCACGAGAAAAATGTGACCTTTCGTCTGTCGAACCCCGCGGCGCTCAAACCATCGCTCAGCGACTGTCTTTCAAAATCAACCGGCGCGAACGTGACCGACGCCGGTATTTGAATTTGGCCCTCCGCCAGCCTTTCGCGCTTCCACTTCTGAGTCGCCGGATGGTCCACCTCGAACACTCGCAAGCGGTCCGCATCATAAGGATTGCGATACGCGAACGTGTCCAGACCCGCGCCCAAGATCACGTATTGGCTCGCGCCACGCTCCACCGCCGCAGCCAGCTCGTCTTCGGCCAACCGGCTGCGCACCACCATAAAAGCCCGCACGTATCGCGATGCACGCGCGTAAATTTTCCGGCCCTCCCGACGCACTTGCTCCTGCGCCTTTTGTCCGAGGATTGGCAAAGCGATGGGATCGTCCAGAATTTTGGGATTGTCAAAAAGCTGGTGGGAGGCGCGGCGCATCGCCACGCGCAGTGCTGTAGTGCTGGGGCCAGCGTCTCTCACCGTTGAGAAGATGCCGCCAGGAGCTTGCGGGTTTCAGGCCGTTCAATCGCTGAGAATTTTACTTTTACGGGAGGCAATAGGGCTGGCCGCGCTTCCGCCTACGCACGCCGCAGGCGGCAATCGCATTTACTTGATTTCGAGGACTTCTTTCTCTTTCGCGGCGGATAAATCCTCGATCTTCTTGGTTTCGGAATGCGTCAGCTTTTCGAGTTCATCCAGCGAACGCTTCTTGTCGTCTTCGCTGATTTTCTTTTCCTTCTCCAGCTTCTCCACGCCTTCCTTGATATCGCGGCGGATATTTCGCACAGCGGTGCGGTGATTTTCCAAGACCTTGTGAATATGCTTCACCAAATCCTTGCGCCGGTCTTCGGTCAAAGCGGGAATCGGCACGCGCACCACTTTCCCGTCATTCGTCGGATTCAATCCCAGGTCGGTCGTGCGTATGGCCTTGTCAATCAACGCCACCGCGCCCGGATCCCACGGCGAAATCACGATCGTCGCGGCGTCCGGCACGTTCAAGGTGCCCAATTGATTGATGGGCATCGGAGTGCCGTGATAATCCACGCGCACGTGATCCAGCAGCGAGACGTTCGCGCGCCCAGTTCGCACGCTGCCCAACTCCTTGCGAAAATCCTCCACGGCTTTTTCCATCCGCGTTTTCGCCTGCGCCATCGCGTCTTTGCTTGTAGCAATCGTGCTCATCGAGAAAATTGCCTCCCCCGCTTGAATTTCACGCCGCGGTAACGATCGAGCCCACCGGCTCGCCCAGCACCACGCGCTTCAAATTCCCGGGAACCGTCATATTGAACACCACAATCGGCATTTTGTTGTCCATGCACAGCGAAATAGCCGTCGAGTCCATCACCATTAGGCCCTTCTTCAACACGTCCAAATAAGTGATTTTCTCGAACCGCTTCGCGCCCTTCACCTTTTCCGGATCCGCATCATAGACGCCGTCCACTCGCGTCGCTTTCAAAATCACCTGGGCCTTGATCTCCATTGCCCGCAAAGCCGCTGCGGTATCCGTGGAAAAATAAGGGTTCCCGGTACCCGCTGCGAAAATTACCACGCGGCCCTTTTCCAGGTGGCGCGTCGCGCGCCGGCGAATAAACGGTTCCGCCACCTGATGCATCTCGATCGCGCTCATGAGCCGCGTGTGGCATCCGGCCTTTTCCAGCGCATCCACCATCGCCAGCCCGTTGATCACCGTGGCCAGCATGCCCATGTAATCGCCGGTTGCGCGGTCAATGTTGAGCTCTTTCTGCCGCGTTCCGCGAAAGAAATTGCCGCCGCCCACGACGATTGCCACGTCCACACCCAGGCTGCGAACTTCCTGCACTTCGCGCGCGATCCCCTGAATCGTTTCGGCGTGGATTCCGGACTCGTTCGGCCCGGAGAGCGATTCCCCTGAAAGCTTCAGCACCAGCCTCTCGTAAACGGGCGCGCCTTTCGCGCTGGAATTATTCGCTACGCTGGGTCGCACTGCCGTCGGCACTTTGGTCGTCGCTGCTTTTGTCATCGCGGATGGGCCAGCCCCCTGGCCGCGTGCATTTTAGCAAAGATTTCACGGTTGCGCCGCGCAGAACGGCGCCGCAGCACCTGTCTGAAACAATGCAAACGTCAGAGGAACTACACGGTTGAGGAGCGCCTCGATTGATGAGGTTCTCAAGCGTGCCTGCGACGTGGTCATTTGGTGGATGCGCGCAAACGCGACGTTACGTAAATTGAGGTTCCGTCACCGCATAGGGGTTACTTAAGGCCAGCCAAGCGACCAATTCTCTGGAAGCTCTGAAGCCGAGAATGCAAGAATTGGCGCATGGTAAACACAAGGGCGAAGGGCCAAGAAGTTGGGCCAGTCCGCTCCAGACTGTTCTCGTGGGTACAGTTGGTTATCGGCGCTGGGAATCGTCGCATCTGCCCGATTGGCGTGGTGGTACAGCCATGCTGAGACCGACACACCGGCTCCAGCGCTGGCTTTGTGCCTGTACGAATTGCCCTTTGTGTTTTGTCTGCTCCCATTCTTCAATAGTGAAAGCTCAAAACGCAGCGTAAGGTCAGCCGGAATGGTCTTCGGCAGCGCATTGAGCTTCTGCCCTCTACTCCTTATCTTGGAATTTGGCGTAAATCTTGAGGCTTTCGGCAGGGGTGGCTACGTAGCTGAATTGGCAAGATTTCTCCCCGTGTGCTTGATCACCGCTCTGTGCATGCTCGGGGTATCGTGGCGATGCGGCAAGGGCGACCGTGCTGAGTTCATCGCGTCGGCAAAAAGAGGCATTCTCGGTTTTCTCTTTGCTTCGTTGCTTGTGGTGCTAGCCTCACTTTAGGGGACGCGCTTGACGGTTGCGAAAGTATCCGGGTATCGGAGGGTCCTGCTGCACTCAATTGACGAAACCAGGCGATTGAACTCAGCACCTCTGGGTTGTCATCGCTGCGGGTGTGAGTTCAGGAAGTCGTTGGATGGGGCAATTCGCGAAACCGGTAAGAACCACGGCCAGATAGTCGCGCGCTGGGAATTTCAGTCTACGACAGGTTTCAACCACCGAAAGAATCCCTGCGATCTTCGGTCCCGCCCGCGCACTTCCTATATAAATCCAATTCCGCCGACCAAGAGCTACCGGACGCATTGAGCTCTCCGCCGATTCTAACTCAAGAACAGGCAGGGCGGATCTCAGACCCGCCCGTTTTAGCCCGTGCCCGCACTCTAATCCGCGCAAAAAAAATCCGCCGCGAGCGCGGCGGACTTGAAGCAAAACAGGGCCATGCTTGCGGAGGTTACGCCATCGGCACCGGTACCGGTCCTTCGGGTTCAGCGTCCGCCGCTGCCCGTTGCCCACCGGCTCCATCCATCTCGCCCACCTTGAACCGCGAGAAGCGCCGCACTGAAATGTTCTCGCCGATCTTCGCGATGGTGTGGTCAATCAGTTCCTTCACCGTCATGCCTTCATCCTTGATGAAGTGCTGCTCGTACAGGCAATTCTCTTCGTAGAACTTCTCCATCTTGCCGCTCACGATCTTCTCGATCACGTTTTCCGGTTTGCCGGTGGCCTTGGCCTGTTCCTTGTAAATTTCGCGCTCGCGGTCGAGCGTCTCCTGTGTCACTTCCTCGCGCCGGAGAAAACGCGGGTCGAGCGCGGCGATATGCATCGCCACATCGTGGCACAAGCGCTGAAAATCCTCCGTGCGCGCGACGAAATCGCTCTCGCAATTCACTTCCACCAGAACGCCGATTTTTCCGCCGGCGTGGATATAGCAGCTCACCAGTCCTTCGGAAGTCGCACGCTGCGCTTTTTTCGCCGCCGTGGCCTGGCCCTTCTTGCGCAGAATATCAATCGCCCGCTCGATGTCTCCGCCGGTTTCCACCAGCGCGTCGCGGCAAGCCGAGAAGCCCACACCTGTGCGGTCGCGCAGCTCTTTCACCTGCTGCGCGGAAATATTCGGTTTTCCATCTGCAGTTGCCATAGTTGTACTCAATTCCTTTGAACGAATTCGGAACTTAATGCTGATTCGGCCGGCCCGTTGAATTAAATTGGCGCCGGAGGCGGCTCACAGAGAAGGTGACGCCGCCCCTACTTCGCGTGCTGATGAGTTTCGTCTTCGGTCGGTATGGCTGCAGCCGCGGCTTCTTCCGTCGCGACCAATTCACCCGGCTCGCCTTCCACGAAATCGCCTTCCTGCTTCTCGTAGACTTCGTAGGCGCTGGTGTCCACGTAATCCACACCCTCTTCGCCGCCGCCTTCCACCGCTTTCTGATCGGCGATCTGCGTCTGCTCGTAGGATTGGTGTCCCACGATCACGGCGTCGGAAATCTTCGAGGTGAACAAGCGAATCGCGCGCAAGGCGTCATCGTTGCCGGGAATAACCCAATCGACCAGATCCGGGTCACAGTTCGTATCCACGATCGCGACCACGGGAATGCCCATGCGCCGCGCTTCGTGCACCGCGATCAATTCGGCATTGGGGTCAATCACGAACATGGCATCCGGGAGCGTGGTCATATTCTCCACGCCGGCGAAGTTCTGCTGCAGGTGCTTCAGTTCGCGTTCCAGGCGCGCCGCTTCCTTCTTCGAAAATTGCGCCATGCGCCCGTCTTCCACCATGCCCTTCAGCAGCTTCAGGCGCTTGATAGACTTCTGGAGGGTCACCCAGTTCGTCATCGTGCCGCCGAGCCAGCGGTGGTTCACGTAGAACATGCCGCAGCGGTTGGCCTCTTCGGCGATGGCTTCCTGCGCCTGGCGCTTGGTGCCCAGAAAAAGAATTCGTTTGCCTTGGCCCGCGAGCTCGGAAACGTAGCGAGCCGCGTCACGGAACATCTTCAAGGTCTTTTGCAGGTCAATGATGTGGATCCCGTTGCGCTCGCCGAAAATGTATTCCTTCATCTTCGGGTTCCAACGCCGTGTCTGGTGGCCGAAGTGGACTCCAGCCTCCAGCAACTCTTTCATCGTAATTTCAACGCCCAAAGTGCCTCCTTGTTTGAAGGGATGCTTGTTACTCCGTTTTTCGGAGCAGCATCCTTTTCTGCCGGTTCCTCACCGGCCGTGAATTTAACTGCACCCGCCTTGGCCCGTTACTGTCATCCCGAGCGCAGCGAGGGATCTCTGTTCGATCCCCGCGCCGCTCAGTCGTAAACTACCGTTTGCTGAACTGGAACCTACGTCGCGCGCCCTTCTGTCCGTACTTCTTGCGTTCCTTCATGCGCGGATCGCGCGTCAGAAAACCGTTCTTGCGCAACGCCGGCCGCAATTCCGGGTTCAACCTGGAAAGCGCGCGCGAAAGACCCATGCGCACCGCTCCCGACTGTCCGCCCACGCCGCCGCCCTTCACAATCGCCTTTACCTCAACCTGGTCCAGCATCTGCGTGAACCTCAGCGGCTCGACAGCCGCGGTGTTCCACGCCACGTTGCGAAAATATTCGTCCACCGGCCGTCCGTTCACCGTAAATCGCGCCGCGCCCTGCTTGATGTACACGCGCGCGATGGATTCCCGCCGGCGACCGGTGCCGTAAAATTGCTTGGCCTTGCCTTCCAATGAATTCGAAGCTGAACTCAAAGTTCCTCCTATGTTCCCACCGGGCCCGGCAGCGAGGAGAATTCCGCGCATGCGCGGGCCGACCGAAAAAGACCCTGACGGACAGATCCGCCAAACGAAAAGTTTTTAATACCTGTGTGTCGCGAGGCTATAGCGAGAGTGGCTGAGGCTTTTGTCCGGTGTGGCGGGCGAGGCCTTCACTTCCGGCATAAACACGCAGCTTCTTTGCTCTTCGCGCGCGGAGCTTGTTCTTCGGCAGCATTCCCAACACCGCTTCGCGCACAACCTCTTCCGGCCGCCGTTGCAATAGCGTGCGGATCGGCACTTCCTTCAATCCGCCCGGCCAGCCGCTGTGATGACGATACAATTTCTGATCGATCTTATTGCCCGTCAGCTTGATCTTTTCCGCGTTCACTACCACCACGTGATCGCCGCAATCCAGATGCGGCGTGTACGTCGGCTTGTCCTTGCCGATCAGCAGGCGAGCTACGCGCGTCGCCAATCGCCCGAGCACCACTCCCTCGGCGTCAATCACGAACCAGTCCTTCCCCACTATCAACGCTTCGGCCTCGCGGCCTCTTGGAACATACGTCGGCATCTGCTCAGTGACACCTTTCCCCAGTAAAGACAAACCCTGATTCTAAAGTAGCTTGGTACCGATGTCAACGGATGAAACGAGCGGCTGGGGACGAAGCACAGCGGATTCACGAGCGGGCCACTCTGCGGCGGCCCGCCGTGATTGGGGGAGACAGAAAACTGATCGTTGAGCGATTCCGGGAGCTCTTACGACGTCGCGGCGGCAGTGCTGCGGCTGCTGCGCGCGAATGACTTCGCGCTATCGTCGCTCGCATCGCCGGTCTTGTCGATTTCGATCGAGCCCTTGAAATAAGCTCCATCCTCGATTGAAATCCGCGCGGTCGTCAAATCGCCCACCACCGAGCCGTCCTTCTTGATCTCGATCCGGTCGCGCGCGCGCAGATTGCCCTTCACGTTCCCGTAAACCACCACTTCGCGCGCAATCACGTCGGCGGTCACCTTGGCGCTGGCGCCCACCGTCAACTTCCGGTCTTCCAACTGCACCAATCCTTCGACGCTGCCATCAATCAGCAGGTCTTCGTTGCCGGTGATCTCGCCCTTCACGTGCAGGCTCGAGCCCAACCGTGCCGTGCCGCCCGAAGTCGTGCTTGGATATCCTGAATCAATCGGTGCCATCGTTTTTGCCTCCCCAGGAATTGCCGGTGCGTTTGCACTCGGAAAATTTGGCCGTGCTTGCTGCGGTTGTTGCGCTTGCTGCGGGAGCGGATTCTTAGCCGGCGCGTCCGGCTTCTTGTCTCCCCACATTTACCCTCCTTGCGCCTGAGCTGCGCGAGACTCACAAATCAGATCATCAGGGGACCGGGTCTTTGAATGTAGTCCCGCGCTGGAACCCTGCCAAATCCAAAATGGTACAGATGTGTCCGGTGAGGTAACGCCGTACTCAAAAGCTGGGGAGCCGCATCGTACGTCTGGACTGCTGCGCAGCGCAAGCAGGAAATAACTCAGCCGCGGCCTGCCGCGGATTTCAGCAAGTAACGCTCCCGCAGAATCGCCAAATGATGGGAAAGATGCCCGGCGATGATGTAGGCAAGCGCTCGAACTGTTACGACGCTTCCGCTGGCTACGCCCTTGCGCGACCAAGCTTCCGCCGGCAGGTTTCGAAAGAATGACAACGTCGCTTGCCGCACGCCGCGAAAATCCGCAATGTGGCTGGCCCAGGAGTAATCATCGGCGCGCCCGGCATTCGCGGCAACATTCTGATCGAAGCTGGCAAGCGGATCGCTGAATCCGCGCCCAAACCACAGCGCGCGAAACGCAAAAGCCCGTTCCGTGTCGCTGACGTGATTCAGAACTTCGCGGATGCTCCACTTTTCGGGCGCATAGCGGTACAGCGACTTTTCTTCGGAGATGCTGTTTAGAATCGCGGGAACTTCTTGCAGTTGGGATTCGAGCACGCCGACAACATCAGCGCTCGGGATACGATCTATATAAGTGAAGTAATACGGCGCCGCCTCGTCGCGTCCGGGTACATTCATCGTTCGTTCCCCTGAACCCGAGACTAATACTTGCGAAGAACGCCAACGACTCTTCCCTGAATCTTCACGTCCGCTCCCTGGACCACAATCGGCGACATCGCTGAATTGGCCGGCTGCAAACGCACCTTCCCGCCCGGCTCGCGATAGAATCTCTTCACCGTGGCGTCGTCCTCGCCCACCAGCGCCACCACAATCTCGCCTGGATTCGCGACCTGCGTCTGCTCCACTACGATGTAGTCGCCGTCCAGAATGTGGTCCTCGCGCATGGATTCGCCCTTCACTTGCAGCACGAACGTCCCTTGCCCGCGCGCAAAATCCGCCAGCGAAATTGTCTCGTTCTGTTCCACGGCTTCCAGCGGCTGTCCTGCGGCGATCCGCCCGGCCAGCGGCAATTCCACCACGTGGCGGTCCAGCACCTGCTCGCGGATCGGCTTCGGCAACTGAACTACTTCAATGGACCGGCTCTGATTATATCCGCGGCGAATAAAGCCCTTTTTCTCCAGCGTCGAGAGATGCTTGTGCACCGTGGCCAGCGAAGTGAGCTTCAGCGCGTGCGCAATTTCTTCAAAACTCGGCGAGTAGCCGTTCTTGTTGAGAAATCCCACCAGGTAATTCAGGACTTCCTTCTGTCTTTTCGTCAGCGCCATTTCACACCCCTCGAACCCCAGTTTGAAGGCCGAAGTGTAGGCGAATTAAAAGCGAAAGTCAATGGTACTTACGGACAGGCTGGCCTTTTTCAATAAGTTACCAGCCGTTCCGCCGCTCCCCAGCCCGCCTCATTGGGAGACGGGCGCAGGTTCCTTCGATTTACGCTTGCCGGTGGAATTCTTGGACTTCCGAGGCGGCTCGGCGTTCAGCGCCTCGCGCAACGCTTCCAGCTCCTTACGCGTCGCTTCCAGCAGCGCGCTCACTCGTTCGGCGTTCTGCTCTACGATATATCGCATCGCCGCGTTCAATTCCTCGCGCATCGCCGCAGATTGTTCGGCGAGCGCTTCGGCAGCCGCGAATCGAGCCGCTTCTTGTATCTCCGCCAGTTGCGCGTCGCGCGAGCCCTCACTCACTTTTCGCGCGCGAACTTTGCTCTTTTCAAGCGCCGTCATCATTTCCACGGTGCAATCCAGGACCACCTCGTCCGCCACCGCCAATTGCGCGGCTAAACCCCGGCTCGTATCCGCCACGGGGGACGCTGGGACAGCGGCAATCAACGGTTCCGAAGGCGGCGTCTTCTCCGCAACTGCAGACTCTTCCTCGCCGGGGTACGGGAACCAATCCGTCGGCGGCCATGGGATTCCCCATACGTTTCCGGGAACCTCGAACGCCAACGCGACGTGATAGACCTCGCGATAGGTCTTCGGCCGCTGTACCCATACCACGCGCGCCTTTACCACTCGCGAAGGCCGCGGCGGCTCCAATCGGCGAATTTCCACGCTGACGGTCGAACCCTTGGGCGCATAGTGCGTGGACTGATACTTGCACCCGTAGCAGTCAATCATCACGGTGAGCGTGGATTCGTGGAAGGGCTGCCCGAGCGCATCTGTCCCATGGATCTTGATTGGCACGGATTTCGCGAGGCGAGTGCTGCGCCGCTTCTCCGCGCCGGGTTCTTTCGATCGAGGGGAATCGCTCACAGCCTGCTCCGGGGGAAATCACAACGTTAGCACTCCGTAACGGGGCAGTCCGGTGCGGCGTGTGCGAGCTGTGCGAAAAGGTAAAGGTGAACGCCTCAGAAGACCCGGGAGTTCAATGTGCTTTAGCCAAAGCCCCGCGCTTTCGCCGGAAGTACAGCATCAGCAGCACCAGAGCCACGAGCACCACCAGCGCAATCGTGACAATCAAGAAGGCCTCTCCGTGCGCCAGGATCACTCTGAAAATCTTGCGCCCGTATGCGGCTCCCAGGTAAGCCAAAATGAGGTAGCGCGCCAAACGCCCCGCCGAAATCGCCGCCAGAAACTTCTTGGTGGAATACTGCAACGCGCCCGCCGCGATTACGAACGGCACCATCGGCATCGGCGGCGGCAACAGCGCCGGAATTACGATCGCTCCAAAGCCCCACCGCTCGAATGCCTTGGTAACCTTCTTCGCGATGCGCGGCGAAACTTTCTCCTTCAACGCCTTCTCACCGCCATTACGCGCAATGCGATACGTGAGATACGCGCCGATTACGGAGCCTACAGTCGCCATCACGGCGTAGTACGGCCACCATTCGCGGTCGCGGCCCGCCAGCACGATCGTCATCGCGTCCATACTGCCTGGAACAGGAATCACCGAGCTATCAATCAAGCCCAGCAGAATCAATCCCGGACCGCCCAGCGTGAACAGCCAATGCCGCACCGCATGCACCTTCGACGGCGCTGCCAGCACGAATTTGGCGATCTCCAATCTCAACGTGGCGCGCCCTCGAGTCGCTATCTACTTCATTCGACGCTCGCTGACAAATCGCGGTTCCGGTGCAGGGGCGAAAACGACACATTCTACGCGCGCTTCGGGCAAAATGGCACGCGGTGTGCTAGCCTATATTCGGAGTTATGCGGGACGAAGAAAAGCCGGGCGCAAGACAGCGTCGCGCTCCACGGCACGGCGAATCACTTGCTTCTCCATTGCCTTTCGTCTTCCGTGATCGCCCGGCACAAGGCTCATTCTCGGCTGCGTTCGGTCATTCGAGTCACTCGTCACTCCGCACGAGGCACCGCATTCGTCATCCCCATACTGCCTTGCACTGTGCTAGCGTTTCTCTGAATAAAAACCAGATCAGGCGCGTCAAAGAGGTAGGGGCGCACTCAGTCCGAGCCTCGCGGTTCTCTGTCAATTTTGAATCGAGGTCTTGAATCGCCATGTCCAGCACATTCGTCGAAATCTCAGGCCGCAAGAAAGAAACGATCGACAAGGCCGTCATCCGCTTCTGCGGCGACTCCGGCGACGGCATGCAGATTACGGGCAGCCAGTTTACGAATACCGTGGCGCTGTACGGCAACGACTTGGCCACGCTGCCCGACTTCCCTGCCGAAATTCGCGCCCCTGCCGGCACGCTGCCGGGCGTCAGCGGTTTCCAGGTTCACTTTTCCTCCAGCGACGTATACACCCCGGGCGATTCCGTGGATGCGCTCATCGCCATGAATCCCGCCGCGCTGAAAATGAACCTGCCGGACCTGAAAACTAACGGCATCCTGATCGTCAATCTCGATAGCTTCAAAGAAAACGATCTGCGCAAGGCGCAGCTCGCGCAGAACCCGCTAGAAGATCATTCGCTCGACGGCTACCGCCTGTTTGCGGTTGAGCTGACCAAGCTCACGCGCGCTTCGCTCAAGGAACTGGGACTCGACGCCAAGAGCATGGATCGCTGCAAGAATTTCTTCGCGCTGGGCATGTGCTACTGGCTCTACAACCGCTCCATGCAGCCCACGCTGCGCTGGCTTGAAGACAAATTCAAGAACAAGCCGCAGCTGGTGCAAGCCAACAAGCTCGCCATGCAAGCCGGCTACAGCTACTGCGAAGCGACGGAAGCCTTTCAGATCAGCTACGAAATTCCCCCTGCGAAGCTGCAACCCGGCGTCTATCGCAATATCAGTGGCAACGCCGCGCTGGCTCTGGGATTTGTCGCTGCGTCGCAGCAGTCAGGTCTGACGCTGTTCCTTGGCTCGTATCCCATCACGCCCGCTTCCGACATTCTGCACGAGCTTTCCATGTACAAGGATTTCGGCGTCACCACTTTTCAGGCCGAAGATGAAATCGCCGCCATCACCTCTGCAATCGGCGCCTCCTATGCCGGCGCTCTGGCCATCACTTCCACCTCGGGACCAGGCATGGCCCTGAAAACCGAAGCCCTGGGTCTCGCCGTTATGGTCGAATTGCCGCTGGTCGTCTGCGACATTCAGCGCGGCGGCCCATCCACCGGTCTTCCCACGAAGACCGAACAAGCCGATTTGTTGCAAGCGCTCTTTGGGCGCAATTCCGAAGCTCCCGTTCCCGTTCTGGCGCCCTCAACTCCAGGCGATTGCTTCTGGATCGCTCTCGAAGCCAGCCGTATCGCCATAAAATACATGGTTCCCGTCATCATTCTCTCGGACGGCTACCTCGCCAACGGTTCCGAGCCGTGGAAAGTTCCGACGGTGGAAGACCTCCCCGCGATTCCCGTGCACTTTGAAACAAAACCAGAAGGCTTCCAGCCCTACAAACGAGATCCCGAAACTCTCGCGCGCCCCTGGGCCATCCCTGGCACGCCTGGCCTCGAGCACCGTGTCGGCGGGATCGAAAAGCAGGATGTCACCGGCAACGTAAACTACGAACCCCTTAACCACGAGCACATGGTGCGCACGCGCGCCGAAAAAGTCGAAGGCATCGCGCAGGATATTCCCGACGCCGTCGCCGAAGGCGATCCCTCCGGAGACGTTTTGATCGTCGCGTGGGGCTCGACTCACGGCCCCATCACCGCCGCCATGAAAACAATGCGCGCCAAAGGCCATCGCATCGGCCACGTCCATCTGCGGTACCTGAATCCGCTGCCGAAAAATCTGGGCGATTTGTTGAAGCGCTACAAAAAAGTCCTGGTCCCCGAGATGAACATGGGCCAGCTCGTAATGCTCCTGCGCGCGAAATTCCTCGTGGATGCGCAAAGCTACGGCAAAATCCAGGGCAAGCCATTCAAGCAATCCGAAATTGAAGCGAAGATCGAAGAATTGCTCGATTAGCGCCGGTTCTTAGCAGTTGAATTTGTAGCGGCGGTCTTCAGACTGCCAGCCTTTGAATTTTTTGAGGTGATCGAAAATGACCACGGCCGCACCGCCCGTCTATACCAAGAAAGACTTCCAAACCGACCAGGAAATCCGATGGTGCCCCGGCTGTGGGGACTACGCCATCCTCTCCGCCGTGCAGATGGTTTTCGCCGAACTCGGCATCCCGCGCGAAAAATTCGTCTTCATCTCCGGCATCGGCTGCTCCAGCCGCTTCCCGTATTACATGAACACGTTCGGCTTCCACACAATCCATGGCCGCGCTCCCGCGGTGGCCACCGGTATCAAGCTCGTGCGTCCTGACCTCGACGTCTGGGTCGCCACCGGTGACGGCGATTCCCTTTCCATCGGCGGCAATCACACCATCCACATGCTCCGCCGCAACGTCGGCTTGAAAGTCCTGATGTTCAACAACAAGATCTACGG
Organism: uncultured Acidobacteriota bacterium; assembly: GCA_963804625.1. GTDB lineage: Bacteria > Acidobacteriota > Terriglobia > Acidiferrales > UBA7541 > Palsa-295. Next base: position 48,208 of record CAWDRJ010000005.1, on the reverse strand, counting down.
CCTCACCAAAGGACAATACTCTCCGACCTCCGAAATCGGAAAGAAAACCAAGTCCACACCCTTTGGCACCACCGACCGTCCGTTCAATCCGATCTCGCTCGCGATCGGCTCCGAAGCGACTTTCGTCGCCCGTTCCGTGGACGTTTTCCAGCAGCACCTGAAGGAAACCCTGCGGAAAGCAGCCGCCCATCAAGGTGCGGCCTACGTCGAAATTCTGCAGAATTGCAACATCTTCAACGACCTGGCGTGGGAGAACGTTACCGAAAAGGATGCGCGCAGCGAGCACGTCGTCCAGCTCGAGCACGGCAAACCGCTAATCTTCGGCAAGAAACGCGACAAGGGCATCCGCATGAACGGGTTCGATCTGGAAGTCGTCGAACTCGGCAACGGCATCACCGAAAAAGATCTGCTCGTGCATGACGAGCACCATCCGCGTGCCGCCTACGCCTTCCTGCTCGCGCATATGGAACATCGCGAGGGGTTCCCCGTTCCCATCGGTGTGCTGCGCTCCTGGAACGACGTGCCGCGCTACGAAGATTTGATCACGCAGCAAATCCGCGACGTCCAGGCCAAAAAGGGCAAAGGCGATCTGGCCAAGCTTCTGCGCGCCGGCGACACCTGGGAATTGAAGGCGTAGCGCCGGCGTCTCGCTGGCTCTCTAATTCTTGCAGCCTTGGGGAAACCCACGGAACAACAGCTCTTCCACCAACGTAGTTTGCTGCGCGCCTATTTTCGCCGCCGCTTCTCCCCGGTGGGATCCACGGGCAGCGATGCCGTCTTCCAGTCCACACCTTTCGGAACCTTTCCCACGCCCGCAACGTACAACACACCCTCCGTCACTCCATCAATCCCCAGGTCGCGATCAATTTTGGAATCCGCCAGCGCCATCGTACAGAAGGGCGCAAGCCCCAACCACGTCGCGGTCAGGCAAAACGTCTGGCACAAATGCCCGCACTCCGCTAGCACTACCCGATATGCGCGCGGGAAGCGGTACTTCCATTGCGTCCGCGTGAACACCGCAGTCATCACCACAAACGCGCAAGCGTCTGAAAACCATCGCTGGCCCATCACATAGTCCGACATCCGCTCGCGCGTAATTCGTCGCCGAAGTAATTCCAGCCGGTGCTCGCTTGCTTCGTAGTGATAAATACCCGCAGAAATTCTCTCCACATCCCGCGCAACCACGTAAGCCTCGATCGGATGCAACGCGCCACCCGAAGGAGAAGTCTTCACCGCAAATTTCCCCAACGGCGGGACAGTTACCCATTCACGCACCCCGAACGTCAGCCCCAGCAAGGTACTTAAATCGGCGAAGGAAAGTTGTCCGGGTGCAAATCTCCTCCATGTTCTACGTGCTGTTAGCACGCGCGGAAATTCACCCGTCTCGCGCGCCGGCGACAGCCGCGTTTGCGCGGCCTGCGGATAGCGCTTCACCGGGACCGGCATCGCCTTCTCGTGCGTCAACCCTTCCATATAACGCCCGATGCGTACGAGGTCTGCCTCGAAGGGCAAATCGCGCCCCGTGAAATGAAAAAAGCCCGCTGCAGGGTTCCAGTTTTTCCACGCAGCCATGGCCTGTTCGGCGCATTGTTCCTTTCGGTCGGAGCGTTGCAGCAGCGCATGTCGTTCCAACCCCCGGATGGCGGCACGCAAGGAGGCCGGCGAATACTGCGGAAAGTGCGCGAAAATCGCCGCGGAACTACGCCAGTCGCTCAGGTAATTTAGCAATTCGGTTGCAATGGGGGCGGCAGCGGTGCGTTTGCCGAGCGCATAATTCTCGAATACCAGGTTCTCCGCCTCCCAGTAGCAAACTAAAAACGGAGAGCGCCGAAACAGCTCGCGTTTCGCTTTAGGCATGATGGGGATTTATCGGATTCAGCCGCGACCCAAGCCTGGCGGCGTGAAGGCGCGGATCATTTGGCTTTCGTCGTGAACCATTGCCCGAACAGCGGAGGCGGTTGCAATTTGCGCGGGGGGCACTGCCTTATGATCAGCCTGTAGGATCTTTCCAGCGCGCGCAGATTCAAGTCGATTTTCTTCTGGTCGGCTTTGCTGACTTCAGGACGCAAGGACCGCAGCTTCTCTTCCGCCCTGCGAATTGCTGTGGCAACGGGATGCAACGAAAAACCGATCTTGGCCATGGAGTTCTCCCTCCGCGCACTTCAGTTCCCGCCGGCGAGAGACAGCCATCTCTCTCCGGGCAGTTCGGCACGGCGACCGGGTTATTTCGATTTCGGCTTCGTCGTGAAGGTTTGTCCGAATAGCGTCGGCGGCCTGCAGAAATTCTTGATTACGCCGTGACATTTCTCCAGGCCCCGCAGATTCAGATCGATTTTCTTCTGATCTTCCTTCGTCACTTTCGACCGCACCGAGCGCAGTTTCTTCTCGGCCTTCGCTATTTCCTTCGCAACGCCTTTAAGCGTGAAACTGATCTCCGCCATACCGTCCTTCCTCCTCATCCGGCGCGCGGCAGTTCGGTTTATCTGGGAATGCTCGGCCTTCTCGGAGCAGCACGCCCTAGCCAGGCGTGAGTGTAGTTGACGCTTACTACAGCGTCAAGAAAGTTTGCTCGTCATCACCGTTACCGCCCCGTCAATCCGATTCTCATTCGGCATTTCCGCTCACCGGCGGCATGGGCAGCCCGATTTTCTGCACGAGCGCCGCAAATCTTGGATCGCTCCGCAAACTCGCCCAGCGCGGATGCACCGCAATATTGATCAAACGCACTGACCTCTCGTCATAGGCCTTGTCCAACCACTGGAACGCCTCGTCCTTATCTCCCAGGCCCACGTACACCAGCGCAATGTTGTACGGCGCCACGTATTGCCGCGAAGACATTTGCAGCAACTCGTGCAGGATCGCGAGCGCCTCCAATTTTTTCCCTGCCACCGCGTCGGCGTTTCCGAGTTCGGCCTTGAAAGAGGTTTCGTTCTCCGATAACGCCAGGGCCTGCTGCAATTCCGCCAACGCCTTGTCGTCGTTCCCTTTCGCCAGATACGCCTGCCCAAGGTATCCGTGCGCCACCGCGAAGCTTGGGTCCATTGCTATGGTTTTCTGCGCTTGGGCAATCGCCTCATCATCCTTGCCGGCCAGATACCACACCCACGACAAATTGGCATTGATGATCAGCGAGCGCGGATCGAGTTCCTGCGCCAGCTTCATTTCCGAGATCGCTTCCGCGCTTTTCCCCGCAGCCGCCAGCGAGAGTGCGTACCAGTGGTGAGCATTGGCGTCGCCTGGATTCAATTGAATCGCGCTCCGAAATTCGTCCAGAACCCCCGGAAATTCCAAGCTGTACGCGTGAATTTGCCCGAGCACGGTGTGCGCGGACGCAAGCGTGTCGTCCAATTGCAGCGCTTTCACCGCGGCGGCTTCGGCTTCCGGCAGAACCTGCGACGACGGCACATCCTTGTAATCCGCTGCCAGCGTCAAAGCGCCCGCGAGTCCCGCGTATGATGGCGCATACGTAGGATCCAGCTGGATCGCTTGCCGGTAATCCGCAACAGCCTGCGTCATGGCCTCGCCGGTCCGTTTGTTCGCGTAGTAATTCCCTTGCAGGTAGGCATCGTAAGCCGCCGGCACCACCGTCCGAGTCTTCGCCAGGCGCTCCTGCTCCGGCTGCGTCAGTTGGATCTGAATCTGCGTGACGATGTCGCGCGCCACGTCGCTCTGCAGCTCCAGAATATCCGTTACCGTGCGTTCATAGCTGTGCGCCCACAGATTTTGGCCCGTCTGCGGCTGCACCAGCTCCGCCGAAATCCGCACACGATCATCCGAGCGCAGCACCGAGCCCTCTACCAACGCATCCACACCCAATTCCTGCGCGATCTGCGCCGGGCTCTCATGCTTATCTTTGTACTGCATCACCGACGTGCGCGAGATCACCCGCAATTTTTGGATCTGCGAAAGCTCCGTAATCAGCGCGTCGCACATTCCGTCCGCGAAGTAATCTTGCTTGGGGTCGCCGGTGAGATTTTCCAGCGGCAGCACCGCGAGCGATTGAATGGACGCCGCTCCGACGGCACGTGGCCCGCGCCACTTCACTTCCACAAGCCTCCAAACCAGCGCCGCAATCATCAGCAGCGCCACCGCCGCTAACGAAACCAAAATCGCATTACGCCACCGCGAGCGCCGAGTCTCAGTCGTCGGCAGAACGGCGGAAGCCTGCAGCGCGCTCGCCGGAATCACCGCAGAGTTCGTGCGCAAGGCCTCCAACGCCGCGCGTACTTCGCTAGCATGCTGATAACGCTGCGCCGGCTCTTTCGCCAGGCAGTGCTCGATCACCGCGCGCAGTCCCGCTGGAACATTTTCTCGCAGTGCTGGCGCGCTATCGTGCAGGATCATCGAACTCAGTTCATAGGAAGTTCTCCCGCGAAACGGCCGCTTGCCGTTGGCCATCTCATACAGCACCACGCCCAATGCCCATATGTCGCTGCGCGCGTCGGCGGGCTCGCCGCGAAATAATTCGGGAGCCATATAGTGCATGGTCCCCACAATTGCGCCTTCTGAAGTCAGCGTGCTGATGGATTGCGTCTTCAGCGTGATTTCACCGGGCGTCATGTGCTTTGCCAGGCCGAAGTCGAGCACTTTGAGGCGCCCTCCCGGCATGATGATCACATTCGGACTCTTCAGGTCGCGGTGGATCACGCCGTGTTCGTGCGCGTGTGCCATGGCGTCCGCAATTTGCTCGCCATAGCGAATCACCGTCTCCGTCGGCAGGCCGCCCTCGGGAATCTGTTCCGCGAGCGACCGCCCATGAACGAATTCCATGACGATGTAGCTTTTGCCGTCGGCTTCGCCTACGTCGTATATCGTGCAAATGTTGGGATGATTCAGTGCGGACGCCGTGCGCGCTTCGCGTATCAAAAGCAAACGCGCGTTTTCGTCCTTGTCCAGTTCAGCGGGAAGGAACTTCAGGGCCACATCGCGGTTCAAGCGGTCGTCGTGCGCGCGGTAAACCACGCCCATCCCGCCTTCACCGACCTTCTCAACGATTCGGTAATGGGAGACGGTCTGCTCGCTCACAGATAGGATTCACCCGAGCGAGCATCTTAGGCCGCGCCGGAAAGCCAAGTCAACGCCCGCACCACCGAGTGTTTCGTCGCGGCGATTAAAACTGGTTGCTCGCGCGCGTTTGCAATATAAATGAGTGCGAATTCAGCGCGAGGGCACTTGATGCTGTTTTGGAAGACCCACTGGAAAACGATCGCAGCCCTGCTCGCGCTGGCGGCCGCGGTTCCTGCGCTGTTTCTTGCGATGAACGTAGGCGGCTGGCGCGCCCGCATCGTGGCGGTGCTGGGGAGCGTTTACAACTGGCCAGTCGTCGTCCCGCCGCCCGCGAATTTCCAGCCGCAAGTGCCGACTGGATTCAAAGCGTCGATTTTCGCTGGTAGCTTCGAGCAGCCTCGTTGGCTGGCCGTGGCTCCCAATGGCGACGTGTTCGTCGCTGATTCCGGGGCCGGCCAAGTGATCGTGTTGCGCTCTTCGTTGCAGGCGGGCCTGGCGTCCCGCGAAATCTTTGCCGATCATTTGAACCTGCCCTTCGGCATCGCCTTCCACGACGACTATGTTTACACCGCGAACACCGACCAGGTCGTGCGCTTTCGCTTCGATCCCAAAACTTCGCGCCGGCTTTCGGACGCCGAACCTATCCTCGCTTTGCCGGGCGGAGGCTATCACCAGCATTGGACTCGCTCGCTCGCGTTCACTCCTGACGGCACGAAACTTTTCGTCTCGGTGGGCTCGCGCAGCAATGTTGCGATTGAAGCGGATCCGCGGCGCGCTGCAATTCTTGTCGTGAATCCCGACGGGCGCAACATGCGCGTCTATGCCAGCGGCTTGCGGAACGCGGTGGGCATCGCGTTCAATCCGTCGTCGGGCGAACTGTGGACTGCTGTCAACGAGCGCGACGACCTCGGCGATGACGTGCCTTCTGATTACTTCACCCACGTCATCCCCGGCGGCTTTTACGGCTGGCCCTACGCTTATCTCGGCCAGCACGTGGATAATCGCGTGTCGTCGCGGCCGGACATGGTCGCAAAATCCATCACGCCCGATCTGCTCTTGGGAGCGCATGTCGCGCCGCTGCAGTTTGCGTTTTACGACAAGCGGCAATTCCCAGCAGCCTATCGCGAAGGCGGTTTCATCGCCGAACACGGCTCCTGGAATCGCCGTATCCGCAGCGGATATCAAGTCGTCTTCGTTCCCTTCCACAATGGCGTTCCCAGCGGACCGGCGTTGCCGTTCTTTTCCGGGTTCGTGCCCGATGCCGCCCGCAAGCAAGTCTACGGCCGCCCGGTCGGCGTAGCCGTCGCCGCCGACGGCTCCCTCCTCATCTCCGACGACGGTCAAAACGTGATCTGGCGAGTTTCGTACGAGCCCTGACAGCCGCGCCGCTGTCCCTCCAGTCGCAAGACTTCTGGGACTGCGGGGGCTTGCAGGTCGCCGCTGCCTTGCTCCCGCCGGCACTGGGATGAGGCGTGCCGTGACAGGCGCATTCAAGATACACATGCCGGATTTTGGCGTCCCAACGGTTTATGATAAAATCGCTACGTAACTATGAAAGCGCACTCAAAACACGGCATTTACGGTTCCAGCGGGGAATAAGTGCCAGCCCCAGCGGCACAGCCTGATCCCGCCGTCTCCGCGGCTTCTCCTCCCAGTTCGCAAAATTCTCAATCACCAGCTTTCCACTGGTTGCCGCATGACAACTTGCTCTTCAACCCGCCTCATATCGGCATCAGCCCGGGTCTTGATCGCCTCCGCATCAGCGACGTTCACCCTCCGCAGCCGCTGCCCGGACGCCGCATGCTCGCTCGGTGCCGAAATTCTAATCGCAACAAGACCTCATTCAAAAATCGCCGTAACTTATACCAAAGAAAGGGTAGTAGTGATTTCTAATCGCAACACGAATGCAGCATTTGGATTGCGACAGCATTCCCCAGGCCTGCGAAAAAGTCCGCACGATTCGCGAATCAGCAATCACGAATCACAAATCACGAGTCACGAACAGACGGCTTATTGAGCGGCAGGAATGGCAGCAGCGGCAGCGGGCGGCAGGGAGACTGGCGTTGCATTCTTCGCAAGCGCGGTGCCCTGCTGCGATGGCAACGGCGGCATCAGCGCCATGGCTTGATCGCGGGCGGCGGCGAAGGCAGGCCAGTCGCGCTTCGAGACTGGGTCGGAGGGCGGCAGCGGCAGGCGCTCGAAATTCAGGAATTGTTTGCCGCGCTGGATGCGGAAATCGAGATGGGGGCCGGTGGCAAGGCCCGTCATGCCGACCAAACCGATGCGCTGGCCTTGTTCGACGCGCTGGCCAGAGTGCACCAGCACTCGCGAAAGGTGCATGTAATAGGTGGTGTAGCCATTCGAGTGCTGCACTTCGATCAGATTCCCCGCGCCGCCTTTCATCCCCGCGAAAATCACGCGTCCATCGCCAATCGTCTGCACCGGAGTGCCGGTAGGCGCGGCGTAATCAATCCCCAGGTGCGGGCGGTATTCCTTCAGGATGGGATGAAAGCGATGCTCGCTGAAGTGCGACGTGATCACTGCGGCGAACTTCAACGGCGAATGCAGAAACTCCTTCTTCATGGATTTGCCGTCGGGTGTGTAATACACCGGCACGCCGCCAGGACCGTGAAATAGAACAGCGCGGTAAGGATGGTTGCCGTTGACGTATTCGGCCGCTAGAATTCGTCCGTAAGAAGCAACGTCGCCGTTCGCGAGCATTTTCTCTTCGACCACTACACGGAAAGTGTCGCCGGGGCGCGGGTCGGTGTAAAAATCCAGGTCCCAGCCGAAAATATCCGCCAGGCGCATAGCCAACTCGGGCTTTTCTCCCGCGTCCGTGACGGCATTGAAAAGCGAGCCGCGGATTTCGCCGGTTACGCCGACCGTCTTGGTCTCCGACGGAATCGTCTCAATTTCGGAATGAAATTCGGCGCCCTGCGGTGCGATATTCAGGACGCGATCGGCATCAATCCGGTAACGCACTTCCTCGATCTCACCCAGAATCGAACGTCCCACCGAAATCTGATTGCCCGCACGCACCTGCCGAAAATCGAAAACCGACTGTGCCGAGGCGATCAGCCGCGCGGCGTCCACGGGAGCGACGCCCAACCCCTGCAGGAACAAATGAAACGGCAAGCGCGCCGGGACGACGCCTTCGGTGAAGAGAACCATCTGCTGCTGTACGTGGCGAGCTTCTTCGCGCGCGAAATATGATTGCATCGCAACGTCATTGTCCGCGGAAATGCGCGCGTTATAGACGATCGCCGCACACGCCGCACACGCTGCGAGTACTGCTATCACGAGAATTGCCTTCCACATTTTCTTCATAGCCCCGCACCACGATTCAAACTAGGAAAAAACGAGCATAGCGCAGTGCGCCGATGCGCGAAAAGAAAAATGGGCTTCATTTTTCTAGGAAGTAACGGCACTGACGAACCGCAGGGCTCGCAGAGAAAAGCTTAGTGAGAGGCGCCTGCCGCAGCATACTGCTGACGCCGCGCCAAATCGGCGAAATAATTGCGCTCGCGCAAGCCGTGGTAAATGCGGCCGGCAATTTCCGAAGCGTGCGGACCGCTCACCGCGCGGCTACCGCCGCGAATCAAAACGACCAGCACGATTTTCGGGTGCGCTTGATCGGCGTAAGAAACGAACCAGCCCAGGCGCCCGCCGAGAGCTTCATCATTGCACGTTCCGGTCTTGCCCAAGGCCTGCTCGCCGTCCGGGTCGTAGCTCTGCTTCGCGGTGCCGTACATCACCGCCGCAAGCATGCCTTCGCGAATATCCGGCAAGAGCGGCGCGATGTCCAGTTGCTGGCGTACGCGCGGCTGAAAATTGGCGCGGGCCGCTTCCGTGCGCGGGTACTGCAAGAAATACTGAGTGCCGCCGTTCGCCAGAGTGGAAACCAGCGAGGCGAGCTGCAAAGGCGTGAGCCGAATGCCTTCGCCAAAGCTGGACATACGCGCGACGCCGCCGTAGGCCGGAGGAGCGCCCGGCAGCAATCCCGGCTGCTCTTCCTGAATGTCGTAGCCGGCGCGTTCGCCCAGACCGAGCAAATGAGCGTACTGATGTACGCGCGCGAATCCGAGCCGCGTGCCAACTTCCTGGAAATACACGTTATTCGAATGCGCCATCGCTTCGGTGAGGTCCATATAGCGGCGATGGCCGATCTGGATCATGGTGTCGCGCGTGATCACGCCTTCCTGCAATCCGGCGAGCGCGATGACGGGCTTGATCGTCGAGCAAGGTTCGAAGCCGGAAGAAAACGCCATCTTCTGGTTGACGATGGTGAGAATGCGGCCGGTGGACGGGTCCATCGCGAGAACGGAACCATTGGCGTGGCCGAGCGCGTCCACGGCAATCTGCCGGATGACAGGATCGTCGTACTCGGCGTTGTCGTCCTTGGTGGGATCGCCCCACGCCGAAATACCGCGACTACGATGATGAGTGCGAGTGGTGGAACCGGATTTGGTAGTAGTGGGCGTCGCGCCGGAAGCGGCAGCGAACGCGCCCGCGAGTAGCAGGCAAAGTACCGGGACAAACTGTTTGATGGCTGGCTGGGGTAGCATTGAGTTCTTTTTCGGCCTAAAAACCGCGTACATCAGCCGAAGGAACTTTAGTTTACGGAAATATCACAGCTGGACGCAACTGGAAACGCGAACAGTTTTCCTGATCGTCACGGCTGGTCCAAGGTACAGATGCGCGGGGCGAGCAAATTGAGGCGAAATCGGGGTGCAGGAGGCGAGGCGCCTGATGCACGCCCCGCACCCTGCAGCATAATGTTATTAGGTTGACGACACGCGCGGAACGCTACCGGGTGGCGCGGCCTTGTGCTGCGGCTGCGGCCTTCGGCGGTTGCTTCGCGGCTTCCGCGGCGAGCTTTTGCGCTTCCGGAGACGGCTTGCCGTTTCCTTCCGCAGCAGCGGCCGCAAGGCTCAGCAGACCGAGTTGTTTGCGCAGTTCGTGCTCGATTTTGCCGCGAATGTCGGCGTTTTCCTTCAGGAACACGCGGGCATTCTCGCGGCCTTGGCCGAGGCGCTCGTTCTTGTACGAAATCCAGGTGCCGGACTTCTCGAGCAAGCCCCTGGTGACGCCCAAGTCAATCAAATCGCCTTCGCGCGAAACGCCTTCGCCATAAATGATGTCAAACTCGGCTTCGCGGAATGGTGCAGCCACCTTGTTCTTCACGATCTTGGCACGCGTGCGTGAACCCACCACGCGGTCGCCTTCTTTAATGGCTTGAATGCGGCGAATATCCACGCGGATCGAAGAATAAAACTTCAGCGCGCGGCCGCCCGTGGTGGTTTCCGGATTGCCGAACATTACGCCGATCTTTTCGCGGATCTGGTTGATGAAGATCAAGCAGGTCTTCGACTTCGAAACGATCGCGGTCAGCTTGCGCAGCGCTTGCGACATCAGCCGGGCCTGCAAGCCCATCTGCGCGTCGCCCATGTCGCCTTCGAGTTCAGCGCGCGGAACGAGAGCTGCAACCGAGTCCACGACGATGATGTCCACGGCGTTCGAGCGGATCAACGCTTCGGCGATTTCCAGAGCCTGTTCGCCGTTATCCGGCTGCGATACCAGCAAGTTGTCCACATCCACGCCCAGCTTCCGCGCATACGAAGGGTCCAGCGCGTGTTCGGCGTCAATGAAGGCGGCCTGACCGCCCAACTTTTGGGCCTCGGCGATTACGTGCAAGGTGAGGGTCGTCTTACCGCCGGATTCCGGGCCGTACACTTCGATCACGCGGCCGCGCGGGAAGCCACCCACGCCAAGCGCTGCGTCAATCGAGATCGAGCCGGTGGGGATCACGTTCACCGGAACGAGCACGTCCTTGTTCCCCAGGCGCATGATGGAGCCCTTGCCGTACTGCTTTTCAATCTGGGATATAGCCAAATCCAGGTTTTTTGTCTTTTCGTCGTTCACAGTGCCACCTCTAGAGGGCTTTCATTTTTGGTCTTAGCTGGAGACCGAGGCGGGGCCAGTGTACCAGAGTGCCGAGGTCCCGACCTAGCCTTTCTGGAAGGCAGATTAGCACAGGGCGAAGAAAAAGCAAAAGATATTTTAGCCCTATTTTGCCTTCCCTGCACCGCCGACTACTGGTCCAGGCGGCTCGTGTGGGTGAGCGTCGCGTAGATCCGCTCGATAAAATCGTGGACTTCCGGCACCGGCTTGGGCGCAAACCACGGCTGCCAGATTTCGGCTAGTCCTTCGGCGACGATTTCCTTTTCGTTCTTTCCCGCGGCGATTTCTTTCCGGACGCGCTCGATCGTCTGATTCAAGAGCGGAACGTACAGCGCGAGGTCTTTGCGATTTTCGAGGTCGCCGTGGCCGCTGACGATAATCGTATCGTCATTGATGCGCGCCAACACGGCGGTGAGAGAACGCGCGATGCCCTCCATGTCTATGCCGTCGGCGAGGTCTCCTTTGCTGGTGAAGATGTCGCCGACCACCACGATATTCGCGGGCGTAAAGTACACGACGGAATCGGTGTCAGTGTGGCCGTTCGCGTAGTGGTCCATTTCGACGTCCTCACCGGCGAAATGAATGGTGAGCGAATCGCGAAAGGTGATGCGCGGCCAGGCTCGTTCCGGATACGGTCCGATCGGCGTCGGCGACCACGGCGGGGTTTGCTTGGTCATCAGGCGCTTGCGGACATTTTCTTGCGCCACAATGATAGCGTCCGGGCCGTAGATTTCGTTGCCGCCGACGTGGTCGTAATGCCAGTGCGTGTTCAGAAGAAATCGCACCGGGCGTTTTTCCAGGTCGTCCAGCGCTTTCTGAATGATCGGATTTGCGACGGCTTCGGGATGATCGACCAGCAAGTAGCCGTCCGGGCCAGAGAGCACAACGATGTTGTTCAGGTCTTGCGGCGTCGCGATGTGGATCAGCGAGATATTCGGCCGAAGCGTGATTACCTTCGTCTGCGCTTTGCTGTAATCCGTCTGGCCTATCTGGAACGCAAAGGCCCGAACGCACACGACAAGGAGCAAAAGCGCGACCGTTGACCGACGAGCGATTTTCATGGCGATCCTTGAGCGAGGAATGGAAATGCTGGTCGCTTAGACGCGGCGGGAACGGCAGCGTAAGCGGGCGTGTGGAGCGACTTGCCCGGATACGGCGCAGCGCTCGCGCGGGTTAGTATTTGTAGAAGCCGCGGCCGGATTTGCGGCCTAGCCATCCGGCGGCTACGTACTTGCGCAGGAGCGGGCAAGCGCGGTACTTAGGATCGCCAAAGCCCGTTTGCAGCACTTCGAGGATATTCACGCAGACATCGAGGCCGATGAAGTCGGCTAGCTCGAGCGGGCCCATCGGATGGTTCATGCCCGTCTTCATGACGGCGTCCACCGCTTCGGGAGTAGCCACGCCTTCCATCACCGCGAACGCGGCTTCATTGATCAGCGGCATCAGCACGCGATTGGAGACGAACCCGGGCGCATCATTCACCGCGACGGGCTTCTTTTCGAGCTTTTCACACAGCGACATGGTGATCTGAAAAGTCTCGTCGCTGGTCGCGAGGCCGCGAATCACTTCCACCAGTGCCATCACCGGGACGGGATTCATGAAGTGCATGCCGATGAAACGTTTGGGCCGGCTCGTTTGCGCGGCGAGTTGCGTGATGGAAATCGAAGACGTGTTGCTTGCGAGGATCACTCCGGGCCTGAGCACCGCGTCCACATCTTTCAGCAGACGGACTTTCAGATCGAGCTGTTCTGGAACGGCTTCGACGGCGAAATCGGCGGCGGCGAGCACGGAGGTTTCCGTGGTGGGCTCGATGCGCGCGAGGACAGCTGGCTTGTCGGCTTCGCTGATCTTGCCCTTCTTCACCTCGCGATCGAGATTTTTGGTAATGGTCTCCAGCCCACGATCGAGGAAGCGTTTTTCGACGTCGCGCAGAATCACTTTGTAACCTGAGCGCGCAAAAACGTGCGCGATGCCGTTGCCCATCGTTCCCGCGCCAAGCACCGCGACCGTCTTGATTGCATCCACCGGCATGAAGCCTCCGCAAATGAAAAAGATGTAGAGGAAGTAAAGGAAACATAGGAGGGAGAGGAACGTCAAGCATCGCTGTAGCGTGCAATGGGAAGGAGCTGATTATTAGCGGCGAGAGGAGCCGCGCTTACTTGCTGCTGCGAGACGGTGCGCCATCCGCAGCAGATCCCGCAAGGCTTCCGGTCGCACGCGTGTCAGCCGCACGAGCACCCACTCGTAATTTCGATAGTGATCGGTGATGTAGTAAGTCTCGGGGTCCGCGGCCAGCAACTCTTCGCGCTGCTCAAAATCCGTGCGCACGACGATCGTCGATTCGAGGTCCTGATGCAGCCGGACGAACAACGCATTGCGCACCTTGAACGCCGGCGTGCCGTAAGAGGTCCCCTCTTCAACGTGGTCCAGCGACAAGGAGATTTGCCGCACCGTCTCGAACGTCACCGTCGGATTCGCGGAGCGATCATCTCGAGCAGCCTTTTTCGTCCGCGGAGACTTGGATGGCGAGCGGCGAATTCGCATTCGATCAGCACCCTCTGTTCAGTGGCGTGCCGCCGCGCTTGGCCAGCGCCAACCAGGCAACCAGTGAAGCGAGCTTCTCGTCTTGCGACCACGGCGCACCTAATGGGCGTCTCAAGTCCGCGATGCGGCGCGTCAGGTCGTCGGGCTTGATGCGCAGAAGGCGTGACGCTTCGCTCAGTAGTTCGCGCTCCTTCGCTGTCGCGCTCGCGACGCCGCCGCGGCCGCTCGCCTCCAGAATCACCCGGCGGAAGAGTTCGCCATCGGCCGCATGTATCAAGGCGTGCGACGCCAATATCTGAGGCAGAGCAGGCAGCGTCCTTCCTGAGGCGAGAACCAGACCGCAACGCTTTAGCTCGTAGCCCTGCGCTAGAAGGCTTTCCTTGAGTTCGTGAATTGCGCGTTCAGCGATCGCGCCGGCCTTGGTCTCGATGCGCGAGATGAAGGCTTGAGCCTCTTCGAGCGCCATCTTTTCCGCTGTGTGATACGGCTGCCGGAAGCGGTAAGTGAAGGTCTCGACGAGATGAAGCCGCTGACGCGCCAACACAGTCGGAACACCCTTCGTCACAGAGAGCGCAACGAGCGCCGTCCAGCCGGAATGGGCACGAAAGCCGAGGGCTGCCGATTTCATGGACCCTCCTACAATGAAGTCGAGAAGGTAAAAGGAAGCATAGCGGATGGAAAAACGTCCAGCGCTCCGCGAAGCGCCTGCCCTACTGTCGTTCGATTGCCAAAGCTACAGCGTTGCCGCCGCCGAGGCACAGTGCTGCTATGCCGCGTTTGAGGTTCCGGCGCTGCATTTCGAAGAGCAGGGTTATCATGACGCGCGCGCCGGAGGCGCCGATGGGATGGCCCAGCGCGACCGCGCCGCCGTTGACGTTCACTTTCTCCGGATTAAGTTTCAGCACGCGCGTGACGGCGATGGCCGCGACGGCGAACGCTTCGTTGAGCTCGTAGAGATCCACATCTTTGTCGCGGTCCCAGCCGGTTTTCTTCAGTAGCTTTTCCACCGCGTCCACCGGCGCCATCATCACCCATTTCGGCTCGACGCCGCTGACGGCTTGCGCGACGATCCGCGCCATCGGCTGTCTGCCCAGGCGCGCAGCATTTTTCTCTCCGGTGATGATCAGCGCAGCTGCGCCGTCGTTCGTTCCCGGGGCGTTCCCTGCCGTCACCGTGCCATCTTTCTTGAACGCGGGCTTCAGCTTCGCGAGCGCTTCGAGCGAAGTATCTTCGCGCGGTGATTCGTCCGTCTTGATGATGACCGGGTCGCCCTTTTTCTGCGGAATCTCCACCGGAACGATTTGCGCGCTGAAGAAACACGATTTTATCGCGCGAATCGCCTTTTGATGGCTTTCGAATGCGAACTGGTCTTGCTCCTGGCGCGAGATTCCATATTTTTCAGCGACGAGTTCGCCCGTGACCCCCATGTGATAGTTCTCGTACACGTCCCACAGGCCGTCGTTGATCATCGAGTCGATTATTTCCTGGTTGCCCAGGCGGTAGCCGCTGCGCGCGCCCTTGAGCAGGTACGGGCAATTGGACATGGACTCCATGCCGCCCGCCGCGACGATATCCGATTCGCCGAGTTGCACAGCTTGCGCTGCGAGCGCGACAGCTTTCAGTCCTGATCCGCAAACTTTGTTGATGGTCATCGCGGCGACGCGCGAATCGAGTCCTCCGCGCAAAGCCGCTTGGCGCGCCGGATTCTGCCCGAGCCCCGCTTGCACCACGTTGCCCATGATCGCTTCGTCCACCAGGTTAGGGTCGATTCCAGCGCGGTGCACCGCTTCGGCGATGACTTTCGCGCCGAGTTCGGTCGCGGATAGCGGCGAAAGGCCGCCCATGAATTTGCCGATCGGTGTGCGAACGGCGCTCAAGATGACTGGTTGTTCGGTGCCGGGAATTGCCATGACGATTGCTCCTTCGCAGTAAGGCGCAGACCAAGTGTCCGCGACACAAACTCGCAAATTACAGTATAGGCGCGGCCCGCGAGGCGGTCAATTTGGCGACCTGCGGAGGATGTATGGCTACCGGAACCCTACGCGAGGTTGAGCTGCCAGGAAACGCCAAACCTATCATTCACCCAGCCGAACTTTCGGCTGAAACCGTAGTTGCCGATTGGCATCGGCGCCGTTCCGCCTGCGACCAGCGCGGCGTAGAGCCGATCAATTTCATCCTCGGTGTCACATTCAACAAAAAATGAGAACGCCGATGTAAACGAAAAGCCGTGCTGTACAGTGCTATCAGTACACATTACGGTTTCGGTGCCAATTCGAAACGTCGCTTTCACCACCGAGCCAGCGGCGCCCGGACCATTTGGGCCGTAGCGGACGAGGTCTAGCACTTCGGCGCCGGGAAAGAGGGACACGTAGAAATTCATCGCCTCCTCCGCTTTACCCTCGAACATCAGAAACGGCCGAATTTTTGTGGTCGACATCTTTGACCCTCCGCTGACAAGCATATGAACCAACGCTTAACGCCAACTTACCGATGGCCGCGTCTCGAATCAACGATTCTTGAGGCCGCCGCGCCATTCTTCGGCGAGAATCGCATAAAGATACGTATCGCGCCACTCGCCTTTCTCCATGGCGTTTTTCACGAACAGCGCTTCGCGGCGCATGCCCAGCTTTTCCATCACACGATAGGAAGCGCGATTTTGCGCGTGGCAGGTGGCCCAGACGCGGTGCAAGTTCAGTTGGTTGAAAGCGACATTGAGAATCGCGCCAGCGCTTTCCGTCATGTAACCATGGCCCCAATATTTGCGATTCAGCACGTAGCCAAAGTCGGCGGTATGATTCCCGCCGTCCTTCATGCGCAGGCCGATCGAACCGATCATGCGGCGCTCGCTCTTCAGTTCGATCGCCAGTCCAACATCCGCGCGCGGCCACTGAGTTTGCGCTTGAAGAGCGCGGTCGAGGAACTCGTGCGTGGCCTCGCGCGTGTTTGGTCCCCAAATCATCAGCCGGACGACTTCCGGGTCGGACGCATACTCGTGAATGTCATCCTCGTCTGCCTCGCGCAGTTCGCGCAGCAAAAGCCGCTCGGTCTCGATGGGAAACCACGGGTCCATAGCCTTAATGATAGCGAACACGAGCGCGGGGCAACAACCCAACGCTCACCGCCACTCTTCGCCTTCTGTTCGCCCGTGGCAATGTCTGCTAAGATAGGCGTGTAACACTTCCAACCATGAGCCCGAGAGAAACCACGACACAAAATTCCGGGTTGAACGCCGAGCAGCGCGCGGCCGTTGAGCACGGCGACGGTCCGCTGCTGGTAGTCGCGGGCGCCGGCACCGGCAAGACGCGCGTGATCATCGAACGCATCCGCAATCTGCTCGAAACGAATCCTGAACTCGCCGGCGAAAATATCCTGGGGCTTACGTTTACCGATAAAGCCGCCGGACAGATGAAATCGCGCGTGGTGAAAGCAATCGGCGAGCGCGCCGAAGGCGTGTGGCTGAGCACCTTCCATTCATTTTGCATCGAACAGGTGCTGCGTTCGGTGAATCCCGACATTCAGCCGCTGGATGACATTGACCACAAAATCCTGCTGCGCCGCCACATCGGCGAACTCGACCTGAAACATTTCCGCCGCCTGCAGGATCCCGGCGAATTCATCAGCGACTTCGTGAAGTTTTTTTCGCGCTGCCAGGACGAGCTGGTGACCCCGGACGATTATCAGCGCTATGTGGAAACACTGCGCCGAAAACATGACGCGCGGAGAAAATCATTGGAGTCGGATGCGCTGGAAATCGCCGAGGACGAAATTGCGCGGCAGGAAGAACTCGCGCGCGTCTATCGCGTCAGCGAGCGGCTCCTGCGCGAACGCAACCTGTTGACGTTCGGTGCGCAATTGATGCACACGGTGCAGCTGTTGCGCGAAGACGAAGCGCTGCGCCGGCGGATGCACGAGCAATATCGCTACATCCTCGTGGACGAATTTCAAGATACGAATATCGCGCAACTCGAGCTGCTGTGGCTACTGGCGGGCGAACGGCGCAATATCGTCGCCGTGGGTGATGACGATCAGGCGATCTACCGCTTTCGCGGAGCGTCGTTCGGCAGCTTCACGATTTTTCTGAAGCGCTTTTGCGGCGTCACCGACGCGAAGCTAGGCCCCGCCGCAAAGAAATTCCTCGTTTCGCTCTCGCAGAATTACCGCTCGACGCAGCGCATTCTGCGCGTGGCCGGCGAAGTTATTTCGCACAACGAAAAATCCCCACTGCTGCCTCCGAAAGAATTAACCACGGAAAATCGCGAGGGCGAAAAAATTCGCGTGGCGGAATTCGGCATGCCGGAGGAAGAAGCTCACTGGATAACTTCCGAGATCGAGCGCCTGCATGACGCCGGAGCGCGCTGGCGCGATTTTGCCGTGCTCTACCGCAAGCACACCCACCGCGAAAAGCTCGTGGACGCGTTACGCCGCCGCGAGATTCCTTTCGTGATCCGCAAACTTTCGATATTGGAAAGCACGCTGGCGCGCGACCTCTTCGCATGGCTGCACCTGATCGTCGTGCCTGCGGACAACGTAGCCTGCGCGCGCGTACTGGCCGCTCCATATTGGGGCCTCGAACCGCCCGACCTGGTGCGCCTGGCGGAGCGCGCCGACAAGAATCACCGGCGTCCCCTGAGCGACGAACTCGAAACCGCGCAGAACGAAGCGCCGTTCAATCGCCCCGGCGTAAAACTCAACGAACTGGTTGCGCTGCTGGCGCGTTTGCGGCAAAGCGCGCGACGCAGTTCCGCCACGGAAGTGGTGGACGAACTGATCGCCGGCTTGGGCGTCATGCCGTTGCCTTCTGACCAGGATCGCTATTACCTCGACCGCTTCGTCACTTTCGTGAAGGAGTGGGAGCGCAAGAGCGAGAAGAAGCAGCTGCGCGATTTCATCGAGTACCTCGCCTATTTCCACGAAGCGGGCGGCGACATCTGCCTGGAAGAAGAAATTGCCGACGATGCCGTGCAATTGATGACGGTGCACGCGGCGAAGGGCCTCGAATTCCCGCACGTTTTTATTCTGCGGCTTTCGCGCAACGACTTCCCTTCCGGCGTCCGCAAAGTGGTCTTCGAATTCCCGCCGGAAATGATGAAGGAAGAAAAACCGCAGGGCGATTTTCAGATTCAGGAAGAGCGTCGGCTGTTTTATGTAGCGCTTACGCGCGCGCGCCAGCAACTGACTCTTTCGACGCTCGTAAACAAACGCAAGAAGCCCTCACCATTCCTGGAAAACTTCCTGGCGAATCCGAAGATTAATAAATTCGATACGAAGCAGCTCGAGCCCAAGGTGCAGGTTCCCGCGCTCGTCGAGATCACGGGACCGGAACCCGATTCCGCGGAACCCGCGCAATTATTTCCTCCGGGCAGCGAACCGACGCGCGCCTATTCTCGCGTCGCGCTGTGGGCCGAGGCGTTTCATCCGCCTCGTCCCGAGCCGCTGCAGCTCAGCGCGTCCGCGATTGACGCCTACGATCGCTGCCCGATGCGTTACATGTTCCAGTACGTGTGGAGTATTCGCGGCGGGCCGCACGCGATGGCGACGTTTGGCAACGTGATGCACACCACGATCAAAGAATTTGTTGGCGAAGTGAGCAAGCGCAGAAAAATTTCCTTTGCTGAGGTCTGCGGGATCTACGACCGCGAGTGGTCCGCCGCCGGATACATTGACGATTACCACGAAGAGGAATATCGCAAAGCCGGGCGCGAGCAACTGCAGGCGTTCCATCAAACGTACACGGCCGCGCCGAATGATGTCCTGTACCAGGAAAAAACGTTCGAGCTGCCTCTAGAACACGACGTGATCGTCACCGGGCGCATGGATCAGGTGAATCGCGTCGCTGGCGATCAGGTCGAGATCATTGATTACAAGACTGGAAAGCCCAAGGACGAAAAAGCTGCCGCGAAAGATTTGCAGCTCGGCGTGTATGCACTGGCGGCGCGCGAAGTGCTGGATCTCGATCCCGTGCGGCTGGTGTTTTACAATTTGATGACCAACGAGGCGGTCGCCTCCATGCGCGACGCCAAAGCACTGAAGGAAACCAAAGAAAAAATCGCGGAAGTGGCGGACCAGATTCGAGCGCGCGAATTTTCCGCGAAGCCGGGATTCGGCTGCGGCTTTTGCGATTACAAGCCGCTGTGTCCCGCGCACGAACAATTGATTTCGATCAAGCCTCGTCGAGGCGCAAGCGTGGAGGATTCCAAGGAAGACGGAGAGTAGCGAGCAAGAAGCGCTTAATACTTCAATTGAGGCAGGCGTTGAGAAAAAGGGGCGTCCAGTAAACCGGACGCCCCTTTTTTATTTCTGTATCGGGCTTCGCTGAGAAACGAAACCCGGGATGGTTCCGCGCAGAACTACTGTGGAACATTCTCCCCGCGATTCAGCTGCGCCGTAAATTCAAAGCGCGCTCGAACTGCTTCGTCAATCTATAAAGGCGCACGCCAGCGAAGTCAAGAAGAAAAACTTCTTGGTGCGGACGCTTTGGAAAACATCTTGCGATGCGCGCGACACGCGTTGCGCAAAATTTAATGCAAACCGCTCTGGTAGTAGCCTTGCCGCGCCGTCACGTCGAGATCCGGACGGCGCACACGCACTTCGATGGTGTGATAATCCTTGCCGCGATCGGTGTCTTGCGGCTGAAACGTGAGCGTGTACTGATTGCGCGCTTGTTCGGTCACCGAAGCGTAGAGCCCTTCGAGGCCGCGATCGTTGCTCGAGTAAAAAGTATCGCCGCCCGTCGCTGTGGCATATCTTTCCAGGCGCGTGCTCTGCTTCTGCAGCAGTGCATGGCCAACGGAAATCGAATAAACCGAGATGTCGTACTTCAGCAGCAGCTGCATGGTCTGGTCCAGGCTGTGTTCATTGTCGTGCGAATTATTTCCGTCGGAAACCAAGAAGATGATTTTGCGGCGATCGCGCCCGCGGCCCTTGAGCATTTCGCCCGCGGCATAGACGGCATCATCCAAGTCCGTTGTTTCTTTTTCTTGCTGCACGCCGCCCGTCGTGGGCGCTCCGGTTTCCAGCGAACGTCCGTTGGCGGTGGCGCCCGAAGTTAATGGGCCGCCCAGAGGAGAGCCGGGATAGCGATATGCGAGTTCCATCCGCTTCAATTTTGTATAGAGCTGATCGTTGTTGAATGAAAAATCGGCGACAGTATTGGGAAATTGGTCGTAGGTCACCAGCGCCACTTCGTCGTTCGGGCCAAATCCGCTGGAAATCGCGGTGAGGCTCTTCTGTACCTGCTCGGCTGACTTGATCGAGAGGTGATTGTCTATCAGCACCACGGCCGAGAGCGGAAACGGGTCGGAAGTAAAGTAAACAATCTGCTGTTCCACGTTGTCGCAAAACACGCGAAACTCAGTCTGTTGCAAGTCGCCAATCAATGCGCCGTCGCGATTTTTCACGGTGACCGGGACGATTACCAGCGACGTGCGGCTGACGATCCTCGAGCGTGTATTCGGTCCTTGCGACTGTCCGGTCTGCGGCTTCGGCGTTTGCGTGGCGGGCACTTGCGAATTCGGCGCCGGCGTGCCGGGCTGCACGGGCGGCGGCAGTTGCCCCGGCTGCACGGGAGGCTTGTTTTGTTGCTGCTGGTTCGGCGAGGCTGGCAGCTGAGCCAACGCGGCATTGCCGGCAAAAAGTAATACAATACCCAGCGTCAGAATGGATCGCGTCATCGAGATTTCTCGTTTCGTGCCCAACGGCACGGCTGCGATTTTTGCGCTCGTACTGCGAACCCGGCCGCCATTGCCAAACATCCGCTGGCGCGCCTGACGCATCGTACCAAACGCGTTCAACCTCAGGGAGATTATACAATGCGGCTGACCAGCCTCGCGGCGGGCATTTTTTCGGTAGCGATCATAGGTTATGTCGGCGTGGCCACAGTAGCGCCCGCGAAGGGTGCGGGACCTCAAGATTCCAGTTGGGCGCACGCGCTCCTTTCCCCTGAGCACGCCGCCCAGCCCGCGCACGAGTCGGCGAACAAATCCTCTCAGCCGAACCAACAGTCACAGTCCAACCCGCAGTCGAACCAGCAGGGCCAGCAGCCGCTGCAAGTGCAGACGACGATCGTCAACGTCTTCGCCACCGCGCGCGATAAACGCCACGCCATTGTCACCGATCTCACCAAGGACGACTTCAAGGTTTCCGAAGACGGCGTCGAGCAGAAAATCGCTTTCTTTTCCAAGGAAGTGGATATGCCGATCACCCTGGGACTGCTGATTGATACCAGCGCCAGCATGGATCGCATGATTGACGCCGAGCAGGATGCCGCTTCGCGTTTCCTCCGGGAAGTGATGCGCCCGAAGGATGAAGCGATGGTCATCACGTTTGATTTCGACGTGGACTTGCTGGCCGACTTCACGCAGGACACTTCCGTGCTGGCCAGCGCCATTCGCCGCGCGCGCGTCAATTCGGTGGGCGGCGGCGGCGTGGTCACGCCCGGGACAATTCCGCAAGGCCAGGGCGGCGGGACGAATCTGTACGACGCGATCTATCTGGCGTGCCACGACGAGCTGGCGAATGAAGCCGGGCGCAAGGGCGTGATCATTTTGACCGACGCGGAAGACACTGGCAGCAAGTTGCGAATGCAGGATGCCATTGAAGCAGCGCAGCGCGCCGATGCGGTAATCCACGTGCTGCTGATTTCGGACCGCATGGCCACGTTTGGCACCGGTCCGGGCGTCGCGCGGAAGATGGCCGAAGATACCGGCGGGCGCGTGATTGACGTGCACAACGAAAAATCTCTCGAGAAAGCGTTCGACGAGATTTCAGAAGAACTGCGTTCACAATACGTGCTCGGCTACTATCCCACCAACCTCAAGCGCGACGGCACTTTCCGCAAAATCCAAGTGACGGTGACAAGGCCCGACGTCAAGTTGCTAGCGCGACGCGGCTATTACGCGCCGTACAGATAACGCCGACACCTTCAGAGTGTTCGCTGCTCAAAAATCCGCAAAAACCGCAATCGGGGCTGGTATTCTCTGTGCCCTCGGCCTTTATTCTGTGCACTCTGTGTTAAATCTCTTGAAGTTTTGATACGACCGCGGGGGCAGTTCACTTGCTAGGCGCGAGTGGTGAAGTCGGGGCGGTAGCGTAATAACCTTTGCGTGTGCGCACGTTCAAGCCCTTGCGGTCCGTTTGCACTTCGATTTTGTGGTACTGCCCGGTGGATTGCACATTCGCCGGCGAATACGCGATGAAATACTGGCTGCGCAACTCGGTCCCAATATCCACAAACGACTGCGCGAGGTCATCCACTTTGTACGGATAAAAAACCCGCCCGCCGCTCTGGTCCGCAAACTCTTCCAGAACTTTATCGCCGCCCTCAATGTGCATTTTGTGCGGGGAGTCGCCGTCAATCGCCAACCAGTCCGTATTCGTGCTGATGCAATAGATGGCGGCCTCGGCGCGGATCGCCGCTTCCACGGATTCGCTCAAAGCGTGATCGCTCAGATTGTCGTCGCCGTCGCTGATCACGACCAGCACGCGGCGTACTTCCGGATTCGGGCCTTTTGGCAGTGGTGGATTAGCGAGCTTTTCCGCAGCCAGGTAAATCGCGTCGTTGAGCGCAGTTCCGCCGCCAGCCCGCTGCTTGCGGATGGCGTCGGTGAGCAGCGCGAGGTCTCCGGTGTATTCCTGAATGATCTCCGGTTCGTTATCGAAAGTCATCAGGAAGGCTTCGTCCTGATTTCTGCGGATGACGTGTTGCAAAAAATCCATCGCCGCGTCTTTTTCAAATTCCAGACGCGGGCGAATGCTGTTGGAAGTGTCCAGCAGGATCCCGATGCGCAAAGGCAAGTCGGTGTCGCGTCCAAAGTAGCGGATCTGCTGCGGTGCACCATCTTCCAGAATTTTGAAATCGCTTTGATCCAGGTCGGTGACGAAATTGCGATGGCGATCCATCACCGTGGCGACCAGATGAACCAGGCCGGTGGTGGAAACGATCGGAGGCGTCTTGCTCTGCTGCGGTCCCTGAGCCGCGTCCTGTGAGGCCTCGGTCGGAGGAGGTTCACCGCCGGGCTGCGTCGGAGCAGCCGCTGGAGGAGGAGGCGAAGGCGGCGGGTTCTGCTGGGCATGCGACCGGCTGCCGAAAATGAAGACCAGCGCGGCCAGCACGATGACGAAGCGCGACGCTTTCACGCCACCCATCATAGGTAATCCTTCAAGGCAGCGTCAATTGAACTATCATGCGCCGCTGCAGCTCCGCCTGCGGCCGATTTCGTTAACGCGCCAAGCCCACGGATGTACGTCACCAGTTCTTCCGGAAGTGGCGCACGAAATTCCATTCGTTGACCCGTTCGGGGGTGTGTAAATGCGATGCGCGCCGCGTGCAGAAAGTTGCGCCCCAGCACCGGCAGCAATTCGCGGCCAATCCGTTCCTGATGCGGCGCGCCATAAAGCGTATCGCCCACCACGGGAAATCCCAGCGCGGAAAAATGCACGCGGATCTGGTGCGTGCGGCCGGTGTGCAGGTCTGCTTCGATGAACGAGAAATTACCGAGGCGCAAGCGCAAACGCCAGTCCGTGCGCGCTTCGCGCCCTTCGCTGCGCCGGCTGGTCATGCGCGAACGGCGGTTCAGGTCCCGCGCGACGGGCAGCTCGATCGTCCCTTTAGTTCCCTTTATCGTGCCATGCAGTAGCGCGACGTATGTTTTTTGCACGCGACGCTCGCGAAATTCTTCGATCAATTTCAAATGTGCGGCGTCGTTGCGCGCAATCACAATCGCCCCGGACGTTCCTTTGTCGAGGCGGTGCACGATTCCCGGCCGCAAGGGACCACCTACGGTCGAAAGTCCGCTCGCGCCAAAGCGATATGAGAGCGCGGCGACCAGCGTACCGGTGTCCGCTCCCGCGCCGGGATGAACGATAATTCCCGCCGGCTTATTCACCACGGCGAGGTCGGCGTCTTCGTAGAGAAGCGCCAGCGGAATATTTTCTGGTTCGACTCCGGGCAGCGCCGGGGCGGGAACCTCCACGTTTATTTGCTCGCCCGATTCGACGTGATGCGAAGCCTTCTTCGCGATGCCGCTGACTAGGACGCGCCCTTCATCAATGAGCGTTTGCACGTGGGTGCGGCTCATGTCCGGAAATTGTGCGGCGAGAAAACGGTCCAGGCGCTGGCCGGCCTGATCTTCGGCGACCATGAACTCGCTGCGGCTGGCCGCACCGTCGTCGTTCAGCTCGATATTGTCGTCGGTGTCTGAGTAATCGTGCATGAAGGAATCGCGGATCCAGCTGAGCTGCAAGAAGTGGGCACACCGTGCCGTGCCCCTACTGCATATTAAAGATCCGCGCTAATCCCCAGTAGCGACGCTTGAAACCGCTGGCGGCGTTATCGGCGCTTTTCCTTGCAGCCCACGCCACCACAAAAACGCGCCAGTGATGATCAGTCCCACGCTCACCAATTGCATCAGCGAAACGCTATCGTGAAACATCATCGAGCGCCCCGGATCGCCGCGGAAAAATTCGATAATCCCACGCTCCGTGCCGTACAACATCAAATAACCGCCAAAAATCTGCCCCACGAAACGCTGCCGCTTTCCGAGCCACATCAAAAATAGAAAATTCAGAAATTCCAACGACGCTTCATACAGCTGCGTCGGATGCAGATGCACTCCCAGCGGCGTTCCAGCAAGCTCCGCAGCCGTGGGATTGGTGAACGTGACGCCCCAAGGCTCGGTGGTCGGTTTGCCGTAGCAGCATCCTGCGAAAAAACATCCCATGCGCCCAATCGCGTGACCGATCGGCAACGCCGCAGCACAAGTATCGAGAGTCGGCAAGAGCGGCATTTTCTGGAAATGGGTGTACAGCAGAATCGTCAAAACGCCGCCAACGACGCCGCCGTAAAATGTGCCGCCGGATTGAAACGTCGCAATACTGAAAATCTCGCGCGGGTTCGCCATGTAATAATCCCACGCACTGAAAACCAGCCAGATTTTCGCGACGATCAGCGCCACCAGGACGAAATAAATCCCCATGTTCCATAGCTTGTCCGGATCCACGCCGGCTCGCGGCGCTTGCCGTCGCCCATACCACAAACTCAAAAGCACGCCGCAAGCAACCAGCACTCCGTAGGTGTAAATCGGAATTCCGCCGAATTTAAATAGTATCGGATGCATGTCTAAGCGCGCTCCTGACTAGGATGCCGCGCGTCGCGAAAGAGTTCCAGCACCACTAACGCCGCGCCGATCACGATGGCGGAATCGGCGACATTGAACGTGTACCAGTGATGCGCCCCGATGTGAAAATCGATGAAGTCCGTCACGCTGTGATGCAGAAAGCGATCCAGCACGTTCCCCACCGCACCGCCAAGAATTAGCGCGATGCCGCATTCACCGGCGCGCCCCCCGGCACGACCCGTGGCCAGCAGCCACACCAACATTCCGATGACCGCGACGGAAAAAACAATCAGCACCGGCCCTCTCCACGGATTCTCGGAATCCGCGAACAGCCCGAAAGCCACTCCAGGATTCGTGGTGTGAACCAGATTCAGCAGCCCGGGCACCAGCACGCGCAACGAACCCGGCGCCGTGTATCTTTCCACCGCGTGCTTGCTGAGCTGGTCCGCCGCCAACGCGCCAAGCGAAAGCAAACTCAGCACAATCAGGTTCGGACGCGACCCATCAGCCATCAGGACTGCGCTCTCCCCGCCAGAACGCCGCCATCCCGTTCGATTTCAGTGAGCGCCGCGACGCAGCGCTCGCAGAGCGTCGGGTAGTCCGTGCTTTCTCCCACGTGTGTGGAGTAATTCCAGCAGCGGTCGCATTTGGCACCGTGCGCACGCTCGACTCGAATTTGCAATCCGTCGAGCGCTGGACTCTCAGCCGCGCCCTCCAGCTTGCCGTCCGCGACCTCTATCTGGGACACAATCAAAAGTCCGGGCAGGTTCGCCGCATATTTCGCGAGCAAACTCGCCAATTCGCCCGTGGCCGCAAGCGTCACCCGCGCTTCGAGGCCCGATGAGATAGTCTTCGCGGCGCGGACGGGTTCAAGAGCTTTGAGCACTTCCTCGCGAACCACGAGCAGGCGGTCCCAATTCTTTACCCGCGCATCGTCGAGCGCACGCTCGAATTCTTCGGCGCTCGGGAACAGCGCCATGTGTACGCTTTCGGGATCGCCATCAACGCGCGGCATATGTTTCCAAACCTCTTCGCTAGTAAATGCCAGAATCGGCGCGATCAACCGCACCAGCGCGCTCGCAATACGATACACGGCCGTCTGCGCCGAGCGACGCCCGCGATTATTCGGCGCGAACGTGTACAAGCGATCCTTCAGCACATCGAAGTAGAACGCGCTCAATTCCACCGTGCAGAAATCGTGCAGCGCGTGATACACGCGATGAAATTCAAAATTGTCGTACCACTCGCGGCATTCCCGCACCAGCGCGCCGGTGCGCCGCAGCATCCACGCGTCCATCTCCCACAAATCGGCGTCCGCCACGGAGTCTGACCCGGGCTCGAAATCGTACAAATTGCTGAGAGCGAAGCGGAACGTATTGCGGATCTTGCGATACGCTTCCGCCAGCTGGGTCATCATCGCTTCGGAAATGCGCACATCCGCGGTGTAGTCCTGGGAGACGACCCACACGCGCAACAGATCCGCTCCCCATTTCGCACAAATTTCCGCGGGATAAATGGCGTTGCCGAGCGACTTGGACATCGGCGCGCCTTTTTCATCCAGCGTCCAACCGTGCGTCACCACTTGCTTGTAAGGAGCGGCCCCGCGCGTGCCGATCCCCACCAGCAGCGAGCTTTGGAACCACCCGCGATACTGGTCAGGGCCTTCGAGATACACATCAGCCGGCCAGCGCTGATTGTCACGAGTGAGCACGGCGAGATGCGTCGAACCGGAATCGAACCACACATCCAGAATGTCCGATTCCTTCCGCCACCTCGCTTCGCCGCACGAACACTTCGTCCCCGGCGGCAGTAATTCTTCGGCGGAATGCGTGAACCAGGCGTCCGCGCCTTCGCGCTCAAAAAACGGCAGCACATGGCGCAGCGCCGCAGCATCCTTCAATTGTTTGCCGCAAGCGTCGCAGTAGAAAACGATCAGCGGCACCCCCCAGAATCGCTGCCGCGAGATGCACCAGTCTGGGCGGCCCGCGACCATTTCGTGCATACGGTCGTGGCCCCAAGCTGGCAGCCATTTCACTTTATTGATTTCCTCGAGCGCGCGCTCGCGCAGCGGCGGCGCTTTCGGCGCGGGAATCGCGGAATTGCCCGCGTCCATATGAATGAACCACTGCTCGGTGGCGCGGAAAATCACTGGATTGTGACAGCGCCAGCAATGCGGATAACTGTGCGTGATCTTTCGTTCGCCGACCAACATGCCGCGCCTCTTCAGCAGCTCAATGACGATTGGATTGGCTTCGAAGACGTTTTTGCCTTTGTACTCCGGCAAGCCCTCAACGAAGCGCCCTTCGTCATCCTGCGGCGCGTAGGCTTCCAGGCCGTACCTTTGTCCGGTGCGGAAGTCGTCCGCGCCATGGCCGGGGGCCGTGTGCACGATGCCACTGCCCTGATCGAACGTGACGTAATCCGCCAGCACACCCGGCGACTGCTGTTCGAGAAATGGATGCCGGAAAGATACGCCTTCGAAATCCGCGCCCTTCCAATTGCCGTGCACCCCGTGAATCTCCAGATTCAATTCGGATTGCAGAGCGTTCAAGCGTTCTTTCGCTAGCAGCAATTTTCCGGCGGAGGTGTCCGCCACCGTGTAAGCGAAATCAGGATGAAACGCGAGCGCGCGGTTCGCCGGCAACGTCCAAGGAGTCGTGGTCCATATGAGAGCGCTGACGTCGTCGCTCAGTCCAAGCTTTTTCGCTTGATCTCCAACGATCACCGGAAACTTCACCCAGATCGAAGGGCTGGCATGGTCCTCGTATTCCACTTCCGCTTCAGCCAGCGCGGTACGGTCGAATATGCACCAGTAAACCGGTTTCAGGCCACGATACACATAGCCCTTCTCGAAGAAGTCAATGAACGCGCCGGCAATCGAGGCTTCGTCGCGCGGGTCCATCGTCAAATACGGTTTGTCCCACTGGCCAAACACACCCAAGCGCTTGAATTCCACCTTGTGCTTCTCGACGAAGCCTGCCGCAAACTCGCGGCACATGCGACGAAATTGCGCGGCGGGAACTTTGCTTGTCTTGCCGCCCAATTCCTTCTCGACTTTCGTTTCGATCGGCAGGCCGTGGCAATCCCAACCGGGGATATACGGCGCGCGGAATCCAGCCATCGTCTTCGATTTCACGATCAGGTCTTTCAGGACCTTGTTCAACCCAGTACCGAGATGGATTTCTCCGGTGGGATAGGGCGGCCCGTCGTGCAGCACGAAAAGCGGCGCATCGCCGCGCGATTCCAGGATCCGGTAGTAGAGCCCCGACGCCTCCCAGGCGGCCAATTGCTCCGGCTCGCGCTCCGGGAGCTTCGCCTTCATCGGAAAATCCGTCTTCGGCAGGTTCAGGGTGCTCTTCAGGTCGATGAGTTTCGCCATCTCTAGGGGCTCGAAAACCTTTCTGAATCGCGTTGTGGAATAGCGCGCGGCAGCCAAGGCGCGCTGCTGGACCGGCGTGGTCTAAAAACACGTATACGAATTGCTGCGCCACGAAAGTTGCAACTCGTATGTTACAATGGTTTTCGAACGGTGTCAGCCGTGCCCGGCCGGACATCCTTTTCCGTGGGGTTGCGTCTAAGGTTAAATAAGACTGCACGGGGGATTCCAGGCAGCTCAAATGGCAGACTTCACAACGAGAATCAACGAACCGGGCCAGACGCCTCCTCAGCCTGGCCTTCCGATTGGACGCTTCCAATCGCCGCACGCGCAGTCCGAATTGAAGAATTTCTTTTCGAACCTCAAAGATTTTCTCACCGAGCGCCGCACCAGAGTGAAAGGTGGACCGGCGCCAGTGTTTGTGCCGCAAGTTTTTGGCGACAGCACTGGCTCGAACCTCAAAGAGCTCTTCCGCTCGGCACCACGCGGCGCCGTGGATTCCGACCTGCTGGTGAACTGGAACGCCGGCTTCGGCGGCTTCTGGCAGAACTTGCGCGACACGATATTCCCTCCGAAGCTGCCGCCGCTTCAAACCACCAGCAAACCGGTAGCCGTCAAGGAAATCTGGTCGAAGAATACGCAGTTCACGCGCGTACAGGCGCTGTCTCTCGCGTTTCACGTGGTGGTGCTAGTGCTGATCATCGTACCGCTGCTTCCCGAGCTGCTTTCGCCAGCAACTACCAAAGCCAACTCCAAGCTTGACGTCATCGCGATTTCGCCCTTCCTGCCCAAACTGCCTGCCGGCAAGAAAAAGGCGGGCGGCGGCGGAGGTGGCGGCTCTCATGACGTTCTTCCGGCTAGCCGTGGCGCGTTGCCGAAGTTTTCGATGACCCAGTTCACCCCTCCCAAGGTCGTCACGAATCCCAACGCGCGGCTCGCCATGACGCCCACGGTCCTCGGTCCACCCGAGCTGAAATTGCCCAGTCCCAATATGAATAATTGGGGCGACCCTCTCGCAAAAGTGCTGAATGATTCGAACGGTCCTGGCAGCGGGAACGGAATCGGCTCCGGCAACGGCACGGGCGTCGGCAGCGGCAGTGGCGGGGGCGTTGGACCCGGCGAAGGCGGCGGCACGGGTGGCGGTGTCTTCAACGCCGGTACCGGCGGCTACGGTTATCCGGCCTGCATTTACTGCCCGCAAGCGCAATATTCCGACGAAGCCGTCAAAGCGAAATATCAAGGCACGGTGTTGCTGGTCGCGATCATCACGCCAGACGGCAAAGCCACCGACATCAAAGTGGTGAAGGGCCTAGGACTCGGGCTCGATGAAAAAGCCATCGAAGCCGTGCGCACTTGGAGATTCCGGCCAGCGGCGGGTCCGAATGGCAAGCCGGCGCCAGTGCGCCAGACCATCGAAGTCACGTTCCATCTCTACTGATCTTCCTCTCGCTCTGCTAATCCTTCCGGTCGGCCGCTGCTGCGGCTGTTGACCATGGCGTTTACCTTAACGACCACCGCGTATCTGCGCCGCCCCGCATCTGCTACGATGTGCCATATGAAAATCCTCTCGCGAATTTCTATTTGTTTGCTTCTTGGCGCGATTCTCTTCGCGCCGCGCGCCGCGGCCCAAACCGGTTCCCTGCAATTTGTTGCCCGCATCACTCCTTCAGGTGGTATTGACGAACCTGTGCGCTCATTCCCCTTCTACCTGCTGAGCAAAAGCTACGCGGACATTCAAAAGGAAGCGGCGGCGGAGTCGCCTGGCGCCAATATGAATGCCTTTATCGAGTCGCTCGACGTTTCCAAAGAGTTGAAGGCCTGGATGAAGGCCAACCAGAGGGTGAATCTCTCCGGCGAAGACTTCGTCAAGAAATTGAAACCGGATGACGTCATGAAGGTTCCGGAATTTTTCGCCGCATACGTGGAAAGAATGATCGGTGATTCCACAGTGGTGTTCCCAACCCCAAAGTACAAGCCCGAGGACAAAACCAAAGATCCGGAAAAATACGCGCGCCTCAAAAAGCAATATCTGGACGCCGTACGCGCGTTCCTGGTGCAGAATCCCAAGTCAACCGACGGCATTGACTTGAGCCTGGAAGACGTGAATCCAGGACACAAATGGGATATGTTGAAAGCTCAGGGCCAGACAGACACGAGCCGCGAAACCCGGCAACTCGCGCAGGCCAAATACCTGGTGGCTCGTGCGGACACCGATTTGCAAGGCCAAGGATATATTCGCGGCGTGCGGCCGGGCACTTATTGGCTAAGCACTCTCGATATGGACGCCACGGCCGGCGACGCGCGCGAACGCTGGGACGTGGCGGTCACCGTGCGCCCGGGCGGCCCCACGTTTCTGACGCTCTCCAACGTCAATGCCGCGCCCGCTCAACACGCCAGCATTCGATAACGCCAATCGCCGCACATGACGGAAGCCGCCGACATCGCCCGATGGATTCAGGATCTCGCCGGTTCCGACGCAAGACAAAAAGCCGAATCCGGCGTGAAGCTGTACCTCGAAGGTGTGAATCTTTGCATGCCCCTACTTAGCCAATGGGTCGGCGACCCGGAGTTTCGGGAGCTAACCTTACCGAGCAACCCGGGTCTGGCTGATCCCGTAGGGGCGGCTCTACGACGCGCCGTTCGCGTCCCGGAAGAGGTTGCGCGACCCGCCCCTACAACTTCCGCGCCGCTGCCGCATTTTCCGCCCTCGACGATCATCGTCGGAGTCGCCGTGCATCCCAACACATTCCAAAAAATCCGCGCGGCGAATAATTCGCCGCGCCTTGCGGACGTCCCGCCGGACCAGGACGCGCAGGAATTCGAGCTGCGCCTGGAAGATTCAATCGAATTCGACATCTTGACCACCCGCGGACCGGGCGGCAGCGGCGCAATTGCCCGTTACCTGCAAAAATTTGGCGAAGGCATCCAGCAAGTAGAAATTTACGTGCGGGACGTGGACCGCGCCAGCGAGATCCTCCGCGCGCGATTCAGCCTGCCCCCGATTTATCCCGCCACTCGCGCCGGCGCTGATGGCACCCGGGTCAATTTTTTCCTCGCCGCCACGCCGGAGGGGACAAAGGTCCTGATCGAATTGGTGCAGGCTGCCAACTAGCAGATCTTCACATCCTGCGCGGGAAACGCCCTCACGGCTGTGCGCCGAAAATCGGACTCCCCTCTGTGGCACAGGGTCCCATCCATCCGATAGAACTGCTTTTCACCGCGCATTAATTCGAGCGTGTTACACTGTGCCGCAGGAGCAATCGCAGTTTCACCTTCTCCGCATTCATATTATCCGAGGAGCAAGATCATGCCATTCGTGAATGAAATCGAAGAATCACAGGCAGACGCTCACCTGCGAGAGATCTACGGAAAAATCGAACATACCTTGGGTTTTCTGCCGCACTACTTCAAGTCATTGGGCCCAAAACCGGCCGTCATCGAAGCACAATTGCAATTGAACCCTGCGATCATGTCCGACGGTGCGCTGTCCACGATAGTGAAAGAACAGATTGGGCTGGTCGTCAGTGGCATCAACTCCTCGACGTACTGCATCATGTTCCACATGGAGTTGCTGCGGCGCTTTGGCGTGGAAAAAAACCTGGCGCGGAAGCTCACAACGGATTACGAAAGCGCGGCCGTCGAGCCTCAGGTGAAAGAATTGTTCCGCTTCGCCGATAAACTGACGCGCCATCCCGACGACATCACCGAAGCCGACACCGATGCCCTCAAAAAAGCCGGATGGGACGACGCCGCGGTCCGCGAAACCGTTCTAGCCGTCTCGTACTTCAACTACATCAATCGCGTCTCGCTGGGCTTGGGACTGGTCACCGACTTCTAGACCGGCGCGCGACGCAACCGAAATTTGTTGCGCGCTCGCTACTCACCGCTTTGTTCCAGCAGCTTCGCGACCAGCGCCGTCCAGCCTGTCTGATGGCTGGCACCCAGGCCCGCGCCGTTATCGCCGTTGAAATACTCGTAGAATAAAATCAGATCCCGCCAATGCGGATCTTCCTGAAATAACTGGGTGCTTCCATAAACCGCGCGGCGCCCGTCGCGCTGCAGAAATAAATGCGAAAGCCGGCGCGAGATTTCGCGCGCGGCGTCCCACAGTGTTACTTGCCGTCCCGAACCTGTCGGGTATTCAACCTTGAAACTATCGCCGTAATAGTAATGAAAGCGCTGCAACGATTCGATCAGCAGAAAATTCAAGGGAAACCAAATCGGCCCCCGCCAGTTGGAATTTCCGCCAAACAAATCACCGGTGGATTCGGCCGGCTCGTAGTCAACCGCCTGCGTATGGCCGTTCACGTCAAGCACAAATGGATGATCCTGATGAAATTTCGAGAGCGAGCGAACTCCGAGCGGAGCGAGGAATTCATTTTCATCGAATACGTACTTGTAAATCCTCTCGAGCTTTTTCCGGTTGGCGATGGATAGCAGCACCCGCGAACCTTTATCCGTCTTCTGGCTCATGTCCACGTGTTCGGATACGTCGGGATTGTGCTTCAGGAACCAATTCATCCGCGTGACGAATCCGGGCAGCCGCGCCAGATCCTCCGGCTCGAACGATTCCA
Source organism: uncultured Acidobacteriota bacterium (assembly GCA_963804625.1). GTDB lineage: Bacteria > Acidobacteriota > Terriglobia > Acidiferrales > UBA7541 > Palsa-295. The sequence goes on along the minus strand of CAWDRJ010000005.1, from coordinate 14,630 downwards.
CCGCGAACAGCGGAATCAGCCCGACCATGGACCGCACCTTCATCGGCAGGTGCGTCGTCTTTCCCAGGTGCAGGACGTCATAGTAAAAACCATCCTGGTCATCCCACAAGCCGATCCCTTCGCCGCCAATATCGTTCATGGCCTGCGCGATATAAACGAAGTGCTCGAAAAATTTGCTGGCCACGTCTTCGTACGCCGGATCGTCATGCGCCAGTTCCATGGACATCGCCAGCATGTCCAGGCAGAACATCGCCATCCAGCTGGTCCCATCCGACTGCTCGATGAAATTTCCCGGCCCCAGCGGCGACGAGCGATCGAATACGCCGATGTTATCCAGCCCCAGGAAGCCGCCCTCGAAAACGTTCCGGCCATCCGGGTCCTTGCGGTTTACCCACCACGTAAAATTCAGCAAGAGCTTGTGAAACAGGCGCACCAGGAAATTGCGATCGTGCTTCCCTTCCACTCGTCCAGCGATCTTGTAAACGCGCCAAACCGCCCAGGCCAATACCGGCGGATTCACGTCTGAAAAATTCCACTCGTACGCGGGCACTTGCCCGCTGGGGTTCATGTACCATTCGCGATGGAAAAGAATCAGCTGCGCCTTCGCGTATTCCGGATCAATCAGCGCCATCGAGACGCAGTGAAAAGCCAGATCCCACGATGCATACCAGGGGTATTCCCACTTGTCCGGCATGGAAATTACGTCGGAATTGTAGAGATGCGTCCATTCGTGATTGCGCCCGTCCTTGCGCGCGGGATCGGGCTTCGGCTGAGTGGAGTCGCCTTCGAGCCAGCGGCGCATGTCGTAGTGATACGTCTGCCTGCACCACAACAGGCCGGCGAAGGCCTGCCGCTGCACCCGACGCGCATCGTCGCTGATGTTGGCATCAATGCGTTTTTCGTAGAATTCGTCCGCCTCTTTCTTGCGTTTCTCGAACACTGCGTTAAACGACGGGCCAAACGAATTTTTCACCGGCCCTTGCACTTGCGAAAGATCCTGGTCGGTCAGGCGCAGCCGAATCTCCCAACTCTGGCCCGGCGCGATCCGGGCGCTGAAGTGTGCCGCGGATTTTGTTCCGGTCATCGCCGGATTCACCGCGTCGCGCTCGCCATTCACCACGCAACGATGGAAAGCATCTTTCACGAAGCGGGTTTTGCTCGTCTGGCCGAAGAGGCGCTCCATGTTCGTTTCGTTTTCAGTGAAAAGCACTTCCGGCGCGTTTTCGATCAACAGCCAGCGCTTTCCGTAGTGAAATTCGTTCAGTTCGAAAAGCTCGCCGCCTTCGACCGGCTTTAGCCTTTTCACTTCAGGCGCGTCGTATGGATCGCCCCAGTCCCAGCGATTGCGGAACCACAGAGTCGGCAACAAGTGCAGCGGCGCCGTCTGCTGGCCGCGGTTCCAAGCGGTGATGCGAATCAGGATGTCTTCCGACGCGGCCTTGGCGTACTCCACGAACACATCGAAATAGCGGCTCTCCGCAAAGACTCCAGTATCGATCAGCTCATATTCCGGATCGTGGCGCGTGCGCTTCGCGTTTTCATCCACGAGCTGTTCGTAGGGATAGCGCGCGTGGGGGTACTTATAGAGGTATTGCAGATAGGAGCTCGTCGGCGTCGCATCCAGATAGTAGTAATACTCTTTGACGTCCTCGCCGTGGTTCCCTTCCCGGTTGGTGAGCCCGAAAAGCCGTTCCTTGAGGATGGGATCTTTTTCGTTCCACATCGCGACGGCAAAACAAATGTGCTGGTGCCGGTCGCAGAACCCGGCGATGCCGTCCTCGCCCCAGCGATACGTTCGCGAACGCGAATGGTCGTGCGGCAGATAATTCCACGCGTCTCCGTTCGCGCTGTAATCTTCGCGAACCGTTCCCCATTGGCGCTCCGAAAGATATGGCCCCCAGCGTTTCCAATGGACTTCGCGCTCGCTGCTGGCCAGCAACCTCTGGTCTTCGGCGGTCATCAAGGGCGTCATGTATCTCTCTTATCGACGGAAACTGGCGCGCGCGTAATTGCAGGCCTCTTGGCTCGGGCTTGGTGGCATGTTGGGATCTTGCGGAAGGGCCTCACTTGGCCCCAGATCACTGTACCCGTTGCGGCGGCGGATTGGCAAGACGCTGCCTGGGGCGTGGCTTCATGCGAGCATCGCGCGCAGCACGCTCCATTCGCGAGTGGCGCAAACGCCGCATGATTCTGTATTCTCTCAAGGCCGAGCCTGGGGGCGGTGGCGCGCGGCATGAAAAATTGAACGCACCTCAATCACCCGAAAAAGCCGGAGCTTTGCTTCACGAGCGGCCCCAAAACGCCGCAGCAGCAGGTTCCGGCCGAACGGCCTTCTTGCTGGTAGCTATCGCCGCGACCGCCGTTGTCGCACCCATGCTGCTGCTCTCCAATGCCTCCGGCCACGATCTCCAGTTTCACGTCGCTTCCTGGATGGAAGTCGCGAATCAATGGCGGCAAGGGATCATCTATCCGCGCTGGGCTGAGTGGGCGAACTGGGGATTCGGCGAACCGCGCTTCATTTTTTATCCTCCGGCGTCCTGGATGATGGGCGCCGCGCTCGGAGTCATCTTGCCCTGGCGCGTGGTGCCCGGCGTGTTTATATGGCTGGCCCTGGTGTTGGCGGGAATTTGCATGTGGCATTTCGCGCGCGAGTGGCTATTGCGCCACGAAGCTATTTTGGCTGCGGTGATCTACGCGGTGAATCCGTATCACCTCGTCATCGTCTATTTCCGCAGCGATTTCGCGGAACTATTGGCGAGCGCTCTCTTTCCCTTAGTCTTGTACGGCTCGTTGAGGGTAGTGCGTGAAGGCTGGCGCGGCTGGCCCTGGCTCGCTGTGCCGTTCGCGGCAGTCTGGCTATCGAACGCGCCGGCGGGTGTGCTGGCCAGTTATTCGCTCGCCTTGATATTCCTGGTCTTGTCCGTCTTGCGGCGGAGCGCGCGCCCGCTGTTCACCGGCGGAATGGGGATGGCCGCCGGATTCGGGCTCGCTGCGTTTTATATCTTGCCAGCCGCCTGGGAACAGCGCTGGGTGCAAATCCACCAGGTCATCATGGATACGTTGCACCCCGCACAGAATTTTCTTTTCACCCACGGCAGCGATCCGGAATTTGTCTTCTTCAACTGGAAAATTTCGGCGCTGGCCTTGGTAGTCATCCTCGCTGTGGCGATTGCGGCGGTTTTTGTCTCGCGCCGCCGTCGTGAATTCCCGCAGCTCTGGTGGGCGCTTCTTGCGCTAGGTTTCGCCGCGATATTGCTCATGTTTCCGGCCAGCGCAATTTTCTGGCGGCTGCTCCCCAAATTGGAATTCCTGCAATTTCCTTGGCGTTGGCTGGGGCCTCTCGATTTTGTCCTCGCGATTTTCGTAGCCGTAGCGCTCGGGAGCGTGAAGCGCCAATGGATTTGCTGGATCTTTGTTGTACTGATTTTAGGTTCGCTGGGCGCCGTGATCTCCAAGGACGCCTGGTGGGACAGCGAAGACATCCCGTTTCTGGCGAATTCGATTCAGGCAGGCTTCGGTTACGAAGGCACCGACGAGTATCAGCCCCTCGGAAGCGATCGCTACGAATTACCAGGCACCGACGCGAACGGGGATTGGATCGCCTCATCGCCCGCGCCGGACGTCCGCCAGTATGACGCGTCCATCGGGAACGGCAAGTCCGCGGCGCCATTGGTGTTTCGCATCCAGCGCTGGACCGCAACGCACCGCAGTTTTTCAGCGCAAGCAAGCGCGCCTACGATGATCGCGGTGCGCCTGCTCGCCTACCCGGGATGGCAAGTCCAAGTGGATGGCGCGACTTCCACAATCGCGATAGCTCCGAAGACGGGCGAAATGCTGCTGGCGCTTCCGGCAGGAACGCACCAGTTGAACATAGACTTTCGCAACACGTGGGACCGGATCACTGGCGCGCTGATCTCACTGATGTTTGCAGTTGCGTTTCTGGTGTTCGTGTTGCAAGCGCGACTTTCGCAGAGGAATCGTGCGCGGCTCAACAGCCTGCGGAAAAACTCGACTTTTTAGGGGGTCGGAGCTTTAGCTCCGACATAAAGCTCTGCTGATGATCCGGGGGTTTCAGCCCTGAGGCACGCTTTCGACTTTTTTCGCAAACTGTCAAGCCGGCGTAAGTTCGAGTATCGCCACCAATCGTCGCGGCCCGTGCGCACCCATCACCAGAATTTTCTCGATGTCCGCCGTCCGGCTTGAGCCGGTAATCAGGCAAAGGTAGGAATTATTCGCAGCGGTTTTGCGCTCGCGGACGCGCGCGAACCCTTCCTCAAGCGTAGGCACCAGTTGGCTCGCCTTAGCGACGACAACATGCACCGGCGCCACGATGGAAGCACCGCGCCCGCCGCACGCCTCTGACACCATCACCGATCCCGTTTGCGCGACGAGCACCTCGGCCAAGGTAATCGTCGCCTGAGAATTCTCAGGTGGGCCGCCCTCGCTCGACCAACGAATATCCTTCCGAACCAGCAGCACCGGCGATATCTGCCGCAATTCCGGAGCGTCCTGCACAAATATTTCTCCCGCCGGTAAAGATGTCAGCACACCGGCGAGAGCTGCGCTCGTCGCGCGTGAATCTCCCGTCACGATCAGCTCCGTGCTGTTACGCGCGCATTCACCCTGGAATCGTTCCAGCGCGTCTGGAATCGGCGCGAAGATCGGGCGTGACACGCTCTCAGGCTTGGGCACAGCGTGAATTTTAGCCGGCCTCTTCAGCGCCTCTCTAATGCGCCCAAGAATCCGCTCGCGCCCCGGATTTTCAATCAGCGCCATCGTGCTCCTTCCATAGCGCACGAAACGATGTCGCCGGAAGCGGTGGCGCGGCGCGATCCTTGGTCCAGTCGCGCAGCGGATCGAGGAATGTTCCTTCCAATCCGAGCGCGTACAAAAATCCCAAGGCCCTGCGTCCGAGCGCGCCCAGAAATGCGAAGCGTCCCGCGCCCGTCACGCTCCAGCGCCACAATTTGAACGCCATCCGCTCCCGCCACAACCGGTGCGCGCGCTCCACTGCATTCCGCCGGTTGTGCAGCAAGTGATGATGCAAATCAATCTTCACGGGGCACGCTTCCGTGCACGCACCGCACAGCGAGGAAGCCTGCGACAAATGTTGAAATTCATCCAGCCCGCGCAGATGCGGCGTGAGCACGCTCCCTATGGGCCCTTGATACGTGGTGGCATACGCGTGCCCGCCGACGTTGCGATAGATCGGACAGGCATTCAGGCAAGCTCCGCAGCGAATGCAATGCAGCACCTCGCGCTGTTCCGGATCGGCAAGCAATTCCGTGCGCCCGTTGTCGAGCAACACGACGTGAAATTCGTCGGGCCCGCTCAATTCATTCGGGCCGCGCGCTCCGCCCACCATCGTGTTGTAACAAGTGATCGGCTGTCCCGTACCGGAACTCGCGAGGACTGGCAGAAGAATCGCCAGATCATCCATCCGCGGAATGATTTTTTCAATTCCCGATAACACCACGTGGATTTTGGGAAGAGTAATCCCCAGATCCGCGTTTCCCTCATTTGTCGTGATTGCAACCATCCCAGAATCCGCCACCAAGAAATTCGCGCCGGTAATTCCCATCTCGGCGGCGAAGAACGCGCGGCGCAGTGCCCGCCGCGCCGCTGCCACCAGCTCTTGAGGATCGTCCGTATCGATTCCCCCCAATTTTTCCTTGAACAACGCCGCGATATCCTGGCGCGTCAGGTGCATCGCGGGCGTGACGATGTGGTATGGCGGCTCGTTCCGCAGCTGCACGATAAATTCGCCGAGGTCAGTTTCGAACACCTGGATGCCCTGCTTTTCGAGAGCGGGCGCCAGATGAATTTCCTCCGCCACCATGGATTTCGATTTCACAATGGTGCGCACGCCACGACTCGCGGCCAGTTCCAGAATGTACCGCCGGGCTTCCTCCGCGTTCTCGGCCCAGAACACGTGCCCGCCGCGTTCCTTCACGCGCCTCTCGAATTCCTCAAGATAGCGATCGAGATGATTCACCGCCTCGCGCTTGATGCTCTGGCACTTCTCCCGCGCCGCCTGCCAATCGAGAAAGCGCGCACGGCCGCCGCGCACCGCCGCATCGTAATGATCAATTCCGCGCCGCAAGATCTGGCGATGAACCAGGTCGGCGGACTTCACGGCCGCGTTGCGTAGAAAATCCTGCGCGGCGGTCACGACCCAGCCCCCGCGCCAGGAACATTTCGCTCGGCCCCGCCGGTCTGGGCCAGAATGCTAGCCAGATGAATCGTCCGCAGCGGCGATTTTCGCCGCCGCAAAATTCCTTCCACCTGCATCAGGCAGCTCGGATCGGTGGACGTCACATACTCCGCGCCCGATTTTTCCGCATTTCCCGCCTTGGTGTCGCCCATCGCAGCGGAAATCATGTGGAACTTGGTCGCGAACGTTCCCCCGAATCCACAGCATTCCTCGCTGTACGGCATTTCCACCAGTTCAATCCCGCGCACGTGCCGAAGCAATTCGCGCGGCTCATGCTTCAAGCGCAATTCACGCAACGCATGGCAAGCATCGTGATAAGTAACGCGGTGCGGGAAACTCGCTCCCACGTCGCCGACGCGCGCCACCTTCACCAGGTACTCGGAGAATTCATACACGCGCAGCCCCAGTTGCACGGCTTCATCATGCAGTACGCTATCCGCGAGCAGTTCAGGATAAAAATTGCGCACCATCGTGGTGCACGAGCCCGAAGGACAAACAATCGCATCCGCCGCGCGAAACACCCGCACGAATCGCTCCGCGAGCGGCCGCGCATCCTTCCAATAACCAGTATTGAACGCAGGTTGCCCGCAGCAGGTTTGCTCAGCGGGAAATTCCAGGTCGCAGCCGATTCGTCGCAACACTTTCGCCATGTCCATTCCGACCTGCGGGCTCAACTGGTCCACGAAGCACGGAATGAAAAGCGCCACTTTTGGCATCGCACGAGTATAAAGCGTGATTCCCTTTCGTGCTCAAGCGCCGCGATAAAATTGAAAGGGCGCCCAATAGAAAGGACGGCGATAGACGGTCCCGGAATGCAGCAGCGCGAGTTTCGCGTCGCGCAAAGCCACCGCCGGCGGCACGCCCTTGCTGATCTCGCCGTATAGGTGATCCATCAGCTGCGGCGTGGAATTGTCATTCACTTCCCACAGCGCGGCAATCACGCCGTGCGCGCCAGCGCGCAAAAACGCCCACGAAAGCCCGACCAGGCCTTCACCAGAATAGGTCCGCACTCCCTCGCCGTGGCAAGCGGAGATTGTCACCAGGTCCGCGTGCAGCGGATGCTGAATAATGTCGCGGGCGTAGAGCTTGTAATTGTCGCCCTGCTTGCTGAGGATCACCGCCGAATCCAGCGGACTGGTGCGGCTCGCGGTGCCGTGCGCGACAAAATGGATGTACGAGAAATCCTGAGGCTGGCTGTCGAAATATGATTCCGGCGTCGCCGCAACACCCGCAAACACTTCCCGCTCTGGCGCGGGGAAATAATTTTCGATCCTGCTCATTTCCGCCGCCGCCTGCGGCAGTCTCGGAAATTCGGCGTCCGGAGAAACGGCATCGCCCACCAGCAGCAACTTCTTCGCCGGCGACGCGTGCCGCGCAGCACCGGCAGCAAGCAGCGTCAGAGAATTGGCGTACGAAACATCCACATCCTCAATCCAATAATGCAATTGCGGCGCAGGCGCCAGCAAAGTCTCAAAATTCAAGCTATACAAGCTACCATCCGGCAAGATCGTGACGCGCGAACCCTTCGGAATCAATTTCGCAGCCGGAGCCACTAGCAAATCATAAAGTTTCTGCCCCGCGGCATTCCGTGTCTCCAGCACGTCCCGCGCACCCAGCAAAGCCTGCCGGTAAGCCTGCACCAAAGGATCAATCTCCGCCGCCGGCGGCAAAGTAAAAATCTCCACGCGCTGCGGTGTGATCACCCAGAAGTACGAGCGGTCCGCGCCAATCCAATAATCGAGAAGAACCGTGTTGGTCGGCCCAGCTACGTGCCGCGGGTTGAAGTCGCTGGTGGCACAGTTGACTGACGATGAATTGATGCCGAGCCCCTCAGCGAGTGTCTGCGCCCTACTGAATTCAGCCACTTGCAGTGCCTTGTCCACTTGGTGATGCGCGGCCAGAAAACTAACGTAGTCATCGTAGAAACTGATGGCGCCTGCAAGGAAGGAAAGCCGAAAGTCCTCCCGATTGATCGAGGAGCGCACGGATTCAATGGTAATCAGAGTCTTGCGAAAATATTCCTCGGCTTGCGCGGGTTGATTTTCAGCCGCGTACAAATCCGCGAGACCGGCCTGCGCCTGCCAACGCAAGTAGTGGTCGGCACTTTTATCGTTGATTACTTCGCGAAACGTGCGCTCGGCGCCGCGGAAGTCCTTTTCTCCCGTTGAAATGTAGCCCTCTGTGATAAGTGAATACAGTTCGGACGGACGATCCTGGTTCGCGCGCTCCAGAGCGAGGGCCTCACGGTCATACTGCTCGGCAACCTCATATTTTTCTTCCATCAACGCGACGTGTGCGAGATTGTACAGGCAGACGGCCGCCGATGCCTTGTTCTCCAGTTTTTGTGCCAGCGCCAGGGCTTGCCGGTAGTCGCTCTCGGCGGCGGCGTAGGACCTTTCGTCGTATTCCACGGACCCGATATTGGTACGCCAGACAAGCTCATCTTGGCGAAGTCCCAACCGAGCAGAATCTTCTCGCGCCTGATTAAATAGATTGGCTGCCTTCTCAAGGTCACCCAGCTTGTAGTAATTCCATCCCTCATTTCCGAGTGTCTTGGCCACCAGAGTCTGCGCGTCAAGCGATTGCGCCAGCTCCAAAGCTTTCTGATACCAATCAACCGCTTCGTCATACCTTTCCTGTATCATGGCCACACGGCCGAGGCTCCCCAGTGCTTTCGTCTCGAGGAATGGCTGCTTCTCTTCTTGCGAGATGTGAAGGGCATTGCGGAATGCCAACTCCGCGGAAGAATAATCGTTCTGCGCGACCGCGAGCCCTCCCTCAGCGAGCCACACGTCGCCAAGGAGTTCAGGCTTGGTGGAGGTTGCCAGACTCTTCGCCTCGGTGAGATCGGCTTGAGCTTCCGCAAAACGCTGGAGGTAACATTCTGCCTCGCCCTGGATCATCTTCCGCCGCACAACAATATCCGCGAAAGGACCCGAGTCGGGTACCTTCGTGTCGAGCAGCGCCAGCGCGTCCTTACTCTGGCCGCGCCACACGAGAATCTCAGCACTGAGGATTTGAAAGCGTAGCGCCCATTCGGAATCTTTGCCCAAGAGTTGCCGGTAGGCCATCTGGGACTCTTGGTATGCGTCGGCCAGATCGCCTTTCTGAAATTTCTGCTGGACATCCTCGTATATCTTTTCCGGGTTGCGGTTCGCGTGACATCCCGCGATCGCAAAAGTGACGGCGATCCCCGCAACAAAGGTCAGCCTTACGGGTAACCGACTCCATTTCCTCCCGCGCCAGGTCCGGTCATCATTGCGTTGGTGCCCGAGCCCATGTCTAGACGCAGCATCGTCACCGTCCGCTGGTAGGACTGCACCACGAACTCCGCCAGATAGATCTTGCCGAAGTGCGGAACGATCAGTACGTTCCCGAAACGGCGCACCTCCGGACAATTGAACTTGATGTCTTTCACCAGCGTACAAAGCACGATCCCCTTGGACTCGGGCAAGGCATCTCCCGCGACCCAGTTATACCGCTCGCGCAAGAAATCCGGTACGTCAGATTTGAACCGGCCCCAGAGGAAGCGTTCTTGCATGGCTTGGCGCACTTGCTCGTCCCGCTCGTACTCGCCTTTAAAAGCGCTGTAGGTCCCGAGCCGATTGAAGAGAAAGTTGTCGAGTTCGACTTCGACCGGGCAGCCCGCAATTCGGAGGTTTTCGAACTGGCTACCCACCGGCGTGATAGTGGGTTCGCTGCCGTCCGCGGGATGATTCGAGGAGATTCGCGCCACGACGCGATCCGCGGTCACGATGTTGTGAACATTCAATCCTTCGAGGGTGGCGGACACAAACGTGGTGTAACTTCCATCTTTCGGATTCTGGCTTCCGGAGACTTGCGTGTAGGCGGCCTTGAAGGAGGCGATATCCTTGAGGTTAAAATTTTCGACGCGCGCATAACCATGCCCGCCCGTCAGCGGCAAAGAACCCATGGCCTGAACGTCAATCATTTGTTGAAACGGACGGTCAATTCGCCCGCTGAAACCGTAACCGTGGGCGTTGTAGAGAAAAATCCGGAAGGGGGTGGGCATCGCAATTGTCCTCCTGCTTCAGTTTTGAAATTGTTTACCGCGAGTGTGTGAGCGTGAATGGATAGCGAGCTACTTCCGTCCCGCTGCCGGCCGCGGCTTCCGGCGTCCCAAGCCCGCGCACTACCAACGTGTAGTTCCCGGCCTTGAGCGTCGCCGGCGGCATCAGCAACTGCACGGAATTCTGTGCCTCTTGCCCTGAGATGTTCACGGAATATTCGATCGCTCCCGAGGCATTCACGACTTCGCAAACATACTGAGGAAACTGCTTTTCGGGAGGAATGTCAATGTACAAACTGAACGGCTTGTTCGCCGGCACTGTAATCGCGGGCGGCTCTCCACCGCGCGAGTCCGCAGTGATCAATGAATATGACGCCAGAGCTTGCGGCGCAGCGGAGGGCGCCGCCAACTTCAAATGCGGAATCACAATCAAACTTTGGTAACCTGCAAACAGCAACAGCAGCGCAAAAACCGGAATAGCAAAGCTCGGTCGCAAAAATGCCGCAAGCCATCCGCCTCCGGTGGGCTTGCGCGCAGCAACCACAGGCGTCGCCAAACGCGCCGTCGCAGCCTCGGACTCCAGCACGGCTCGCGTATTCTCGGCAAACATCGCAGCCAGCTTCAGGCTTTCCGCGCACTCCGCACAGCCGAAATAGTGATCCTCATATTGCGCGCGTAGATCGCCCGTCAGTTCTCCCAGGACGTAGCGCTCAGCTGCCTTTAGTTGGACTGCTTCGGTATGTTCCATAGTTTCCGTCACCTCAGTAGTGACCCTGAAGGCCCAACCGTTTCATCGCGCACAATCATTGTTTCGCCTGCGGCAACCCATCTGCCTGGCTTTTCTCATAAAATGTCCGAAAACTCTGCTTCGCGCGGTGCAACAGCACTCGCAAATAATCGCGGTCCACGCCGAATTCCCGGCAAACTTCATCTTTCTCCTTTTCTTCCAGAAAGATAGAGCGAAGCAGCTGGCGGTCTTTTTCGCCAAGCTGCCCGAGCACTTTCCTTACCTGCTCGCGCGTCTGCTTGGTCACCAGGAACCCTTCCAGATCAATCACCTTATCTACGGGCTCCGGCGCGTCATCATCTAGAGGAGTGCCGTGGTCGCTCGAACGGTAGAACTCCTGTAACACATTATTACAAACGGAGTTAACAAACGCCCCCAGCCGCTCGGGCTGACGGATACCACCCTCCGCCTGCATGGCCTTAAAGACACGCAGAAAGGTCTCCTGCGCGATATCATCCACGGCTTGTGAAGACCGCAGCCGCGATCGTAATTTAATCATCAACAATTGCCGGAAGTACGCAACGAAATGCTGTTCCGTGGGGAAATCCCGCTCACGGAGTCGTTTTAGGTAGGCCTCATCGAAGGAAAAAAATTCCACGCTCGCCTCGAAGGAAGCGGCGAGTATATCTCGGCCCCGATAACTAACGCAATCCAAGCCTGTTACGCCGTCCATCCCTCCTTTTCTTCGCCTCGCCCCTTGTTGCGCTTCAACTCCGTCTACGCTTGCGCCGCAAATATTTAGTCCCACTGTGAAACGCTTCGCGCGCTCGCTGCACTATTTCTGCGTAGTTGTACTGACATCGGATTGGGAGTGCAGGTGGCCCAATCCGGGTGATGGTGCAGCGCTAGTCTCCCATCCCCAAGGCGCACTCCGGCCCTGCCGGTCAGGGAACCCCACCGGGGTGCGCCTCCCCCATCTGTCGCCCGTTCATATGCGGACGAAAAACCGAGGAATTTTTGACATGAGTCCATCAGTAAATCTGGATATGGAAGTACGCGAAGAAACGGTTGGCGGCCTGGATTCTCGCATGGCGAAAATGCTGTTGGACTATCACGCCGGCGGCGAGCCCTGCGTGTTGAACGCGCGAGCCGTGGAATTTATCGCCAAGCCCGGCCGCATTCAGCACCTTCGCAATTGCATCCGCCAGGAAGTAGCTGACCTGTTGCAACAGCAGATCGGCTTCATAGCAGCGCTGGTGCTGACCTCGCACAAAGAGCCGCGCCTCATCCAGGTGCTTACTTTCTGGGACACTGCGGGACAGTCCACCGACAATTGTTGGGAGGAATTGCCAGCGGTGCGCAGGATCGTTTCGCCTTTGATTGACGTGCGCGGAAAAGTTCACTCTTACGAGGCGGCGCTGCCCGAATCGCCCGAAGCCATTCTGCCATCCGGACGCGTGCGCACGTGTTGATACCGGATTCAATGGCCGCGCCGATGTGGCCACTCAAAGGAGCAACGCTTAATCAGTTTGCAACCCAGATTGCCGCAAGGCACATCGCAAAAGTGTATGAAGGTATTGAGGGCCAAGGTCCAATGTCAGAAGACTTCTATGAATCGCATGATGAAAAACAAAACCGCCTGTCACCGCCGGAAAAGCCGGCGCGCTGCGACGTCGAGCATTGCGGACGCCCGGCCATGTGCTCACTCGAACTCCGGCGCTATTGCGTGGATCATTTCATCGCCGAGTGTTACGACCGCCTGAACCACTGCAACGCCAGCCCATTTGCCGATCCCGGCGCAGCCGAATCCGTCGCGATTGATCGCTTCCTGCATTCCTGCGCGCAGCAGGCTGCGAGCTTGGTTCACCCGATTCGCGGCCTGGAGAATCTCGAGCGCGCGCGGCTATTCGATATTTTGCTGTGGTCTTCGGAGCTAGCCGCTAAACGGGGCGTCTTCAAATCGGAAAAAGCGGCCGGAGCAAGCGACTAGCTTCACGCTCGCGAGAAACCCGGGCGTCGCTGAACGTCCTCTCCCAGTGCAATCAAGCGAGCGAAAGTTCCGGCCCCGACGCGCCATTCTCGCCCGACCCTCCCGCTACGATTCGCCGGGAACTTCCCCAATATCTTCGTTCCACACTTCCGGATGCGCCGCGATGTATTCCGCGAGCAACTTCACGCACTCTTGCGAGTCCAGATCAATCACCTTCACCCCAAACGAACGCAGCCACTCAATCCCACCTTGAAAATTGCGGCTCTCACCCACGACCACAGTACGAAAACCAAACTGGCGCACCAGCCCGCTGCAATACCAGCAAGGAGCAAGCGTAGTCACCATGATCAAGTCGCGATATCTGCGCTGGCGACCCGCATTGCGAAACGCGTCAGTCTCGCCGTGCACCGAAGGATCTCCTTGCTGCATGCGGCGGTTGTGCCCCGCGCCAATAAGTTTGCCGCTCGCGTCAAAAATCGCCGCGCCAATCGGGATGCCGCCCTCAGCCAACCCGGCGCGCGCCTGCGCCAAGGCAACCTCGAGCATCGCCGCGTAATCAGTTTCCATGTTCATTTCACCAACCTCGGTCTGCCGCAGGCTGGGATCTGCTTTTTTGCGGAAGCCCAAGAAAAAAAGAAGGCTCCTCAGACCAAACTCGCCCTCGGCATGAGATTTTGATCGTCTTTCCGCAGGCCGTCAGAATCACAGCACGCAGCATACGTTTCACTTAGGAACGGCAGCAACGAAAATCGCAATTTCTCGCCATCGCGTCGCTCTCCCGCAATTGTGACTATTCTTTACATCGAAAATTGCGATTGGACTGCGCCGCCCATTGCCGATATGTTTTAACATGGACAATATGCATGCGGTACACACCAGCCCAGAAGTAGATTTTCTCCATGAAATTGGCAGCCGTATGGCTGCCGCGGACCCTTTTCATGAAGTTCTCGAGCAAGTCGTCAACTGCGCGGTCTCGCTGGTCAAATGTGATTCGTGCTTCGTGTATGTGCTCGAAGGACAAGACCTCATCCTGCGCGCTTCCAAAAATCCCCACGCCGGAGAAGTGGATCGCCTGAAGCTGCGCGTCGGCCAGGGCATCACCGGATGGGTGGCCGCGCATCGCACGGCCGTGGCGATCTCGCAGAATGCTTCGCGAGACCCCCGCTTTCAATTTTTCAACGAATTGCCCGAAGACCGTTACCAGGCGTTCCTTTCCGTTCCGCTCATGTGCCGCGGCCGGCTCGTCGGCGTCATCAATCTCCAGCACATTCAACCGCACGTGTACCGCCAGCGCGATATACGCCTGATTTCCACGGTAGGCTTCCTCGTCGGCGCCGAAATCGAAATGGCGCGCCTGGAAACCGAAAACGTCCAGCTCTCCGAACGCCTCGAAACCCGCAAGCTCGTCGAGCGCGCCAAAGGAATCTTGCAGCGCGAATTAGGCCTCGACGAAGAAAAGGCATATCTCGCGCTCCAACAACAGAGCCGCCAAACGCGCAAATCCATGAAGCTCATCGCCGAGGCCGTCGTACTGTCGGAAGAGTTGAAGCGCGGCTCGCGCCAGGAAACCACCGAGAAGTCGCCTGCGCAGACCCAGTAAACTTCCGCATCCTTTCCGCTGGCGACCTGACTCTATCGGCTCTCTCGCGCAACTAAGCACACCGCGTTC
>CAWDRJ010000004.1:0-277488 GCA_963804625.1 uncultured Acidobacteriota bacterium | reverse complement strand
TCGATTCTTTTCCAGTGGCACTTCGCAAAGCCGTCTGCATCGGGATTGATCTTGACTTCAAACGCTCCCGCCGCTCGTGAGTTCTTGCCCAGCAATTGCCCTGACGGCGCTGTCCCACTACAGCCGGCAGCTGCTTGCGCTTTCTGCAGCTGGCCACGATCTTCTCCAGCCCCTCCTCGATGCGTTTCTCGAACCGCTCATGCATGGCCTGCTCTTTCTCTTTCCTCTGCGCACTCCGGCACAGAAGAAATACTTCCTCGCCACCAGGGGCCGCACAGAATCTCACCTCCAGACCTTCCCTCACGCGATGCCAGTCTGGGGCTCGTAGCTCCCCCTCGAACCGTTTCAGCACCCCCTTCGGCGTTCCCACGATGTAACGCCGCTTGCCTTGCTTCAAATACCGTATGTTTTCTTCGCTCACCATGCCGCGATCCAGCACCCAAATGCGGTTCGCTCTCCCATACAGTCGTTCGATCCGTTCCACGATCTCTTCCAGGGTAGTCACGTCGTTGCGGTTCCCGGTGAATAGCTGGTAGCCCAAGGGCATCCCCTCGCGGCTTACTACCAGAGCGATGTTCACCTGCTTGCAGTCGGGGCGGTGATCGCGCGAATAGCCTCGCTGCGCTAGTTCGTTCCGCTTCGCATCGCCTTCGAAGTACGTGCTGGTGACGTCATACAACAACAGGTCGTAATCCAGATCGAACAGTTCACCCAGTCGATTCTTCAGATGTCTTTCCAGCTCTTCCTTCTGCGGCAGCAGTTGATCGAGAGAACGATACAGCCGGTCTTCATTCACCTTATTGGCAGGCACGCCCAGCAGATCACTCAACGCGCTCGCTTCATAGAATCGCTCTGCAATATGCAACTCACTCGAAGGCTCACAGAGCCGCGCCAGAATCAAAATCTGCGCCATCACCGGCCAGGGAATCTCTTCTCGTCCGGCAGGCAGCGTCTGCTCTAGAAAATCGACCAGTCCCACTTGTCGACACAGCTCGAGCCCGATCCAAGGACCGCCGAACGCCCGCTTCCGTTCGATGGCGATGCGCTTCAGATCGACTTCCACCCACTGCGGTTCGGTGTCCAGGAATAATCCGCGCTGAGCAACCGTGGCGGCACCTGCGGCTTGTTGGTGAATGCCCAGACGTCCTGCCGCATCCATCTCACCGAGGTAAGCCACCACGCGCTGCCGCGGGCCTCGCGACGAGCGATAACTCTCGACCAGCGCCCAGTAGCCGTGGCGCTTGCCATCCTTATTGCGATAACAGCGACGCAAGTACATGCCTCGATCCTACGCATCGCTACTTCACTTTCAAGCGGGTTGGTCTTCACTACAGAGGCATTCCCGCACGCCACGCAATACGCACGGAGGGCTCAGGCTGTGGACAGGAAGGTTAAGGAATCTCCAGGAGGGAATTACTTCGAAAATGTGTCTAAAAAATATTCAAATCATCTCAGACTGCGGAAGCTGGGCTAGCGAACAGGACAACCCATAGGGCGTGGCGTACTATATTTGCAAGCTTCATCCAAAGCTCCTGTCGGACTCTTACCTAGATGCCAACTCCTTCGAATTGGTATTCCTCAGTCACTTCATAACTGAACGCCCCGCCCAAAGTGGTAAGCGTCGCTTTTGCGCCGTCTGGACGAAGTGTGGGTAGATAAGTGATGGTGATCGTGGGCACTAAACAAGTGCCCACGAGGAATAGGTGGACACTTCTGGTAAGAGACGGCGGCGTTGGACGGTCGAGGTCAAGCGTCAGATCGCCGAAGAGAGCTTCGCAGGAGATTCCTCCGTAGCGCAGTTGGCGCAGAAGTACGTGGTGAATGCGAACCAGATTTTCAAATGGCGGAAAGACTATCGCGAAGCGGGTCTGCAGAACAGCCATTCGATCAATCTGCTTCCCGTGACCGTCTCGAGCGAAATCATAGTTCCCGCGGCAAACCCGCGCCATGCTTCCTGCCAGACAGCGGCAGGGACTCTGAGGATCGAACTTCCCAAAGGAAATCTGCGCATTGCGGGCAGCGTAGACTTGACGGTCTTGCGCACGGCGTTGGAGTGTTTACTGAGATGATCGGGATGCCGGCCGGAACGCGCATCTGGATCGTGGCAGGAGTGACGGATCTGCGGCGTGGGTTCACGGGCTTGAGCGGGATGGTGCAGACGGCGCTTGCGGAGAATCCCTTTTCCGGTCAGGTGTTCGTTTTTCGCGGCAAGCGCGGCGATTTGCTCAAAGTTCTTTGGTGGAGTGGCGATGGGTTGTGCTTGTTCGCGAAAAGACTGGAGCGCGGAAGATTCATCTGGCCGCAAGCGACGAGCGGAACCGTGTCACTGACACAGGCCCAGCTAGCGATGTTGCTCGAAGGGATTGATTGGCGGCGTCCGGTGCGCAGCTACGATCCGCAGATCGCAGTGTGAGCAAAAGATTTTCATGGTTACGCTAGAATTTTAATCAAGCTGTAAAACAACTGCAGTATATTCTGCTGCGATGAATCACGCGGCTGGCGTTCTTCCCAACCTCGCAGCACTGAATCCCGCCGAACTGAAGGCCCTCATCGTCTCGCAGCAGGAACTGATCGTGTCGCGCGACAGTGAGATCGAACAGTTGAAGTTGCTGATCGCCAAGCTGCGCCGCAGGCAGTTCGGCCGCTCGTCGGAAAAGCTGGATCGGCAGATCGAACAACTGGAGCTGCAGTTGGAAGCACTGCAAGTGAACGACGCCGAGATCGTTGCGGCGATGCCGGAAAAGATCAGCGAGCGTGAAAGCGGTGGCCCGGTCGGTGCGGCGCCCGCTGCCGGCACATCTGCCTCGGGAAGTGCGCACCCACGCGCCGCAGCAGGAGGCGTGCCCGGACTGCGGCGGAAAGCTACGCAAGTTGGGGGAAGACGTTTCTGAAGTGCTCGAGCGTATCCCCTCTCGCTTTCAGGTGATCCGGCATGTTCGTGTGAAGCTGGCCTGTGCGTGCTGCGACCGCATCGTACAAGCCGCGGCGCCGAGCCGACCGATCGAGCGTGGCCTTGCGGGACCAGGACTTCTGGCCCATGTGCTGGTCTCGAAATATGGCGATCACCTGCCGTTATATCGCCAGTCGGAAATTTACGCTCGAGAGGGGGTGGAGCTGGATCGCTCGACGCTGGCGGACTGGGTGGGAGGAACCAGCCGGTTGCTCGAACCTTTGGTGCAAGCGTTGCGACGTCACGTGATGAGCGCAGAGAAGCTGCACGCCGATGACACGCCGGTTCCGGTGCTCGCGCCTGGCCTGGGAAAGACAAAAACGGGACGGCTGTGGACGTATGTACGAGACGATCGGCCGGCAGGAGACCAGACACCACCCAGCGGTATGGTTCGCCTATTCACCGGATCGCAAAGGAGAACATCCCCGAACGCACTTGAGCCAATTCACGGGGACGCTGCAGGCGGATGGTTATGCGGGGTTCGATCAGATCTACCAGCAGGGGCGCATACAAGAAGCGGCCTGTTGGGCGCATGTGCGCAGGAAGTTTTACGATCTGCAGGTGGCTCACAAATCTCCGGTCGCAGCGGAAGCGCTCGAGCGGATCGCAGCACTGTACGCAATCGAGAAACAGATCCATGGACGCTCGCCTGAAGAACGTCAGGAGATCCGCAACACCCGGAGCCGGCCGCTGCTGGTATCTTTGAAACAATGGCTGGAAGCAACCTTGGACAAGCTCTCGAGAAAATCGGACACGGCGATAGCTGTTCGTTACGCACTGGGACGATGGGACGCGTTGCTGCGCTACTGCGATGATGGAAGGCTAGAGATCGACAACAACGCGGCGGAACGCGCGTTGCGCGCGGTGGCTCTGGGCAGAAAGAATTACTTGTTCGCTGGATCGGACCGAGGTGGCGACAGCGCCGCGGCGATCTACAGCCTGATTGGTACGGCCAAATTAAACGGGATCGACCCGGAGGGTTACCTTCGGAACCTCCTGTCACGTATCGCTGATCACCCCATCAACCGCATCGAAGAACTGCTTCCCTGGAATCTTGCTGAAGACTCTCGTCACGCTACGTAACAAACGCTGCTTTTCGTCAAGATGGCCTCCGGGTTACGCTTACGGAGAAGGAGTGTCATAAAAGTGTCATAGTTCCATGCTCAGAACGGGTTCAAACCAATCCGAACGAATCAAGACGCGAATTTCGTAAGAGGTTGACACGGCAGATATAATCAGAAATTTTCAGAACCAATCAAAACAGGGCACTGTTTTCCTAAACCGTTTGTCGGGAGTTCGACTCTCCCCAGGCCCACCAGCCTTATCTCTTCGGTTTCATCAAGTTAACTCGTCAGTGTCAAAGCCGCAGTATGCCCTAAAACAGTGCAGTGTCATAAAAGTGTCATACTTTTTTGCACGCACTAGCGGGGTCGCACAGCTACTTTTTGATATCGCGTCGAAGGCGTGCAAGTAACCTCTCGACCTGTCGTGCGCGCTTCGTCAGGATTTCTTGCTCCTTACCACCGGTTTGACCGCTGCCGAATTTTGCGTGGTACCGGACAGCCTTTTCCAAATTAGCGATGGTGCCGTTGATAGACTGCGCCTGCTCCTTGTACGTCAACTGTTTGAAGGCTTTGGTGCCGCCCTGATTGCGGAGTCTTTCGGTTATATTCCATTACGTTGTTCCTCCTTTAACGCGATTGTCAAATTGTGGGATACGCGTCCACAGTTTTTCCACAGACGGACGCCATTGAGCCAACGAAGGTATTTGTGGAAAATCCCCGCGGCCTAAGCCGAACTGAAATAACTTACGTCGAAGCCCGATTCGCCATCTTCGACGCCATGTGAAGCAGAGGCCTCTGGTCCTTATCGGTTAAGAAATATTGCCAGACCAACCGAAACGGCTCTAGAACTTGCCGCAGAAACCGCAATATTTTTCCGGCTTCAGGAACTATCGGACTCGTTCTGTCAGCGCCGGTGCAAAAATCCCCATAGTGCCGGTTGAAATTTCCCCACCCCCTAACGTGATAAACCGGAGACCACTCCATACGGAGGAGGTTGCGAGACTTGTTAAGGGGGAGAGACGTGCAAGAACTAAAAGAACTGCAACGGCAAGGGATGAGCATCCAGGCGATCAGTGAACTTACGGGCTGGGACCGCAAGACTATTCGCAAGTATATGAAGGCGGCGGGGGTGGCACCGGAGTATGGTCCACGTTCAGCACAGCCGAGCAAGCTCGACGCGTTTAAGCCGTACTTGCAAGAGCGCCTGCGTGCCGGCGTGTGGAACGCGCGGGTGCTGCTGCGCGAACTGCGGGAGCGGAACTTCGCCGGTAGCTATACGATTCTGACGGACTGGTTGCGGCCGCAACGCAGCTCGGCACGAGTCGTAGCAGTACGGCGCTTCGAGACAGCTCCGGGCAAGCAGGCGCAAGTGGATTGGGGACATCTGGGCACGCTAGAGATAGCCGGGCAGGAGCAGAAGCTGCATGGTTTTACCTTCACGTTGGGTTACAGCCGGAGAATGGTAGCGGAAGCAGCATTGGATCAAAAACTGGGCACGCTGCTGCGACTGCACGAAGCGGCGTTCCAGCAGATCGGCGGAGTGCCGGAGGAGATTCTCTACGACCGCAGGAAGACGGTGTGGCTGGGGACGGATGAGCGAGGTGAGATCATTGGGCACCCGGTGTTTAAGGACTTTGCGCACTACTGGGGCTTCACGCCGCGGCTGTGTCGGCCGTATCTGAATGCGCAGTTGCGCGAGTGGATTTGGGGAGTAGCGAACCAGCGCATACACGGAACGACGCATGAGCAAGTGGCGGTGCGCTGGGATGTCGAGCAGTTCAGTTTGCAGTCGCGGGCGGGGCAGCCGCCGTATCCGTACGTGGATGGTGAGCTGCGCAAAGTGGCGCGAGATGCCTACGTGGACTGGCAAGGCAGTCGGTATGCGGTGCCCTGGCAGTATGCGGGCCAGGAAGTGTGGGTGCAGGAGATTGCGGAGGAAGTGGATATCCGCACGGGCCGCGAGCGGATTGCGATGCACGGCAAGGCGCAACGGAAACACAGCGTGCTTACGTTCCCGCCGCACCATCAGGGGATCCCGCTGGGAGCGCGAAGAGCGGAAAGCAAGATCCTGATTCATCTGCGGCAGAGCGCGCCGGTGGTGGAGAAGCGCTCGTGGGCAGCGTATGAGCGCGTGGCGAACGGAGGTGGGCGATGAACACTCCGATCGAGCGGTTACAGACGGCGCTGGAGGCGCTGGGG
Source organism: uncultured Acidobacteriota bacterium (assembly GCA_963804625.1). Lineage (GTDB taxonomy): Bacteria > Acidobacteriota > Terriglobia > Acidiferrales > UBA7541 > Palsa-295. The sequence continues at coordinate 271,275 of CAWDRJ010000004.1, read as the reverse complement.
TTGAAAGCGGTGGAAGCCCGGCTAGAGAACTTGCTGGAACCAGGGTCGAAGAAAGAGCCGAGCTATGCGGACTTTCTTGACGAGTTGTTGAACTGCGAAGTGGAGGCTCGCCGGATGCGCTCTATGAAGGCCCAGCTGCAGCTGGCGCACCGGCCCTTTGTGAAAACCTTCGAGCAGTTTGATTTTCAGTTTCAACCTTCCCTCGATGAGCGGCAGATTCGAGAGCTGCGTTCGCTGCGGTTCATCCACGAAGCCAGCAACGTAATTTTTCTGGGACCACCGGGCGTAGGGAAAACGCATCTGAGCGTGGCGCTGGCGGAAGCGGCGATTCGTTCAGGACTGGGAGCGTATTTCATCACCGCGCACGATCTGGCGACAGACCTGGGACGCGCCTATCGCGCAGGCCGGCTGGACAGGCGGATGCGCGTGTACCTGGCGCCGAAAGTTCTGGTGATCGACGAAGTGGGCTACTTGCCGTTGGATGATCTGGGAACGACGATCTTCTTCCAGTTGGTGAGCGCGCGCTACGAGCGCGGGAGCATCATCCTGACCTCGAACAAAAGCTACGGGGACTGGGGATCGATCTTCGGCGATTCGATCATCGCCACGGCGATTCTGGACCGGTTGCTGCATCACTCGACGACCATCAATATTCGCGGAGAGAGTTACCGGCTGAAAGATCGCCGCAGGGCCGGCCTGGTGCCCCCTCGAGGACAGGAAGGAGCGGAGGCCGCGGCTCGTTCCATGGCCTCGGACGGAGTAGAGCCCAGCGCCGTCTTTTGGCGCGTTTTGGGCGTAACGGAGTCCGAGGCCATGGAGGCCCATTCATGAAGTTCAGGGGTGGGGAATTTTCGACCGGTACAACGGAGAATTTTCAACCGGAATTGACAGTTAGACCATACTGAAGAACGTGGTGAAATAAACGTGGCACTGGCGGCGTTGCTCGCACTTAGAATTCGCAAGCTCGGCTGGCCGAACTCAAGGTTAGGCAGCTGACAGCTGCCCATTCGCCCCGCTGGCCCCGCGCGGTACGAGTCGCTTGACATAACAAAGCCGCTGGGTACAGTCTAGCGCTAGCCCAGTCCCATGCGAGACCCCTATCCAGCGTCGTGGAAAGACCTCTATCTCCAGACGGTGCTAGAATCCGACAAAGAGAAATTGACCGGGCTGGTCCAAGCCACAGAGCAGGCGATAGTCCTCCGCGCTCAAAAATTATTGAACTCCACAGACCATCACAAAGAACGCAGCGACATGGCGGTCGCATACGCGTCTTTGCTTTCCATCAAAACCAACAAGCTCGGCTGGCGACTGGTGTCCACTACTGAGTAGCTGGTTTGGAATGCCGGCGTCTCCACTCTTCTCGACAGTCCCGTAATTGGGCCTTGTAAACCTCAAGCACTGGGGAGTACCCTGAACGCCCCTCCCTCAATTTTCCAAGCGGTAGAATTGTGACCGCAAACAGCGAGCACGCCATTGAATCGCAATGCGCCAAAGCAGGAAATGGGAGAGCCGTTCCTTCTCGTACTCTTGGTGGTTCTCGGAATTCTAGTCGTTATCTTGCACGTCGTGCATGGCTAAGACGTTTCTCACCGCGCGCCTCCGGTGCCCGCGACTGAGCGGGTCCTTTGTATCCTTTATCCGTGAATGTGGTCTCCGGACGGTGACGCACAGGATTGCCCGCCAGACATTTTCGGATACGGTGACGTGTGCACCCGCTGGCTTGCGTTGCATCCGCAGGCATCCGATAGCAGAGAGTTCTGACTTTGGCCCGCCGCACCTCTTGACCCCGAGCCAGTCCCCTTCGTTATGAACAGACACGAGTTATGGCACGAACGGACCAGATTCCTTTCGGATAAAAACTTGCGCTGAGGGCGAACGTATTTCTTGTCTAGGGAGGATGCGACCCCGAGATTTTGGCTTCCTAATTGCCAGTGGACAGGACTGCGGGCTACATCAGGCAAGCGAACCGCCCACGCCCCCAGGACGGTAACCTCTGGGGATTCCCAGAACCGCCGAGTAGCCCGCCCAGACTTTGCTCAGCAGGTTTGGATAGAAGTTGCGTCACAGAAGGACTCCCATGTCCGAGCCTTGCCCTCCGTCGTGGAAGGCTGCCACCCAAAAAGCAGCGGGAGAACTGGACATCGAGAAACTTCGTCACCACGTGCGCGCCGCGGAAACAGCCATATTTTTCCGGCTTCAGGAATTGCCAGTCTCTGTGGACCAGACTGAAGAACTTGAGGAAATAAGCACAGCACTGGCGGAGTTGCTCGAACTTAAAATTCGCAAGCTCGGCTGGCCGAACTCAAGGTAGGGAGCTGACAGCTCCAGCCGACCCGCTGAATTGCTTCCGTCACGGTTTTTTCACTTGCGAGATTTTCCGCGCGTTTAACAACGAGGACTCCCAGTCGGCTTCACCGGTCCGTTTCAAACCCACACTTGGGTTTTCGCCATGGCTAATGCTCGGTGGTGGTAGAATGCGCCCAATATCGTTCGCGTGCCCAGTACGGAGGACGCCATGCATGCTCGCGTTTGGCAACTCCACGTTCGTCCCGGTCGGGTGCAAGACTTCCAGGATGTTTTCTCTTCCGTCGTTGACCTGGCACGGCGACAAGGGGGATATCGGGGTGTTCTCGCATTGGCCTCTGGCAAGTCGGAATCACCAGATGTAACCGTGGTTGCTCTCTGGGATTCCTTACAAGCGATTCGCGCCAGCGAAAGCAATTTGTTTCTCACGCAGGCCATCTCGCGCTTTCTGGCTTGCTGTGACGGCCTGCCGCACATCACGGAGCAGGAACTACTTGCGAGCGATTTCATCGCGACGAGCGTCCGGGCCAAGGCCTGAGGTACTTTTTCTAATGGCCAACGAAATTTCAACCGGATGTAGTATGTCGCACGCGACATACTACACTTTAGGTGCGAGCAAATTCAGTCTTCGCAGCGTTGAGAATGGGAATTCCAATGTTGGCGTTAGCGTGCGGCTGATGCCACAACCAGTGCTCCTCTCACGCAGGAGTGCTTAAAGTTGCGCGGCACTGGCATGGCGGGTCTTCGACGTCCGCCCCAGTACCTGACGGACTTTGGCTGCGAGCTCATCCGGGCCGAACGGCTTCTCGATAAACTCCGTTCCCGGACTTAGGACTCCGATATTGATCGCGGCGTCCTCCGTGTAGGCCGACATATAAAGGACCTTCAAATCCGACCGCAGCTCGGCCAACCGTTCAACAAGCTCACGCCCCTTCATGCCAGGCATAAGCACGTCCGTAACCACTAAATCGATCTGGTCGGCACGGTTGCCAACGATCTGGATGGCTTCTGTCGCGCCGCGAGCCTCAATGACCGCATACCCCTTGATCTTCAAGAACTCGCGAGTTATGCGACGGACCGCATCATCATCTTCAACAACGAGAATTGTTTCGGCGCCCTGTAGATTCCGCGGCACGACAACCGGGACCTCGACAACGTTAATCGCATCTTCAACACGCGGGAGATAAATTTGGAACGTTGTACCCACGCCGACCTTACTAGAAACGCAGGCAAATCCTCCACTTTGCCTCAACGTTCCATAGACGGTCGCGAGGCCGAGTCCAGTGCCTTTGTTTATGTCCTTGGTGGTAAAAAAGGGCTCGAACACATGTGATAGGGTGTCGTCCGTCATGCCGTGTCCGGTGTCAGACACCGCCAACATCACGTACGGGCCAGCCTGCGCACCGTCGTGGCGGCGTACATATTCTCCGTCCAGATCCGCATTCATGGTCTGAATCTGCAACTTGCCGCCATGGGGCATGGCGTCTCGCGCGTTAAACACGAGATTCATGATGGCTTGCTCCATCTGTGCTGCGTCAGCCTTGGCGCGTCCTAAATCGGGCGCAAGGTCGAGGACCAAATCAACGTCCTCGCCAAGCACGGGCGGGAGCATGTCGTTCACCTGAGTGACCACGGTGTTGAGATCCAATACCTTCAGTTGAAGCACTTGCTTGCGGCTGAAGGCTAGGAGACGCCTGGTCAGGGCCGAAGCTCTGTCGGTGAACTTCAAAATCTCGTTCAATTCGCGAAGGGGCGCGCCGTCAGAGACGACTCTGTTTAGCGAGAGCACCGCATACCCACGGATGACCGTCAGTAGATTGTTGAAGTCGTGGGCTACGCCGCCCGCTAAGCGGCCCACGGCCTCCATCTTTTGTGCTTGGCGCAATGCTTCCTCAGCAAGCTCGCGCCCGGCAATTTCTGATTTGAGCTCCTTATTAGCTACGTTCGCCTCCTTCGCATGGATCTTCGCCGTTTCCGCCGAATAGACGACAAATGCCAAAAGGGCGGACAACAAAATGCCGCCAACGAAGAAGACCTTTGGGAGTGTTGACAGTGCATACGTAATTGTCCCCGGCTTCGGCCAAATTTGCGCGCGCCATGTGAGGTTTCGATAATGCACATAAGCAGTGCTGGCCAATTCTGCGTCTCGCGCTGCGAGATTCGCTCCTTCGCCATAGATTTGCTCATCGCCATCATATACGGTGACCGAGTAGCCCTGCGCTACATTCTTTAGGATCGAGGAAATCAACTCCTGGTAACGGAAGACCCCCACCACAAAGCCGCTGAACCGTTGGCGCGCGTAGACCGGCACGCAGACAAGGAGTCCCCTGCCTCCTTGCAATAAGTTCACTGAAGGGATGACGGTCACCTCCTTTTTTTGCTGAGCGGTTTGGAAACCGGCCTGCTGCATTGCATCTGCGCTTAAGTCGACTCCGAGATCGGTCTGGTTTCCATTGCTTGGCGCGACCCAACGGACATGGAGCGTTGGATCCACCCATTCGACGGCTTGATATGCAGGATAGCCGCTCATCATCAGTTCGGCCGCGGACTTTTTCTCTCGGTCGTCACCGAGCATACGCCACCGAGCTGCCAGTCCCTCTAACGGCAATATTCGTGCGCCCAGTTCGGATTCCAGCTTGGATTTTACAAACGAGCTCTGCTCATCCGTAACAGCTCGGATCTCGGCACGCCGATGGCCGAGCAGGAGCTGCCAGAAGGTTAGAACAGCCACAAACGAGCCCAAGAAAAAAATAGTCGGCAATAGAAGCCGGTCGACGGTTTTCCAGGATAGAACGATTTTCCACGGCATAGGTCTTTGGGCTACCCCCGCCTCGAGAGGAAGGCTTTCGATCCCAGTCTGATTTGAGTGCCGCACTGCGACGATCCCATCGGTTCAGAATTGAATGAGTTCAGGAACATTGGTTCTTTGGGATTTACCTCGAAGTTGCCGGCTGGGATGCATCGGTATGATACGCTCAGTTGCCGCGTCAGCCCTCCCATGGGGCGAGACGATGCGCTAGCGCATCCAGCAAGCTCAATGCCAGGCGGCAAATGTAACGTCTTTCTTTACAGCACGCAAAGGTGCTCATGTTCAAAGCCATGATCACGAATGGTTACAGGGCGCGATTATTACTCATCTCTTTTGAGTACACGGACGAATCGTGCAGATGGCGAGCTATAGTGGTCTCGATGGAAGGATGCCGGAACTAGCTAAAGAACGGTCCAGAGCTGGCCCCCCATCGAAGTGCAGACACGACTTCCATCCATGGGAGCTGCCGAATGTCGGGCCGGGAGGCCCAGGTACCGAGCGAAAGCTTTACCAACTCTGTTCGTCCTTGCTCGCTCCACAGCTTTTTCTTCCTCCGCTGCCCTTCGTTCATCGCCAGCGCTTGCAGCTGATTCATGATCCGCGTGAGGTTAGCCGGCGCGACTCGATGCTTTCGGGAGTGATTACGAAGGTTCTAGCGGGTCTAGCGGTCTGATACCGACGATAACACTGAGGTCTACGCGGCCAATGGGCGGCGCTTATTCCTGAAACTGAGAACGCACAAAATTGACTGAGCCGCGCCAAATCAGAAAGAGCGGCTCTGTCTGGCCCTGAGAATTGAGCGCATTTGGATGCACAGTAACGGGAGGAGCAACGATGAATCACCAATGGTTTCGGTGCACCGTCGCGACCTTGGTATTCGTACTGTTCTGGTCGTCGGGAGGCGTAGTTCCGGGAATAAATGCCGACCAACGCGAGGAAGTAACGCGGCTGGCAGACTTGATGCACTGGAGGGCCGGAACGACAGTGGCGGACGTTGGCGCCGGCGATGGAACCTACAGCTTCGAGGCCGCCGAAAAGGTCGGGCCGGCGGGCCGTGTTTATGCGACCGAAATTGACCAGGAAAAACTGAAGAGTCTTAAAGCAGGAGTCGCGAAACGCAAGCTCTATAACGTCACCATCGTGGAGAGCGCGGCGGATGATACAAAGCTCCCGTCGAGTTGCTGCGATGCGATTTTTCTGCGACGCGTATACCACCACCTTACGCAGCCGCAAGACTTTGACAAAAATCTCGTGCGCGCACTGAAGCCCGGAGGTCAACTCGCGGTCATCGATTTCCCACCGAGTCCGAATTCAGAGCTGGTGAAGGGAGTCCCGAAGAACCGCGGAGGGCACGGCATTCCAGAAAAGGTGATGGTCGACGAGTTGATCTCTACAGGACTACGGGTGGAGAAGGTTATCGACGATTGGTCGGGACGCGACTATTGCGTCATCTTCGCGAAGCGGAGTCCATGAAATAGCCGGACAATTTGCCGGTTACGAACAGGATTCATTTCTGACTCAGAAGATAGAGGTCGGCGAGACCGCCGGGGGCGGGCGAAGTCGATGGTGGAAAGGTCCCTGCAAGAATCGTAGGTAATGTAATTTTCGGGACTTAGGGGGAACGCAGAGCGAAAACGGGAGAGTGCCCACTAGGTTACCAAGACGAAAATCGGTCTGAACGTTTCCAACCCGTGGTTCGAACTGAAGGCTATCGTTGAAACTGCTGCCGAAACACGTAGAAGACTTGGGAGACTCCGGTGAGCCGCGTCTGGAATGCCCTGAAAGAAGCAGAACGAGAAAGGGCTCGTGTAACTCAACGGAACGCCACACAGAACCCCGACAAAACTTGCGAAAAGCCCTCCGAAAGGGAGTCCATCGAGCGCCGGGAAGGCCCGCGTCGGGCGCATCGCGTACCCTTGCTTGTTTATGGCTGGGATGCAGAAGAGCAGCCGTTCCACGAAGAGGCCGAGGCATTTGAAATCAACGAGAACGGGTCTCTGCTGTGGCTGGAGGCCCGGGTCGCTCGCGGCCAACGGCTGTTCTTGATAAACATGCCGAATCAAGCGGAGCAGGAGTGCCGTGTAATCAGGGTTGAGAAGCGGGTTCATGGCAAGGCGCGAGTCGCCATCCAATTCGGCCGTCCAGCTCCTCATTTCTGGCGCGAGGCCTAACTCGGTCAGCTCAGGACGCGAACCTGCGAACCCACCGCGAAGAGTCAACAAAAATCGGCGGACCGCACTCCATAATCCGGCAGTGCGAGATGGTTTGTAAGCGTAACCCGGAGGCCATCTTGACGAAAAGCAGCGTTTGTTACGTAGCGTGACGAGAGTCTTCAGCAAGATTCCAGGGAAGCAGTTCTTCGATGCGGTTGATGGGGTGATCAGCGATACGTGACAGGAGGTTCCGAAGGTAACCCTCCGGGTCGATCCCGTTTAATTTGGCCGTACCAATCAGGCTGTAGATCGCCGCGGCGCTGTCGCCACCTCGGTCCGATCCAGCGAACAAGTAATTCTTTCTGCCCAGAGCCACCGCGCGCAACGCGCGTTCCGCCGCGTTGTTGTCGATCTCTAGCCTTCCATCATCGCAGTAGCGCAGCAACGCGTCCCATCGTCCCAGTGCGTAACGAACAGCTATCGCCGTGTCCGATTTTCTCGAGAGCTTGTCCAAGGTTGCTTCCAGCCATTGTTTCAAAGATACCAGCAGCGGCCGGCTCCGGGTGTTGCGGATCTCCTGACGTTCTTCAGGCGAGCGTCCATGGATCTGTTTCTCGATTGCGTACAGTGCTGCGATCCGCTCGAGCGCTTCCGCTGCGACCGGAGATTTGTGAGCCACCTGCAGATCGTAAAACTTCCTGCGCACATGCGCCCAACAGGCCGCTTCTTGTATGCGCCCCTGCTGGTAGATCTGATCGAACCCTGCATAACCATCCGCCTGCAGCGTCCCCGTAAATTGGCTCAAGTGCGTTCGGGGATGTTCTCCTTTGCGATCCGGTGAATAGGCGAACCATACCGCTGGGGGTGTCTGGTCTCCTGCCGGCCGATCGTCTCGTACATACGTCCACAGCCGTCCCGTTTTCGTCTTTCCCAGGCCAGGCGCGAGCACCGGAACCGGCGTGTCATCGGCGTGCAGCTTCTCTGCGCTCATCACGTGACGTCGCAACGCTTGCACCAAAGGTTCGAGCAACCGGCTCGTTCCTCCCACCCAGTCCGCCAGCGTCGCGCGATCCAGCTCCACCCCCTCTCGAGCGTAAATTTCCGACTGGCGATATAACGGCAGGTGATCGCCATATTTCGAGACCAGCACATGGGCCAGAAGCCCTGGTCCCGCAAGACCACGCTCGATTGGTCGGCTCGGCGCCGCGGCTTGTACGATGCGGTCGCAGCACGCACAGGCCAGCTTCACACGTACATGCCGGATCACCTGAAAGCGAGAGGGGATACGCTCGAGCACTTCAGAAACGTCTTCCCCCAACTTGCGCAGCTTTCCGCCGCAGTCCGGGCACGCCTCCAGCTGCGGCGCGTGGGTGCGCACTTCCCGAGGCAGATGTGCCGGCAGCGGGCGCCGCACCGACCGGGCCACCGCTTTCACGCCGCTGATCTTTTCCGGCATCGCCGCAACGATCTCGGCGTCGTTCACTTGCAGTGCTTCCAACTGCAGCTCCAGTTGTTCGATCTGCCGATCCAGCTTTTCCGACGAGCGGCCGAACTGCCTGCGGCGCAGCTTGGCGATCAGCAACTTCAACTGTTCGATCTCACTGTCGCGCGACACGATCAGTTCCTGCTGCGAGACGATGAGGGCCTTCAGTTCGGCGGGATTCAGTGCTGCGAGGTTGGGAAGAACGCCAGCCGCGTGATTCATCGCAGCAGAATATACTGCAGTTGTTTTACAGCTTGATTAAAATTCTAGCGTAACCATGAAAATCTTTTGCTCACACTGCGATCTGCGGATCGTAGCTGCGCACCGGACGCCGCCAATCAATCCCTTCGAGCAACATCGCTAGCTGGGCCTGTGTCAGTGACACGGTTCCGCTCGTCGCTTGCGGCCAGATGAATCTTCCGCGCTCCAGTCTTTTCGCGAACAAGCACAACCCATCGCCACTCCACCAAAGAACTTTGAGCAAATCGCCGCGCTTGCCGCGAAAAACGAACACCTGACCGGAAAAGGGATTCTCCGCAAGCGCCGTCTGCACCATCCCGCTCAAGCCCGTGAACCCACGCCGCAGATCCGTCACTCCTGCCACGATCCAGATGCGCGTTCCGGCCGGCATCCCGATCATCTCAGTAAACACTCCAACGCCGTGCGCAAGACCGTCAAGTCTACGCTGCCCGCAATGCGCAGATTTCCTTTGGGAAGTTCGATCCTCAGAGTCCCTGCCGCTGTCTGGCAGGAAGCATGGCGCGGGTTTGCCGCGGGAACTATGATTTCGCTCGAGACGGTCACGGGAAGCAGATTGATCGAATGGCTGTTCTGCAGACCCGCTTCGCGATAGTCTTTCCGCCATTTGAAAATCTGGTTCGCATTCACCACGTACTTCTGCGCCAACTGCGCTACGGAGGAATCTCCTGCGAAGCTCTCTTCGGCGATCTGACGCTTGACCTCGACCGTCCAACGCCGCCGTCTCTTACCAGAAGTGTCCACCTATTCCTCGTGGGCACTTGTTTAGTGCCCACGATCACCATCACTTATCTACCCACACTTCGTCCAGACGGCGCAAAAGCGACGCTTACGATGGTTTGGCCAATCATGGGCGGAGATTGTCGCAATCTTAGGTCGCACACACGGCCTAGTCAATGTGGAGAGTCAATTGGGAAGTGCTCTGTCGTGATGAGGTCTGACAGAAGTAGTACGGACCAGCAGTCCTCTGCTGCATCGTGCGCGACCCGGCAAAGCGAAAGACTCTACCCATTCAGGAACGAGTGTCATAAGAGTGTCATAGTTCCATGCTCAGAACGGGTACAAACCAATCAGAACGAATCAAGACGCGGATTTCGTACGAGGTTGACAGGACAGATATAATCAGAAATTTTCAGAACCAATCAAAACAGGGCACTGTTTTCCTAAACCGTTTGTCGGGAGTTCGACTCTCCCCAGGCCCACCAGCCTTACCCGTTCAGTTCCGCGAAGTTGATTAACTCCGCCCGAAGGACCGCCGGTCCCTCCCGTAGTATCTTTTTCGACAGCAGGGCTGCTTCCTTCCCCGCCTTCTCTCAGCAACTTGGTTACGATGAGTGCACAGGGGTGCCGGCGTTGAGCCAAGCTTCGATGCCGACAAGTCGGTTCCCAGACAGTCTTGTTCGGGAGGCCAATCTAATGGAACAACAGTTCGTCGCGGAGCGTGCGGAGAACCGTGTCGGCATGAAGTTGACGGCCATGCTCATCGGCACGCACGGTAAGCTCGGAGTGGAGAAAGCGGTCACGGAAAATGTCAGCCCTCGCGGCGTTCGCGTTATCTCCACGAGTGACTGGTACATCGACGACACCATACTGGTTTCCTTGCCGGCTGGTCATTTCACGTCCGCGGCGCGAGTCGCCTACTGTGACGCCTTAGGGCAGGGAAGATTTGGAATCGGCTTGGAATTCGTCGGCTCCGGCGAGTCCCTGGAAATCAGCGCGCTGGCATCGGCGCCAGATATTCTGCAGTCGTAATCGCAGAAGCGTTCCGGGCCGCAGCAGCTTGCAGCGCGCGTGTGTAGTCTCCCGTGCTGTCGTTTTCAATTAAATCGCACATACTGGAAATTCAACGGCTGTCTATTGATCCCCCGGGCTGGAGGCGCGATCCAATTCGCGAATTTCCCGGGCTCGATCACGCGCCCTGCCATCAAAGACTGCACGAAAGCCTGATCCTCGGCGCTCGGCAACCACTTGTGCTGATTATTTTCCCACGCTTCCTTCGTTAGTACGTCGCCTTCGGGACTGATGAATTTCCCTGCAAAATTTCCGATGGCCCGGTGAAACCCCTTGTGCGGCAGCACCAGCCGGAACGCAATCCCGGCTTGTTCGATGATCTTGTTCCAGCGATCCACGCCGCCCTGGATTTCGGTAATGTAATCGTCGCGCAACCGTTCGTTCAAAGCCGTAAGCGCTGGCACTTGCCGCGTCAGGATTTTGTTGCCGGCGACTTCCAACACGGGATATTGCGCATCCTGCAGCACGTGATCGTCTTCGATCTTCGTTTCCTCGTAACGGCCCTTGAGCCCGGTGGTGTAGTAGCTGGCGGCATTCGAAGAAGCATCCGAGCCAAAAAGATCGATCGTCACGCTGAAATGAAAGTTCAGGTATCTCTGCATCGTCGGCAGATCGATCACGCCGAGCGCCCGCACGTCGCCGGGATTTTCAACTCTGTGTTCCTTCATCACCTCGCAAGTGCGTTGCAGGATGCGGCTGATGCCCGTCTCCCCGACGAACATATGGTGCGCCTCTTCGGTCAGCATGAAACGGCAAGTCCGCGCCAACGGATCGAATCCCGATTCCGCCAGCGCGCATAACTGGAATTTTCCGTCGCGATCAGTGAAGAACGTGAACATATAGAATGCCAGCCAATCGGGCGTCGGCTCGTTGAACGCTCCCAGAATGCGCGGATTATCCGCATCGCCCGACCGGCGGTCGAGCAACGCCTCCGCCTCCTCGCGCCCATCGCGTCCAAAATAGCGATGCAGCAAATAGACCATCGCCCACAGATGACGCCCCTCCTCCACATTCACCTGAAAAATGTTGCGCAAATCGTACAAGGAAGGGCAGCACATCCCCAGCAGCCGCTGCTGCTCCACAGATGCAGGCTCCGTATCGCCCTGGGTCACAATCACCCGCCGCAAAGTGGACCGGTATTCGCCCGGAACTTCCTGCCATGCGAGTTGGCCTTTGTGCACTCCGAAATTCACTTGGCGATCTGCATCGCGCGGCTGCAGAAAAATCCCCCAGCGATATTCCGGCATCCGCACGTAGCCGAACTGCGCCCAACCGTCGGGTTCGACGCTGGTCGCCGTGCGCAAATACACTTCCAGCGCATGGCTCTCGCTAGGGCCCATGTCGTACCACCAATTCATGTACGCCGGTTGCCAATGCTCCAGAGCGCGCTGCAGCACGCGGTCGCGACCTAGGTCCACGTTATTGGGAATTTTTTCGGTGTAATCAATCATTGGGCATCTCCTTGCAAGAGCTTTATGGAAAGAATCAGGCCTGGATATGTACGCCTACGCTCTTTCCCAGTTGAATTTCACCGGCGCGCCCGTCCCGTAGATTTTCAGCGCGCCGCTTTCTCCCACGGCGTTCGGCCGAACGAAAATCCAGTTTTGCCAAGCCGAAAGTCTTCCAAAAATTCGGCTCTCCATCGTCTCGTTCACGCCGAATCGTAAATTCGCTTCCAGTCCCGTCAAGGCATCCGGCGAAAGCGCCGTTCTAGATTCAATCGCCTGCCGCACCTCATCCTGCCAATCAAGATCGTCCGGCGCCGCAGTCACCAGGCCCGCTTCCAGCGCTTCCCGCGCCTGCAATGAGCGGCCAATCAGAGCGTGTAGCGTTTCAATTTGCACCGGATCCTGATAAAAACGCGCAGCCAATCGCGACGATCCATTCACCATCGGTAATGCGCCAAAATTCATCTCAGACAGCATGATCGATGCCTTCGTGTCGCCCTCCTGCGCGTCCAGCATGTAAACGCGATCTGCGGCGAGCGCCAATTCCAGCAGCGTGCCTGCGAAGCATGAATCCGGTTCAATCAGCGCGAAGAGTGACCGCGACGAGACATCCAGCCGGGCAAACGTGCGCCGCAGCATCCCGAGCACTTCTCGCACAAACCAATTCGTTTTATTCGCAAGAATAAATTGGTCGACCGCCAGAATCGCTTGAGGATTTCCCGATGTCTTCAATATCCACAATCCCAGCTCAGCTTCATTGGTTCGCAGCCCCAGGATTGCATCGTCCAATTCACGCGGCATTTGTAAAGGCCACCAGGATGCACCCGCTGCCATAGCGCCATCGAGGCTCAGTGAACTCACTGATTCCGGCGCGCGAACGGTCAGCGTCACCGTCCGCGTGTCGCGATTCACCTGCGCATCAACAAATTCGTAGTGTCGGCCGGTCTCGTCAATGGTTCGGTGCAAGGGCGTCAATGGGATCCCCTTCGCGTGCGTTGGCCGGTCGCTCTTCTCCGCCAATTGCAGGGATCGCTGTTTCACGTGTTCGGCAAGCTGCTGCGTCTTCACCGCGTCATTCACAAGGCCCCACTCCTTCGCGCGTTGGCCTTTCACCCCATCGGCCGAAGTGCAGAAGATGTCAGCATGATCCCTTCGGACTTTTCGCTTATCCGTGAGGCGCGTCAGGCCGCCCGTCCCGGGAAGCACACCCAGCAAGGGAACTTCGGGCAGGCTCACTGCCGAGGATCGGTCATCCACCAAAACAATCTCGTCGCAGGCCAGTGCCAGTTCGTATCCCCCGCCTGCGGTGGTGCCATTTAAAGCCGCTAGAAACTTCAATCCGGAATTACGGCTCGCATCTTCAATCCCATTCCGCGTTTCATTCGTGAACTTGCAGAAATTCACTTTCCAAGCGTGCGAGGAAAGCCCCAGCATGTAAATATTCGCGCCCGAACAGAAGATGCGGTTCTTCGCGCTGGAAATTACCACCGAGCGAATCTCCGGGTGCTCAAATCGTATTCGTTGCAACGCATCATGCAACTCGATGTCCACGCCCAAATCGTAGGAATTGAGCTTCAACTTGTATCCCGGACGCAGGCCGCCATCCTCATTCACGTCCATCGTTAAGGTGGCCACGGGCGCGTCGTAACTCACTCGCCAGTGCTTGTATTTCGAAGGCTCGGTCTGATAGTCAACCGGTGCGCCGATTGTCTGCGCGTCTTGCGCTACGCTGGAATCCACAAATGCCTCCTACTTCGTTTCCGTCTGTACGGCTTGTTTGAGTTTCGCTAGGCTCTCATCCACCGACTCACCCGAAGTCTCCAGATGAATGTCCGCCCGGCGATAAAGTGTTTCCCGCGCTTCCAGAATTCGTCGCAAATCGTCCATGGCCTCATTGTCGTCGCCCACCACTCGAAAATCGCGCTGCGCAATCACGCGCGACATATGGTCCTCGGGTGTAGCCTTCACCCATACCGTCAGGCAGTTCGCCAGCACACGATCGTAGGTCGCCTTTTCGGAAACCACGCCTCCGCCAATCGAAATAATCGCGCGCGCATGGTCCTTAAGCACTCGATCCAGCGTGCGCTTTTCAATCCGGCGGTAGCCCGCCTGCCCATAAAGAGAAAAAATCTCCGCTAAAGCGATTCCTGCGTCTTTCTCGATTTCGCGATCCAACTCGATGAACGGGATGTTCATCTCCCGCGACAGCTTTTCACCTAAAGTAGACTTTCCAGCGCCCCGGAGCCCAATCAACGCGATCCGGAACCGCCGGGTCTTCTCTTCGTGCGCCAGTTCCCGCGTCAATCGGCGAAGTGTTTCCTGGAGCCGATTCGGCGGAAGCCGTTCCAGAATCTCACCTATCATTCGTTTGTCGTCGTCCGCGCCCGCAGTGCGAGACGAAAACAAATCCGCCAGTGACGCGTTCAGCGCCGCCGCAATCCGCCGCAGCAGCAGTATGGAGATGTTTCCGTCGCCCAATTCCAGTTGCGCAAGGTGGCGCTCGGAAACATCCGCTTCCCGCGCAACCATTTTGCGCGTCATACCTCGCAGGCTGCGCAACTCGCGCACCCGAGCACCCAGGAAGCCGAGGAATTCCGAGTCGCTCGCCGGCGGTATTCCCACTGCCAGTGGAACCACAAACCGCGATGGCGTTTCGCAGCTCACGTTCTGCGTCCTAATCGACATGCAATATAGTACAATGCACCGCTGCTTCGTTCAACAGATTTTTCGCTTCCAATGGTTCCAAGCTCACCCTTGGACATTTGTAACTATATGTAAATGAATTTAATACACGAAAATCGGCTGTACGGCGTACGACCTCCACACATCGTACATGCAACATAGTACCTCCAACAAGCCGAAAACCCCGCTGCCGCGAACCAGCTAACTCCTGGAAACGGCGCACCCAAAATGGAACGGTCGTACCATCGCCGACCGCCCCGTCCCTAATGCTAAAGTCCCCTCATGCGCGTACGGTGCTCCCATTGCTCCGCACAGGTCGATTTGGACGACCGCCAGTATGCCGGCCGCCGCATGGCCCAGATCCGCTGCTGGATGTGTGCTCAAAGCTCCCTGGTGGACCTGATGCCGCTGGACGTGAATTCCTCGACGCTCGTTTCCGATCCCGTCGCTCCGGGCGAACGCCCCTTGGCAGCCGCGCGACTCGCGGAAGCCTCCGGAACGCAGACTGCGACGCTCGACCTCCCGGTCGGTAAGTCAATCACCATCTCCGTCATTGACGGCCCATCGTCAGGATTCCAGCGCGATCTAACGATGCCTCTCGTAACTCTCGGCCGCCTAAGGGGCGGCGCTGATATCGAAATCGACGACCTACAGGTCTCCCGATTGCACTGCGCGATCGAAGTGAAAAACGATGCAGTTTTTCTGCGGGATCTGCGCTCCACAAACGGCACCTACGTAGCTGGCAGGCGTGTCCTGGCCGCAAGGCTCGACGCCTCCGCCGAGTTCCGCATCGGAATTTCCGCATTGCGCGTTGACATCGCCTCGCACTAGCCTCGCCCCCCGCGGCCCTCTCGCACCCGTGCGAAAGTTTGCCTCTGTATGGCGCTGACGTCTGCGGTATGCTCGTTTCCCACAAATCTAAAGCCGGTCAGGGTCAGGGCGATTAACGCTCATTCAGCCGGTGGTCAAATTCTCGGGGGAGATGGTGAGTCGTGAAAAGGATGAAAAGAAACTCGGAATGGGCCGCGCCATCCCAAGGCGCGATTTCCTCAATGGTTTCGCAGTAGCAGTCGGTGGATCCTTACTATCCCCCGGCACTCAGTGGTTCGAACGCTTTGGCCTTCCGCACTCGCCGCTCGGACCTCAATCAGCAAACGCTTACTATCCTCCATCGTTAACAGGCATGCGCGGTACCACCGACGCGGTGATGGAAGTCGGTCACGCCTTGCGCGATGGCAATACCTGGAGCAATCCGACGCCGGATTCGGATTCATACGATCTGATCGTCGTGGGCGGCGGCATTAGCGGCCTTGCCTCGGCATATTTCTTCCGCAAGATCGCCGGACCCAAAGCCAAAATCCTCATCCTCGAAAACCACGACGATTTCGGCGGTCACGCGCGCCGTAATGAGTTCCACACAGATCGCCGGATGATCCTCGGCTACGGCGGCACGCAGTCAATCGCCGGCCCGAAGCTCTACAGCAAACAAGCCAAGGAGCTCCTCGCGGAACTCGGCATTGACGTCCAGCGCTTTTACAAGTATTACGATCGAAATTTTGAGAAGTCCAACGGCCTCGCGCGCAGCATGTTTTTCGATAAGAAAACGTTTGGCGAGGACCGCCTCGTAGCAGGCATCGGCAAACCGACTTGGTCTGAATTCCTGGCCAAAACACCGCTTTCGCCGCAAGTGCAAAAAGACCTCGCGCGGCTCTACACCGAAAAAGTTGACTACCTCCCTCATTTGTCTTCGTGGGATAAAAAAGTCCTTCTCGCCAAGACGAGTTACAAGGATTACCTGCTCAATTACGTAAAGGTTAGCGCCGACGCGATTCCTGTGATGCAAACGGAGACGTACGGCCTCTATGGAGTCGGCATTGATGCCGTTCCTGCCGGCGATCTAGCCGGGCTCGGATACCCTGGCTTCGAGGGCATGGATCTTTCCGGTCCCCCAGGCCCCGGTTTGGGCGTCGAAATCACGAAACAAGATGAAGGAGACGAGCCCTATATTTTTCATTTTCCCGATGGAAATGCTTCCATCGCGCGCTTGTTAGTCCGCTCGCTAATTCCCGCGTCCGCGTCCGGGCACACGATGGAAGATATCGTCACCGCGAAGCTCGATTACGGAACTCTGGACGATGCATCCTCGCCAGTACGTCTGCGATTGAATAGCACTGCAATCCATGCGCGGAATATCGGAGACCCGGCCACGGCAAAGGAGGTCGAAGTCACCTACGTGAAAGACGGCCGCGCCCGAACCGTGCGAGGCGCAACTTGCATCCTGGCCTGCTGGAACATGGTGATTCCGTTCATGTGTCCGGAACTTTCGGATAAGCAAAAAGATGCGCTCGCCTACGGCGTAAAGGTTCCTCTGGTCTACACCAATGTGCAGATCAGCAATTGGCAATCGTTCAAGAAACTGGGAGTCAGCTCGGTCCGCTGCCCGGGAAGTTATTTTGAAACCGTCACCCTCGATTTTCCTGTCAGCATGGGCGGGTACCAATTCCCGAGCGATCCTGCCGATCCTTGCCTCCTGCATCTCGAAAGAGTCCCGTGCAAACCGGGCTTGCCTGCCCGCGATCAGCAAAGGGCCGGGCGCCAGGAACTTCTCACCACCACGTTCGCAATTTTCGAGCGGCATATTCGCGAACAGCTCGGCGCGATGCTTACTCCGGGCGGCTTCGATCCGGCGCGCGATATCCAGGCCATCACCGTGAATCGCTGGCCCCACGGCTACGCTTACGAATACAATTCGCTGTACGATCCCGATTGGCCCGAAGATCAGCAACCGTGCGTCGTCGGTCGACGGCCCTTCGGCCGCCTCTCCATCGCGAATTCGGACGCCGAGGCGTTTGCCTACACCAATGCAGCGATTGATCAGGGTTTCCGGGCAGTCACCGAGGTTTCGCGATTCAAGCGGGAAGCCGGAGCATAGATCCACATTGAGGACGCGCACGACTTGAGCTCGCCACTACCAACGCGCCTGCTCGACCCCCTGTTCACCACAGATCAAGCGCGTAAAATCTTTTCCGATCGTGCCAGACTCCAGGGCATGCTGGATTTCGAGGCGGCGCTGGCGCGAGCACTGACGCGCGCCGGTATCACGCCAGGCGGAGTCGCGGCTGCAATTGAAGCTCAGTGCAAAGCTGAACTTTTCGCCGCTGACGCGCTGGCGCGTGAGGCTGCTCTCGCCGGGAATCTCGCCATCCCATTGGTCAAAGCGCTCACCGCAGCCGTCGCCAAATCCGACGAGAAGGCCGCGGGCTTCGTGCATTGGGGCGCCACCAGCCAGGACGCCATTGACACGGGACTCGTCCTGCAATTGCGCACCGCGTTCGATGTAATTGCTCCCGAGATCGCACAACTTGCCGATGCGCTTGCTCGTGTTGTCGAACAACATCGCTCCACGGTGCTCGCCGGTCGAACCTGGCTGCAGCAAGCAAGTCCGATAACGTTTGGGTTAAAAGCCGCCGGATGGCTCGATGCCATCAATCGTCACCGGGCCAGGCTCGGAGCCACGCGCCAGCAAGTTCTCGCACTTCAGTTTGGTGGCGCAGTCGGCACACTCGCGGCATTGGGAATACGGGGCCCGGCAGTTGCGCGCTCTCTAGCTGAGGAATTGAGGCTCGAACTTCCCAGCTTGCCTTGGCACGCGCAGCGCGATCGCTTCGCCGAAGCTGCAACTACGCTAGGTCTGCTGGTGGGCACGTTGGGGAAAATCGCGCGCGATGTTTCATTGATGTCGCAAACGGAAGTCGGCGAAGCACTCGAACCGACCGCCCCCGGCAAAGGTGGTTCCTCCACCCTGCCTCACAAACGCAATCCGGTAGGCTCCGCAGTCGTTCTCGCTGCGGCCATCCGGGTCCCGGCGCTGGTTTCGACGATGCTCGCTGCGATGCCCCAGGAGCACGAGCGCGGACTCGGTGGCTGGCAGGCGGAATGGGAGACGCTGCCCGAAATTTTCCTGCTCGCGATTGGTGCTCTGGCTCATACAACTCAAATCGTGAGTGGACTCGAAGTTCACGAAGAAAAAATGGTTCACAACCTCGAAGCTACACGCGGCTTAATACTGGCCGAGGCCGTTGCCATAGCGCTGGCGAAGCAGATGGGAAGAATGCCCGCGCATCATTTGATCGAAAAGGCTTCGCGTCGCGCGCTCGAATCGAGCCGATCCTTGCGTGACGTCTTGATCGAGGATAAACAAGTGCGCGAACATCTCGCACCGGCCGAAATAGACAAGCTCCTCGACCCGAAGAATTACACTGGTTCGGCTGAATCAATGATTGAACGGGTCTTGACGGATCATAAGAAGCAGCGCTGAGCAATCATTCGCCCAGAAAGCAACGGACATGCCCTTCATAGACGCCAACGGAACGCGCTTCAATTATCAAATAGACGGTCTTGCCAGCGCGCCAGTCGTCGTGCTCTCGAATTCGCTTGGCACCACGCTCTCGATGTGGGACTCGCAAGTTCCAGCCGTATCCCAGAAATTTCGTGTCCTGCGTTACGATATGCGCGGCCACGGCCTCACCGCCGTCACGCCCGGGCCCTACACGATTGGTGGACTGGCGCAAGACGTGCTCGGCTTGCTCAATTCCCTGAAAGTCGCGCAAGCGCATTTTTGCGGCATTTCAATCGGCGGAGCAATCGGCCAATGGCTCGGCGTCAATTCCTCGGATCGCGTCCGCAGTCTGACTCTCAGCAACACTGCGGCGCGCATCGGCACGGTTGACGGCTGGAACGCGCGCATCAAAACCGTCAGCGAAGGTGGCATGGCGTCGATCGCGGACGCTGTCGTCTCACGCTGGTTCACCGAGAGTTTCGTTAAGCGATCGCCGGAAAAAGTCCAAGCTACGCGCCGCATGCTGCTGCACACGCCGCCAGAAGGTTATATCGCCACGTGTGCAGCACTCCGCGAAATGGACCAGCGTGAGACTGTCGCACGCGTTTCGGTGCCTACACTGGTTATCGCCGGCGCAAAGGACTCGGTTACGACTCCTGCCGACGCACATTTCCTCACGGATCGCATCAAGGGCGCGCAATACGCTGAATTAAATGCCGCGCATCTCTCCAATATCGAGGATGGCGACGCCTTCACGAGCGCGCTCATGAATTTTATCGCAGCAAGGGGGGCATCGTAATGGACGACCGTGATCGGTATTCCGCTGGATCGAAAGTCCGGCGCGCAGTGCTCGGCGACGCGCACCTGGATCGCGCCGAGAGTACCAAGAACGCCTTTAGCGAGCCCTTTCAGGATTTGATCACGCGATATGCGTGGGGCGAGATCTGGTCACGCCCTGGCCTTCCTCGCCACACCCGCAGCCTCCTGACGCTTTCCATGATGATCGCGCTGAACCGTGGCGATGAATTTCGCATGCATGTGCGCGCGGCGCTCAATAACAAAGTAACACGCGAGGAAATCCAGGAAGTGCTGTTGCAAAGCGCAATCTATTGCGGTGTTCCGGCAGCCAACACCGCGTTTCACATCGCGCAGGAAGTGTTCGCTGAAATCGATGCAGTAAAATGAAGTTGTCCGCAATTGACGCATTTAAGCCAGAGCTTCAAAAGTTCACGCAGCATCGCAATCTTTAATAGTTCGGTTCATATCAGGAGGAATTGCAAAATGCCGATCGAAAAAATCGGAGTGGTAGGATGCGGCTTGATGGGTTCGGGAATCGCTCAGGTGGCGGCGCAATCGGGCTGCCAGGTAACCGTCCGCGAAGTTTCCCCGCAGCTCGTTGAAAAGGGTTTGCAATCAATCGAAAAAAATCTTCAGCGCCTGGTGGACAAGGGAACGCTTTCTGCCGCCGACCGCGACCAGGTCCGCGGTCGCCTTCACGGCACGACAAATCTTGAAGACCTGAAAGACTCCGATCTCATCATCGAAGCCATCATCGAACAGCTACCCGCGAAACGCGAGCTGTGGACCGCTCTCGATAAAATCTGCCCGAAGCACACCGTCTTCGCCAGCAACACCTCCTCGCTTTCCATTACGGAAATGGCCATGTTCACCCAACGCCCGGACCGATTTCTCGGCCTCCATTTTTTCAATCCCGTGCCAGTAATGAAATTGGTGGAAGTCATTCGCACCATAGCGACTGACCCAAAGGTGGAAGAAGAAGCCGTCGCACTCACCGCACGCTTTGGAAAAACGCCTGTGCGCACCACGGACCGCACCGGCTTCATCGTCAATCGTCTGCTGGTGCCGTTCCTGCTCGATGCCGTCCGCGCGCTCGAAGAAGGCGTCGGCTCAATCGAGGATATTGATAACTCGATGAAGCTCGGCTGTGGCCATCCAATGGGTCCGCTCACGCTGCTCGATTTCGTAGGCCATGACACCACCTATTACATCGCCAACATCATGTTCGATGAATTCAAGGAAAAACGCTTCGCGCCCCCGCCGCTGCTGAAACGCATGGTGCTAATGGGTTGGAATGGCCGTAAAGCCGGTCGCGGATTTTACGACTACAGCGATCCCGCCAAGCCGAAGCCGATGAAGTTCACGTAGGGGTTGTGGAGGGTATCGAATATCTCGCTCGTCCAAGCGAGAAGGATTTCGGGGAGTGCGAAAATTCGGAAGGGCGGGGCTTTACTCCTTGCCGGCCGAAAGCCGCTCGATCACTTCGACTGGCAACGGCCGAGACTTCATGCGCTCCGGATTCATCGGATCCGCTCCGGTCCACACCCGCGTCTCGAATCCTTCCACGGCCAGCGCGCCTGCCTTGAAGAATTGGTGTCGGATAATAAAGCTACTTTTGCGAAATTCCATCACGGTGGATTCCGCCAGCAATTCGTCATTAAAAGTGGAAGGAATCAAGAATCGTACGCGCACATCCACCAAAGGCACGCCAACGATTCCGTGCGCCTTAAAGAGCGCGCGCGTCGGCATCCCCGCATTGCCAAATAGCGCCGTCGTGCAATCGTCAAACCAGGCAAGGTATTGCGGATAAAAAACAATTCCCGCGGGGTCGCAATGGCCCCATTCCACCACCAGATGCTTCTGGCTTACGAACATAGCGGGAGGCTCCTGAAAAATCGCGCGGTGGCGTCCAAGAACTTCAAATCCACGGACGCATGGTAACATCCGCTTCGAAGCCGCTCCAAGCCTTGCCCGATCTTGACGTTCCGTCCCGTCGGTTTTTTCTGCTATCGTCTGATAAGGATTAATCGAGATCGCAAAAATGCGCACGCAAGTTGGCATCGTCGGAGCCGGACCCGCAGGCCTCGTGTTGTCCCATCTGCTGCACCTCCACGGCATCGAGTCGGTCCTCCTCGAAAATCGCAGCCGCCAGTACGTCCAGGAACGCGTGCGCGCCGGCGTCCTGGAGCAGGGAACTGTGGACCTGCTGAAAGAAACCGGTGTCGGCGCACGCCTCGAGCGCGAAGGCCTGGTCCACTACGGCGTAAATCTGCGCTTCGACAAACATACTCATCGGATTGACTTCGCGGAACTCACCGGCGGCAAAGGCGTCACGATCTACGCGCAGCATGAAGTGGTGAAGGATCTAACCGATGCGCGGCTCGCCGCCGGCGGGCAGATTTTCTTCGAAGTCGAAGACACCAGCATCCACGATTTCGATAGCGCGCAACCGTCAGCCAAGCCGCGGATTCGCTTTCGCAAGGATGGCGAGCCGCAGGAACTTGTCTGCGATTTCATTGCCGGGTGCGATGGTTTTCACGGCATCTGCCGCCCCTCAGTGCCTGCAGGCGTGCTCACCACATTCGATCGCGTCTACCCGTTCGGCTGGCTCGGCATTCTCGCGGAAGCAACTCCGTCTTCGGAAGAACTGATCTACGCCTATCATGACCGCGGCTTCGGTCTCCTGAGCATGCGTTCGCCGCACATCGGCCGTCTCTACCTCCAATGCAAGCCAGACGAAGACATCGCCGATTGGCCGGACGAAAAAATCTGGCGCGAGCTTCACAGGCGTCTTGAAACTGACGACGGCTGGAAACTCGCCGAAGGTCCGATCATTCAAAAAGGCGTCACCGGCATGCGCAGCTTTGTCATTGAGCCCATGCAATGCGGCAAACTCTTCCTCGCGGGCGACGCCGCGCACATCGTTCCGCCGACCGGCGCCAAGGGCCTCAATTTAGCCGTCGCAGACGTTCGCATCCTCGCGCGTGCTCTCGCTGAATACTATTCGCATGGCCGTCGCAATCTTCTCGAAACATACTCGCAGACTTGCCTCCGCCGCGTCTGGAAAGTCCAGCGCTTCTCCTGGTGGATGACTTCCATGCTTCATCGCTTCGAAGACGAAAACGCCTTTGACCATCGTCGCCAACTCGCGGAGCTCGACTACGTCACCAGCTCTCGCGCCGCTTCGCAAAGTCTCGCCGAAAACTACGTAGGCCTGCCGCTCGAATAAACTCTCCGTGCGCAGATCTTCCCAATAGTCTTTCGTACTAGCAGATTGAGAACCTCGGCCCATAGCCGCCCATAACAGCCGGACGTTACCCTGATTTCGTTGGAAGTAGCCACACGCGAACCAGTCCGGCACCGACGGACTGGCGCAAAACGGGGGTTCTAGATGCAATCTGGGGGAATCCAAAGTCTTCTGCGTACTGCGCTCATAGGCAGCTTCATTCTGATCGCCAGCCAGTCACTCGACGCCCAGCAACTCCTTCGTTTACAGCTACCTGCAGGCGATAGCGGCAATGATCCCATTTCGTTTATGCGGCCCCACTATTTCATCCATGAAGCCGCTGGCGCCAACCTCAACGCGCCGCCTTCATCCGCCTTTGTTCCTTCTCAGATCCGCCACGCCTATGGTTTTGACCTGATCGCTAATCAGGGAGCAGGGCAAACCATCGGCGTCGTGGATGCCTACGACGACGCCAACGCTGAGAACGATCTCGGAGTCTTCAGCAAGCAATTCAGCCTTCCTTCGTGCACCACTAGCAACGGCTGTTTTCGCAAAGTTTATTCCAATGGCCGCAAGCCGGCCGCGAACTCGAATTGGTCCGTGGAAATTTCACTCGATATCGAATGGGCGCACGCCATCGCGCCGCAAGCTAAAATCGTGCTCGTCGAAGCTCCTTCGAATAATCTAAGCGACTTGCTTTCCGCGGTTGACGTTGCCGTCCGCGACGGCGCCTCGGCCGTATCTATGAGCTGGACGGCTGGAGAAGTTTCCAGCGAGCGCAATCTGGATAACCATTTCGTAGCCAACGGCGTAACTTTCCTCGCCGCCTCCGGCGACACCGGCACCGGCGTCAACTATCCTGCAGCATCGCCTTACGTAATCGGCGTCGGTGGCACATCGCTCACGCTCGACGCTCACGGGAATTACCTCAGCGAAGCAGCTTGGAGCGGAAGTGGCGGCGGCCTGAGCCGCTATGAAAACGAGCCGCTCGCCCAGGAGCAATTCGCGATCCCCGACGACTCGCGCGGTTTTCGTGGCGTGCCGGACGTCTCCTACAACGCCAATCCCGGAACCGGCTACGCGATCTATGATTCGATCGGCATCAACGGTGCCAGCGGCTGGTTCCAGGTCGGCGGCACCAGCGCTGGAGCGCCGCAATGGGCTGCTCTGGTGGCCATCGCAAATTCGCAGCGGGCCGCAGTCCGCAAAGAAAATCTCACCAGCGCAAACGGAACGGTGTATTCGACGGCCAAATCCAATCTCGGCGCGAACTTTCACGCCGTAACGGCGGGCACGAATGGCTCGTGCGGCGTGATCTGCGATGCTCTCGTCGGATACGATTTCGTTACCGGCCTCGGAACTCCACAATCCAAAGTTCTAATCCCAGCCCTCGTTTCTCACCCGTAAGAATTGCCCGTTAGCAGCAGTAAGTGCCCGACGCCCCTTCTCGGCCTTCGTCCGCACGCCAGCGGACGGAGGGCAGCCGGGCAAAGTTTTAAAGCCAACCGTCAGACGAAAGCGTCAATTCCTGTGGTTTTCCTTGAGCAACACCTCGATGTGCCCCTTCTCTGACATTCGGTGTCAGTAGTGTATAGTTTTTGCAGGCGCGGCCATCCTAGTTGCCAGAATTGTCACCGGCCACACTGATTCGCCGTGCCACCGGTCTATGTCAAATGAAATCATTCCTGCAGGTCATGAAATTCGGTGGCACATCTGTCGGCGACGCCTCGTGCATCGCGCGCGTCACCCAGATCGTGGCAAAATCCGCGCGCCAGAATCCCGTCGTTGTAGTTGTCTCCGCAATGAGCGGTGTCACCAATCGGCTCATCGAAGCCGCCACGTGCTCCGAAGCGGGGGATCGCGATCACGCCTCTGCGCTCCTGCAAGGTTTACGCGACCAGCACGCAGTTGCACTTGAAGCATTGATCCATAATCCCGAAACTCGCAAGCGCCTCGCGCTGCGCATCGAAGAAAATCTCGGCGAAGCGCAACGCCTCTGCGAAGGCACCGCGCTCATCCACGAGCTTACGCCGCGCACGCTCGACACGATCTCCAGCCTCGGCGAACGCCTTTCCGCGCCGCTCGTAGCGGGCGCTTTAACCGAACTGGGCATTAGCAGCGACGCCATCGAAGCCACCGAATTGGTAGTCACCGATTCCTATCACGGCGCGGCCGAACCGCTAATGGACCTCACGCATCAGCGTTCCGAAGCGCGCTTGCGCCCCCTGCTGCAGCAGGGAATCGTTCCCGTGGTCAGCGGATTTATCGGCGCGACGCCCGATGGCATCCTCACCACACTCGGCCGCGGTGGTTCGGACTACTCGGCCACAATTCTTGGCGGCGCGCTTGGCGCTGATGAAGTCATCATCTGGACAGACGTTAACGGCGTGCTCAGCGCCGA
This sequence comes from uncultured Acidobacteriota bacterium, assembly GCA_963804625.1. GTDB lineage: Bacteria > Acidobacteriota > Terriglobia > Acidiferrales > UBA7541 > Palsa-295. The sequence continues at coordinate 245,583 of CAWDRJ010000004.1, read as the reverse complement.
TCCTCGTCTCGTTCCCGAAGCCCGGACGATCCCCGAAATCTCGTATCGCGAGGCGGCAGAGCTCGCGTATTTCGGCGCCAAGGTTCTCCATCCGAAGACTCTTCGCGCCGTAATGCAAGCGGGAATCCCGGTATGGATTCGCAATACCTTCGAGCCGGAAAATCCCGGCACGAAAATCACGCCCCAGGGACGCAGCTCCAGCGGCGGCGTGAAAGCCCTCACTGCCATCAGCGACGTTTCACTCATCGCCGTCGGCGGGCCCGGCATTGTCGGGCTGCCGGACGTCGTGGGCCGCACATTCTCCACCACCGCCAGTGTTCGCGCCAACGTGCTGCTGATCTCGCAATCCTCTTCGCAGAACGATATTTGCTTCATTATTTCGTCGTCCGACGCGAAGCGCACCGTCGAAGCTTTGCGCCAACAATTCGCCCAAGATCTCGCGCATCAAACAGTCGAACACATCACCGTGGACCCCAACATCGCCATCGTGGCAGTAGTAGGGGAAAAAATGCGCGGCACCGTGGGCATGGCCGGACGCACCTTCAGCGTCCTCGGGCGCGAGAGCGTAAATATCATCGCGATCGCGCAGGGCTCTTCGGAGTCGAATATTTCATTCGTCGTCGCCAGCAGCGACATGAAAAAGGCGCTGCTCGCCGTCCATCGCGAATTTGCTCTGGACATGCGCAACGCGCACGAAACAAGTTCTGCCATCAGATGAGCGCTCTGAACTCAAAAGTGACCCCAAGTGCCGCCAGGCAGACGGGCGCAAACGCCGTCCAGCGCTGCATCGTGCCCGCGTGCGCGGCGGGCTATGGCATTCGCGAACAGATTTACGTTTGCACTCGTTGTGGTGGTCCTTTGGAAATCGAAATCCCGCTGGAATCCCTTAGCCGAGCGCACGATCTTCCCAAACTCTGGGAAACGCGTGCCGCGTCGCACGATCCGAAAGACCGCAGCGGTGTCTGGCGATACCGCGAGCTGCTTCCTTTCGAAGCCGCCACTCCCGTTGTTACTCTCTTCGAAGGCAATACGCCGCTGTACGACGCCCCGCGCAGTGCGAAATATTCCGGCCTCGCGGCTCTACGTCTGAAACATCAAGGCTGCAATCCCACAGCGTCATTTAAAGACACCGGCATGACCGTGGCCGTCACACAGGCCGCACTGCTTGGTGCGCGCACCGTTGTTTGCGCCAGCACGGGCAACACTGCCGCGAGCCTCGCAGCATACGCGGCGCGCGCGGAACTGCAATGCGCGATCCTGCTGCCGCAAGGCCAGATCAGCCCCGCGAAACTCGCGCAGAGCATGGACTACGGCGCGATCGTTTGCGAAATCGCGGGAAACTTCGATGACTGCATGCGCCTGATCGGAGAACTCGCGGATGAGCCATTCGATCTACATCGCCAACTCCATCAATCCGTTTCGCATCGAAGGGCAAAAGACCGTCGCCTTTGAGATTCTTCAGCAATGCGAGTGGCAAGTTCCGGATCACGTCGTCGTTCCCGGCGGAAATATGGGCAATAGCTCCGCGCTGGGCAAGGGCTTCGACGAGATGCTTCGCCTTGGCCTGATTGATCGCCTGCCGAAACTCCACGTGATTCAAGCAGAAGGCGCCGCCCCCCTCGCGCATTTGTTTGCCACGCTTAATTCAAGCGTAGGTGGAGACGTTAATCATCTTCCGGACAAAATCCAAAACGTTCGCGAACCGCGCACTCTCGCGACGGCCATAAAGATTGGCGCTCCCGTTTCGTGGGAGAAGTCATTGCGCGCAGTGCTCCGTTCCAACGGCAGCGTCATCACCGTCAGCGAGCAGGAAATCGCGGACGCCAAAGCCATCATCGGACGCGACGGCATCGGCTGCGAGCCCGCCTCCGCCACCACGGTCGCGGGTATTCGCAAGCTCGTGAAGGCGGGGAAAATCCACGCCGACGAATCCGTGATCGCCGTGCTCACCGGCCACGTACTGAAAGATCCTGACTACGTCAGCAACTATCACCGAGGCACTTTATCGCTGGACGTAGCCGAACACGGCGAGGTTTCCAAACTGCTGCAAATCCCCGGCGCGTTTCGCAACGCTCCCGAAAAAATCGTTGCGAGCAAAGGCGCCATTCTCGAAAGTCTGGAGCGGCGGCGCTAAATCGCCCCGTGTTCAATGAAGAATCCCAAGCGCCAAATATTCGAGGTTCGCGTCCCAGCTTCCACCGCCAATCTCGGCGCAGGCTTCGACTGCTTCGGATTGGCGCTGCAGTTGTATTTGACCGTGCGTGCTACCGTGCAGCCCGGCGAGGGCGCCCACACCATCGCCCGCAGCCGCGGAATCGACGGCAGCGCGAACCTGCCCACCGCGCCCGAAGAAAATCTGATCCTGCGCGCTATGCAACACGCCGCCGAACGCGAAAATCTTCAGCTCCCGCCCGTCCATCTCGATGTCCATAACGAAATTCCCATTTCCGCGGGCCTGGGCAGCAGTGCCGCAGCGATTGTCGCCGGCATCTCGCTGGCTTTCGTGCTCTGGAAGAAAAAATTGCCGCAACAAACGGTGCTGCGCCTCGCTGCCGATTTGGAAAAACACACGGATAATGTCAGCGCCGCAATGCTCGGCGGTCTGGTCGTGTCATTTGTCGGCGCCGATGACAAAGTCGTCGCGGTCCGCAAGAACTGGCCAAGAGAAATCCGCGTGATAGCCGCCACTCCCAAAATGTCTCTGGAAACCAGCGCTTCGCGCGCAGCGCTCCCTAAAACTGTCGACCACGCCGATGCAGTTCACAATCTCCAACGCTGTGCACTTTTCCTCGCTGCACTCGATGCCAAGCGCTACGATCTTCTGTGGGACGCCATGCAGGATCGCCTGCATCAATCGTATCGGGAGGCGCTCATCCCCGCGCTAGCGGGCGTTCTCCAGATTCCGCGAATGCCCGGCCTTCTGGGAATTGCCCTGAGCGGCGCAGGACCCAGCGTTGTCGCGCTCGCCACGGATCATTTCAACGAAATCGGAAAAGCGATGGTGAGTTGCTTTGCGGAGAGTGGACGGTCGGCGACAATCCGAAAGTTAGCCGTCGCACAGGACGGCGTTCGGCTCGCAACCAAACGAGCGGCGAAAAAATAATCGGAAGAAACTCAGTCCCGCTCCGCTCAAACTAAAATCACTTCACAAACGTCAATCCATGTGGCACAAGGTGCGGAAACACGTACGCATATAGCATCACGATCACGCCGACAATCGAACCCAACGCGATCGAGTGCCAGAATACAAATCTGAAAATGATCACCTTCGTTGCCCACCTGTTCGGTCGCGGCCGTTGCGATCGTAATAGACTGAGCGTCCACCATTTTCCCCATCACGCCGCCCGCGCTATTCGCGGCACACATCAAAATCGGATCAATGCCCAATTGCTGTGACGTGATCCGCTGCAAACTCCCAAACAGCGCGTTCGAAGAAGTATCGCTCCCGGTCAAGGCAACGCCCAGCCATCCCAGGAACGTTCCGAAGAAAGGATAAAGCCCGCCAGTTCGCGTGAACGCCAAACCCAGCACCGCATCCAATCCCGAATAGCGCGTCACGAAACCCAGCCCCAGCATGAACGAAATCGCGATCATCGCAAGGCGCATGCGCACGAGCGTATGCCAAAAAATCCTCATCAACCGCAGAGGGCTTAGTCCCAGCAGCAACCCCGCCGCGATTGCCGCTAGAAAGCACCCGCTGCCCGTCGTTGACAGCCAATTGAAATCGTATCGCGCCGCTTCCGGCGTCGGCTTCGCAACCACCGGCGCCGCTCGCGTCACCGCGTTGTGCAAATAAGGCCAATCCCATCCCGGCGCGCCCGGCCGAACCTTGCCGTCCGCCTGCACCACCTGAAATGCTGGCGTCGTTGCCTTGTTGATCGCCAGCTTCACCGGAGGATAGCCCCACGCAAACACGAATATCGAAAGTATCGCAAACGGCATCCAGGCCTTCAGCACGGTGCCGAATGGATATTTCCGTGGCACCACATAGCTGTCGAACTCTTTCGAGTTCCATTCGCCTCCCATATCGTCCGCAATTTTCCCAGACTCCGCCGCCGGCCGCGCCGCCTCACGGTCGTAATCAAATCTCCAGATTTTCTTCGGCTTCCAGAAATGCAGAAAAATCACCGTGCAGATGATGGACACCACGCCTCCCATGATGTCTACCAGGTTGCTGTCCCGAAAATTCGACCACAGGAATTGCGTAATCGCAAAAGAGACGCCTACCACGAGAATCGCGGGAAGCACTTCAAACGTTTCCGACCAGCTCACCGTCGTGCGCACCAGCCAGAACGGCACAATCATTGCCGTAAACGGCAAAATCCGCCCGATCATTGCGTTCAAATCCGATTCCGGCAAATTCGAAACCGCCGCGAGCGCATGCACGGGAGTCCCGATCGCTCCCCAAGCCACTGGCGCAGTATTCGCGATCAAGTTCAGCGCCGCTGCGTGAAATGGCCGGAAACCCAGCCCAATCATGAACGCTCCCGCGATCGCCACCGGCGCTCCAAACCCCGCCGCACCCTCGATGAACGCGCCAAAGCAAAATGCCACCAGCAGCACCTGCAACCGCCGGTCCGGAGTAATCCCCGCGATGGATTCCTTCATGATTTCGAACTGCCCGGCCTCGACCGAAATGTCATACAGATAGACCGCCGCCAGCACGATCCACGCAATTTTCAGAATCCCGTAGGCCGCTCCGTAAGCGAAGCTCGAAGCCGCAAGCATAGGCGGCATTTTGAAAACAAATGTCGCCACGAGCACCGCAGTCACTGCCGCTGCAATCGCGCACAGATGCGGCTTGATCTGCAAACCCGCCAGCATTGTGAACAGCACGATGATCGGCAGGGCTGCTACGAGAGTGGAGAGCCACCAAATGCCGAGAGGATCATAGACCTGCGTCCAACTCATCGAAGCCACCTACGCGCTGCGTCGCTTTCAGGCTACTGCGGTGGACGATGCATATCCCGTCGCCAAAATTTTGTCAAGAAACGGATGCCCACAAGTCGCGATGAAAATTTCAGAGCAGGGAATCGAGCACTACGCTGGGTTCTTTCGTCGGATGAGCCAGAGTCCAGCAAGACTAGCCGTGAGCATCAATATGCTCGACGGCTCCGTCGCAGCAACAGGAGGCGGAGGTGGGGGAGGTGGCGGCGGCGGTCCCCCGCTCCCAGGCGGAGTTGTGGGAGCACCCGGAGGAAACGGCCCTCCCCCGGGAGGAAAAATCGGAACGATCGGCGGGATGAAGATAGACCCCGGAAGCGTTTCCGGCGCCACAATCCCGGTCGTAGGCGGCGCCACAAGTGGTATCTCCGGCGGAGCGACCAGCATTGCGAGCGGCCCACGCGCCGCCGGAAGCTCCATCGCCTCCGGCGAGGGTTCCGCCATCAGCACGGGCTCGCCCGGAACTTCGGAAAGCCGGTTGCCGCAACGTGTTCGCGCCATGTGCGCGCCGTCGGTCAGCACGGCCTCCCCTGCGGGGAGAGTCATTCGGTTTTTCGTCCAGAAAATTCGGTTGCCGACGCGATAAGAAACAAACAATGCCCGCGCCTCGCGCAATCTCATCACGCGAGTTTCTTCCACGTCGAAATCGGAATAGTGGTTGGCGACGACGCCGTCGTGCGCCACCGCACGGCGTAATTCGACCTCGTTTCTCGCTCCGCCGGGGATTACCGAAAATGGATAGTAGGCGCGCCCGTCATTCTCCAATTCAGCAGGCTGCGCAAGAAAATTAGCATCGTCATCCGAATGGAATGCTACCGTTAAGGAATTCCCTCTGCTGATCGCCGGCACAGAGGCAACTCGAGGTGCCAGGATCGCCGATAGAAAAATAGCTTCCAGGAACAAGATCGCCATCGCTCCCAAGCGACGGCAGTCAAATGTTGTTTTGGCGAGCTTCCCCCAACTCGTCAGACCCTTCCCCATTTCCCCTTTGAACCCGGCTCCGCCCAAGGCGCCGGAACCCATAGACCGGGGTGTACTGCGCAATCATCGTTCCAATTTGAGTTTTCGCGGTTTTTCACTCCAAATTGAGCATTTTGGCCGGCAAATAGCGTCAAACGCTCTGTTTTTGATCTGGATTGTAGGGTTTACGACGGAATCCATTGGCTCGGTTCGAGCCGCGAGAGAATAAAGTTTCCCGTAAGTGGTACGAACGTTCTACGAAAGTCGGACGAAACCAAGCTGGGGTATAAAGTGGGTAATACAAGGGATTTGCAGTCGCGCAGTAACTTTCGCGGCCAAAACGTCCGCGAATCGTAATCTTACTTACAAATTTGCGGCTCAGAACCCGCGTTCGCTGCAGGACCCGACGAATTTCGGTTGTGTTTCCACATCGCGAAGCCCAGCCCGACGAACGGCCCCAGCAGCACGGCCAGGAATGCCACCAGAAACAGCACCAAAAACAGCAGCACAATCACTATTGCCGGCATGTTGGCTCTCCTTCCGTATCGCAGGACCGGTCGCGTTTCACTGCTCGTTCGAGAATCCGTGCCGCCTCACTCTTGGTAAACCCGCGCCCCGAAAAAAGTTCCTCGGCATGAAAAATCTTTACATTCCGATAAACCCCAGTTCTGGCGTGTGCGGGCAAGGCTCCCTCACAAAGGGGGCCGGATTTATCCTCGCCCGCGCACATTGTTTGACCGCGATCTGCATTCATGCCGTCACCGACATCTGCCGCGCAGGGGGTGCCATGAATTCGGGCCCTATCGGATCGCTCACGCTATCGCGCACGATCCTGCAGACGGCCTTCAGTGCGTCGGCATCCAACTTCCAGCCGTCCATGTTATCCACCGTTTGCAATTGCTCTGGATGGCGCGCGCCCCATAGCGCGACGCTCACGCCGGGTTGATCAAGCACCCAACGAATTGCCAGATCAATCACGCGCTTGCCGTAGTTCTTCCGTGCGAATTCATCCAGCAATTCCACTGCCCGCAGGTATTGCGCGAATCGCGGAGGCTGGAATTTTGGATCCACCTTCCGCAAATCGTCTCCGGTAAATCGCGTCTCCGTGGTCATCGTTCCAGTCAACAAACCGCGGCACAACGGCCCGTAAACCAGCGCGCTGATGCCGCTTTCACGCAGATACGGAAGTACGTCACGATCGATTTGCCGCTCGAACAGGTTGTAAGGCGGCTGATCGTTGTGTAGCGGAGCCACCGCGCGAAAGCGATCCATCTGCTGCGGGGAATAATTGCTCACGCCGATCGCGCGGATTTTTCCTTGCTCGAAAAGCCCGCGCATTGTCTCGGCGGTCTCTTCAATTGGCACCAGGGGATCCGGCCAGTGCACCTGGTAAATATCGATGTAGGGTGTCTGAAGCCGCCTCAGAGAATCGTCCACTTCGCGCAGAATCCGTTCCCGCGACGCATTGCGTGCCAGACTGCCGTTCCGCCACTCAATCCCCACCTTCGTCGCCAGGATCACTTTTTCGCGGTTGCCATTCTGGGCCAGCGCCTTCCCAACGATTTCTTCCGACCGCCCGAATCCGTAGACGGGAGCCGTATCAATCAAGTTGATCCCGCGCTCGAGCGCCGCGTGAATCGTTCGAATGCTGTCTTGCTCCTCCGAGCCGCCCCACATCGTTCCTCCCACCGCCCAGGTCCCCAGGGCGATGCGTGAGGCCGTGAATCCAGTTCCGTTAATCGGTGTAAATTCCATGCGCGCTTCCTCCGTACGCGGTTGTGAATCGCATTTTTGCGGCCACTCACACACGCATCGCGAACGCGCGCGAATGTTCGCGCCTATCCTGCCTATATTCAAGCGAATGACAGGAGGGTAGCCGCTGTCTGTCGAAGTACTTCTCGGTGATCACGTAGCAAACAGTCGGACGAACGCTCGACAAAAGACGGAATGCCGTCACTTCCAAGGGCGCGTAATCCCAAGCTTGCCCATCTTGTATACCAGCGAAGTGCGTTTCATTCCCAGCTTCACCGCAGCGCCGGACGGCCCGCCGATCACCCATTTCGTTTGCCGCAGCGTCTCCATAATGTGCTGCTTTTCCACTTCGTGCAGTGTTTCTGGGCGGCTGGAAGTCGCAGCTGCGTCATTACTTTGGCTCTGCAATTCAGCCAACGACAGTCGCAGCACGGATCCCGGAGACAGAATCACGGCTCGCTCGATGATGTTCTGCAGCTCGCGAATATTTCCTGGCCAATGATATTCGCGAAACGCCCGCATCACCTCGTCGGGAACCTTCGCGATTTTCTTGCTCATCATTCCCGCATATTTCTCAACAAAATGTTCCACCAGCAGTGCGATGTCGTCGCGCCTTCCGCGCAACGGCGGCAGCGACAACGGGAAAATATTCAAGCGGTAGAAAAGGTCGCGACGGAACTGATTCTCGGCGATCATCTGCCCCAAATCGCGGCTTGTCGCGGCCACCAATCGCACTTCCACACGCGTCGTCTTGGTACTCCCCAGGCGCTCGAATTCCTGTTCCTGCACCACGCGCAGCAGCTTTGGCTGCAACTCCAGCGGAATATCCCCCACCTCATCCAAAAATAGCGTCCCCCTATGCGCCAGCTCGAATCGTCCTACTTTCTGAGCGATAGCCCCGGTAAAGGCGCCCCGTTCGTGCCCGAACAATTCGCTCTCGAGCAATCCCAGAGGTATCGCCGCGCAATTCACCTTCACGAACGGCTGTTCATTTCGCGCGCTCAAATTATGAATCGCACGCGCAATCAGTTCTTTTCCCGTACCGGTCTCTCCCAGAATCAACACCGTCGAATTTGTCGGCGCCACCGTCTCCACCTGCTTCAGCACTGCCTTCAACGCCGCGCTCTCTCCCACAATCTCCTCGAAATCGTGTTCCGTGCGCAGTTCCTCCTTCAGATAGCGGCCTTCCTCTGCCAGCCGCGCGCGCGATTCCGTCACCTTTGCGTAATCCAACGCATTTTCCACCGCGATGGCCACCTGGCTCGCAATCTGCCCCAGAAAATGGATATCCTCCTGCGTGAAAGCCTCGTCACGCAGCCTGCCCAGATTCAAGCTGCCGATCGCACGATTTCGCGTAATCAAAGGCAAAAAGCACAGTCTCGTCAGCCCTTCGCTCGCCGCAATCTGCGCAATCGGTGATTTGCGCCAACCGGGACAGCCGCTGTCTAGAGTGACTGGCTTCATTGTCAGATAAGCTTTCGCGGAAGACGCGCCTTCGAACGGCACCTGCATTTCCTCGTGCAGCAGCCCTTTGCCCTCCGGAAAATCGAGCGCGTAAACGCGCATCGTCTCGGCTCTGTCGGGGTCGGGTAAAGACAAACCAGCGTAATCGCATTCCATCACTCGCCGGATTCCCGAAGAGATCGCGCGAAACAGCTCGCGCAGATCCAGGCTGGAAACCATGCGATTGTTCAGATCCAGCAAAAGCTGCAAACGGTCGCGGTCGCGCGCGAGTTGATGGTGTAAGGATTGCGCTTCTTCGAAATTCAGCGCGTTGTCCACGGCGACTGCCAGTTGCGCCGCAACCAACCGTGGAAATTCCAAGTCTTTCAACGGAAACGTGCCGGGCTCTTCCGATCCGAAGTTCATCGTCCCCAGCCGGCGGTGTGCCGACGTAAGCGGTAAACTGCAAAAAGACCGCACGTTCTGCGCGCGCAACAATTTCATCACGCGCGGGAAACGTTCGTCGGTGCGCGTGTCTTCGATAATGAACGGCTGTTGCGTACTCCAAGCTGTCGCGGAAGGCGATTCATCCATGCCGAATTCATCGCCGGCTCGAACCGCGGTTGCCGCAGTCGTCTCCAGCACGTGCATGCGCATCACGTTTCGCGCCGGGTCATACAGCACCAGCGAGAGAAAATGAAAATTCAGCAATCCCTTGAGACGCTCAGAAAGGTCGTGAAATAGCTCGGAAAGATTTTGGTGGGAAACAATGGACTTCGATACTTCGAGCAGCAAGGCATATTGCTGGAGCGTCGTTTCCGCGCTCCGCCGTGGTACCGTAACCGGCTGCATCCGCGTCGCTTGTTCCATCCGCCCGCCCTCGGTACAAGCATCAGATGGGATTCGCTTTACGATAGATTCACGATCCCAGACCGCGCCTAACCCTCACATACTCTGACGCATACAATGCCCCGGACGTTTCGCAATACTCGATTCAAAATGCCGCGTGCTCCGATAAACACAACGGATGCAGCTTCCATACGATTGGCGCAGGCACTTGCCACGCATCGAACCTGTGACGGTGGGCCGACAGTTGGCGAAAGACCGTCGTAACTCGGCCAGGCTTCGCGCACGCCAATTGGCCATCATTACGATCCTCCGGACAAATTAAATCAGGCCCGCTGAATGTCTTACACCCTTCGCTCGACGCTGGCTCTATAGCTTTGGAATTCGACGTGCCATAATACTTCGCCAGTGGCGTCTGTCCTGGTTCACGGGCTCCGCGGTGTGGCTCTTTCTGGGCATTAAGGGGAATTATCGATGTGGATTGTTCGGCTGGCGTTACGCCGGCCTTATACGTTCGTCGTCGCTGCCATTCTCTTGCTCATTCTCGGGCCCGTTTCCATCCTGCGCACGCCCACCGACATCTTTCCGAATATAGACATTCCCGTCGTCAGCGTTCTTTGGAACTACACAGGTCTTTCGCCCGAGGACATGGGGAACCGGATCGTCTATCAGTACGAACGTGTGCTTACCACCACTGTAAATGACATCGAACACATCGAATCGCAATCGCTCAACGGCATCGGCGTCGTCAAAATCTTCTTTCACCCGGGCGTCAATATCGGCAACGCAGTAGCGCAAGTTACCGCGGTTTCACAAACACTCTTGCGCCAACTCCCGCCAGGCACCACGCCTCCGCTCGTCATTCAATACAACGCCTCGAGCGTTCCCATTATTCAACTCGCGCTTTCCGGTCAGGGCCTTTCCGAGCAGCAGTTGGGTGATCTGGGGCTGAATTTCATTCGCACCGGTCTGGTTACCGTCCCTGGCGCTGCCATCCCCTACCCTTATGGCGGTAAGCAGCGGCAAGTGCAGGTCGACCTCAACACGGGTGCGTTGCAATCGAAGGGGCTTTCGCCTAGCGACGTTGTCAACGCCATTGACCTCCAAAACCTGATCCTTCCCACCGGTACTGCGAAAATCGGCACGTTCGAATACGAAGTGGATACGAACGGCGCGCCGTTAACAGTTGCGGAATTGAACGATCTTCCCATCAAACAGTCTGGCACCTCCACGATCTATATCCACGACGTCGCCAATGTCCGCGACGGCTTTCCTCCGCAAACAAACATCGTTCGCGTCAATGGTCAGCGTTCCTCGCTGATGGTGATTTTGAAAGCCGGCGACGCTTCCACGCTGGATATTATCTCCGGCGTTAAGGCGCTGCTGCCCACAATTGCCGCGGGCCTGCCGCCCGCGCTGAAAATTACTCCGCTTTCTGACCAGTCAATCTTTGTAAAGGCATCAATACTTGGCGTGGTCCGCGAAGCGCTCATCGCTGCTTGCCTGACTGGATTCATGATTCTGGTTTTCCTGGGCAGCTGGCGCAGCACGCTCATCATTGCGGTCTCGATTCCGCTCTCCATCCTCACTTCGCTGATAGTGCTGAGCGCGCTCGGCGAGACGATCAACATCATGACTCTCGGCGGTCTCGCTCTCGCCGTCGGCATTCTAGTGGACGACGCCACCGTCGAAATCGAGAACATCAACCGCAACATTGACCAGGGCAAGGAAATCGTTCAGGCCATCCTGGATGGCGCTTCGCAGATCGCTGTGCCGGCGTTGGTTTCCACTCTTTCTATTTGCATCGTGTTCGTGCCGATGTTCTTTCTCACGGGCGTCGCCAGGTACCTTTTCGTCCCGCTCGCCGAAGCCGTGTCGTTCGCCATGCTCGCCTCTTATCTGCTTTCCAGAACGCTCGTGCCCACCATGGCCAAATATTTGCTCCAGGAGCGAACGGAAGAGGTTCCGGGGCAGACGGCGCAGTCTTCGAACCCGTTTGTGCGTATGCAGCAGCGGTTCGAACACCATTTCGACCGGCTCCGCGACCGCTATCATGGACTGCTCGAACGCTGCATTCGCCACCGCGTGCTCTTTGCTATCGGATTTTTGTCCGCTTGCGTACTTTCATTTGCGCTGCTGCCGCTGCTCGGGCAGGATTTTTTCCCCAGCGTGGATAGCGGCGAGTTCAAGTTGCATATGCGTGCGCCCACCGGTACGCGCATCGAGGAAACGGCAGCGCTATGTGATCGCGTGGAAGCGGACATTCGCCAGCAGATACCTCAATCGGAACTCGTCAGCCTGATTGACAATATCGGGCTTCCCTACAGCAGCATCAACCTCTCCTACAGCAATTCCGCGCCGATTGGAACTGGGGACGCCGATATCCTCGCGGAACTTTCGAGAGACCATCATCCCACTGAGAAGTATGTCCACGACCTGCGCATCAGGCTGGCTCAGGATTTTCCAGGCGTCACTTTTTACTTTTTGCCGGCCGATATCGTCAGTCAGATTCTGAATTTCGGACTCCCCGCTCCGATTGACATTCAAATACTTGGAAGGAATCTTCCCGCCGATAGGATATTCGCTGATAACCTGCTGAACCGCCTGAAATATGTTCCAGGAACCGTGGACCTCCGCATCCAGCAGGAGTTCGACCAGCCGAAATTGCATATTGAGGTGGATCGCACCAAAGCCCAGCAGATCGGATATTCCGCTCGCGACGTCGCGCAAAACCTGCTGGTTTCCCTGAGCGGCAGCTTCCAGACGACGCCGACATTTTGGCTCGATCCCCGGACGGGTGTCAGTTACAACATCGCCGCCCAGACGCCGCAATACCGCGTGGACACTTTGCAGGATCTGGAAAATATTCCCGTCACTGGTCCAGGCACCCAACTATCCGAAATTATGGCGACGGTTGCTTCCTTCAGCCGGGGCACCGAGATGGGCGTGGTCTCACACTATGACATCATGCCGGTCATTGATATTTTCGGAGCGGTGCAGGGTCGCGACCTTGGTGGTCTGTCTCGCGAGATCACTCCCATCATCAATAAGAGTAAAAAGGATCTTCCCGTCGGTTCCCGCATCGTGGTTCGTGGTCAGATTCTCACCATGGCCTCCTCATTTTCCGGGCTGCTCTGGGGGCTGGCATTTTCCATCGTCCTGGTCTACTTGCTGATCGTCGTGAATTTTCAATCCTGGCTGGATCCCTTTATCATTCTCATGGCCTTGCCCGGGGCGCTGGCGGGAATTGTATGGTTCTTGTTTATCACCCGGACGACTGTCAGCGTGCCAGCCTTGACCGGCGCCATTATGTGCATGGGCGTGGCCACGGCCAATAGCATTCTGGTGGTTAGCTTCTCGAAAGAAAGGCTGGGGGAAGGGAAGACCCCCTCCGAGGCCGCCTCGGAAGCTGGCTTCACCCGTTTTCGCCCGGTTCTCATGACCGCTCTCGCCATGATCATCGGCATGTTGCCGATGTCGCTGGGATTGGGCGAAGGCGGCGAGCAGAACGCGCCTCTGGGCCGCGCCGTGATTGGTGGTCTGCTGTTTGCGACCGTGGCCACGCTCTTTTTCGTTCCTGTCACCTTCAGCATCGTGCACGGTTTGCGCGGCGAGAAACAATCCGAAGCGGATTGAAACGCAAGGCGCCGCGGTCGCATCATTAGAGTACACCGCAGCAGGCCCAATGGCAGTTCCTAAGAGGATGAAATGACAGAGCCAGTTGGTGGAAAACCCGGGCAAACGGATCGCGGCCACCCCGCTCCAAACGCTCCCAAGTCAAGCCACGGGGCACTTATCGCAATCATCGTGCTTTTGGTCGTCGTCGCCGTTGTAGTCGCCGGAGTCGTTCCGCGCCTGCGAGCCAAGGCCGCACTGAAGGTCGAAACCGACAGTTTGGCGGTCCCCGCCGTCCAAGTGATTCAACCAAAGCGCGGCTCGCCTCAGCAGGAGATTGTCTTGCCGGGCAATATGCAGGCTTTCATAGATGCTCCCATTTACGCTCGCACCAACGGCTATCTCCAGTCCTGGTATTTTGACATCGGCGCCCACGTGCGCAAGGGCCAGTTACTCGCCGTGATTGACACGCCTGAAGTTGACCAGCAACTGCAGCAAGCTCGCGCCGATTTGAATACCGCTCAAGCAAACTTGCGCCTTTCGCAAATCACGAATGATAGGTATGAAGGTCTAAAGAACACCGATTCCGTTTCGCAACAGGATGTGGACAACGCGCACGGCGACTACGCAGCCAAGAAAGCGACCGTGGACTCGGCGCAATCAAACGTAAATCGTCTCGAGGACTTGCAATCCTTCACAAAGATCTACGCCCCGTTCGATGGCGTTATCACCGCGCGCAACACCGATATCGGTCAATTAATTGATTCCGGCTCAGGCACTCCGGCCAAGGAACTTTTCCACATGGCCGCGATTCGCACCTTGCGCGTATTCATCAACGTGCCGCAGCCCTATTCGCCCGCCGCTAAGCCGGGCATCTCCGCCGATCTCACTCTCGCGCAATTTCCCGGCCGCAAGTTCCAAGGAAAACTCGTTCGCACTGCGAACGCCATCGACCTCGCGTCCCGCACGCTGCTGGTCGAAGTAGACGTGGACAATCCCACTGGCGAACTCCTTCCCGGTGCCTTTACCGAAGTTCACCTGAAAATTCCCTCGGACATTCCCTCGTTCATCGTTCCCGTGAATGCGCTGATTTTCCGCGCTCAAGGCTTGCAGGTCGCCACGGTCGAGGACAACAAAGCCAAGCTCGTCTCCATCAGCCCCGGCCGCGATTTCGGCTCCGAAATCGAAGTCGTCTCCGGCCTCACCGGCCAGGAATCCATCATCGTCAGTCCGCCGGATTCGATCATAGACGGCGAGCAGGTGAAAATCTCGCAGCCCAATCCACAAGGAGGTACGAGCAGTGGATCGCCTGCAGCTCATTAACGTGCGCCGCGCAACTCGCAACCATTTCTCGTTTGCGGCGATTTCTGGCGCGGCCGTGGTGTTCTTCGCCGGTTGCACCGTCGGCCCGAATTACGTCCGCCCGACCGCGGAAGTCCCCACCGCTTACAAAGAGTTGCCTTCCGATTGGAAACCCGCTCAGCCCGGTGACGCGATTGCCAAAGGGAAGTGGTGGGAGATTTATCAGGATGCGCAGCTTAATTCTCTGGAAGAGCAGATTGACGTTTCCAACCAGACCCTGAAAGCCGAGCAAGAACAATTCGCCGAAGCGCGTGCCGCTCTCAAAATTACCCGTTCGAATTTGTTCCCGACTGTAGGGACAGACCCATCGGTGTCGCGCACGCACCTCTCGCGTAATCAGCCGCTTTACAATGCGGCGACCGAAAGCAAGGACTACAACACCTTCACTATTCCCGTTGACGTCTCCTACGAAGCCGACCTCTGGGGCCGCGTCCGCCGCACCGTCGAGGCCAGCCGTTCGGAAGCGCAAGCCACCGCCGCCGATCTGGCCAACGTCAGTTTGAGCCTTCATGCCGAGCTTGCTTCCGATTATTTCCAGTTGCGCGGCCTGGACGCGCAGAAGCAACTTCTCGATTCCACCGTCGACTCGTACGAAAAGGCTCTGCAACTCACCGAAAGCCGCTATCACGGCGGTCTCGCTTCCGCCGTGGACGTCGCTCAGGCGCAAACCATCCTCGAAACCACACGCGCCGAATCTGTGGACGTCGAGGTCCAGCGCGCCGCGTACGAGCACGCTATCGCCGTCCTGATCGGCAAGCCTGCCTCGCAGTTCAGTCTCGCGCCGATACCTCTCACCACGCCGCCTCCCGTTATCCCGGCCGGCCTTCCTTCCGATCTGCTGGAACGCCGCCCTGATATTTCCGCCGCCGAGCGCCGCGTGCAAGAACAGAATGCCCAGATTGGAGTAGCCAAGGCGGCTTATTTCCCGCTCGTGACCCTCAGCGGTGCCGGCGGTTTTGAAAGCGCCGTATTCACAACCCTGATTCAAGGCCCCAGCGGTTTCTGGATGCTTGGCGGCGACGCCGCGGAAACTCTCTTCGACGCCGGCCGCCGCCGCGGCGTTTCCGACCAAGCGAAATCCGCGTGGAATCAGTCCGTCGATAATTATCGCCAGACCGTTCTCACCGCATTTCAGGAAGTCGAAGACAATCTCGCCGCGCTGCGCATCCTGCAAAACGAAGCCGATACCCAAGCCGGCGCCGTTGCCGCTGCGCAACACTCTCTCTCCCTTTCCATCACCCGCTACAAAGGCGGCGTTACCAACTATCTCGAAGTGACCACCGCGCAAAGCGCCGCACTCTCCGACGAAGTCACCGCCGTAAACATCCTGACGCGCCGAATGGCCGCCAGCGTACTTCTGATAAAGGCCATAGGTGGCGGCTGGAATGTCTCCCAAATCCCTCACGTTTAGTCCGGTCTTTGCCTGAAACGCCGCCACCGCCCAGCTGGTAGGGGTGGGTCTCAGACCCGCCCTCGCAAGCTCATGGCTTCGTGTGAGAGTCGTTACGCCCTAGCCTCCTCCCCTCTCCTGTGATAAAGATGTCCGTTCTATCTCGCGCTCTCAGCGCACCTAACCACCGGAGCACTCTTGAGCCGTCGCAAGCCGAAAGGTTCGGTCGTTACCCTGCGCGACGTAGCGCAGGAAAGCGGCGTCTCTCCTGCCACAGTCTCGATTGTTCTCAATAACGCCCCGCTCGCGCGCTACATCCCGCCATCGACGAAAGATCGCATCGAACGCGCCGCCAAAAAACTCGCCTATCGCCCCAAGGTCGTCTCGCGTTTCCTCAGCGCCAAGCGCAATCGCACCGTAGGCGTCATGGTTTTTGACATCACCGATCCGTTTTGCACGCTCATCCTCCGCGGGATCGAAAATTCTTTGTACCAGGCTAGCTATCTCCCGATCCTCACCGATGTCCACAACCAGCGCGGCCGCTTCGAGCGCTATCTCGAAATGCTGCTCGCGCGCCCTGTCGAAGCGCTCATCTTGGTCGCCAATTGGCTCTTCGTAGATGTTGATGTGCTGGCCGACCTCGAAAAGCGCAATATTCCCGCCGTGATGATCGGCCGCGAACTGCGCACCGGCGCCGTCAGCTCGGTCATGGTGGATAACGAAGCCGGTGCGCATCTCGCTCTCGAGCATCTCTATTCGCTTGGCCACCGCAAAATCGCCTTCATTCGCGGGCCCAAAATGCTCGTGGATAGCTCACCGCGGTGGCGCGGTGTCCGCTCCTTCGCGCGTTCGATGGGCCTCGAAATAGACCCCACGCTCGTAGTGGATTTGCCCGATTCCCTCGATCCCAATTCCAGTTTCGACGGCGGTTTCAAGCTCACTGAAGAGCTTCTGAAACACAAAAAGCGCTTCACCGCGATAATGGCCTTCGACGATATGACCGCCTTCGGCGCCATTCGCGGCCTTGCCCGCGCCGGCCTGAAAGTCCCCGAAGACTGCTCAGTAATTGGATTTGACGACGTAATACCCGCCGGCCTATCGGTGCCTTCGCTCACTACGGTTCGCCAGCCCATGGAAGCCTTAGGAACCGCAGCCGTCGGTATGATTATGGAGGGCATCAACGCAGCCATCGAAGAGCGCGAATCGGTAGCTGTCCACCGCCAGCTCGCGCCAGAACTTGTAGTGCGCGAATCCACTCGCGCCGTCTCCTGGGCGTAGAGCACCTCCGGTGTGTGCGATGGTAGGGGCACGGCATGTCAGCGATCTGCCGCAGGAGGACCGCGCCCGCTGCAAATTCATCGCAACGTCAGCCGGAGGAATATCTTTTGTTCGCGGGTTTTTGACTTGACTTAGTAGAACGGCAAGGAATAATACGAACGTTTAATAAAGTTTAATAAACCACCGTCATCATCCAAACCGGCTCCGTGTCAGCATCCGTTTGCCTGGCATTCGCCGTCCAGGGAGGCTGTTCGTGCGCCTGCAAACCCAATTTTGCAAGCATTCCAACTTCTCGCTATATCCCGTCGTCTCTGCCGCAATCCTCATGCTCTCGTTCCTCGCGCTGGCCGCTTCTCCACTCGCCGCAAATCCAGCCCCGGACGCTGCCGGAAAGGTTTTCCTGCAATCCGGTTGGCGCCTGCAATCTTCCTGTCAGTTCTCCGCCACCGGCGACCAAATCTCCAGCGCCGACTTCAAAACCGACGGCTGGCATTCCACCGAGGTTCCCTCCACGGTAGTAGCCGCTCTCGTAGCCGACAAGACCTACGCCGACCCCTACTACGCCATGAACCTCCGCGACATTCCCGGCGCTACCTATCCCATCGCCAAGAATTTCTCCCTACTGCCCATGCCGAAAGACAGCCCCTTCCACTGCTCCTGGTGGTATCGCACCGAATTCAAACTGGCGGAAAATTTCCACGATCGCCACGTGTGGCTGCATTTCGGCGGCATCAATAATCGCGCCAATATCTGGCTCAACGGCCACCAAATCGCCGGCGCAAAAGACGTCGCCGGCGCCTATCGCACCTACGAATACGACATCACGCCCTTCATCCAGCGCGATCAAACCAACACTCTCGCCGTCGAGACCATCGCCCAAACCGAAAAAGATCTCGGCATCAATTGGGTGGACTGGAACCCCGCGCCTCCCGATAAAGATATGGGCCTATGGCGTCCTGTATATCTGCAAGCAAGCGGCCCGGTAGCCATTCGCCACCCCCAGGTGATGACGCATTTCCCCACCAACTCACTCGAGCAAGCGAATCTCGCCGTCGAAGCCCAACTGCACAACGCCACCGACGCCCCTGTCACTGGTGTCCTCGAAGGCAAGTTTGATGACGTGAATTTCCGCCAGACGACCACTCTGCAGCCGCACGAAACCAAAACCATCCGTTTTCTCTCGGATCAATATCCCCAGCTGCAAATCAAGAATCCCAAACTGTGGTGGCCTTACCAGATGGGCGCGCAAGACCTTCACGAACTCTCCATCCATTTCACTGTCGGCAACGATGAATCCGACGTCCAAACCGTTAAATTTGGCATCCGCGAAATCACTTCCGACCTGAATTCCAATGGTGCGCGCCAGTTCTACATCAACGGCCGCAAAATTCTCATTCGCGGTGGCGGGTGGTCTCCGGACATGCTTCTCCGCCAGGACCTCGACCGCCTGCAAAATGAATTCCGTTACGTCCGCGATATGAACCTGAATACCATCCGCCTGGAAGGCAAGCTGGAAACCGAGGAATTTTACAACCTCGCCGATGAACAGGGTGTCCTGATCATGGCTGGCTGGTGCTGCTGCGATCATTGGGAGCAGTGGAAGCATTGGCAGCCCGGTGATCTCGAAATCGCCTCCGCTTCCTTGCGCTCGCAGATCATGCGCATGCGCAGCCATCCCAGCATGTTAGTTTGGCTCAATGGTAGCGACAATCCGCCGCCCGCCGACGTCGAAACCGCCTACATCAAAGTCCTCAAAGAATCCGACTGGCCCAATCCTTACATTTCTTCCGCTTCCGCCACCCCCACCTCCGTCAGCGGGCAGTCCGGCGTCAAAATGACCGGACCGTACGATTACGTCCCGCCCGATTACTGGTTGACCGATAACAACAAGTACGGCGGCGCATTCGGTTTCAACACCGAAACCAGTCCCGGCCCTGCCGTCCCGCTGCAAAGCTGCCTGAAAAATTTCATTCCCGCCGATCATATGTGGCCACAGGGCATTAACTGGAACTATCACGCGGGTTCCGAAGGCTTCAAGGATCTAAGCCACTTCGACGGCGCCATGAATGCCATCTACGGTCCGGTCAAAGACCTCGACGCCTACGAACTGAAGTCCCAGACCATGGCTTATGAAGGCGAGCGCGCCATGTTCGAGGCCTACTCGCGCAACAAATACCACACCACCGGCATCATTCAGTGGATGCTCAATAACGCCTGGCCCTCCACCATCTGGCACCTCTTCGATTATTATCTCCAGCCCGCCGGCGGCTATTTCGGCACCAAAAAAGCCTGCGAGCCCCTCCACGTGCAATATTCCTATGACGACAATAGCGTCGCCGTCGTCAACAGCCGCTACGAGAGGGCTTACGGCCTCATCGTTACCGCCAAAATCTATGACGTCTCCTGGCGGCAACGTTACTCGACGCAAGTACGGACAGACGTTGACCCCGATGGTGTCCGGAAAGCTCTCATCATTCCCGCCGGTTCCTTCGACCCTCCCTCGCCCGTCTTTTTCGTGTCTCTCGAACTTCAGACCACCGACGAAAAAATTGTCAGCCGTAATTTCTATTGGCTCTCCTCCAAGCCCAACACCTATGACTGGGCCAAGACGACCTATCGCTTCACTCCCGTGTCTTCCTACGAAGATCTCACGGCCCTCCAAACGCTTCCCGAAGCCAACATCGAAGCCACGGGCAGCCTGCTGCCCGGCGCTGATGGCCCAGTTGCCCACGTATTACTCAAGAACACGAGCGAATACCTCGCATTCCAAATTCGTCTCGGAATTCGTAAGTCGGGCCAAACAGGTGAAATACTTCCCGTATTCTGGGACGATAATTACATCGAACTCATGCCCGGTGAATCTCGTGAGCTCACCGCGCGCTATTTGCCCTCTACTCCGGCTTTCGGCGGAGCTGAATTGAACATTTCCGGATGGAACATCGCGCCTACTACGATCCCCTTGAAAGAGGGAAGAGGCTTGCCCCCCACCTCCACCGGAGGCGGCCGCTAATGTCCGAGCAGCAGACAACTCCGTCGAGCCCTCCGCGCGCGTTCGCGAATCACATGCTCAGCGAGATCTACGAGCAACCTCACGCCATTCGTGAAACCATCCGCCATAACGTGCATGGAGACCTGATATTTCCGGACTCGCTGCGGCCCATCGAAAAAGCTCTCTTCGACTTCAAAAAAATAATCATCGCCGCCAGCGGCTCCAGCCGCAACGCTGGCCTCGCGGGCGAAATTATGATCGAAGACCTCGCCGGTGTTGCAGTAGACGTCGAATACGCCAGCGAATATTGCTACCGCTCCACGCACTCGGATACCAACCCGATCGTGGTTGTTATCACCCAGTCGGGCGAAACCGCGGACACCACCGCTGCGCAGCGCGAAGCCCTCAATCGCGGCGCCAAAACCGTCGCCATCTCGAACGTCGCCGATTCCACCATCTCGCGTGAAGCCAGCGCCAAACTGCAAACCTGCGCCGGGGTAGAGAAGGCCGTTCCGGCCACCAAAAGTTTCACCGCGCAACTCACCATCCTCTATCTATTTTCCCTCTTTCTCGCCAGGCAGCGCGGCCGCATGACTTCCGAAGTCACTCGCGCGCACTTAAACGCGCTAGCCGAAATCCCCAAAGCCATCGAAAAGTCCCTCGCCGCGTGGGACGCACAGGCTGCCGGCTGCGCGCGCACTTTCCAGCATTCCAAAGCCTTCCTATTCCTGGGGCGCGGCGTCCATTACGCTCTCGCCCGCGAAGGCGCGCTCAAGCTCAAGGAAATTTCCTACGTCCAGGCCGAAGGCCTACCCGCCGGTGAATTGCGTCACGGCCCCAACGCCCTCGTGGATGACAAGCTTCCCATAATCGTGCTTGCCACCCGCGACGCCACCGACCCCGATTCCGTCTTGCGCTATCAAAAAACTCTGCTGGTCCTCGAATACATCAAGAGCCGCGGTGGAAAATCCATCGTCATCGCCACTGAAGGCGATCGCGAAATCCTCCCTCTCGCCGATCGCCACATATTCGTCCCCCCGGCTCCGGAGTTGCTGCTCCCAATTCTCGAGGTCGTCCCGCTCCAGCTCTTCGCCTATCACTTCGCCATCCTAAACGGCTGCGACGTGGACCGCCCCAGAAATCTAGTCAAGGCTGTGGTCACCGAATGACTTTCCTTGCGTCTTCTTACAACCAGGATTTTTCTGTAGGGGCGAGTCTCAGACCGCGCCCCTTTGTTCGCGGATGAGGTCGTGGATCGCGCAGCTCGTAATTCCTGCGAACCGAAAAAACAATAATGGCCACCAACCCGACCCCAACCGCGCAAGCCCCAGCAAAACTCAGCCGCGTCCTCGGCCTCTGGGACCTCATCATCATTGGCATCGTCATCATTCAACCCATCGCCCCAATGGGCATCTACGGCGTCATCAGCAACGACGCGCGCGGCCACGTCGTCACCACCCTCTTGATCGCCATGGTCGCCATGCTCTTCACCGCGGTCAGCTACGGAAAAATGGCCCGCGCTTATCCCTCCGCCGGCTCCGCGTACACCTACGTCGGGCAGGAACTGAAGCCCGCCCTCGGCTACATCACCGGATGGGCCATCGTGATGGATTACATCCTTAACCCGCTCATCTGCACCATCATTTGCAGCCAGCTCACGCAGAATATTCTTCCGTTCCTGCCCTATTGGACGCTCGTGTTTTTCTACGCTGGCGCATTCACGCTTCTCAATATCCGCGGCATCAAGACGTCCGCCCGAATCAACGACGTCATGGCGGCCGGAATGAGCATCGTCGTCGTCATCTTCTTCGCCTTCGTCATCCACTTTCTCTGGAGCATGCACCAGTACGGGCCCGGCTTTTTCACCCACCCCTTCTACAATCCCGCCACTTTCAGCTTTAAAAGTGTCTTTCACGGCACTTCGGTCGCTGTCCTCACTTACATCGGCTTTGACGCCATCTCCACGTTTTCCGAAGAGGTCGAAAATCCGCGCCGCAACATTATGCTTGCCACAGTCCTCGTCTGCCTCATCACCGGCGTACTTGCTTCACTCGAGGTCTACGCCGCCCAGCTCGTGTGGCGTGACCAGCCGTTTCCAGCGGACAAAATCACCTCTGCGTTTCCCCTCGTTGCGCAGACCGCCGGCGGCTATTTTCTGTTCCAGCTCATCAACTTCACGATTCTGGTCGCCAATATCGGCTCGGGGATGGGCTCTCAACTCGGAGCAGCGCGCTTGCTCTATGGCATGGGCCGTAGCGACGGCATTCCCAAAAAGTTTTTTGGCGCCGTGGATCCCAAAAGCCATGTCCCACGCAATAACGTCATTTTCGTCGGTGTAATTGCTTTGGTGGGTTCATTCATCATCACTTACGACCAGGGCGCGGACCTGCTGAACTTCGGCGCCCTTCTCGCCTTCATGGGCGTAAACGTCGCCGCACTGGTCCGTTACTATCTCCGCGCCGAAAAGAAAAATATTCTCAACTTGATCTCACCCCTCCTCGGTTTCTTGATTTGCGCCTTCATCTGGAGTCACCTCAGTGGTCCCGCCCTGCGCTTGGGGGCCATCTGGATGGTCATCGGAATCGCCTATGGCGCCGTCAAGACTCGCGGCTTCCAGGCCGACCTGGTCAATTTCGATATCCCCGCCGACGACGCCTAAGCCTTCGCGGCAAATTCCGCGCGATTTCCCGAGCCTATACGGACGCTTCTCCGCCCGGTCTGCACCTTTTTCCACCCACTAAACCTTTCTGCCAGAACGGACGATTGTCTCGATAAGGGACTGCGGCGCAAGCGTCTGTCCGTCCCGTCACCCGTAAAAATTTCCAAGGCCAGAATCGCGTAACGGGCAGTTTCAAATCAGGTCATCGCACCAACATCATGGATCCTATAGCTCTTACAGTTCTGCTAATCATCGCGGGCCCAGCCGACGAGGCCGATATCCGCCAAAAGCTCGCCGGCGCCCGGAAGACGCGATTTGATGTTCATGCCGTGGCTACTTTCGCGAAAGCATTCGAGCAAACCGCTAACAGATCGTTTGACATCTTCCTCGCGGATCTTGCGGTTTCGGATTCCGACGGCATGCAAGGCTTGCAAAGCCTGATCACCATCGCCAAAGAAGTCCCGGTCGTCATCATCAGCAGCGTTCATGACGAAGCGCAGGCGCTCGAAGCTGTGCGCGCTGGCGCCGAGGATTACACCGTCAAGAATCGTATGAACGCCGCTGCTTTCGAACGGGTGCTCTTGTATGCAGTCGAGCGTCATGCCGCTCGCCACCATACTACTTTGCAATTTGCCGTCTCCCGCGCCTTGGCGGAATCGAAAACCGTCGCCGAAGCCGCGGACGGCATCCTCCGCGTTCTCTGCGAGTCGCTCAAATTCGATCTGGGCGAAATCTGCCAGATCAACCCGGGAGGCAACCGCCTTGTCCAGGCTCGTTCGTGGTCGGCCTCTTCTCGCAAATTTCTACAGTTTCAAGCCCTCAGCCAGACGGTGCAATTCCGCTGTGGAGAGGGCTTGCCGGGCCGTGTTTGGGATACCCGCTCGCCGCAGTGGATCGAGGATGTAACCAAAAGCCCGAAATTCACGCGCGCTAGCGCTGCGATCTCGGCGGCCCTTCACGGCGCGCTCGCCGTTCCGCTCGGTTTGTTTCAGGGAATTTTTGGCGTGATGACCCTGTTCAGCCGCGATACCAAAACCGTGGATGAAGAGCTCGCCAAATTCCCGATGAGCATCGCCAACCAGATGGGCCAGTTCATGGCTCGCAAGTTCGCCGAAGAAGAGCACGCCAAGATCGGAAAAGAACTCGCTCTGATTCTCGATTCCACTTCCGAGGGAATTTACGGTGTTAATCTCGCCGGTGCGGTCACCTTCATCAATCAGTCCGCTACCCGTATGTTCGGATGTAATCGTGAGGACGTGGTCGGCAAGCACGCGCACTCCCAATTTCACCATACTCGCCCGGATGGCACTGCCTATCCCGCGTCCGAATGTCCGCTAACGCGGACGCTCAAATTCGGAAAGAATTTTCGCACTGATCTGGAATATTTCTGGAAAGCAGATGGCTCGCATTTCGCTGTCAGTTATTCGACGATCCCGGTGATTGAAAACGCGCGAGTAACCGGCGCGGTGATAAGCTTTGAAGACATTTCTGAAAAGCGCCAGATGGAAGTCGAACTCCGCCACGCCCAAAAATTGGAAGCCGTGGGCGGATTAGCGGCCGGCATCGCCCACGAAATCAACACGCCGATCCAGTTCATCGGAGATAACACTCGGTTTCTGCAAATTTCCTTCGTCGAAAGCATGCAGATGATTGCGAAATACGAGGAAATCTGCGCGCACGCCGTTACAGGCACGTTGCAACCCGCGATGCTGCAGGAAGTCGCAGCCGTCGGTCAAGCACCCAACCCACACTCGTCGGGTCGCGATAACCACTAAACGAAAGCTGTTTTTTCTCGCCACAAAGCCGCGCCCGCAGGTCTACCGAATTCGCCACTAATCCGGCTCCTGCGTCACGATATGAACGTCCACCGCCGGCGCGTCCCGCAGAAACCGATTGATCCCGTTCATGTACTTCAGTTTTTTCCATCCCTCGGTCGCCGTCCGCCCGAATATCACCTGCGTGATGTGCTTATCTCTCACAAATTGCGCGGCTGCCTCCGCCACATGATCGCCCTTCAACCGCACCGGCTTCGCTCCCAAATTTTCAGCGAATTGCAAATTTGCTTCCAGCAACTTTTCTTCTTCCGGGTCGCTGTCCTGATCCAGATCCACGTGTAGCGCGTACAGCTCCGCATCCATCCGTCGCGCCATGCGCGCGGCGCGGGCCACTAGGTACTGCGCCTTCGGATTGGCGCTGATGCACACTGCCAACCGCTCGCGCACGCCCCACGCCTCCTGGATGTCCTTCTCCACCATGTACGATTCCAGGCTGCGATCCACCTGCTCTGCCACCTGGCGCAACGCCAGTTCGCGCAACGCGATCAAATTCCCCCGCCGGAAGAAATTCTTCAGCGCCTGCTCGATCTTTTCCTTCCCGTAAACGTCTCCGCGCCTCATGCGGTTCTGTAACGCTTCCGGTGTCAGGTCCACCATTACCGTTTCGTCGGACACCTGCAGCACCCAGTCGGGCACTGTTTCCCGCACCGGCACACCCGTAATCGCGCGAACCGTCGGCGCGATGCTCTCGATGTGCTGAATGTTGACTGTCGAAATCACATCAATCTTCGCATCCAGAATTTGCAGCACGTCCTCGTATCTCTTGCGATTCTTACTTCCAGGGATATTCGTGTGCGCCAGTTCATCCACCAGTGCCACCCGCGGATGCCGTGCCAGTATCGCCTCCAGATCCATTTCCGCGAAGAGCGTTCCTTTGTAATCAATCATGCGGCGCGGAATCGTTTCCAGCTGCGATGAAAGTTCCGCGATCCCTTTTCTTCCGTGAGTTTCCACCACGCCTATTACCACGTCTTCGCCGCGGCTATACCTTCGGATCGCCTCGCTCAACATGCTGTACGTTTTGCCCACTCCCGGCGCGTATCCCAGAAATAGTTTCAGCGCTCCCTTGGTCTTTTCCGATGGCTTGGACGCAGCGAGCCACTGTTCCGGGGTCTTTGGCATGCGGGTATTCTCTTCTACGGCCTCTTGGAAAGCTACGTTAGAATGTGCCGGTGCGCGAACCTCTGCTTCCACGCTTCCTGCGATTCGCTGCTGCTCTTGCTATTGTTCTTATAATTTCTGTTTTCTATAGACATGTGCTGCCGGTCAATCCCACCACCGTAGCGCTCACTTTTCTGCTCGCCATTTTAGCCGTTTCCACCGTGTGGGGCATCGCCGTTTCCGTGTTTATGTCCATCGCGGCCATGCTCGCTTTCAATTTCTACTTCCTGCCGCCCGTGGGCACTTTCACCGTAGCCGATCCCCAAAACTGGGTCGCGCTCTTCGCCTTTCTCGTGGTTTCCGTGCTCGCCAGCCATCTTTCCACGCGTGCTCGTCAGCAAGCTACGGACGCCGCACAACGCCGCCGCGAAATCGAAAAGCTCTACGCCTTCAGCCAGGGCCTTCTTGAATCCGGTAACGTTATTCAGCTCCTCAATCGCATCCCGTCGCAAATCGTGGACATCTTCGAAGTCGGCGCCGCCGCCCTGCTTCTCGCCGAAAAGCAGAAAATCTACCGCTCTGGCCCGGTGATCCCGAGACTCGATCTCGAAACCCTAAAGGCCATGGTCATTCGCGAAGAGCCGCTGGTGGACGAAGCCAATAGCCTCTGCTTTGTTCCCGTGCGTCTCGGCGTTCGTCCCATCGGCAGCCTGGGAATTTCCGGTTCGATGCTCTCGCGGCAAACGCTCGAAGCCGTTGGCACTCTCATCGCCGTCGCCATCGAACGCGCTCGCGCCATCGAGCAGCTCGGCCTCACCGAGGCGGCTCGCGAAGGCGAACGCCTTCGCACCGCGCTCCTCGATTCCGTCACGCATGCGCTGCGAACTCCGCTCACTTCCATCAAAGCCTCCGTCACCAACTTGCTGTCAAACCCCAGCGTCACCAGTCAGCAGCGCCACGAGCTTCTTACCATCATCAACGAGGAAACGGATCGCCTGAACCGCCTCGTCGGCGAAGCAGGAGAAATGGCGCGCCTTGATGCCGGCGAAGTTGAGCTCCGCCTCGAGTCGCATCCAATCGAAGATGTGATCAATGCCGCCCTCAGCCAGTGCAAGCTCGCCCTGGGCGATCGCGTCGTGCGCGTGCAGGTACCCCCCGGTCTGTCAAACGTGCGCGTGGACCTCGTCCGCGCGCGCGAAGCTCTGGTCCATCTACTCGAAAACGCCAATCAGTATTCGCCGGCCGATCAGCGCATCACCATCACCGCGGAAGCCACTCCCGATTTCATCGTCACCAGCGTCGCCGACCGTGGCGCGGGCATTGATGACCTCGAGCAAAATCTGATTTTCGAGAAGTTTTATCGCGGCAAAGACCAGCGCTACCTCGTGCAGGGCACTGGCATGGGCCTGCCCATCGCCAAAGCCATCATCGAAGCCCACGGTGGCACCATGAGCCTCACCAGCCAGCGCGGCCAGGGCTCCGTCTTTTCCTTCACCTTGCCCATCGACCGCGGTCGTTCCGGAGACTGATGAACGCCGCCACCATTCTTGTTGTAGATGACGAACCCCAGATCCGCCGCGTCATGCTCACCACTCTTGCCTCGCAGGGCTATAGCGTCATCGAAGCCCGCAGCGGGGAAGAGGCGCTCGAAACAATTCGCGGTGAACGCCCCGATCTCATCCTTCTCGATGTGAACTTGCCGGGAATTTCCGGCCTCGAAACCTGCCGCGAGATCCGCACCTCCAGCGACGCGCCCATCATCATGCTTACGGTGCGCAATTCGGAGCGCGACAAAGTGCAAGCCCTCGATGCCGGCGCCGACGATTATGTCGTCAAGCCCTTTGGCGTAGAGGAGCTCATGGCGCGCATCCGCGCCGCGCTACGCCGCGCCGCTCCCGGAGAAGCCACGCCCGCCTTCGTCTCCGATGATTTGAAAATAGATTTCGAGAAACGCAATGTCCTGGTCAAAGGCCGCCCGGTTCGCCTCACCCCCAAGGAATTCGAGCTTCTGCGCCAGCTGGTTTCGAATGCGGGCAAAGCCCAAGCACACCGGCGCCTGTTGCAGGCTGTCTGGGGACCCGACTACGGGGAAGAAACCGAATATCTGCGCGTCTTCATCAATCAATTAAGAAAAAAAATCGAGCCGGATCCAAGCCATCCACGATACATCCACACAGAACCTTGGATCGGCTACCGCTTCGACCCACCCGCCAATCCCAAATCCCGCACAACACGCCAAGAAAAGTAAGACCGTTACAACACCGACGAATGTCCTATCAACTCTCCCTGTAGATCCGCTTTGTAGGGGCGGATCTCAGACCCGCCCTCCGCGCCACGGACGATCCTGCGCGACAGGACTCAGCACCTCTTGAGAAGTGCACCGGACTCGGTTTCCACGCACAAGAATCTTTGTGGGTTGTGGCTTTAGCTACGACATAACTTAATAAAATTCATGGCGGCTTTAGCCGCTGAAGCTCCTCTTCCGCAGTTCTGCAGCATCTCCACGAATTTCAGCTTTTTTCACGTCCACTAATGTATTGGACGCATCGCATCCAACTCCAAATTCAATTCCAGCACATTCACACGCGTCTCGCCCAGGAAACCCCACTGGCGCGCGATCGTGTGCCGGGTCACCGCGGCACGAACGTCTCCCTCGCTCATCCCACGTTCCCGAGCCACCCGTGCCACCTGAAACTCCGCCCCAGCTGGAGTGATATCCGGATCAAGTCCCGATCCTGAACTGGTGACCAGATCCGCTGGAATCGGCGCGCCAGGATTTTCCGCGTGCAAACGCAGCACGTCGCCATTCACGCGCGTAATCAAAGCCGAATTCGTCGGCCCCAGGTTTGACGCACCGCCACCTGCGGCGTCCGGATCGTAGCCGGCAGGCCCCGCTACAGAAGGACGCGAATGAAAGTAACCCGCCGTGGAGAATGGCTGCCCGATCAAACTCGATCCCAACATCCTCCCGTGTACCTGAATGATTTCGCCGTTCGCCTGCCTCGGGAAAAGCCACTGCGCCAGCCCTGTAACCGCCAGCGGATACCCGATTCCCAGCAGCAAGGTCGTGGCCACCGTCATCCAGATGGAAATCAGAAAATTTCGCTTCATAAATGTCCTTACGCCAGCCCGATATGCGTGATCACCACGTCAATCAACTTGATTCCGATGAACGGCGCGATAATGCCGCCCAATCCATACACCAACAAATTCCGCCGCAGCAATGCTTCGGCGCCCAATGGCCGATACTTAACGCCGCGCAACGCCAGCGGCACCAGCGCGATAATAATCAACGCGTTGAAAATCACCGCCGAAAGAATCGCCGATTGTGGGGTCTTCAGCTCCATCACGTTCAACACGTTCAGCTGCGGAAACGCCGCCGCAAACATCGCTGGAATAATCGCGAAATATTTCGCCACGTCGTTCGCCACCGAAAAAGTGGTCAACGCCCCGCGCGTGATCAAAAGCTGCTTGCCAATCTCCACCACCTCAATAAGTTTCGTCGGATTCGAATCGAGGTCCACCATATTCCCGGCTTCTTTTGCCGCCTGCGTTCCCGCGTTCATCGCCAGTCCTACGTCCGCCTGCGCCAAAGCCGGCGCATCGTTCGTTCCGTCGCCGGTCATCGCCACCAATTTCCCCTTGGCCTGTTCGCGGCGAATTAAAGCCAGCTTGTCTTCCGGCCGTGCCTCCGCCAGAAAATCATCTACACCCGCTTCGCGCGCAATCGCTGCCGCCGTCAATGGATTGTCCCCGGTAATCATCACCGTGCGAATGCCCATCACGCGCAAATGCTCGAACCGCTCGCGCATCCCGCCTTTCACAATGTCCTTCAGATGGACCACGCCCAGCGCCCGCGCGTCCTCCGCCACCAGCAACGGCGTTCCGCCGGAATTCGAAATCCGGTCCACCGCCTCCATTGTTTCCGGTGGCACGGTTCCTCCCGCATCTTTTATGCTCTTGACGATCGCGTCCCGCGCGCCCTTGCGAATTTTGCGACCGTCCAGATCCACGCCAGACATCCGCGTAACCGCCGAAAACGGTATGAACGTCGCGGCAATCGATCCCAATTCTCTCGCACGCAACCCGTACTTATCCTTCGCGAGCACCACGATCGAGCGCCCTTCCGGCGTTTCATCCGCCAGCGACGCCAACTGCGCCGCATCCGCCAGCTCTGCCTCACTCACCCCCGGCGCCGGAATAAATTCCGTCGCAAAACGGTTCCCCAGCGTGATCGTCCCGGTCTTATCCAGCAGCAGCGTATCCACATCTCCCGCCGCTTCCACCGCGCGCCCGGACATCGCCAGCACATTCTTCTGCAGCACGCGGTCCATGCCCGCGATGCCAATCGCCGAAAGCAATCCGCCGATCGTCGTCGGAATCAGGCACACCAGCAGCGCCACCAGCACGAACAACGATTGCGGCGCTCCCGAATAAATCGCCATCGGCTGCAACGAAACCACCGCCAGCAAAAAAATAATCGTCAATCCCGCGAGCAAAATATTCAACGCAATCTCGTTCGGCGTTTTCTGGCGCAGCGCTCCTTCCACCAATTTGATCATCCGGTCCAAAAACGTCTCGCCCGGATTAGACGTAATCCGCACCTTGATTTCATCGGAGAGCACCCGCGTCCCGCCCGTCACCGCGGAACGGTCCCCGCCCGACTCGCGAATTACCGGGGCCGATTCACCCGTGATCGCCGATTCGTCCACCGACGCGACTCCCTCGATCACTTCGCCGTCGCCCGGTATAAATTCCGTCGCGCTCACCACCACCACGTCGCCAATCCGCAGTTTCGATCCCGGCACCGATTCGAGCTTCCCATCCTGCTTCAATCGCCGCGCAATCGTTTCCGCCCGTGCTTTGCGCAACGTTTCCGCCTGCGCTTTCCCGCGTCCTTCCGCCATCGCTTCCGCAAAATTCGCAAAGAACACCGTAAACCACAGCCACAAAGTGATCTGCAGCGAAAATCCGAATCCTGGTGTGTGCTGCACTACGCCGCGCACCAGATCCATCGACGTCAGCAGCGCCCCCACTTCCACCACAAACATCACCGGATTTTTCGTCAGCGTCCGCGGATCCAGTTTGACGAATGATTCCCACAGCGCCGGCACCACGATTTCCTTGCCCCAGCGCGATTGTTCTCGAGTGCTTGCCTTGGCCGTCATGTGTGCCTAAAACACCTTTCCTGCGTTCATCAGCAGATGCTCCAGAATAGGACCCAAACTCAGCGCCGGAAAAAATGTCAGCGCGCTCACGATCAGCACCACCGATACCAGTAGCGCCGTAAACAGCGGCGTCGTCACCGGAAACGTTCCCGCCGATTCCGGCACGTATTTCTTTCGCGCCAGGCTTCCCGAAATCGCGAGTATCGGAATTACCGCAAAAAAACGTCCAAAGAGCGTCGCCAGTCCAATCGTCGTGTTGTACCAAACCGTATTCGCGTTGAATCCAGCGAACGCCGAGCCGTTGTTTCCCGTGCCGGACGTGTACGCATACAAGATCTGCGAAAGCCCGTGTGGGCCAGGATTCGTGATCGAAGGCGTACCAAAACTCTTAGCCACCACAGAGATTGCGGTGAACACCAGAATCACCAAAGGAAAAATCAGCACCGAAAGCATCGCCATCTTCACTTCATAGGCTTCGATTTTCTTTCCCAGATACTCCGGCGTTCGCCCGACCATCAGCCCCGCAATAAATACGGACAAGATCACGAACACGATCATCCCGTAGAGTCCCGATCCCACTCCGCCAAACACTACCTCGCCCAGCATGATGTTGATCAGAGGAATCATTCCGCCCAGCGGCGTAAACGAATCGTGCATCGAATTCACGGCGCCACAGCTCGCATCCGTCGTCACCGTCGCATACAGCGCCGAATTCGCAATCCCGAATCGCACTTCCTTGCCTTCCATGTTTCCGCCCGTCTGCTGCGCGCTCGCCTTCTGATCCACACCGTGCAGCAGAGGATTCCCTCGCGCCTCCGCCGTGTACGCGCAAATGACCCCGGCCAAAAATAGCACCGCCATCGCGCCCCACACTGCCCAGCCGTGTTTCTGCGAGCCCGTCATCCGTCCCAGCGTGTAAGTCAATCCGGACGGAATCGCAAAAATCAAAATGAGTTGCAGGAAATTGCTCAACGGCGTGGGATTCTCGTAAGGATGTGCGCTATTGGCGTTGAAAAATCCGCCGCCGTTCGTGCCGAAAATCTTGATTGCTTCCTGCGACGCCACCGGCCCTTGCGGGATCTTTTGCTCCTTGACGACCTGCGTAGTCGCTTTCCCGTCGGCTCCTGTCACCTGCACTGTTTGCGGATCCAGCAACTGCGTCGTCACGTAAGGCTTCAGATTCTGAATGACGCCTTGCGACACGAACAGCATCGAAACCAACAGGCACGCCGGCAGCAGCACCCACAGAACTGTCCTTGTTAGGTCCACCCAGAAATTTCCGATCGTATCCTGCTCGCGCCGCGCGATTCCGCGGATCACTGCGATCGCCAGCGCGATCCCCACCGCCGCGGACATGAAGTTGTGATAAGCCAATCCCGCCATCTGTGTGAAGTAACTCATCGTCACTTCCGGTACGTACGATTGCCAGTTCGTATTCGTCGTAAAAGAGGCCGCAGTGTTGAACGCCAAATCCGTGGGCACCGCCGCCAGCTTCTCCGGATTCCACGGCAGCCACTGCTGCACGCGTTCCATGGCGTACAGCAGCGCCATGGAAACGCCGCTGAAAAGCAGCATCGCAATGGCGTATTCCGTCCAGCGCATCTCCCACCGTTCGTCTACGCCGGTCACCTTATAAAGCAATCGCTCCAGGGGACGAAGCAGGGGATCCAGAAAGGTTCTCTTGCGATCGAACACCCGCGTCATGAAGACGCCCAGTGGCTTCGCCACCGCGAACGTCACCAGTAAAAACAATAGTATTTGCAGCCAGCCATTGGCCGTCATGGTCAGAACCTCTCCGGCCACAGCAAAGCCGCAACAAGGTAACCCAAAATCAGAACGCAAATCACCAGGAGAAAAATATTGCCAAGCATCGAGCCGCACCCCTCACTTCAATCGATCACACCCGCGCACATATCCCAAAGCCACCAAAAAAAACCCCAGCGTCGCCGCAAAAAACACTATGTCTCCCATCACCGGAACTCCCGATATGAGGCACAAGCACAAAGTCTCCGTGCACTCCGCGCGATCTCTGTGCCCTCTGTGTTAAATCCGTGGTCCTTAATTCTCATCACAAGCAAACTCCGACCGCCAATCCGTCTTTCTCTGTGCACTCTGCGTCTCTGCGGTAACGCCTTTGCAGCTGGCCCACCTCGTCGCTCCCAATCTCAGAAAAACCAAATAATATCCCCAGCCAAAGTAAGCTGGCTGTGCCGCAACCCATTGTCATACGACCCAGGTAATTCGTTCTTGGTCCCCGGCGGCGGCG
Source organism: uncultured Acidobacteriota bacterium (assembly GCA_963804625.1). Taxonomy (GTDB): domain Bacteria; phylum Acidobacteriota; class Terriglobia; order Acidiferrales; family UBA7541; genus Palsa-295. The sequence goes on along the minus strand of CAWDRJ010000004.1, from coordinate 211,975 downwards.
CTAGCAAACCCAAATTCGGATTGTAGATATGCTCCCACCGCACTTCCGGCCGCAACAAAACAGTAGTCCCGATCCAATGTCCCCACCCCAGAAGATGCTCGGTGTACCAGCCCTTCACGCCCGTCCGCTGTCCGCGAATATCGTCAAACACCTCGTTGCGTATCGAAATGTAGTTGTGCGCGTTGAGCTGGTCCTCCACATAGTTGACCATCGCCCACTCCGGCGCAAAACAAGTCGTCTCCGTCGTGTTATTACAACGCGCTCCGTTCGCCCCGAAAATCAAAATCGGGTCCGGCACAGTACTTCCGATCAATCCCACGTTTGGATTGTTCAGATTCGGCGTGTCACGTTCGTACTGATACCAACTCTCCGTCGAGCTGTGCCAACTCTTGTTGATGACGTGGTACCACGTCAAATAAAACGCGTTTAGATTGTTGTACGCGTATTTCCCGGAGTTGAGGGAGTTGTCGCAGAAGTACAGCTGGTCCCGCGTCTCGCGCCACGAATACTGCAAACAGAAATTGAGCGTCAGTTTCGCCAGTCGTCCCGTCTCCTTCCAGGGCGCGATTTCGCAGCCTGGCGAGACGCCCACTTGCACCGTCCAATGATTGTTGATTTTCGTCGTAGTGTTAATCCCGGTCTGCGTGTAGCAATCGAACGTGTACAGCAGCGAATGGCTGTACGTGTAATTGTTCGGCGCCAGTTGCGCCTCAATATCCGGCAGCGAAATATAACGCCCGATGCGCACATCGATCCCTTGCGCGACCTGCGGAAAATACAAATCGGCGTACACCATCACCGGATCATCGCCATATTCCTTGTTCTTGCTCAAAAGCTGCTGGCTGAAGATTCCGTTCGCCGTCGTAAAGCGGTAGTCAAGACCCCACAAGTTCGCAATGCGAAATCCCCAATCCAAATGATCCGTTTGCACGGTATCCGGCTGCCGCTCGATGTAGATCACTTCCTGGTCGGGCTGAATCGAATTCGGTACTTCGTCATATGACGTAGGCGAATTCCCGTACTTGCAATTCAAAGGCGGAGTCGCCCCGCACAGCGCTTGCCCATTCGACACGTTGTGCGAAGTGCTGAAGTTTCCGCCGAAATTCAGCCAGCCGTAAATCTGAATCCCATTCTTCTTCCACCAGTCGCCATGCTTTCCGCTCCAGATCGCCTCCATCAACGGACCCGACTGCGTCCACGGATATCCAATCGTGACTGTCCCGCCAATCGGCCACGTCGAGAAGGGAAACGGAGGCCCGTTCACCGCTGCCGGATCGCCGCGAAAAGCCGGTGCAGGCCCGCTCGCTGCCGCGCCCTTCCCATCCTCCTTGTACGCGTTCGCCAGTCGCTGGAAGAAATTTCCCTCGGCTGTATTTTGCGTCGCGTTCTGTTGTGCTGGTGCGCCAGACGCCGGCGTTGCGGCTGTCGATGGTCCCGCCGCTGCAGCCCCGCTGCTTCCGCTCTGATCGGCTCCGGCACTCGCGCTATCCGCAGCGCTAGACACAACGGCGCGATCCCCCGTTGCGTCGTCACCCTGCGGGTCCTCACCCGCCGCCGTCGTGTCCGCAGGCTTCGCGCCGTGTTGCGGCTGACCTTCTTGAGCTCGCACAATGCACGGCAACAGCACAATCCCCAGCACAATTCCCATCACTTGCCTTCCGCCCGTATACAATTCGGCCCTTTCAACCTTTTGCGTCGATTCGTCAAATCGCTGAAACCAAAAACCATCGCTTGGTCCAAACTCGTTCCGCCGTCGTCAGAACTTAACCAAAATGGACATGTCGATAAACGACTCGTCCCGCCGAAGGTCCGGGAACCACACGCTGGAATTCTGCGGCGCGCTCGTGCAAAAAGTCGTCGCAGGGCCCAGCGATTCCTGTCCAGAGGAGACGCCGTTGTTGCAAATGTAATCCGTGGGAGTTCCCGTATTGCCGCCCGGAGGCGTAATGCCGCCACGGCCAGTCCAGTACGGCACGTTCGCGTGTCGGTAGTCGTACTCCCATCGGAACGTGATGTACTGCTTCGGCATGTAGTCAAACGTGATGGACGAGTCCCAGGCCTTGAACGGATCCCCGGGGTTCTCCGTAAAGTATGGAGAATTCGTGGACGCCGTGATCGCGCTTTCCCCATTGATCGGTGGCAGCAGCACCAGATACCGTCCCGGGTTGTTGATCTTCCCGCCGCCCAGCGTGAGGCCGAACAAATCGTGATGGAACCAGAAGCGGTTGTAGAGCATGAACCCGAGGAAGCTCTGCTTCGGCCCGCCCTTGTGGTCGCCGTAACAACTCACGCCGCCGCCATACTCGCAGCCTGCATCGCCGGTAAGCGAAAACGCCATCTTGTCGAGTGCCAGATTGTCGGGCCGGTCGTAATACTTCACCTCGATGCTGTTGTCCGTGTGAATGCGCCGCCGATCGGGTATGAAAAGATCATCGCGGCCGAGCCCGTAGTTGTTGGAGATTACGTTGATCCACGGTTTTGGAGTCCACTTGACCTGTCCTCCCAGTCCTGGCCTGTGATTGGCCGAAGCATACGATTGCCATCCATTGATGAACCACGGCTCGATCTTTAAATGCGCCGTGGGGAAAATCTGCACGCGCACGCCCTCGAAAAACCATGGCGTATTCGACGAAACGTAAGACGGCTGGTACGCCCAATTGTCGAATTGGTAGTAACTGAACAATCCGATGTATGACAAAAAGATTCCTGCATCCACGTTCACGCCGTGCAGCTTGTCGAAGTGATAGCCGCCGTACGCTTCCGATAGGTAGCGGTACGCGGAAACAAGATCCCACTGGCCGTGGCCCGGACTTGGGTCGTTCCGCGGCGTCGTTGCGGAATACATGCCGAACTGCGTCATCAGACGGGCTCGGACATTGTCGTAGTGGAAGTCGCCGCCAAAGCCGAATTGCGTAAGCTGGACCTCTTGCGAACGGAAGAGCTCGCTGGATCCGCCGATGGAGTGGTCTGTCGGATGGTTGAAATCATAGACGTACACTGCGTCGGACCGAATTTCCGGCGTAAAGAATTTCGTGTCCCAAAAGATCTCTTTGGTGCGGGGGTTGCCGTTCAGCCAGGTCCAGTCCGCATCCGAAAAAGGCTCCACTTTGGCGACCTTGGCCTCGGTGGAAGCGCTCGCGGTTGGAACTGAAGCGTTCGTCGGCGCCGTGGCAGAAGTGGCGGTCGTCGGGATGGCCGCTGCAGAGGACGAGAAAGCCGCTGGTGCGGCCGCGTTCGCTGTCGCATTCGTAGCTACCGGCACCGTCGCCTTCGCGCTCGTCACAGCCGTGTCGGGATGCGCTTGTTCCCTGGAAGCCTTCAGCTCCGCCTCCAGTTCATCAATGCGCTTTCTCATTGCGTCGAGCTGCTTCGCAATTGCCGGCGGGATCTGCTGATCTGCATCATCGGATTGTTGCTGGGGCGGGTCGCTACTGCTTTGCGCGGGACAGGGTGCCGCCCCCAGTGTAAGAAATAAAACAGCAAGCGTGCATCGGGACCCGAGAAAAAAAAATAGTTTGCTCATGACGTACCTCTTTTCTTGCTGCTGCCGCCCGTATCGTCGTGCGGCACAGCTTTCCCGTTTCTCTGCTTGCCCGGTTCTACAAAGGGCCGGACGATTTGTCCAGAGGCCGCCATTGGAAATCCCGCGAGGCTTTCATCACCATGCCTCGGATGTTTCTCGTCGCGCCGGAATTGCACCAGCACGTACAGAAAAAAACCGCAGATCCCGCAAGTGAACGCTACCGCCAGGATTGCTACCACAACCTTCCATCCTTCGGCACACCCACACGCCAGCAGATTCAACTAGAAGGCTAATTCCTGCGCATCAGGAGGGCATAAGCGAGTCATAAAGATTTAATAAGCCTGGTTTGGAGATCGTCGGCCAACAGCGCGCGCCCATTGCATGTGCAGCCAGTTCCAAATCAACGCTGGCAAATGACTGTAAGCAAGGACTTTGTAGCGAGCACTTTAATTCATGGCTCGCGTCATCCCTGCCGCAAAAACGGCCGGCGGCCAACTCCGGAAATCGCCACAGCGTTCAGCAACATGACGACTGGATCAATCGGATGGCGGTATCGCAAGGACGCGTGCGTCACATAGTAGACGACCGGGAAGACAATCGGAAACGCCGCCAGCAAAAACGCACACCGGCTGCGCCTCAAGAATAAAACGACAATCCCGCACAGCGCGCCGATGCCCGCCAGAAAATTGCTCACCAGCGCCAACCGCGTCATCAGCGAATCGCTGTCCAGAAATCCCTGTACGGGATTGTCCGTCCCGGTCCAAGTCGCCACAAAACGCCTGGCAAATAGGATCCCTTCCAGCCGCGGATGGCTGCGCATGAAGCTGATTGCTTCTGCCCACTTTTCCTCCATGAAGGCTGTCTCGCCCATGTGAATGTAATTGTGAATCTCCGCGCGTTCGGGATTCGCCGGCGGGACAATTTGCGATTGCGGGTCGAAATTGGGGTTGTTCCCAAGCCACAACTCAAAAGCGAAATTCGATCGCAGTGGAATAAACCTGTGAAACACTCGATAATTGCGCACCGTCCAAGGCACGCAGCACAAAACTGCAACCGCAACCGCCAAAGCAGGTCCCGCCAATTGCAATCGCCCGCCGGACATGCCACCCTTCTGCAAGCGATACGCAATCCAGCCGATCAAAAACGGCAACATCACTCCGAGCGAAGGGTTCGTCATCAGCGCAAATCCCCACAACAATCCATAGCCGCACCATCCGCGCCAGGAACCGGTCCGCGCGGCAATCCGCCCGTAGCGATTCGCGTCGCCATCCGCCGCGCGCGCGTCGCCATCCACCACGCGCAACGTAGCCCACAAAATCGTCGCCATCAGCAGCGCGGAAAGCGACGTATCCCATATCCACTCGTACGGAATAATCCATGCGTTGGGGAAAATTGCCCAAAGCCACGCGGCAACACTCGCGACTCCCACCCCCCCCACCCGTTTCCCGATGTAAAAAATCGGAATGCACGTCGCCGCCGAAAACAAAGTATTCAGCAGCACCATCGCGAAGAACGCGTGCGGCGTGTGAATCCCGAAAATCCGATAAGCCCCGGCCACCATATACGGGTAAACCGGCGTCAGCCACGCTGTCGGCCCGGTCTCCTGCCAATAAGGCGAACCAAATCCCTGACCGAGTGCGATCGAGAACGCGATATTCCCGGTCTCCTGCAGAAATGGCACAAGCCCCACCAGATCTCGTGGAATCTTGCGCTCTTGCTCCCATGCGAATCCCAGCCGAAGTCCAAGAGCGACGATCACGATCAATGGCAGCCACGTAGCAACCTTGTAGATTCGCCGCTTCATAAGTTCGCGTTAGGCTCCGTCTCGCTCGGATGCATACCGGTGTAATCCGGGTAGTTTCGCAGTGCTGCTCGCCAGCCGCAAATTTCACCACCCGTGCGAGCACACAAATCGGTTCGTGCGCCTTTTCATGGCCGATACGCATCGGATAAATTGGCCGTACGAAAGAAATACAAAACGGTCCGTCGCTCCGTCTCGCAATTAAAGTTAGAATGAATTGAGAAATGACTGACCAACACAAAGTGGTGATCATCGGCGGGGGATTTGGCGGGCTCAGCGCCGCACAGCACTTAAAACACGCACCTGTCGAAATCACCCTGGTGGACCGCCACAACTACCATCTCTTCCAGCCTTTGCTCTACCAAGTGGCCACCGGGTCGCTCTCGCCCGCCAACGTCGCCGGTCCGCTGCGCCAGGTTTTACGCAAACAAAAAAACACCAAGGTTCTACTCGGCGAAGCCATTCACATTGACGCCGCGAAGCGCCGCGTCATTTTGAGCGACGGCTTCCTCGATTACGACACACTGATCGTCGCCACCGGCGCCATGCACCAATATTTCGGACACGACGAATGGGCAGAGTTCGCTCCGGGCCTGAAAAATATTGACGATGCCACCGCGATGCGCCGCCGCATCCTGCTCGCCTTCGAAGCCGCCGAACGGGAACAAAACCCCGAAAAACTGCGCGCCTGGATGACCTTCGTCATCGTCGGCGCAGGCCCCACCGGCGCGGAACTCGCCGGCGCCCTCGGCGAAATCGCCCATGACACTTTAGTGCACGATTTTCGCGACATTGATTCCACGCAAACGCGCATCATTCTCGTCGAAGGCGCCGATCGCCCGTTGCCCACCTACCCGCCGCAGCTTTCCGAAGCCGCGCGCAAAATGCTGACGCGACTCGGCGTCACGGTGCGCACCGGCGCGATGGTCACGGACGTCCGCGCCGACGGCGTCACCATCCGCGAAGGCGATCGCTCCGAAGACATTCCCACGCGCACCATTCTCTGGGCCGCGGGCGTCCTGGCTTCGCCGCTCGGCCGCATTCTGGGCGAGGAAGCCGGCGCTAAGCTCGATCGCTTCGGCCGCGTGATCGTCGAGACGGATATGAGCATCGCCGCGCATCCGGAAATTTTTGTCATCGGCGACCTCGCCAATTTCAGCCATCAAACCGGAAAGCCGCTCCCCGGCGTCGCGCAGCCCGCGATTCAACAGGGAAACTACGTCGCCAAACTCATTCGCGCGCGCCTGGCCGGCAAGAAACGTCCGCCATTTCACTATTTCGATAAAGGGAATCTCGCGACGATCGGCCGCGGCGCCGCCGTCGCCGATTTGAACTGGCTGCGGCTTTCCGGCTGGCCCGCTTGGCTGATTTGGGTCTTCGTCCATCTGCTTTACATCATCCAATTTCAAAACCGCGTTCTCGTGATGCTGCAGTGGGCCTGGCTTTACATTTCTTTCGACCGTTCCGCGCGGCTGATCACCGGGAAGAATCCGTTGCCACTCGATCTTTGACAGGTCCGACATTGATGCGCCAGGGGCTGATGTCCTTTCACGAGTGGAACAGAAAAGCGGATCCCTCGCTGCGCTCGGGATGACATCTGACGGAATGTGAGCTGGGGTCATAGGTCACGCCGCCAGATGGGTTGACGCCCGCAGCTTTCCGGCGCGTACGGCTTTCACCAGCGTCTGATGATCGCGCTCGGTCTGGTCCGCGTACTCCATCGCGAATTTCTGCACGGCCTTATCGAACGCTGCGCTCTTTCCCAAATAGCCGCCGATCTTCGCGGCGTCCCCGGTGCGCCCATGCGCGCGCGCCAGCGCCCATCCGCACACCTCCACGTATTCCATCAGCTCGTTTTTGTTCAATTTGCCCACGTCCACGGACATCTTCATGTCCCGCAGCTGGCGGAAATAATAATTGTGGCCGTCGTCGTCGCGCGTCCAGCCTAGAAATACATCGCTCGATGCCTGCAACATACGCTGGCCGGTCACGACGCGCTCTCCGTGATTCTGATAACGGCTTTTCCCCGCGTGCGCCTCCAGCACCGAAGGTAGCGCTTCCTTGAACTGTAAAAATAGCGCGTCATTTTCGCCGGCCATCAGCAGCGCCACCGCGCAACGCGTTCCGACGCTGCCCACGCCCACCACTTTTCGCGCGATGTCTACGATCTGATAGCGGTCCAGGATCACGCGGCGCTCGTCCGGCAAAGTCTGCCGGTAGCGGTGAAACATCGCGCGCACGTGCTCGTCAATTTTGGCGTAGTCGCGCGGGTGAAAGACCAGCGGAGGACGGTCCACGATGCGCCGCCGCCCGCGCACCACTTCCGTCATCTTCGGAAAAATGTGTTCCGCAGTTTGCAGTTTCGCGGACTTCTCCATTTGACGCCAATATTGCTTGTCCTCAAGAGTTTTCGCTTCCTTGATGAAAATTTCCGCGTCCAGGTGCGAGTACCAGGTCTTGAGCGCCGTCATCCGGGCGTATTCGCGCATGTGCGTGCGATAGGAAGCCACGGTTGCGAGCGCCGCGTCGCCGCAAATGCGGTCGCGGGCTCCGATTTGCCGTCCGGCCAGCACCACGCTTGCCGCGAGGCGCTTCAGGTCCCATTCCCACGGCGCCGGCAACGTCTCATCAAAATCGTTGATGTCGAAAACGAGGCGCCGCTCAGGCGAGCCGTAGCCGCCGAAATTGAGGAGGTGCGCATCGCCGCAAGCCTGCACTCGCAATCCCGTGTTCGGGGTTGCGGACAGGTCTGCCGCCATCACCGATGCCGCCCCGCGGAAAAACGTAAAGGGCGACTGGATCATTCTTCCGTAGCGGATCGCCAACAATTCCGGCAAACGACCGTGGTCCGAGGCCTTCAGCGTCGCGAGCACGTCCGGGCGGTCCGCAGCCGCCTTCCATTTCGCGTGCGCGCCGCGCGGCACCCGCTCGCGCAAGGCTTTGCCCTGCGCCATACGCTCCTCCGCCGATGGTCCCAGGGAAGCGTGGCGCGAATCCGCAATGCTCCGCACCTTCATCCGCCCCAATTCCGCCTTATCCGCCGCCGAATTTTTCATGATTCATCCTTCGCGCAAAAATTTCAGCCGGGTGTGCATTGAGGCCGGCCCTGTGCCAGAACCTCAAAACCGGTACTTCAGCGGCTGAAGCCGCACCCGCTGTGGTCCGCTTACGCCGTAGCTAAAGCTACGGCCTACAAAAATTCTCGTAGTGCAGGTCAGGCGCAGACGTCCCGCCCTTCCTGGCGTTGCCCTTCCCGGCCTTGCCGTTCCGGCGCGGACTCGTCCCGGCCGGGCCAAGTTTAACTGAAGATGGCTGTGAATAGCGCAACACGTGATTTTGTACCGGTTAGAAAAAGTGTTCTGGTTTGTATTCATAGGGTTGCGCGATTTCTGAATGAACGTCTGTTCCGGTTAGGAATTATGTTGCGAGAAGAGTTGCGCCGCGTACTCGCTCCAATCTTTCGTTCCGCCGGTGCCACCGTCGCCATGTCGCGTCCTCGTCGAGGTTGAAAAGTGCCCCGACTCACGTTAGCACGGTCGCGAAGTGATTATTATTCGTAAAACTACGTAGGAGGGCAACAAATTGAAGAGAGGGAACGCACAGCGCGCGTTTCGGTGTGTGCAGACGATCGGCACCCTTCTTTAATTTCGGCGCTTGCACCTCGAACGGAAGATTCCAGCCACGGCCCCGAATTAGACTTGACTCTGGACTATACTCCAGGGTGTAGCTTTCCCGGAGAGGAGTCAGAGAATGCACATCGGCGGGGTCGCGAAGAAGATTGGTGTTACTCCCGATGCAATCCGATTCTACGAGCGCAATGCTTTGCTGCCGCGACGGCCGCGTACTGCTGGCGGTTTTCGGCAGTACGCGGAGGCCGATCTGGAGACCCTCGGATTCATCCGTCGCGCGCAGAGACTGGGATTCACACTCAAGGAAGTGCGGGACCTTTTGGAGTTGCGGCACAGACGGCTGCAACCGTGCGCTCCAGTGCGCCGCCGGCTGGAACAAAAGCTCGCGCACGTACGCGAAAAACTCGTGGACCTCCAGAAGCTGGAGCACGAACTGCGCGTGGCTTTGCATGCGTGCAGCAGGAAATCAGGCAAAAAATCAGCGCCTTGCCCGCTGTTGTCGAGCTCAGGCATACAAACACCGGAACTAGCAAAGTGAGAGTGGAAGTGCTCTACGTCGCAGAGTGTCCGTCTCATCCCGCAGCGGTGCAGATGGTCCGGGACGTCTTGACCGCGGAAGGAGTCTCCGCTGAGGTTCGCGAAGTGCTGGTCAGGAACACAGAAATGGCAAGCGAACTTAGGTTTTGCGGTTCGCCGACCATCCAGATTAATGGGCGCGACGTCGCCACAGAACCGCTGAAAGCGCACGGCTTCGCGTTGAGCTGCCGTTTCTACGCCGACTCTAAATATGCTGGGCTTCCTCCGTCTGAAATGGTCCGCCGAGCAGTGATCGAAGCACAAGCGGAGGATGAGCGGTGAAACAAGCAACGGGCGCATCGGCTTCACTGGCAGCGATCATCAGTTCCATCGCGACGATTGGTTGTTGCCTTCCTTTTGGATTCGCAACTGCTCTGGGAGCGGGTGCCGCCAGCGCTTTCGTAACCTCGTTGCGTCCCTGGTTCCTCGGACTTTCCATTGTGCTGCTCGGCTTCGGTTTCTGGCAGCAGCATCGCGCCAAAGCATGCGCTGTGCGCGGCAGATTGCTGAGCAATGTGCTGCTTTGGGCCGCAGTGGTTGTAGTTTTGGGAATGATTCTATTTCCGCAGGAAATCGCTGCATTCATTGCCGACAGGTTGTAGGACGCCGCAAATGAAGAACAGAGCTATAGCTCTCACAGTCGCAGCAATTCTTGCGCTTCTTGTTGCAGCCTATCTCTGGGGGCCTTCACGCGCGCCTCGCGGCCAAGAACCCCTCGTCGCATTATCCAGCGCGAATTTCGACCGATTCCAAGAGGCGTTTGACAGCGACTCCGACGTGCCTCGGCTACTTCTGCTCGTCTCGCCCACTTGACCTACGTGTCTGCGGGGGGCCTCCGCAGTGCAACAACTTCTGGCGGGTCATCCGGAGTGGAAGGTGCGCGCTCTGGTTGTTTGGGAACCTATCCTCGCCACGGATTGGAAGTCACCCAGCGGAAGCACGATGGCGCGAATTTCGGACAAGTGCGTGCGGCAGTTTTGGGATCCCGAGCACGATGTATCCGGCGCGTTGAATGAGATTGCAAAGCAAACGTCGTCCGAACCACGGCCGGACTGTTGCGTCCAAAAAGGGATCCACTGGGATGAAGCGATTCTCTACGCACCTCATGCGCACTGGAAGGACCAGCCCGCTGCGGTCTTCTGGAATGGGCCGGTGGTGAAGGCTATTCCGGGTTTGGAGAAGGCACTCGGTGAGCTGCGTTAACGGCAGCCAAACGCTTTGGCGCAGCAATCAGCACTCGCGCGGTGCGCATTTCGGAGCTAAAGCTCCAACCCCCTAAGAAAGCCGTCTAATTCCGCGCCCACAATTGGAAGGTCAACTTGCAAGTTAGACTTGCAAGATAGACTGTCTATCTGGTATGCTGCTGTTGCGATGCCTACTAGAAACGACGAACACTCGGCTACGGAACTGGCGCTGGCATTGGGGATGCTAGTGCGGCGGTTGCGTTCGGAGGTGCCTTCGGAATCGCATGAACTTTCCTGGGCGCAGATGGCGGTGATGCGGCGGCTGGATAACGACGGGCCTGCGACCACGGCGGATTTGGCGCGGGTGGAGGGCGTGAAGCCGCAGTCCATGGGCGCGATCATTGCGGCGCTGGAAGAGAAGGGGATTGTGGAGCGCGAGCCGCATCCGACCGACGGGCGGCAGATGATGATTGCGCTGACGGCGCAGGGCGCGAACGTGCGCAAGGTCGCGCGCAGTGCGAAGCGGGTGTGGCTGGCGGAAGCGATCGCCAAGCTCGACGCCAGGGATCAAAAAAGTTTGCCCGCCGTCACTGAGTTGATCAAACGCCTGGCGGAATTGTGAGCGAGCCGGCGACCACGTCGCAAATGCAGGAGCAGTCCTGGCTCGACTCCATGTCGCACGCCTGGCGCGCGCTGCGGCATCGCAATTTCAAGCTCTTTTTCGCGGGGCAGAGCATTTCGCTGATCGGCACGTGGATGACGCGTCTGGCCACGGGCTGGCTGGTCTATCGCCTCACCCATTCGGCGCTGCTGCTGGGAATCGTAAGCTTCGCGGGACAAATTTGCGCGTTTCTGCTGGGTCCGGTCGCGGGAGTGTGGGTGGAACGCCTGAATCGCCGCAAGCTGCTGGTGTGGACGCAAGCCCTTGCGGCAGCGCAATCGCTGGCGATGGCCGCGCTGACGCTCGCGCACGTCATCGCGCTTTGGGAAATCATCGCGCTCGCCGCTTTTCAGGGATTGATCAACGCGTTTGACATGCCGGGGCGGCAATCTTTTCTGGTGCAAATGGTGGAGGATCGCAACGATCTGAGCAACGCCATCGCGATTAATTCTTCGATGGCGAATGGCGCGCGGCTCGTCGGCCCGGCGATCGCCGGCTTGGTGATCGCGGCGGTCGGCGAAGGCTGGTGTTTCCTGATTGACGGCGTCAGCTACTTCGCGGTGATCGCATCGCTGCTGCTGATGCGCATCAAGCCGCTGGATATTCGCCTGCGCGCGAGCAGCATGCTCGAACAGATGCGCGAAGGTTGGGATTACGTGCGCGCTTTTCGGCCGATTCGTTCGATTCTGCTGCTTTTCGTGTTGATCAGCCTGATGGGCTACCCCTATATGGTTCTGCTGCCGATTTTTGCGGGGCACGTGCTGCGCGGCGGCGCGACGACGCTCGGTTGGTTGACGGGCGCGTCGGGGATTGGCGCGCTGACTTCGGCGATTTCTTTGGCGGTGCGCAAGTCGCTCGCCGGGCTGACGCGCATGTTGCAAATTGCGGCGGCGATGTTGGGCGGGGCGCTGATTCTTTTCGGACTGTCGCACACGTTGTGGGTGTCGCTTTTGCTGATGGTGTTTGCGGGATTTGGAATGATTCAGAGTGCTTCGGTGAGCAATACGATCATTCAGGCGTTGGTGGCGGAAGACAAACGCGCGCGGGTGATGGGTTATTACACGATGGCGTTCTTTGGTGGAGCGCCGTTCGGCAGCCTTTTGGCTGGGGCGCTGGCTCATCGGATTGGTGCGCCTTACACGGTGATGATTTTAGGTGTGTTCTGTGTGGCTGGATCGCTGTGGTTCACGCTGGAGCGGCCGAAGATTCGCGCGCTGATGCGGCCGATCTATCAGGAGAAAGGTTTGGTGCCCGTGCGGAGCGCGCCGTCGCCGCTTGTTTAGCTAATTGAAAAAAAGGAGCCTAGGGACAATATGCCGCTCACAAAACTTGATGCGCACGCTGCTTTGATCGTGATTGATCTGCAAAAAGGAGTTGTGGGTATGCCCACCGCGCATCCTGTGGGCGAAATCGTTGCGCGCACCGCGCAACTTGCGCGAGCGTTTCGCGAACGAGGGCTGCCGGTGGTGCTGGTGAACGTGACGGGCGTGGCGCCGGGGCGGACCGATGCGGGCAAGTTTAATCTCGCTTCGCTTCCGTCCGATTGGACCGAGATTGTTCCGGAATTGCAGCAGCAGCCCGGCGATCACGTCGTCAGCAAACGGCGGGTGGGCGCGTTCATTGGCACGGGGCTCGATAATTACTTGCGCGAGCGCGGCGTGACGCAAATCTTCCTGACTGGCGTCGCAACGAGCGCCGGAGTGGAATCAACTGCGCGTAGCGCCTACGACCACGGCTATAACGTGGTGCTGGTCACGGACGCGATGACTGACCGCAATACCGAAGCGCATCGGCACAGTGCCGAGGTGATTTTCCCGCGATTGGGCGAGACTGACACAACCGAGAATGTGCTGAAGTTTTTGCGGGAGGCGAGAGCTGGCGCGTGAGGTTTTGCGCCTAGCTTTTGCCAACGGGGCGCAGCCCTCCTCCGGCGGATCACCGACAAGCAGCGCGCCTACCCACGCATTTCTGTTGGGAGGGAACCCCAGGAAGAAAGGGCGGGCCGAAAGAAGCGCTGCAGCGCTGACATTTTCTGGCGCGTTTCCCTGCGACGCATTGCAGATTTGAACGCGCGTGCGTTCCGGAGCTTGGCTAAATGGATCCAGTGGAGGCGGCGGCGCTCGTGCTTCATGTCCTCAGAGGGCGGCGAAAACGTGGTAGCTGATCACGCCCAGCAGCGTGCCGATGGCCGAGCCTGCCAGGACATCGCTCAGGAAATGCATGCCGAGGATGATGCGCGACGAAGCGATCAAGAAAGCGACCGCTAGCAGAACGCCCGTGAGATCCGGGTAGAACATCCCTATTGAAATCGCGATGCCAAATGCGGTGATGGAGTGGCCCGAAGGAAACGAATATTTATCGGGCGGCAAAATGGCCGCCCAGCAGTGCGGTTCGACTTCGCAGGGGCGCTTGCGTTTGCTGGTTTTCTTTAGCGCGCGGAAAAGAAAAATTCCGGCAACGGCAGCCGAAGCGGCAGCGCCGATGGCCAGGAAACGATGTTCGCCGCCGAAGAAGAAAAGAATCAGGCCGAGCGAATACCACAGCCAGCCGTCGCCCATGCGCGTCATCAAAATCATGAGGATGCGAAACCACCGGGGAGCGCGCCAGCGGTGGACGCGCCGCATCAAGCGGTGATCGTTCGATTGAATCTGGTTCCAAACGCCTCGTGCGACCGTCATACCCACTCCTCTGCCGCGGACTGCGGCACCGAGATCCAGCGGGGATGTTTGCGGGTTTCGGGCTCGCCCAGAACTCGCGAAGCCCAAACGCGGGCGAACGCGTGTTCGTCGCGATAATTCCAGAAAGTGACTGCCGGGATCAGCACGGCGAGCGGCGAGAGCAGGGTGGTCCAGGACTTTTCGCGCATCATCTCGTAGGCGATGATGAAGACGTCGCGCGTCAGTTTCGAAAAGCTGCCGGATTCGCCGGCGACGCGGCCGAGGCCTGCGCGGAGTCCGTCAAAGAATTCTTCTTTGTCGCGCGCGCCGGGGACTTCGGTGTAGGCCGTGCCGGCGGAGGGCAGGGCATGCGCGTCACTGCCGCCGATGCCGATTTTGCCCCAGTGCTTGGCGAGCTGCGCGGCTTGTTGATTGGCGCGCTCGAGCATGTGGCTATTGCGAATTTCCACCGCCGGAAAATATTCCTGGAACCAGACGAAGTCTTCGAGTTCGCGGCGGCCGGTGACGCTGGAGAAAACGTGATTGATGCTGAAGAAGAGGCGGCGCTCGGTGAGATACATGAGCAGCGCGACGAGATCGTTGCGGCGCTGCTGCAGTTGCACGTGCTGCCGCTCGCTCACGTCGTAAACGCCGATGTGCACTTCGGTGCCGGTCGGCATCTTGCACGTGAGTTCTTCGCTTACGAAAAAATCGGGATGCTGGCGCAATTGCTCGGCGCCTTCGATGGAATCGTGATCGGTCAGCGTGAAAAGATTCATGCCGCGGCGCTGCAGGAGGGCGTAAACTTTTTGCGGATCGCTATAACTTTCGCGGCAAATCTTTCGGACAATAGGAGTCGTACATGGTCCGGAGAAGTACGAGTGAACATGCAAGTCGCATTTCACGTAAGCAAAAATAAACGGCGAAGGTTACAAGCAGATGACACACGCGCTAAATTTCTGAAAATGCAGATATTTAACTCTTTCGACACAGTCACAGAGTTTTAACATTGTTGTAGCGGCCTGAAACTTTCTCAATGCGAGACTCCGCCCGCATGCAACGAATCGAGTTTGTTTTTTTTGATGCCGGCGGCGGCCACCGTGCTGCCGCAACGGCGCTGGAGATGTCCATCAAGGCGCAGGAACGTTCGTGGGATGTTCGCCTTATGAACCTACAGGAACTCCTGGATGAGCTGGATATCCTCAAGAAATATGCGGGGATACGCATCGAGGATTACTACAACTGGATGCTGCGCAGCGGGTGGACCCTGGGCAGCGTGCAATTGATGAAGGTGCTACAGTTCACGATCTGGTCGTATCATTCTGCGACGGTGCGCATGCTGCAGCGGCATTGGAAGGAAACGCAGCCGGACATGGTCGTGTCGTTCGTGCCGCATTTCAATCGCGCGCTATATGAAAGTTTCAATAAAGCGTATCCAGGACGCCCATTCGTTACGGTACTTACCGACATCGCGGATTACCCGCCGCATTTCTGGATCGAGCGCCAACAACAATTTGTAGTGTGCGGTTCGGCGCGTGCGGTGGCGCAGGCGCGTGAGCACGGCCACTCCGACGATCATATATTTCGAGCGTCGGGGATGATTTTGCATCCGCGCTTTTACGAGGCGCCCGTACAAGATCCCATCGCGGCGCGCGTGCGTTTGGGGCTGTGTCCGGATTTGCCCACTGCAATTGTTCTATTCGGCGGCTACGGCTCGAAAGTGATGTTGGATATCGCGGAACGACTGGACGCGTCGCAGTTGGAGCTGCAGCTTATCTACATTTGCGGCAGAAACGAAAAGCTGGCGAATGCTTTGCGCGCGCGGCCGTCGCGTTTGCCGCGGTTTGTGGAAGGGTTTACCACCAAGGTGAATATGTACATGCAGCTGGCGGACTTTTTTATCGGCAAGCCGGGGCCAGGGAGCGTGAGCGAGGCATTGCGGATGCAGTTGCCGGTGATTGTGGAGTGCAATGCCTGGACTTTGCCGCAGGAACGCTACAACGCTGTGTGGGTGGTGGAAAAGGAAGTGGGGATCGTGCTGCATAGTTTTCGCGAGATCGTGCGTGCGGTGGAAACGATGATCGCGCCTGGAACGTTGCAGCGGTTCCATGCGAATGCTGCGGCCTTGAAGAATCAAGCGGTATTCGAAATTCCGGGAATGCTCGAGGAAATTCTGCAACGCTCCGCGAGCGCAGCGGCGGCGGCGCCGAACGGAAACGCAGCGTTGGTTGACCGGTCGGCGTGAGTTGAAGGCAGCTTGAACGAAAATCTCCCGCTGTTGTAGCAGCGGTTTTTAGACCGCCATCGGTTGTCGCGGCAACACCGATGGCGCGCTGAAGTGCGCCGCTACATATTCCAACTCAAATTCCAAGAGTTGGCAGGACGCCGGCGGTACTGGTCTGCGGCACGCGTCGAGTGTTTTTTGAAGAATTGAAGATTTTTAGTTAGCCAACTTCTTCTGCAGCGCCGCGATGCCTTTTTGGAGCGACTCCCACTGAGCGAGCATGTCGTTCATTTGCTTGGTGGCTTCGTCGAACGCGGTTTGTGACGTGACTGTGGGAGCGCTGTCGGCGCTTCCTACGGACACGGCCAACACCCCCAAGGAACCGGTGACTCCGATCAGGCCGCCGGGGGTTTGCGGCCACTCTGCCTGAGGGTTGCCTTGAATTGTCTCGGCGCGTTTATCGAGTTCGTTCGCGGTCTGCAGCAGCGTTTTCGCGTCGGGCTTCGAGCTGAGATTCGTACGGAGCGCCTTCAATTGCTCGCGAATTTTTGCGATTGCCTGACCGGTTTCCGTGGCTTTCGTCAGAGCCGCGTCAACTTTTTGCTCGAGCGCGAGCTGGCGCGTTAGATCTTCACGCGTGACTTGCACGCGCGGGTCCATATCCACTTGGACCGTGCTCTTGGAGGTCTGGCCGCCAACCTTCAGCTCCACTTCGTATTCACCCGGAAGCACCAAGGGGCCTTCGGGCAGGAGCACTGTGCCACCGCCGATAATCGCGGTCATATCGTATTCGTGGCGCATCGAAGCGGGCGGCGCATAGCGCAAATCCCACACGAATCGGTGCATGCCCGCGGAATTTGGCAGCGGCGTGAATTTGGGCAGCCAGTATTTTTGGATTTCGGGTGGCTCGCTTACCGCCGGAGCCTTGTCTTCGCTCGAATAGCGGCGCACGAGATTGCCCTGCTGGTCGTGGATTTCGAGAGTCACTTCGGCCGCCGGCGATTTCAGGAAGTAGTCGAAAATCGCGCCGGCCGGAGGATTTTCGCCGACGGGCGTTTCCAGCGGCAGCGGGGTATCGTGATTTTCGCTGCGCCGGACGCGAATCGCCGTTGCGGGATGGAACAGATGCGCGTCCTCGGCTGCGATCGCCGGAGTCCGTTCGCGCAGCGGCGCTATGTCATCAAGAATCCAGAAAGACCGTCCGTGGGTCGCGACGACTAAATCGTCGTCGTGAATCGCGAGATCGCGAGCCGAACTCCCCGGCAAATTATTTTGCAACGGCTGCCAGCGATCGCCGTCATCGAACGAAACATACACACCCAATTCAGTTCCGGCGAACAGCAGACCCCTGCGCTTGGGATCTTCCCGCACCGCGTGCACGTACCCGCCTGGCGGTAAATTCGTGACGATCTTTTGCCAAGTCTTGCCGGAATCGCGCGTGCGATAGACATAGGGATTGCGATCGTCCACCTGATGACGATCGACAGCGGCATACGCGTCCGCAGCGTCATGCGGAGAGGCTTCGATCAGGCTGATCTGGCTCCACTCGGCGACGTCCGGCGGGGTCACATTCGACCAATGCGCGCCGTCGTCGAGGGTAAGCTGGATCAGCCCATTGTCCGTGCCCGCCCAGATTTCGCCGGCGCGCAGCGGAGAAGCGGCGATGGTATACACCACGCCGCGCGCCTCTTCCTTTTTCTGAGCGTCCTGCGATCCGGCGGCCGTCCCAGCGCCGGCGCTTTTCACCGTCAGATCGGGGCTGATCGCTTGCCAGCTTTGTCCACGGTCGCTCGAACGCAAGACGAACTGCGCGCCCAAATAGAGCACGTGCGGACCTCTCGGTGAATCGACCAGCGGAGAAGTCCAGGTAAACCGCAGCTTTTCGTTGTTGTAGCGAATCGCTGCGGGTGAAATGTCGAACGATTGTCCGGTGATCCAATTGAAGCGCCGCACGACGCCAAACGGCCCGCCGCCATAAACGGTATCGGGATCCGTGCGGTCCACGACGATGTAGCCGCTTTCTTCGCCGCCCACGGGCGACCAATCGCGAAAAGTGATCTGGCCATAATCGCTCCGGCTGCTGACTGCGGCTGTGCCGCTATCCTGTTGCGAGCCGTAAACGCGATACGGAAAGCGATCGTCGGTGATGACGTGATAGAACTGCGCGGTGGGTTGGTTGTACCACGAACTCCACGTGGCGGCGCCGTCCACGCTGATGGCCGCACCTTGGTCGCTGCCGAGGATCATGCGCTGCGGATCATTCGGCGCGATCCACAATGAATGGTAATCGTCGCCGCCCGGCGCGGCTTTGATCGGTTCGAAATGCTCGCCGCCGTCGGTCGAACGGTAGATCGCCGTATCCATCACGTAGACAATATCGACATTGCGCGGGTCCGCGGTGATGCCGCCGAAATACCAGCCGCGCTGCCACACGCGGCGATCGGCGGAAACGCGCCGCCAATTTTCGCCCCCGTCGTCGGAACGATAAATTCCGCCGTCATGCGCATCCACGACGGCGTAAATGCGCTTGCCATTTTGTCCCGGTGGAATGGAGAGGCCGATGCGGCCTAGCCCTTCGCTGGGAAACCCGTGGCCGGTGATTTGATTCCAGGTGACTCCCGAATCCGTGGATTTGTACAAACCGCCGCCAGGACCGCTCGTCGGCGCATAAACGCTCCATGGTGGCCTGCGGGTTTGCCAGAGCGCCGCATAGATGATTGCGGGGTTCGCCGGGTCCCAGCAGAGGTCAATCGCGCCAGTGTCATCATTCTTCGCAAGAGTCTTGGTCCAGGTAGCGCCGCCATCGGTGGAGCGATAGACGCCGCGCTCCGCATTGGGTCCAAACGCGTGGCCCAGCGCGGCAACCAGGACGATATTGGGATCGTGAGGGTCCACGAGAATGCGTCCGATATTTTGCGAATCGCGCAGGCCGATGTTGCGCCAGGTGGCGCCGCCGTCGGTGGATTTGTACACGCCATCGCCGTAGGAAATGTCCGAGCGCATGTCCGATTCGCCGGTGCCCACGTAAATTACGCGCGGATCCGAAGGAGCCACCGCGATTGCGCCGATCGAAGCGATCGGCTCGGCATCAAAAATCGGCTCCCAAGTGCGGCCGCCGTTGGTGGTACGCCAGACGCCTCCGCCGACAGCTCCGAACAGATATTCAATGGGATTGCCGGGTACACCCGTCACGGGAACCACGCGACCGCCGCGAAATGGGCCGATCATGCGCCAGCGCATTTCGGGGAATGCAGGCGCGGCCTGTTGCGCGGACGACGGAACAACAGCAATTCCGGCGAGCATTAAAACGCAAGCGATGTTGAAAATAGTGCGAAGGGAAAATGGTTCCGTATCAGAGGGTGGCTCGGTAATTTTCATTTTGATTTCCGGCTGCGAAGTATACACCATCGTGTGGGAGCGTTTGTGCCGCAGTATGGCGGCCACACTTTCCGCGGTTAGATTCATAGTCAAAATGGATCGCTTGATGCAGGGCGGCGGCCTGGAGGAAGACAGATCACTCAAACAGTTCTTAATTCACCGCGACGACGACCAGGGTGAAATCATCCCGAAAACTTCCGTGGCAGAATCCGACCACTTCTTTCTTGATTGCGCCGAGTAATTCGGAGGCGTTTGACGAAGTGTCGCGCGCGCCGAGATCCATCAAGCGGCGCTCGCCGAATTCTTGATCATCCGAATCCATTGCTTCGGTGAGGGCGTCGGTATAGAGCACAAGGCGATCCCCGGATTCCAATTGAAGCTCGGCATCTCCATACTTCTGGCCCGGAAATATTCCGAGCGGCGCTCCTCCTTCCTTCAAGAGAAGGGCTTGGCCCGATTTGTGAAAGAGGATGGGCGGCCAATGACCGGCGCTGACGTACGTCAGCTTCTTTTCGGCGGTGTCAATCGTGCAATAGCAAAAAGTCACGAATTTATCGGGAGCGATGTTATTTAAGATCACTTCGTTCAACTTCCCCGTGAGAACGCCCGGCGAGACGTCCTCCGCAGCGAAGGCCCGAAAAGTGGCCTGCAGGTTGGCCATCAACAAGGCTGCGCTAATCCCCTTGCCGACCACATCACCGATGCCGATTCCGATTTTTCCCTCGTTGAACTTTAGAACATCAAAATAGTCTCCACCGACGACGCTGGCAGGCTGCCAGGTTCCCGCCACCTCCAATCCCTTCACTTGAGGGATCTTCTTTGGCAAGAGACCTTCTTGAATCTCCCGCGCCTTGTCCAGCTCTTGCGCTTGCTCTTGCGATCGCGCGCTCTCAACGTCCACGGCGCGTTGCAGTTCGCGATTCTGGACCTCCAGGCGCACTCGCGTTTCGTCATGCAAATGGCGGATGGTCCCCACGATCAAGATAACGAGCACGATCAGTCTGCCGCTGGTCCATAGCTGCGGGAAAAACGAGCTGAGGGGAAGCCGATACACCGCCAGTATGAGTGCCACCGTCAATGCCGTGACGGCCAGGGCTGTGAGAAACAAGAATGCCAGATACAAAATCCAATGCAAGGGAAGGCGGAGGCCCGAACACAGCGGAGTCAGGCGATTCATAATCGGCGTGGTGAAATTTGCGATCAAGAAGCTGTAGAGCAGTATCGGCACGAAGCCCATGCCCGGTCCGCGCACATTCGCGAACCATAAGATGGCGAACAGCGCGCCGGCAACCACAAACACCAGCAGTTGCGTTCTGAGAAACGCGCGAACGCCAGCGGGGCGCGAGAAGGATTTCGCGGCAGAAGACGTCATCAGTTTTCAGCCAAGTGAGTGCGCGTGGGATCAGGAATCGGAGAGCATGTTAGGCGGTAGCCGAACGCAAGTCAACGTGCGACGAGTGCTGTTGTCGTTAGCACACGATGTGTCCGGTCTAATTAGCACACGATATGTCCGCTTTCGTAGAAGCGGCCAGGGAGCAAGATGCATGCATGAACTGCTACCCGATGGCCGCCCTGGAGCGGACGATGAAGATTCAAGAAGTGATCTTGCGAGCTTTGGCGAAGAAGATTACCTGGTGGCAAGCAGCCGAGATTATCGGGATCACCGACCGCCAGATGCGGCGGTGGCACTGGCGCTACAAGGAGTATGGCTAGGACGGGTTGCTGGATCGGCGACTGGGGAAGCCCCGTCCCAGGCGGGTGCCGCTCGCGGTGGTCGAGCAAGTGTTCAGGCTGTATCGCGAGAAGTATTTCGATCTGAACGTGCGGCATTTTCACGAGAAGTTGGGAAGCCAGCATCAGATTCGCTTGAGCTACACCTGGGTCAAGAAGGCCCTGCAAGGAGCGGGCCTGGTGAGCCGGGAGCGCAAGCGCGGGGTGCATCGACGCAAGCGAGAGCGCCGCCCCCTAGCGGGGATGCTGCTGCACATCGATGGGAGCCGGCATCACTGGTTTCAAGATGATCGCTGGTATGACCTGCTGGTGATACTGGACGATGCGACGAGCCGGATCTATTACGCGCAGTTGGTGGAAGAGGAATCGACGATGACGGTGTTGGGGGCTTTGCGCAAGGTGGTGGAGCAGGAAGGGATTTTCTGCGCCCTGTACAGCGACCGCGCCAGTCACTTCTTTTGGACGCCGCGAGCCGGAGGGAAGGTCGATCCGGAACGGCTGACGCAAGTGGGACG
Source organism: uncultured Acidobacteriota bacterium (assembly GCA_963804625.1). Taxonomy (GTDB): domain Bacteria; phylum Acidobacteriota; class Terriglobia; order Acidiferrales; family UBA7541; genus Palsa-295. The sequence goes on along the minus strand of CAWDRJ010000004.1, from coordinate 190,096 downwards.
AGCTCTGCAGGAATTAGGAATCCGGATGATCCCGGCCTACTCCCCGCAAGCGCGCGGGCGTTCGGAGCGAGGCTTTGGGACCTGGCAGGGGCGCTTGCCTCAGGAATTGCGCTTGCGCGGGATGAGCACGTTGGAGCAAGCCAATGCTTTTCTGGAGCAGGAGTACACGGCCGAGTTCAATCAGCGCTTCCAGGTGCCGGCCTTGCAGGCGGGTAGCGCATTTCTGCCGTGCCCCAGGAAGGATCTGGACGTGCTGTTTTCGGTGCAGCAGGTGCGGGTGGTGAGCCGGGATAACACGGTGGTGGTGGGCGGGCAAACGCTGCAGATCGAAGCGACGCGCTGGAGAGGAACACTCGCCGGATGTTCGGTCACCGTCTGCGAACATCTCGATCAGAGCTGGAGCATTCGCTATGGACCTCACGCGGTGGGTCGCTATAACGCGCAGGGATGGCCCTGCCTGCCCGAAACGAAGCGAAACGGGCGGGGGAAGACTGTGGAAAAGACGCACCGTGGAAAAGTCCTTCGGACTTTCCCACCGCGCTTGAAAATCCCGCCCAAACCGCGGGATTCCCACTTTCCCACAGTCACGGCGGCGCTGCTCTCTCAACCTCAAACCGGACATATCGTGTGCTCTAAAAAGCGGACATTTTAACTTGCTAACGACACGTGCGACGAGTGCTGTTCGCTCGACCGGGGCGCGGCGTTGTGGCAACATTGAGATTCAGGCATTTGTGAAATTTATTGGGCGAGGAGATTTAGGTTATGGCTATCGCAACTTTTGCTGCGGGATGTTTCTGGGGAGTGGAAGACGCGTTCCGGCAGGTGGATGGAGTCACTAAGACTACCGTCGGTTACACCGGCGGAACTGCCAAGAGTCCTTCGTACAAAGAAGTGTGCACGGGACGGACTGGCCACGCGGAAGCTGTGGAACTGGAGTTTGATCCGGCGAAGGTTTCTTATATGCAGCTGCTGGGCGTCTTCTGGAAGAGCCATGATCCGACGACGATGAACCGCCAGGGGCCGGACGTCGGCACGCAGTACCGCTCCGCGATTTTTTATCATGATGCGGAGCAGGAGGCGGAGGCGCGCGCCTCAAAGGCCGAGCTGGAAAAGGACCACGTCTTCAAGCGGCCGATCGTGACGGACATTCAGCCAGCTGGAGAGTTTTACCGCGCGGAGGATTACCATCAGCAGTATTTCGAGAAGCAGGGCATTCGTTCCTGCCACATTTAGCGGGTAGCTGCAATTATTCCCAGAAGCGGTAATCCGTCGTATTGCCGAGGGATGAGCGGCTGCTCATCCCTTTATTTTTTCGATAGCGTTGAGTTCTGCAAAGGCGGGGACAAGCCGACGCACTCCAAGATTGGATCGAGGTCTCTCCACACTCAAGTTGCTTGCGCGGTGGGTTTAAGGGTTAGACGGGCTTTCCGTCAAGTGGTACCAGAGCGCGTAGCCTGCGCCAGCGCCGGCTCCCAGCATGATTAGGTCGAAGACCAGGTGGCGGCGTTTGGGGTAGGTGACCTTGCTGCTGGTCGGCGCTCCCGCGGGACCTTGCGGTTCGGCGGCCGGCTGCAAATCCATGGTCACGCGGTAGGATTTGCCTTCAGGAATCGTGTGCAGTTCGCCGTCATTATCCAGAACCAACGTGCCGCGATAAGCCGAAATCACCACTTCCAGCGGACTAATGATCGTAACCTGCCCGTAGGACGGCACACCATCCGCGGCGCGCAAAATCCCTTCTGGGATTTCCAGCGCAAGTTGGTCCGTGCCGTTGGAAGAAAAGCCGACTGTGCCGCGAGCGACGACGGCATGCACCGCATTGGAACTTTGCGAGAGAGTGGCCGCGCTGGAAGAAAGCAGATAAATCTGGCCGGCGCCGATTTTCAGGCGAGCTGTACCGCCTACTTCGGTGGCGATTGTATCGCCCGGGTACACCGTGGTGCCGATCGCGACCGTCGCGTCGCCCAAGTGAGCTTGCAGGGCTTGCGTGACCAAGCCGAGTGGCTTTTCGTCCGCTGCAAAGGCCGGAATATTTATGATCGCCGCGATTAAAATGGCTATAAGGCAGGACTTAGCGAAATATCGCATATCATCCCTCCTTTACGTACAGGAACAATCTAGGCGTAGAACTCTCTGGTGTCAATAGAGTTGAATAGCAATTAATCGGCCAAAGATTGCCGGGCGTAGGCGGCGTTTGCTTGCGGCTTTCTCGCAGAATGCGTGCCCTAAGAGCGGATTTAGAGAGGCAGGAAAGTAGCGATTTTGTTGTGCTGGAGCGGTCGCGACACTGGATGGGCGCGTGCCTCGTCTGATACTCGGGGCGCGCGCCTTCTGCGTTAGAATGTTGTACATATAGGGGCGCTTGCAGGGAGGCGGGATGATTCATCGTTTCGTTTTTCATAATGACCGCGTGCAGCCGATTGAAGAGGTGAGGCTTTCGCCGGGACAAGCGGGCTTGCTGAACGGCTGGGGGCTTTTCACTACCGCGCGGATCTATGAAGGCATTCCATTCGCCTTCGAGCGGCATTGGAAGCGCCTGGAGCGCGACGCGGAGCGCACGCATTGCCCGTTTCCATTCCAGGAAGGCGTGGTGCGCGGGCAACTTCACGAATTGTTGCGTGCGAATAAAGTGAGCGAAGGCGCGGCGCGTGTCTACATGATCTACAATCAGGTCGGCTTTTGGCGCAGCGACGAAAATTTTCCGCGCGTGGATTTGATTTTGTGCTCCGCCGATCTGCCTTCGTATCGCGAACCGGCGCGGCTCGGGCTGCGCGAGCACGGCCGCTATGCGGCTTCTCCCTTGGCCGGTGTGAAAGTGCTTTCGTGGCTGGACAACGTCTGGAATTACTTCGAAGCGCAGCAGGCGGGCTTCGATGAAGTCGTGCTGCTCAACGAGCGCGGCGAAGTGGCGGAATGTACCGCCGCGAATATTTTCTGTGTGCAGGGCGGTCGTGTCACGACGCCCCCAGCGACAGCGGGATGCCTGCAAGGGATCACGCGCAGCGTGCTGCTTGAAATTGGCGCGTCGGTGGGTGCTCCGGTGGAGGAGCGAACGCTGGGGCCTGAGGATTTATACGGGGCCGATGAAGTTTTCATATCCTCGACGAACCGCAGCATGTTGGGAGTCAGCGAGGTCAACGGGCACCAGATCGGGGGCGCGCCAGGGCCGGTCACGTTGAAGCTGGAGAAGGCGTTCGGCGCGTTCGTGCGGCAATATCTGGAAGCGCATTCGGCCGCCGCTCGGCAGCGGTGACGCAGCGGAACTGCCCGCGAGACGCCTTTGTAGCGGCGCACTTTAGTGCGCCATCGGTGTTGCCGCCACAGCAGAAGAGAGATTCCTCGTCGGGCCGAAGAGCGATCTTCTGTCGGGATAACAGCGGGCTCGTTATTACCAACAAAGTAATTATTGCCGTAGTACCGATGGCGGTCTGAAGACCGCCGCTACAAAACCTTCTGCGTTGTTGCGGGTGTCGCGTCAGCAATAACGCGCTAATGAATCATCCAGCCGGTAACGCCGATGATGATTCCAGTGAGCGAGAGCACAATCCCAAATATCCAGAAGAGCTTCTTGCGCGTCAGCAGCGTGATGGACGATATGACTAGCGCGGCTTCCAGCAGCACTTCCGCCAGATCGAAGCGATCCGCGCGGGCTTCTTCGACTTTCACTTCGGCTTCCGCCTTTTTGGCTTCCGCTTCGATTTCTTTCAGTTCGTCGGTATAGCGCTCGATCTCTTTGGCGTACTTCTCCTTGACCGTTTCCATCTGCTTCGCATCTTGCAGCGAGAAAACCGAAAGCTCGTCGAGGAAAAGCTCGTAGTTGCGGCGGCGAATTTCCTTGGCCTGGTAGTAGGCCCATTGATCGGCCGAGCGCGTCTGCAGAATAATCTCTTCGGTGTGCGCGCGGTGCCCCAGCAGTGTGACGGCGGCCACCAGCACGGCCAGCACGGCCATGGTCAACGTAACGGGCGCAAGACTGCGTTCGTGCTCGCCGCTTTCGGCGCGTTCTTTCAATTCGCTGACTTCGTCAGGCATTTTTATTCCTCACAAGTTCGTGCTTGAACGGGCGCTGGCAAGCTTTCGTGCGCAAAAGGATAGCAGAAGAGGTCCGAGACTTACACCGCGAGATTGTATGCGCGCCTCGGCGGACGATAACCCGGCGAAGGCCGGTTCCTGTAGAATCGGAAGCGGCATTCATTTCGAGGAGGTTTACATTCATGAGCGATCTTGCGAGCAAAACCTGCGTGCCGTGCAAGGGCGGAGTTCCGCCGCTGGCTGGAAAAGATCTAGAAAATCTGGCTAAGCAAGTCCCGCAGTGGAAGGTCGTGGGCGGGAATTACCTTGTGCGCATGTTTACTTTTCCCGATTTTCGCCAGGCGCTGGCGTTCGTCAACAAAGTGGGCGCGATCGCGGAGGAGCAGGGGCATCACCCGGACATTTTGCTGGCGTGGGGGAAGGCGGAAGTCACTACGTGGACGCACAAAATCAATGGTCTTACCGAGAGCGATTTTATTTTGGCGGCGAAGATAGACAGGATTTGAGGTGTCGGTGGCAGCTGGGTCGCGCCGGGACACTGAGCGCGCTTAGGTCTTACGTCGAAGAGAGATCCCTCGCTGCGCTTGGGATGACAACCTTTACGGCTCGTCGTCGCCGGCGTCGTTCGCCTCGGGTTCAAGCGGCCTCTCCAAATTAATCGTGGGCAGTTTGGCGCGCAGCAACAGATCGTTCAGCGACGGAATGGCGTGCGCGCGGATGTCGTCCCACGTGGCGATCACAGCGGCTAGTGCTTTCTGGCGATCAGCAAAAGCGTCTTGCGCGGTTTGCGTGGGCGCGGCATCGGCGCCGTCCACTACGTCGAGCAAGTGGCCGAATTGCCCATTCAATTGCGCGAAGCTATCCTGGCTTGCGGCCGGCCCAAACCCCTGGGCTTTCCCCTCGAGCGCCGCGGCTTTTTGATCGAGCGCCGAAATCGCATCCGTGATTTCGCCTTTAGGCGCTTGCCGCCCCAAATCTCTCAATTGCGCGCGCAGAGCGCGAACCATCCCCAGGTCCGTGTAAGTGGTGTTCATCGCGTCGCAAATCCGCGAACCTAGCGCGAATTGCTGCATCAATTCGTCGGCTGGTGTGGTTACGCGAGGATCCATCTTCACCACCAGCGGCTGCCGATAACTTTGCCCGCCGGCGTCGAGCTTCACGGTGTAATTCCCAGGCAGCACGGCGGGACCGAGCGGGTAGCGCGGCGTGTCATGTACGATCGCGGAAATCGGATATTGGTGATGCACCGCGCCTGGCGGCTGAATCCGCAAGTCCCACACAAAACGGTGCGATCCCTCCGCCGCGGAAAGAATTTGTGGCGAACGAATCCAGTAAAGCGGCACGTTCAATTCTTTGCCTAGCTGCTCCATGGTGACGTCGGGCTTGTCCGTGCTGGAGTAGCTGCGCAGCACGTGTCCGCCGCCATCAATAATCTGCAGTGTAACGGGCCCCGCCGCGCCCGATTGCAGGTAGTAATCGAAAATCGCGCCGTCCGGCGGATTTTTGCCGGCCGGCTCTTCCGGCGGCAATGGCGTATCGGTATTTACGTTGCGCCGCACGCGATAAGCAAGCCCGGGCTTGAAAAGGAAAGCGCTCGACGCCGCGACTTGTTCGCTGATCTGCCGCAGTGGCGTGATGTCGTCCAAAATCCAGAACGAGCGGCCGTGCGTGCCAACTACGATGTCGTCGCCGTGAATCACCAGGTCGCGCATCGAACTGGGCGGCAAATTCAGTTGCAACGATTGCCAGGAATCACCGTCGTTGAACGAAACGTAGACCGCGTTCTCCGTTCCGGCGAAAAGCAGTCCCTGGCGCACGGGATCTTCGCGCACCACGTTCACCGGCGAATCATCCGGCAAACCGTTCGTGATTTTCTGCCACGTCTGCCCGCCGTCGTGCGTGCGATAAATGTAAGGATGCAAATCGTCGAGGCGAAAACGATTCACTGCGGCGTAGACCGTGTTCTGATCGAAATGCGATGCGTCCAGCTGCGCAACTTTGCTCCACGGCGTCAGTTCCGTGGGAGTGATGTCGTGCCAGTTTTGCCCGGCGTCGTGCGTGATCCAGATCAAGCCGTCATCGGTGCCCGCCCAAATTAGGTTCGCGTCGAGCGGCGAAGGTGCGAGCGAATAAATAACGCCGCGATGCTTGTCTTTGGCGGAATCATTCGCGGCCAGATCGCCCAGGTTCGCGGGTACGCCGGGATCTTCGCGCGTCAGATCGGGGCTGACGATTTGCCACGTGTGCCCCGCGTCGTTGGTCATGAATAAGACATTCGAGCCGAGATACAAAGTGTGCGGGGCGGCCGGTGAAAAAATCAGCGGCGCAGTGCGATTGAAGCGATATTTCCCGGTGCGCAAAATCACGGGCGAAACGTCCTGCGTTTGCCCGGTGATCATGTCGAATCGCGTGACCTTGCCGCCGTAAATCAGATTCGGATGCAACGGATCGGGCGCGACGTATCCATATTCTTCCGTGCCCACCGGATGCCAATCGCGAAACGTGATTTCGCCCCAGTCGCTGCGGCTGGTGGTGCCCGCCGAACCGCTTTCCTGCTGGCCGCCGTAAACCCAGTAGGGGAATTGATTGTCGGCAATCACGTGATAGAACTGCGCGGTCGGCTGGTTGTACCAGGAGCTCCACGTGGTGCCGCCGTTCACGCTGATCGTCGCGCCCTGATCGCTCGCCAGCAGAATGATCTGCGAATTTTCCGGATTGATCCAGACGGTGTGGTAATCGTCGCCGCCCGGCGCGCCTTTAATCGCGGTGAAAGTGACGCCGCCGTCCGTCGAGCGGTACGTGGAAGTATTGCAGATGTAAATTTCGTCGTGATTATCGGGCGCGACGCGGACCCACGCGAAATCGGAGCCGCGACCCCAGATGCGTTCTTCGTGATTCACGCGCTGCCAGCTTTCGCCGGCGTCGTCGGAGCGATAGAGGCCCCCGACTTCCGGCTGCGCGTCTACGAGTGCGTAGAGGCGGTTCGGATCGTTGGGTGCGATGCCGATTCCGATGCGGCCGAGGCCTTGCTCGTTCGTCGGCAAGCCCTTGGTTAGCGGCTTCCAGGTGTCGCCGCCATCCGTGGATTTAAAAAGCCCTCCGGTGTGGCCCTCGAGCGGACCGCCGGTGGTCCAGGGCGGGCGCCGCGAATTCCACAAATCGGTGTAGAGGATTTGCGGATTGGTGGGATCGAATGCCAGGTCCGTCGCGCCGGTGTTTTCGTCTTTGTAGAGGATCTTTTCCCAGGTTTGACCGCCGTCGGTCGAACGAAAAACGCCGCGCTCGTCGTTCGGCCCGTATGGATGCCCCAGCACCGCGACGAAAACGCGATTGGGATCGTGTGGGTCCACCAGAATGTTCGTAATTTGCTGGCCGTCGCGCAGGCCGAGGTGCGTCCAGGTATTTCCGCCGTCCGTGGACCGGTAGATTCCATCGCCGGTAGAGAGATCGGGGCGCCGCAGACCTTCGCCGCTGCCGACATAAATTACGTCTGGGTTCGAAGGAGCGACCGCCAGCGCGCCGATCGAGCCGGTGGGTTCTTTATCGAAAATCGGAATCCAGGTGCGGCCGGCGTCGGTCGTCTTCCACACTCCGCCGTTATTCACGCCGATGTAAAAAAGATTCGGTTTGCCGGGGACACCGGTGGCGGCGACAGTGCGTCCTCCGCGAAAGGGTCCGATGCATCGCCACTGTAGATCCTGATACATGCGCGGATTGAATTGCGGCTCGCTGGCGGTCGTCTGAGTCGCCGGCGCATTTTGCGCAGGCGCGGCCGTGCTCATTATCGCGATCGAAATGATGACTGAACCAAGTGCGGCAACGCGCCGGCAGAATGACATTTACGGCCCTCCCCAGGACCAAAAACTATACTACTCGGAGGAGGCGTTGATGCAGTGAAAGAAAAGGAAAGGCAAAAAGCGAAGAGAGATCCCTCACTTCGTTCGGGATGACAATGCTCTTGTGGTTTGCAAAATGGTGTGTGATTCGCTGTGGCAGCGATGGCGGTCTAAAGACCGCCGCTACAAAATCCCGAACTTCCGCCGACCGCCGGCTTTTGAAAGAATCACGGGGAATTTCCACTACACGTCCACTACAACGTTAATTCCTACGCATCATCGCGCGCCTTGTTCGTTGACGGTTTTTGCCTCAGCGCCTACGTTCAATTTGTACCCTCTCGGAGGATCCTTTGCGATTGATTGCGCGCGCTTGCCTGGTCGTGGTGTTGGTGATTGGCCTGCTGGACATTCCCGGATTTGCGGCGAATGAAAAGCCGCTCGGCTTGGTCCTGCAAGCGCAGCAAGCAAGCGTGGACAACGCCAAGCTCGCCGTCGGAACCACGGTGTATCCCGGCGACACCGTTGAGACCGACACCGGAGGAACGCTGCGTTTGAAGCTCGGCACGAACCAGCTCTACTTGCTCGCATCGAGCGCCGCTACGTTGGCGCAAAATTCCACGATCGTGCACGCGGTGGTTGCGCACGGTACGGTAGGCTTTGCTTCGAACGGCGCGGATAAAATCGAACTGGAAATTCCCGAGGGCATCTTGCGAGCCGCCGATGGGGTGCCGTCGTATGGCCAAGTGACGATCACCAGTCCGGTGGAGGTCGTGATTTCGGCGTATCGCGGTACGCTTGTGCTCGACAACGAAGGCGAGCTGCACACCATCCCGGCCGGAAAATCTTATCGCGTGAGGATGGATTTGGAACCCGCCGCGGTCGCGCCCGCGGCCGATGCCGCGCCTCAGGACACGCAGTCCAATAACGCGCAAGTCGTACAGCCGCGTAAGCGCCGGCGGAAAAAATTGGTCTTCTATCTGATATTTACCGGAGCCCTTGCCGGCATGAGTTACGCCGTGTGGGAAGAGCTCAACGAAAGCCCTTCGAAGACGAGCTACTAGCACCCTTGCAGCGTCGCGGATCCGTCTCAGGCTGGGACACCGCAAGCGGCGACCCCGACATGAGGCTTACTTTTTTCCTTTGGATGAGGATTTTTTCTTTCGCTTTGCTGGCGCGGGCTTGCTTTTTGCAGATTTTGTGTTGTCTTTGCCTGAAGCACCTTGTTTAGTCGGCTTTGTGCTCTGGGTCGCCAGCGCCGCGAGCAACGCTGCTCCATTCGGCGTGCCAAGCCCCGTGCACGGATCCCAACCCGGCCCGGCCGAATAGCTGCCATTATTACCGCTGGTGATGTCGTGCAGCGTGCTTTCCACATTCGCGGCATATAGCGACGGATTCAGGTAGCCCACGCTCGTTCCCAGCGATTGGTTGATGCGCGCCAAAAGTCCAGCCCACAACGGCGCAACGGCGCTGGTTCCACCAATCACGGTCTGATCTCCGTCCACCAGCACGTTGTAGCCGCTTTCCGGATCGGCGTCGCCGGCGACGTCGGGCACGCCCCGCCCGACGAATCCGTTCGGCGCCTTCGGGACGTTTGCGGATTGCTGAAAAGTCGGTAGCGCAAAGACTTCGCTGACGCCTCCACCGGTCGCGCCTTCGCCGGCGGACAATTCGTTCCACGCTTGCTCGCTCGAAATAGAGCTGCCCGAAATCGCGAGCTTGGTGCCGCCGCAACCGAGCACGAAGGGACTCGACGCGGGAAAATCAACCGTCGGCGTGCCGCTCGTAACGCCGTCGGTCGAGCCGTCGTCGCCCGAAGCAGCCAGCACGGTGACGCCAATGGTCGAAGCGTCTTCGCACGCCGAATTGAACGCGTTGAGCGCCTGCTGCGTCCAGGAACTTTCTGGACCACCCCAGCTGATGGAAACGACCGAGGGTTTCAGAGTCGTATCGTGGACGGCGGTGGTCAGCGCGTCCAGAAACCCTTGATCGGTGTTGGGAGCGAAATACATCGCGATCTGCGCACCGGGTGCGACTGCTCCGGCCACTTCTATGTCGAGTTCCACTTCGCCGTCGGGACCGCTGGCGCTTCCCGTCGGTGAATTTGTGCCGCCGTCCACACCGACCGCCGTGACCTTAGGTGCGGTGATGCCGAGATTCTTGAAATATGTGGTGAGATCGGCCGCGCGATAGCCTCCGCCTAATTCGACGATGCCAATCGTTTGTCCTGTGCCGTCGGTGTTGGCAGGGAAGTTGTAGGCTTGCGCGACTTGCAGCGCGGTGAAAGAACTCGCAGCGGCTTGAGCGCTCACGGCGTTCGGACTATTTTTCCGTATGCGAAAATGCGCCGTCGCTTGCGGCCGGTTATCGAGGCCAAATACGCCTTCGATGATTCCATCCAGGTTCGCCGGAATCTGAATCGTGCCGGTGCGCATGCGGCAAGTACCGCCGGGGTGCTGGTAGCGGTTCAGTTCAACGCCGAAGGCGCGAGTGAACGCTTCAACCGTGCCGCCGAGAATCACCGAACGCCGAGCAGCGCTTTCTTCAACGACCTTCAAGCCATATTCTTTCGCGAACGCGCGGATCTTCTTGATGTCGCTGGGGCTCGCGCCATGAGCCGCAGCGAATTGCGCGCGGGTGAGGCGCGGGCGCTGCGCTGGCGAGACTTTCTTCAGCGGAGTTCCGCGCCGCAGAAACACCGTCACCTGGATCTGCGATTTGGGGTCTGCCGGACCAACTTTCGTGGCGCCCGGCATCACGTCGCGAGCGCTGCCCGGCAATACGACGCACTTTTCTTTTGTTGGCATGGATTCCTCCTGGCTAACGCTTACGTGCGGATGCGCGTGAGCATCCGCTATTGGATCGTTCTCCAGGCTGGGGTTGCGATGGCGCGTTTGCGCGCAACGGTGAACGCGAAGTTTATTATGCGCTTTCGCAATCGGGAGACGCCAAAGCCATAAAAGTATAAACTCGTGGCGCATAGGATTGCCACTGCGTGCTTTGAATCTGCAGAGCCTGCCCGAAGTGGATTCGCTCGCGTCGCCAGGATTGCGTTTTCATGATTAAGCGGCTGTTTTTACATTACATCGCGGAAGAGGCGCGCCCCATGATTCGCCTGGCGCTGCCGCTGGTGCTGGCCGAATTGGGGTGGATGACCATGGCCATCGTGGACACCATGATGGTGGGCCGCCAGCACGATAGCGCCGTGGCGATTGGCGCTGTGAGCCTGGGCAGCATCCTTTTCAACTCCGCCGCGATTTTCGGCACGGGCCTGATGCTCGGACTCGACACGCTGGTTTCACATTCCTACGGCGCGGGTGACGTGGAGGACTGCCACCGCTCGCTGGTCAACGGCGTGTATCTGAGTTTGGGCATCACCCCGGTTTTGATGGGCGTCGTATGGGTTTTTGGGCCGCTGCTGCGCTCGCTCGATATTCAGGCGTCGGTTTTGCAGCAAGCGATTCCATATTTGCGCGCGCTCAATTGGGGCACGTTGCCACTGCTGCTGTATTTCGTTTTCCGCCGCTACTTGCAGGGCATGAACATGGCCAAGCCCGTCATGTTTGCGCTCGTGTCGGCCAACCTCGTGAACCTTGCCGGTAATTGGGCTTTGATTTATGGCCATCTTGGTTTTCGCGCAATGGGCACGGTGGGCTCCGGCTGGTCCACGTGCTTCGCGCGCACGTACATGATGGCGGTGCTCCTCGCGTATGCGCTCTATTGCGACCATCGCAATAAAACCGGTCTGCGGAACGCTGCGCGCTTGCCGAATTTTACGCGCGTATGGCGGCTCGTCTATCTGGGGCTGCCGGCCGCCACGCAATTTGGCATGGAAGTTGGCGTCTTCGCGGTTGCGACGGCGCTCATCGGCAAGCTTGGCGCTGTACCGCTCGCGAGTCACCAGGTCGCGCTCAATACCGTCAGCCTCACGTATATGGTGCCGCTGGGCATCAGCGCTGCGGCCGCCGTGCGGGTCGGTCAGGCGCTGGGACGTCGTGACGCGCATGGCGCAAGCCGCGCTGGTTGGACTGCGTTGCTGCTGGGAACGAGCTTCATGGGATGCATGGCCATAGCGCTCTTTCTGATCCCGCGCCAGATCGTGCGCGTTTACACGCCGGACGCTGAATTGATTCCCGCGGCCAGCGCACTGCTTTTCGTCGCGGCGTTTTTCCAACTTTTCGACGGGATGCAAACGGTGGCCACCGGCGCTTTGCGCGGCGCGGGCGATACGCGCACTCCGATGTTGTGCCATCTGTTTTTCTACTGGTTCATTGGACTGCCGCTCGGCGCGTATCTCTGTTTCCGCGTCGGCTGGGGCGCGCCCGGAATGTGGGCGGGACTTTCCGTCGCGCTGATTTTGATCGGCAGCGCGCTGCTTTATTTCTGGCGGCGCAAGGAGCGCTCGTTCGCGGCGGGGTATTTGCCGACTCTTGAGATCGCAACCGCAACACTGATTAACACTGATGAACACAGATAGAGACCGAAGACGTTAAGGACAAAGAACAGGCTAAAGGCCAACAACAGCCGAAAGATTACGGAGGCACATTCTGCGGCTTCCGGCGAGAGCCTGCGCTACAATCTTTTGCATCGCATCCACGAGGTGGCTGCACGCGGAAACCAAATGACTACCACGCCGGACGCCTTCATGGCTCGCGCTATCGCGCTATCGCTGGAGAATGTCCAGCAGCGCGCCGGCGGTCCCTTTGCCGCGGTCGTGGTGAAAGACGGCGCAATCGTCGCGGAAGGCGCGAACGAAGTGACCGCGACAAACGATCCCACCGCGCACGCCGAAGTCGTCGTCATCCGCGCGGCCTGCCGCAAACTCAACAGTTTCGATTTGCAAGGCTGCGAGATTTACACCAGCTGCGAGCCGTGCCCGATGTGCCTCGGTGCGATTTACTGGGCGCGTCCCGCACGCGTTTATTACGCGAACTCCGCGGCAGATGCGGCGCGCGCCGGCTTTGACGACGCTTTCATATATCAGGAAATCGGCCGCCCGCATCCCGAGCGGCAGATTCCCATGATCCAACTTGTGCAGGATGGCGCACTGGCCGCATTTCGCGCCTGGCAGGAGAAAGAGGATAAAATCCCCTATTAAGGCGGCTTCCGTTGGAAACGCGCAGTATCGGAAAATCGGTGCCTCGCAAGGAAGGGCGCGAAAAAGTCACGGGGTGTGCGCGCTACGTTGATGACCTCGTTTTTCCGGATATGCTCCACGGCGTCACCGTGCGCAGTCCCGCGCCGCGGGGCCGCATTCGCGAGATTCGTTACGAGGGCGATATTCCTTGGAACGAATTTACGATCGTCACCGCGCAAGATGTCTGCGGTGAGAATTGCGTCGCGCTGCTGATTGAAGATCAGCCTTGCCTCGCTGACGGATTCGTCAACCACTGCGAAGAACCGGTGGTCCTGCTCGCTCACCACGACAAATATCTGCTCGAAGAAGCGCGCCGCAACGTGCGCATTGAAATCGAACCGCTCCCCGCGATTTTTTCGATTGGGGATTCGCTCGCGCGCAAGGAAATCATCTGGGGCCGGGACAACATTTTCAAAACCTTCCGCGTGGAAAAAGGCGACGTCGACAAAGCGTGGACCAGCGCCGATATCATCGTCGCGGGCGAGTACGCAACCGGCGCGCAGGAACAGCTCTACATCGAGCCGCAGGGCGTAATCGCGCAAGTGAACGACGCCGAAGGCGTCACGGTGTGGGGCTCGCTGCAATGTCCCTACTACGTGCATAAAGCGCTGGTGACTCTGTTCGGCTTGCCCAAAGATCGCGTGCGCGTGATTCAGACAGAAACCGGCGGCGGTTTCGGCGGCAAGGAAGAATACCCCTCGATGATCGCCGCCCATGCCGCGCTCCTCGCGCAAAAATCCGGGCGCCCGGTAAAAATAATTTACGATCGCGCCGAAGACATGGTTGCGACCACGAAGCGCCATCCTTCAAAAACGCGCCATCGCACCGCCGTCACGCGCGACGGCAAGCTCCTCGCGATGGAGATTGATTTCACGATTGACGGCGGCGCGTACGAAACTCTTTCGCCGGTGGTGCTTTCGCGAGGCACGATTCATGCCGCCGGACCCTATCAATGCCCGAATGTGCGAATTCGCAGCCGCGCCGTCGCCACCAACGCCCCGCCGCACGGCGCCTTCCGCGGATTTGGCGCGCCGCAAAGCGTTTTCGCGCTCGAGCGCCATCTCGATCGTGTGGCCGCTGCAGTTGGCATCACGCCCGATGAATTGCGCCGCCGCAATTTCATTCGCCAGGGCGATACGCTGGCCGTCAGCCAGATCGTGAAAGAAAAAGTGGACATGAATGCGCTGCTCGACCGTGCGTTTATGCTCAGCGATTACCGCGCCAAGCGCCAGCGTTTCGCGGAAGAGAATGCGCGCACGCACACGCACTCCGCGATCAAGAAGGGAATCGGCTTCGCGTCGTTCTTGCACGGCGCTGGATTCACCGGCTCGGGCGAAGAATATCTGGCTTCCGAAGTAGCAATGGAAGCGCTGCGCGACGGCACCGTGAACGTCCTCGCCGGCAGCACCGAGATGGGCCAAGGCACGAACACGATTTTTTCGCAGATCGCCGCCGATGCGCTGGGCCTTGAGTGCAATCAAATAAAAATTCTGCAGCCGGACACCGCACATGTCCCTAATAGCGGGCCAACGGTGGCGTCGCGCACGGCAATGATCGTCGGCAAGCTGGTGGAATCGGCAGCGCTGGCGCTGAAAAAAACGTTGCTCGATAGCGGTGCACTGAAGCTGAAACCGGGCGATGGCGACGGCGCGGGCAACAGCGCCACGGATTTCGCGCAAGCCTGCGCCAAATATATTGACGCGCATGGCCCGCTGAAATCTTTCATCAAGTATCAGCATCCGCGCGACCTACACTGGGACGATGAGCACTATCGCGGCGACGCCTACGGCGCTTACGCCTGGGCCGCTTACGTCGCCGAAGTTTCCGTGGACACGCGCACCGCCGAAGTTCGCGTCGAAGATTTCGTCGCGGTGCAGGAAGTGGGCAAGGTGCTCAATCCCGCGCTCGCCGCGGGACAGATCGAAGGCGGCGTCGCGCAAGGCATAGGCTTCGCGCTCTACGAAAATGTGGTGTGGCAGGAAGGCCGTATGGTCAACGCGCAAATGACCAATTACGTGATGCCGACCTCTATGGACCTGCCGCCCATTCGTGTTTTCTTTGAGGAAATTCCCTACGAACGCGGCCCGGCCGGCGCGAAGGGCATCGGCGAATTGCCACTAGACGGCACAGCTCCGGCGATTGCAAATGCAATCGCCCATGCCACCGGCGCTGACATCCGCAAGATTCCCATCACACCCGAAACTCTGCTCGAGTTGCTCGCCGCGCTGCCGCGCAAAACACGCGTGACGATTCCGGAAGGCGCGCATGTCTGACGCGCCGCGCAAAGTTTCCATCACTTGCGAAGTCAATGGTGAGCGCGTGGCGCTGGAAGCGTACCCCTTGGCGCGCCTGCTCGATGTTCTCCGCGAACAATTGAAACTTACCGGAACAAAAGAAGGCTGCGGCGAAGGTGAGTGCGGCGCATGCGCGGTCGAGATGGATGGCGCGCTAGTAAATAGCTGCCTGATCCCCGCGCTGCAAGCGCAAGGCACGAAGATTCGCACGATCGAAGGGATCGCCGACGCCCGCGCCGGAACGTTGCACGCCGTGCAGCAGGCTTTTCTCACCTGCGGCGGTGCGCAGTGCGGCATTTGCACGCCCGGGATGATTCTCGCGGCGGTCAATCTCCTCGCGCGTATTCCGCAGCCGAATGACGCGGAAATTCGCGAAGGCCTCGCCGGGAATCTTTGCCGCTGCACGGGCTACATGAAAATTTTCGAATCGGTGGTCGAAGCGATGCGCCATTCCGGCGCGGCCGAATCGCAAACGAGGCTCGGCGCGTGAGGGCGTATCTCCCGGCGTATCACATGGAGACGCCGCGCGACCTTGCCGCCGCGCTCGACGGCATGGCGAAGGAGCCGGGCGTCTGGAAGCCATTCGCCGGCGGCACGGACTTGATGGTTTTGCTGGAAGCGGGAAAACTGCCGCACAGAAAGTATCTGAACATCTGGAATTTTCGGGAATTGCACGGCATCGCGGCCAGCGCCGATCACATCGAGTTGGGCGCCCTCACGACGTACACAGAAGTTCGCCGTCACGAAGTTCTCGCGCGCGAATTTCCGCTGTTGTGCCGCGCCGCCGCCGAAACGGGAAGCATCGCCACGCAGAATCGCGGCACGCTGGGAGGCAACATCGCCAACGCCTCACCGGCCGCCGATTCGCCGCCCGCCCTGCTCTTATACGATGCGGAAATCGAAATCGTTTCCGCGAGCGGCGCGCGCTGGATCCCTTACCATCGCTTTCATTCTGGCTATAAGCAGATGGATTTGCAACCGGCGGAACTGATTCGCCGGATTCGCCTACCGCGAAACAAGCACGCCTGGAAGCAGTACTTCAGGAAAGTAGGCCCGCGGCGCGCGCAGGCGATTTCAAAAGTGTGCTGCGCAGCGGCGGCCCGCGTCGAGGCCGGCAAAATCGCCGACGTGCGAATCGTTCTCGGCAGCGTCGCTCCCACGGTGCTCCGCGCGACGCGCGCAGAGGAAGTGCTGCGCGGCCGGCAGCCAGACCCGGAACTCGTGAAATCAGCACAGGAGACCTTGGCCAATGAAATCGCGCCGATTGACGACATTCGCTCCACATCGCGCTATCGCCGCACAGTCGCGCGGAATTTACTCGCCGAATTCATCGAAAGTCTGGCACGCTGAGCGCAGATGATGAAGTCTCCGGATCGTTCGCTTAATTCAACGTCGGCGGCCAGCGCAACAGACGATCTGGTCGTCCGGGGTAAGCGCGTGGTCACGCCCGAAGGAGAACGCGCCGCAGCGATCCACGTACGCAACGGCGCGATAACTGCTTTGAGCGAGTTCAGCGATGTTCCGGCGGGAGTCGCGATTCACGAGGCGGGCGATTTGGTTGTGATGCCCGGAATCGTGGACACCCACGTGCATATCAACGAGCCCGGCCGCACCGATTGGGAAGGTTTTTCCAGCGGCACTCGCGCCGCGGCCGCCGGCGGCGTCACGACGTTGATTGAAATGCCGCTCAACAGCATTCCGGCAACCTCCTCCGCTGTGGCATTTCGCGAAAAGCTGGCAGCTGCGGCGGGAAAACTATGGGTGGACGCGGGATTTTGGGGCGGCGTAGTTCCCGGGAATGTCGCTGAACTGCGGCCGCTGTGGCAAGCGGGCGTGTTCGGTTTCAAATGTTTCCTCGTTCCGAGTGGCGTTCCGGAATTTGAACACGTGACGAAGGAACACCTCCGCGGGGCGTTGCCGGAACTGGCGACCCTCGGCGCGCCACTGCTGGCGCACGCAGAGATGCCGGAGCCGATCGAAAAAGCCGTCGCCAATCTTGCGAAGAACGCATCGCCGCGCCGTTATGGCATCTGGCTCGCGTCTCGGCCGCGCGATGCGGAAAACGAAGCGATCGCCTTGCTCCTGCGGCTAAGCCGGGAATTCGACGCGCGAATTCACATCGTGCACTTGTCATCGTCCGATGCGATTCCCGTTTTGCAGCATGCGCGAAATGAGGGCTCGAAGGTCAGCGTAGAGACGTGTCCACACTATTTGACATTCGCTGCCGAAGAAATCGCCGATGGCGCCACGGAATTCAAATGCGCGCCGCCGATCCGTGAACGCGAGAATCGCGAAAAATTGTGGGAAGGGCTATCCAACGGCATAATTGATTTCATCGCCACCGATCATTCTCCTTGTCCTTCCGCGATGAAGCTGCCCGAAGAGGGCGATTTCCTGCGCGCGTGGGGCGGCATCGCGTCCTTGCAACTCAATTTGCCTGCCGTCTGGACGGAGGCAAGCTCGCGCGGCTATGCTGTCACGCAGATTGCGCGGTGGCTGTGCGCGGGACCGGCGCGTCTCGCGGGATTGGATCGCAAGAAAGGCTCCATCGCGGTGGGCTGCGACGCGGATTTTGTGATCTGGAATCCCGACGAAAAATTTCGCGTGGATCCGGCGCAATTGCTGCACCGGCACAAAATCACGCCGTATGCAGGCCGCGAACTGAAAGGAACGGTCGTCACGACTTTCTTGCGCGGACGCAAAATTTGCGAACGCGGAGAATTCTCTGCGAGCCCGATCGGGCACGTATTGCTGCGAGGCGCTGTATGAATGATTTCACTGAATTTGTGGATCTGGTGGCCGAGCGGCTCGGCGGGCGCGTGATTGCGGCTAACGACGAATTTTTCGGTCCCAAGGAAAGCTTGGTAAAGCACTCGAAGCCGATTTTTGTAGAGAAGTTCACCGACCGCGGCCACTGGATGGACGGTTGGGAAACGCGCCGCAGACGCACGCCGGGTTGCGATTGGTGCATCATCCGGCTGGGCTTGCCGGGAATTGTGCGCGGCGTGGTAGTGGACACCAGCTTTTTCACCGGGAATTATCCCGCTCGCTTTTCGCTCGAAGGCTGCGAGCTGCGCGGCGCAGTTGCGGACAAGGAGGAATTAAAAAAGCTTCAGGCCGCGGCGCAATGGACGGAGTTCCTTCCTGAGACCGAGTTGAAAGGAGATTCGCAGAATCCTTTCCCGATCGCCCACTGCGGGCGTTTCACGCACATACGGATGAAGATTTATCCCGATGGCGGCGTCGCGCGGCTGCGTCTCCACGGAGAAGTAGTACCCGACGCGGCGCGAATGGCAAAACACGAGTTCGATCTGGCCGCAGTCGAAAGCGGCGGGCATCCAGTGGCCTCCAGCGACCAATTTTACAGCGAGCCATTGAACCTGCTGATGCCCGGACGCTCCAAGGTTATGAGCGACGGTTGGGAAACGCGTCGCCGTCGAGGCCCCGGCCACGATTGGGTGATCGTGAAATTGGGAATGGCCGGCACAATTCATCGCCTCGAGATTGACACCGCTCACTTCAAAGGCAATTTCCCGGATAGTTGTTCGGTGGAAGTCTGCCACGCGGAAGGCAGCCAAGCAGAAATTTCGCGGCTCACGTCCGCCACAGCCGCTGCGGGTTGGCGGCAGCTTCTCTCCCGGACTCCCCTGAAGCCGAATCATCGCCACGTTTTTCAAAAGCAGTTGCACGACGCGGGCGAGGCCACGCATGTTCGTCTGAACATTATCCCGGATGGCGGAGTCAGCCGCTTTCGTGTTTTCGGCCGTGCTGCGCAGGCCGCTGACCGGCTCACCGGCATCGAGCGATTGAACCAGATGCCTCGCGCGCAAGCGGCAAAGGCCCTGCACGATTGCTGCGGCTCGAAAAAATGGGTCGAGCAAGTGCTCGCTCGCCGTCCTTTCGCCGACGCGGCTGGTCTCTACGACGCTTCGGATGATGCTTGGGAAGCACTCAAGCGCAAGGATTGGCTGGTGGCATTTCGCGCGCATCCCGCGATCGGCGCGACGAAAGCCTCGGCGAAGCAAACAGAAACCGCGCGACGCTGGTCCGCCGGCGAACAATCCGTGGCGCAGAAAGCATCGCCCGATACGCTGGCAGTGCTGGCCGCGGCGAATCAGGCCTATCAGGCGACGTTCGGCCAGGTCTTCCTCATCAGCGCCGCCGGAAAAACCAGCGAGGAAATCCTGAAATCGCTGCAAGAGCGTCTGGCCAACGAACCGGAAGTGGAATTGCGCATCGCCGCGGACGAGCAGAAAAAAATCACGCGGCGGCGCCTGGAGAAGCTTCTCGCGCAATGAGCCAAATTACCACGCACGTGCTGGATACTTCTCTCGGACGCCCCGCCGCAGGCGTGCAAGTCACACTGGAAATTCAGAAGGGCGCCGGCTGGAACGAAATCAGCCGCGGCGCCACCGATGCCGATGGGCGCCTCCGCCATCTTCTCGAGCCCGGCGCGCTGCTGAAAGGCATTTACCGCCTCACGTTTGAAACGCAGCCATATTTTCAAGAACACAAGATTCGCAGCCTGTATCCGCAAGTCGTCATCGCCTTCGAAGTTCACGATAAGAAGGGCCATTACCACATTCCTCTGCTTCTGAGTCCTTACGGGTATTCCACCTATCGCGGGAGCTGACGCATGCCGATCAAGCTCACGGAAAATAATTACGGCAAATCGGGCATCCGGCTGCTGCGCGTGGTTCGCCAGGATGGCCGCCACGATATCCGCGAATTAACTCTCGCCATTTCGTTCGAAGGCGATTTCGAAGCCGCGCACACCAAGGGCGACAATTCCAAAATCCTTCCCACCGACACGATGAAGAACACGGTTTACGTTCTGGCGCGGCAATATCCAGTGGAAGCCGTCGAGGTGTTTTGCCAGCACCTGATTGAGCATTTCCGGACGTACAACCCGCAGGTCTCCCGCGTGAGCATCGAGGCCGCCGAAAATATCTGGAACCGGATCGTGAGCAGCGGCAAGCCCCATGCGTCCGCATTTCAGCGCGGAGGCGATGAGAAGCGCACCGCGAAGCTCATCTGCACGCGCGAGGGCGCGGCTATTCGCGCAGGCATCGCGGATTTGATTGTGCTGAAGACCACTAAGTCCGCGTTCGACAAGTTCTTGCGCGATCCCTACACCACGCTAAAGGAAGACCGCAACCGCATACTTTCCACTTCGATTCACGCCGATTGGCTGTACGAAGTCGGCGAGATCGAATTCAGCCAGCACTGGCACGGAATCCGTCAGACGATCCTCGAAACTTTTGCCGAGCACGCTAGCGAATCGCTGCAGCACACGCTCTACGCGATGGGCGAAGTGGTGCTGAATAATTTCGAGCGCGTGCGCGAAATCCGCTTGTCGCTGCCCAATAAGCATTTCAACCTCGTGGATCTTTCTCCCTTCGGCATGGATAACCCGGCGCAAGTGTTCCTTCCCACCGACGAGCCGCACGGCCTGATCGAAGCCACGCTGCGCCGGGAATAGCGCCCGAAACGGACGCAGTCGCGCGGTCCTCGGCCAAAGAATCGTTTGCAGCCTCGCAGCAAGCCTCAATTCCAGGGTTGTTCGATTTTCGCGGACGCGATACATTTGTTTAATTGCGGAACGTATCCCATCCCACAGGTCCGATTGCCAGTTGGCAACCCGGTACGTGCGGTCCGCCTCAAAAAAAGCTCGCTATTTTGATTTGCCTTAACTGGCTGGGAGCCTGAACGCGCTTTTATGCACGACAAGATTCTGATCGTTGATGACGAAGCCGTCGCGCGCACCGCGCTGGGCTTGCTGCTGCGCCGCGAGGGATTCGAAGTTCGCGACGCCAGCGATGGTCCCACCGCGATCGTTGAATGCGCTTCGTTCCGTCCCGATCTGATTCTGCTCGATATTCTGATGCCCGGCATGGACGGCTTTGAAGTTTGCCGTCACATCAAAGCCACGCCCGAAACGCGCCTCACTCCCGTCGTGCTGATCACCGGCCTATCGGCCACGGAGGATCGGATCATGGGCATTAACGCCGGCGCCGATGATTTCCTTAGCAAGCCGATTGACTTGAACGAACTTCTCGCGCGCACGCGCTCCCTGCTGCGACTGAAGCAATACACGGACGAACTGGAAAATGCCGAAGCGGTGCTGCTCAGCCTCGCGTATAGCATCGAAGCGCGCGATCCCTATACGCACGGGCACTGCGAGCGCCTGGCGGAGATGTCCGCGCGCATGGGTGAAGTTCTGGGCGTTCCGGAAGAACACATCAAAGCGCTGCGACGCGCGGGGATCGTGCACGATATCGGCAAGGTCGTCGTCCCCGATTCGATTCTGCTGAAGCCCGGGCCCCTAACGTCGGAAGAAATTATGGTGATGAAGAAGCATCCCGTAGTCGGCGAGCGCATCTGCGCTCCGCTGAAAACTTTTCGCTTGGTTCTGCCGATCATTCGCCATCATCACGAGAAGCATGATGGCAGCGGCTATCCGGATGGTTTGCACGGCGACGAAATTCCTCTCACCGCTCGCATCCTGCAAATCTCGGACGTTTACGACGCGCTCACCACCGACCGGCCGTACAAAGTGGCGTTCTCGCCGCAAGTCGCGCTCGATCTGATGGAGGAAGAAGCCACTCGCGGATGGTGGGACCCCGAACTTTTCGAGACTTTCCGCGAAATGATGCGGGAGCACCACGACGAACTAGCCCCGGAAAACTTTCGCAAGACGGTGAATTGAGGTTTG
Organism: uncultured Acidobacteriota bacterium; assembly: GCA_963804625.1. Classification (GTDB taxonomy): domain Bacteria; phylum Acidobacteriota; class Terriglobia; order Acidiferrales; family UBA7541; genus Palsa-295. The sequence goes on along the minus strand of CAWDRJ010000004.1, from coordinate 168,085 downwards.
CAGGCCTACGCGCCGCAATCCGTGTGCAACATGCTAGTGCGGGGGGCTTTGTAGCGGGGACTTCAGTCCGCCATCGGTGCGAGTCGGCGCATCGCTGGCAGACGCATCCTCGGTGGGAGGCACGTCATCAATGGCGCACTAAAGTGCGCCGCTACAAAGGCAACGCGGGCGTTATGCGCTGGGCGCGATCCGGTCGTCTCCCGAATAAATCACGAACCGTCTGCCGCGCAAAAATCCAATCAGGGTCAACCGCAGTTCGCGCGCCAGTTGCACTGCCAGGCTCGACGGAGCGGAGACGGACGCCACCACCGGCAGCCCCGCCACGATCGCTTTCTGCACGATTTCAAACCCGCCGCGTCCGCTAACCAGCAAAACGCAGTCCGCAAGCGGTACGCGATCTTCCAGCAGCGCCCAGCCAATCACTTTATCCACGGCGTTGTGCCGCCCGATGTCCTCGCGCAGCACCAGCAATTCGCCGACCGCATCGAATAACGCCGCGGCGTGCAGCCCGCCAGTGCGCTCAAACACATCCTGTGCGGAGCGCAGCTTCGCGGGCAGGCGCACCAGAATTTCCGCATCCAGCCGGAAATCCGGATTCGGCGCCGCCAGTCCGCGAGAGCGAATCGCGTCAATCGAAGCCTTGCCGCAGATTCCACAACTCGAAGCCGCGAAAAAATGGCGCCGCATTTTTTCCATGTCCGGCGCGGCATCGGGCGAGAATTGCGCCTGCACGACATTTCCGTTCCTCACGCCGCTTTCGCTTTGCGCCGAATTCTGCGAGCCACTCTCCGGAGTCGCGACTTCCAGCGCGGCAAGCTGGCTGCGCGTCTGTACCAATCCCTCGGTAAAAAGAAATCCCGCTGCGAGTTCCAGGTCGTGCCCCGGCGTTCGCATCGTGACGCTAAGAGGCTCATTGCCGACGCGTATTTCCAGCGGCTCTTCCGCAGCAAGATAATCGTCCTTGCGGCGCAATTCGCCGTCGTCCCATTCCGAAACCTGTGTAAGACCCACGCTGCGAGCTTTACGCGCCACGCCGAAGCCTCCCGCGCCTCCATTATGCGCGACCAGCGCAATTTCGGAAACGTGTGCCGCTCCGGCGCAAGAGTAGCGATCCAGTAGGCGCGGGGAAAAAACTGGCCCGAACCGGATATGCCGGCTCGGGCCAGTAGGCCTTGCTTCGCGGAAGTTACAGCCGCGAATCCCTGCGAGTTAGTACGGCAGTTGTCTTAGCACCACGCCGGTGGACGGATCCAAGATCAGCTTCGGCGCGCGCTGTGCGCCGTCGAAGTCGAAGAGTCCGTTGAGCTTGCCGGCTTTTACATCGCTGGAGTCGTTGCCGATCCGGCCCAGGCTCCAGTTGTCCTCGATAAACCGCAGAATGGACGACTGATCCACGGCTCGATGATCAACATAGTTCTGTTTGGCATACGGCGAAATCACGATGAGAGGCAGGCGTGGACCGTAACCGCAACGGCCTTGTGTCCCCATTGCCGTGGCCGGGCCGCAATCGCCGTTGCCGGCCAAAGCATCGTCCGCCACCGCTGATTGATTCACTACCGGTCCCAGAACGTGATCGTACCAGCCGTCGGAGTCGTCGTAGTTGATGAAGATCGCTGTGTCTTTCCAATACTGGCTATTGGCGATCGCGTTGACTACTCCCACCACCCATGTCTGCTCGTCGACAGGGTCGGAGTAACCAGGATGAGCATCCTGATACGCGGCGGCTTTCAGGTAGGTCACCGCCGGCAGTCTGCCTTCGCCCAGCGCTGCCCAAAACGCGCTCAGGTCATACTGGTGATTTGCTCCGTCGGAGGAGGTCCCAATCAACGAAGCGTTCTTCGGCAGCACGTGGTGAAGGTTCTGCGTGCTCGTGTAATATTGGAAAGGCTCGTGGTGCGGAATGTAGTCTCCCACCGTTTCCACATCGTCATTCCCGGCCAGACCCGTGTGATTCGCTCCGCAAATCGCGCGGCCCTTGGTGTCGTAGCCCGTCGGGGCAAAACCGCCTTGGAACCATCCCCAGGTGAGGTTCTTTGCGTTCAATAGGTCTCCGACGTTTTTTCCCTCGATCGAAACCATCGTGGTGGTCTGCAATTGAGGATTGGTAAGCACGCACTCATCGCCTGCTGGACGCGGATCGCCAATCACAGGACCGGTCGTTGAACTATTAGCAATGTTGCCCTTTGCGCTTGCGGGGGAGCCGTTCGGCTCCGTCGGAAACAGGGTGGCGGTAGCCGTCGTGCCGGCGATCAAGTTGATAGCGCCCACGGCGGAAGGTCCAAACATGGTGCCGTAGGAGTTGTCACTCATGGCGTAGTGCTGGGCGTAGTTCCACAGCGCTGTAACGGTATTCCCGTCGAAATAGCCCATCACCACTCCGACGCCCTTGCCGTAGTCGTTGCAACCGGGGCCGCCCGATCCCGTGCTCTCGGGGAATTTATCCATCAGCCCGTGATCGGCAGCTTGCTGTTCGGGAGTATAGGAATGATTCTGATCGCAGGTCACCGAGGCCACGCCCGGATCCATCCGGAAAGGTTGCGTGGAATTCGGGTTCTGGTCCAGCAGGCCGCCGCTGAGCAGGTTACTGACGCGAGGCGTATCATCCTTGGCGTGGAATGGCGTCTGGCCGGTCGGATTTGTCGCGTGCGGATACGTGGCGAAATAATGATCGAACGAAACGTTTTCGTTGAAAATCACAATGACGTGCTTGATCGGCGTTGTGGTTTCCGATTCGGACTGCGCCCGCGTGCTGATTGGAAGGGCTGCGGCCAAGCTCATGGCCATCAAGCCCGAAGCCAGCCAGCCGAGATTCTTGTGAATCATGTAGGCTCCTTTGGGAAAATTCTGGCGTCAGATTTCGTACCGCTTGCTGGTTTGGTGCAGACGCACACCGTTGCGAGCGGGTGGCGTACTGGGATCAAACGCGCGCTGACGATTGAACCTGCCGCCTGTTAGCGCTCGATGAAAAGCACGTTAAAACTGTAACTTCCGAATTTGCGCTTGGGATCTCCGTACTGTTACTCACTAGCGTTTTGCGGACGAAGGCGCCACGCGAATGGAACCGATCATCCCGCCGTCCTCGTGCTCCAGAATGTGGCAGTGATACACGAATGTCCCCACGATTTCCGGGTCGCGAAAATCCATGCGCAGCTTCACTCGAGGGTATTCCTGGCTTTTGCCGTCCCAATACGGGACGTTGATCGTGTCGTGCAGATACGGCTCGTCAAGTGGCACTCCATTCCATTCCAGAAGCAGAAAGTGCAATTGGTGAATGTGAAAGGCATGCAATTCCTGAGTGCGATTCTCAATGACCCAGTCTTCCACTGTCCCTTGCTCTACGGTGATGTCGGGCGTAGTCGCATTTGGATCGAAAGGCTCCGGCTTGTGGCCGTCCTCGGTAATGCCGTAGACGATTGGGCTTTTCGGGTCAGAGGGGTCCTGCGGCTTCTCCCAGAAATAAAGCGTACGTTGCCGTATGGATTTCACGTTGCCCAGCCACTTGATGTCCGGTTGGATCGCAGGCGCAGTTACCGCCGAGAGGCTGGCTTGCGGCTCGGCAGCATCTGCTGCGGTCACGATCGTCGCGAGCGGGCGCGTTGGATCGTTCTCTCCATCACGCCCGGTGTCCACTTTTCGGGTGACAAAGCTTGCGGGCGTTCCTGCGGGTGGCCCGTTCAGTATGAACTCCGCGCGCGCGGCAGGAGGCAAAGCGATGTGGCTTTCCCACAACACCTAGTGCGGGTCCGAACCATTTGCAGCGATCGGAACCCCGTCCAGTGCTACCACGCCCAGCAATTGCGGCGCGCTCGAGAAAAGCAACTGCAAATCCAGATACGTGTCGGCGGAGGCGTTGAGCACCCGCCACAGTTGCCGCTCCGCAGGCTTCATCCGAATTACCGCTGGGTCGTAATCGGGAAACGACACCGTTACGTGATTGATGGAAAGGTCTCGCGCGGGGATGCCGCCACCGGTTCCCGTGTTCAGGATGTCTCCCTCCGCGTCCTTCAGCACAATCGGCGGGGGCATTGAGCCCGTCTGAATAGGCTGCGCATTGGGATTCAACAGCGGCTGGTCGCGCACTACGAATACGCGTTCCGGCAAGCCCGCGAGCTTTGTATTCACGCGCTCGACCCCTTCGATGATCAGCGCCCCTGAAGCCCCGCCCAGAATTTCCGATTCGGCAAAGCCATGGATATGCGGGTGATACCAGTACAAGCCCGGAGGCTGATCCGCCGGAATTCGTACGCGATATTCAAAGGGAGGGTCGCCAGGATCAATCGCCGTCTTGAGCACGTCGTCTTGATGGCACACAGGCGGAATCGCCATCCCGTGGAAGTGCAGATTCGTGGCCACTGCGGACATTTCGCCGCGCGCGCAGGGGGCATCGCTTGAGTTCCCGCGCGAGGTGGCGCTGGAATTGGAGCTACTGTGGGCGTGGGGGCGCGTTTTCCGTTGCTCCGCGGCGTCCGTGAGATCGTTCTTCAGGTGCAGAATCAGCAGATCCCCCGGGCGCAGTCGTAAGTTTGGCGATTGGCTCCCGTCGGCGGCGACGTAGCAGTAACGCGTGCTGCCTTCGGGGCCCGCATCGTTCCGCATCGTTAAATCTATACTCAGGACTCCATTTTGGCTGTGCAAGTCCTCCGGTTCCGGCACGGCGCTCCCGGGCGCCGGACGCGGACACTCCCGGGCAGGCGGTTTCTGCGGGCGAACCGAGGAACCGCAGCAGAGGACCACGCCGGCGCCGAAAATTGTCGCCAGCAATCGGCGCGTCCGGCGTCGGGGACGCGCAAAGGCGCATGCAAACGTGTGATTTGGCGAACCGTAAGGCAGAAGGAAGCGCTCCGATCTCTATCGCGAAGATCAAATGGTATCGGCCGCGCCAATCAGCTTTGTGAACCCAGTGCGAATATTCGTTTACAGCCCGAAGAACGGCGAGAATGGGCTGCGTGCGGCACCCTCAGTATTTTCGAGCCGCTCGCGACACGTTTATCCTGAGCGCACTTCGCGAAGGGCCGCAAGTCGCTGCCGTTGTCAGAACAGATCGCCGTTCTAGTCGTCAGAAGCGATTCGAGCACGGATCTTGGAATTGCGGCATTATTGGTTGGCAAGAATTAGGACGGGCGCTTAAAGATGGACATGTACCTGCATGTGCGCGTTTTGTTTTCGATTATTTTGGGGCTGGGCATCTCGCGGCTCCTGACAGGAGTGGCGCGAATCGTCCAGCACCCGAAACAATACCGGGTTTATTGGGTACTCCTGCTCTGGGCGGGGTTTGTATTTCTCTACTTGATCAATTTCTGGTGGTGGGAATATCGCCTCGCGACGATCCAGCGTTGGACGTTTCCACTTTATTTCTTCATCGCGATTTATGCCGTGCTGTTGTTTTTGTTGTGCGTGCTGCTCTTTCCGGACGAGATGGCCGACTACGACGGCTTCAAAGCGTATTACTATTCCCGGCGCCAATGGATATTCGGCGTGATGACGGTTGTGTTCGTGGCCGACATCGCCGATACGTTGATTAAAGGCGGCGGGTACTTGCGCGCGCTGGGCCCGCCCTATTACGTCCGCGCGGTTCTTTCGATTTTATTGTGCGCGGCGGCGATTAAAATCAAGGACCAACGGTTTCATGCGGCGTTCGCGATTTTTGCGACGGCGTTCGAGATCGCGCTCATTTTTAGAAGTTACATGACCATCGGTTGACGATACACGCGCATTTGGGCATCACGAGTGCTCGCGCGAAAGCTGTGTTCGTTGACTTGGTTTCGGACGCCACCTAAGATGAGCACGCAATGGCAGATCCTCAATCGCTGCTCGGGCAGACCGTTTCGCATTACCGCATCACCGAAAAGCTAGGCGGCGGAGGCATGGGCGTCGTCTATAAGGCCGAAGACACGCGGCTGCATCGCGCCGTCAGCCTGAAATTCCTGCCCGGCGAAATGTCCAACGACCCGGCCGCGCTCGATCGTTTTCGCCGCGAAGCGCAAGCGGCCTCCGCGCTGAACCATCCCAATATCTGCACGATTTACGACATCGGCGAGCAGGACGGGCGCGAATTCATCGCGATGGAATTTCTGGAGGGAGAGACGTTGCGCCAGCGGATTTCCGGCAGGCCGCTGCCGCTCGAGCAAATCGTGGAGCTGGGGATTGAAATTGCGGATGCACTGGACGCGGCGCATGCCAAAGGAATCGTCCACCGCGACATCAAACCAGCAAATATTTTTGTGACGGATCGCGGACACGCCAAGATTCTCGATTTCGGGTTGGCGAAGCGCGAAACCGCGAGAGCAGGTGCTGGCGTTTCGGCGCTGCCCACAGCGGCTGCGGAAGAATTCTTAACCAGTCCCGGCAGTGCGGTGGGCACGGTCGCGTACATGTCGCCAGAACAAGTCCGAGGCATGCCCCTTGATGCGCGCACGGATCTTTTTTCTTCTGGCGTAGTGCTGTACGAAATGGCTACGGGCGCTCTGCCATTTCGCGGGGATACATCCGGAGTGATATTCGACGCCATATTAAATCGCGAGCCGGTCGCTCCGGTTCGCCTGAATCCGGATTTACCGGCCAAGCTGGAAGAAATTATCAATCGCGCGCTCGAAAAGGACCGCAGCCTGCGCTACCAGCACGCGTCCGATCTGCGCGCGGAATTGCAAAGATTAAAGCGCGACAGCAGTTCGGGTCGAGCGAGCACTTTGCCCGCGGGACAAACGAAACACCCGGAACCGGCCCCGCAGACTGCAACTTCGCCGGCGACTCCCATTCATGCCGGGCGACGAGCCTTTGTTTACGCAGCCGTTGCAATATTCGTGCTGGCGGCTCTGGGCGGCGCGTTTTTTCTATTTCGCTCGCAACGCAGCAGCCCACCTACGGGCAAAGATTGGCAACAAATTACCTTTTTCACGGATTCCGCAGTCTACCCGACTCTCTCGCCGGATGGGCGCATGCTGGCCTTCATCCGCGGGAGTAATTCCTTCATGGGGCCGGGACAGATTTATGTGAAGTTCATGCCGGACGGCCAGCCTGTACAGCTCACACACGATGCGTCGGTAAAATTGGGCCCGGCTTTTTCTCCAGATGGCTCGAACGTCGCATACAGCACCGTGGATCCCTGGGACGTGGTGGAAGTGCCAGTGCTGGGCGGCGACTCGCACATACTTCTGCCCAACGCTTCATCTCTCACGTGGATCGAAGGCGGGAAGCGCCTGTTATTTTCAGAGATGAAAGAGGGACTGCACATGGTCCTGGTGACAACGGACCAAGGCCGCGGACAGAGTCGCGACGTGTACGTTCCTCCCGGCGAGCGCAGCATGATTCATCATTCATATCTTTCACCGGATGGCAAATGGGTGCTCGTCGTGCAAATGGACAGTCAGGGCAACCTGCTACCGTGCCGCGTTGTGCCGTTTAACGGCGGTGGCGAAGTCCGCGTCGTGGGTCCCGCGGTCGCCAAATGCAATTCCGGCGCGTGGTCGCCTGATGGTGAATGGATGTACCTCATCGCGCAGAAGGACGGCCAATATCACATCTGGCGGCAGCGGTTTCCGGATGGCACGCCCGAGCAATTAACGTTCGGTCCCACCTCGCAAGAGGGCATTGCGCTTACACCCGACGGCAAGTCGCTGCTCACCGCTGTCGGATCGCAGGACAGCACCGTCTGGTACCACGACAAGGACGGGGATCACCAGGTTTCCTCCGAAGGTTTTGCGTTGAAACCAGCTTTTTCATCTGATGGCAAGAACCTTTATTACTTGGCGGGAAACGGCCAAACGACCGGCTACGAACTGCAGGTGAGGGATTTGGCTGGCGGGAACACCGAAAGCGTTCTGCCCGGATATTTTATGCAAGACTACTCGGTTTCCAAGGATGGAACGCAGGTAGTCTTCGCCGAGAACGATGCGAGCGGACATTCCAGCCTGTGGGTGGCGCCGACGAATCGCCGGACGTCGCCGGTGCGCATCTCGCTCGCTGCGGCGATCGAAGATTCACCCTTCTTCTTGCCCGATGGGGATATCGTCTTCCGCGCGATCGAGGGCGACGCGAATTTTCTCTATCGAATGAAAGCGAATGGCGCCGACCGGCACAAAATATCTCCGCGGCCCGCCATTGATGCCTTCGCGATATCTCCGGACGGCCGCTGGTTCGTGGCCGCCGCGCCTGGGCCCGGGCCGGAGCACGCGGCGGAGGTTACGGCAATTGCCGTGGATGGAAGCACGTCTGCGACGCTGTGCGTCACCTATTGCTCACTCACTTGGGACACTTCCGGAAAATTCGTGTATATGGCATTTCCACTGATGAAACAGGGAAGCTACTTGCTACCTGTGTCACGTAACACGGGACTTCCGAAATTGCCACGCACCGGAATCGTAGTGAACGACGATTTGAAAAATGCCACGACGGCACCTGAGATTCCGCACGTTGTGGACTCGGCCGTAAGCCCCACCGTGTACGCCTACACGGTCCAGAGCACTCGCCGGGACCTTTACCGCATCCCGTTGCAGTGATTCGTCCATCGCACGCAACTCAGCCCCTGGTGCTCGTTGACTTGGCTAAAGGTGCGACCTAATATGTGCTGCGCATGCCCGCCAACGACCCGCTGCTTGAACAGACATTTTCGCATTACCGCATTGTGGAAAGCCTCGGTGGCGGAGGTATGGGCGTCGTCTACAAGGCCGAGGACACCCGGCTGCACCGTTTCGTTGCGCTGAAATTCCTGCCCGACAATGTGGCGAAAGACCCTCAGGCGCTGGCTCGTTTCCAGAGAGAAGCACAGGCGGCGTCCGCACTAAACCATCCCAACATCTGCACCATTTACGATATCGGTGAGGCGGACGGAAAAGCGTTCATCGCCATGGAATTTCTGGATGGGCGGACGCTGAAGCACATGATCGCCGGGCCTTCGATGGAACTGGATAGCCTGCTGGATCTGGCGATTCAGGTGGCCGACGCGCTCGATGCCGCGCACAGCGAAGGCATCGTGCACCGCGACATCAAGCCAGCGAACATTTTCGTTACGAAGCGCGGGCACGTGAAGATCCTGGATTTCGGGCTGGCGAAAGTGGCGAACCCGAAAGTGGCGGCCCGCAGCGGCAACTCCATGCTCACCGTCGGCGTGGACACGGCGCAGCTGACTAGCCCGGGCACTTCGATGGGGACGGTGGCGTACATGTCTCCCGAGCAGGTGCTGGGTAAAGATCTGGATGCCCGCTCGGATTTATTTTCGTTTGGAATTGTGCTCTACGAGATGGGAACCGGCGCGTTGCCGTTCCAGGGAGAAAGCTCGGGAGCGATTTTTGACGCCATCCTGCACAAGAATCCCGTGGCGCCGGTGCGGCTGAATAACAGCCTGCCGGTTGAGTTCGAGCAAGTGATCTTCAAAGCGATGGAGAAGGACCGCGACCTGCGCTATCAGAGCGCCGCGGAAATGCGCGCGGATTTGAAGCGGCTGAAGCGGGATACGAGTTCGGGGCGAGTGAGTTCGGCAAGCGGTTCGATCGCTTCGGCACACGATTCGGGATCGAGCGCTTCGTTTCCGTCGTCGGGCGGCGTCGCAAGCGGCACGGCCGCGTCTTCGGGCTCGGCGGCAATGCCGGCAGTGGCGCCGAAGCGTAACCTCACGATACCGATTTTAGCGGGTGTCCTAGTCGTGCTGGCGGCTCTTGGTTTTGCGGGATATAAATTTTTGAACCGCCCCCACGCGCTGAATCTGCAAAACATGCAGATTACGAAGTTGACCGACAGCGGCAAGGCCACTGGAGTGGCGATTTCGCCCGACGGGCGCTACATCGTTTACGTGCTGCGCGACGGCGAGCAGCAGAGCCTGTGGGTGCGCAACGTCGCAACCAAGAGCGACGTGCAAGTGCTGGCGCCGGACGTGGTCGCCTTCGCGGGGCTGAGTTTCTCGCCGGACGGCAATTACGTCTACTTCGTACGCTCGGACAAGAGCACCGTAAATTTCCGGTACCTCTACATGATGCCGGTGCTCGGCGGCACTCCGCGCCAGCTCATCCGCGACATTGACAGCGCGGTGAGCTTCTCGCCGGACGGCAAGCAATTTGTTTACATGCGGGGAGTTCCGGAGCATAACAACGTGGAATTGCGCGTGGCCAATGCGGACGGCAGCGGCGAGCACTTGCTGGTGGACTTGCCATACTGGCCGACTTTCATGTACGGGGCCGCGTGGTCACCGGACGGAAAGACGATTCTGGCGCCGGGGTTGGAGGCGGGCAAGGAAACGAAGTGGGCTTTGAGCGCTGTCAATGTGGCCGATGCGAGCGTCAAGGACTTTTCTTTCGGTAACGAGTTGGTCGGAAGGCCGGCGTGGCTGCCCGACGGCAATTCCTTTCTGCTTCCGGTCGGGTTAGTGCCGGAGAATCGCGCGCAATTGTTCCAAGTTTCCTTTCCCGGCGGGGAGAGAACGCGCTTTTCCAACGACCTCTCGGATTACCGCCAGACGCTGGAAATGACCCAGGACGGAAAGATGCTGGCGGCCCTGCAAGGTACGGAGAGTTCGCATATCTGGATCTTGCCGGAGGGAAAGACGGCGGAAGCAAAGCAAATTACTTCCGGGGAGACTCCCGATGATGGTATTGCGCCCGGTCCTAGCGGCAAGTTGCTGGTACGCAGCCGGGGCAGCGATCTGTCGTTGATGAATGCGGATGGCACCCAGCGAGAGCTGGTGCACCCCGGGCTGCTCAACTACATCTCCAGGTCCAGTTGCGGCGACCGCTACCTGGTATTCGATTCTTACGAGGACAATCATCTGCGGCTGATGCGGACCGACGTGGACGGCGCGAATTACGCAAAACTGAGCGACGATGTGGTTAATTCTGAATGTTCCCCTGACGGCAAGTGGGTGCTTTTCACTACGCAGAACGCAGCATACCGGATGCCCATTGAGGGAGGAACGCCGGCGGCGTTGTTCAAGTCTCCGCACGGGGTCCGAGCAGCAATTTCGCCGGACGGAAAATGGATCGCCTGCGCGTACCAGGAGCTGAGCCCGACGCCGGCAGCCAAGCTCGCGGTGGTTCCGGCCGAGGGAGGCGCAGCGACCGCGACCTTTGTGCGCCCGATCGGTGCGATTGGCTTACATTGGGCGCCCGATGGCAAAGGCGTGCAATATCTTTTGACGCGGCGTGGGGCGACGAATGTGTGGGAGCAGCCGCTCGCGGGCGGGACGCCTCATCCGGTGACGGATTTCACTTCGGGGCGTATCTTCGATTTTGCATGGTCGCGCGACGGCAAGGAATTGCTGCTCGCAAAGGGTGAAGAGACCAGCGACGTCGTGTTGATCAGCAACTTCCGGTAGTTCGCTTACCATTTTCCTGTGTGACCTTAGCGAAAGACCAAGTACCTATTCAATGCGGCGGACAACGGGCGCGTCCTTGTGTCCCGGAGTTCGCGCGCCATGATTGTGCAGGATCGCAGCCGCGCGGTTGGCGATTGGCTCGCTCGCGGCTCGCACGATCATCACGGCGGCGCCTTCTTTGACGTGCGTGGCGTAATATTCCTGGTCGCCGATGTAGTTCGGTTGCTCGCCGGAAAGATCGCGCACTTCGGGCTTACTGAGATCGCCTCCTGCGCCGAATAAACGCGCGAGGCGGCTGTGATGCGCTTCGTGAGATTCGGTGGACGGTTCGCCGGGCGTGTCCGCTGTGCGCGTGTCCTCGTCAACGTCGCTGATCACTTCCACTTGACCGCCGACGATCCCGGCCAATTCCAGGTCCTGCACCGCTTCTTCCGCTTCCCGGTAGCCGTCCAGGATTCCCACTACGATGAATTCCATGAGGTTGACCTCCCTGAAATGAAGACGCACCTAGTCTAGACTAATTTGCGGTGACTTTTTGCGAGTCGAAATAATCTTCGAAACGGAGGCGCGCATGAATCTACCCGACGCACCGATTGCCCAGGAAGGTTTTTACGTCACGCATTTCTTCACGGTGAAGGATCAGAAAAAATCGCAGGATTTCTACGTGCGCATTCTGGGCGGTAAGGTGGTCAAGCCGGAAAATCCTTGCTACGTGAAGCTGGCCAATTCCTGGATCATTCTGAATCCCGGCGGCGGGCCGACGCCCGATAAACCCGCGGTCTTTCTCGAAGCCCCTGCGGATCTCAACACTGTGAATAGCTTTCTGAACTTGCGCGTCGCCGATATTTGGGCTTGTTACCGGGAATGGCGCGCGAAGGGAGCAGTGTTCCTCACTGAGCCGCTCGATAATCGCGGTTGGGAATGGCGCTGTTATATGCGCGATCCCGACGGCTACCTGATCGAGGTCGGCCAATACACGCAGGCTGCGCTCGAATGCTTCAAATAGTACGCCTCGTGAGTTGCGAGGCCGAATTCCACAGGGCGCATTGGAAAATCGCAAATCAGAGGTGTAGGATGGGTGATTCTGCCTAGTGACACGGAAAGCTGGGAATTATCTAGTGGCACAAACGATTGCATTGCCCTCGGGTGGTTCGACGAAACGAATCGGGATGGAGACGTGGATGAACCGCGTCCTGGAATTGGCGGATGCCGTCCAAGAAGGATGGAAAGCGAAAGACGTGCACGATCTGCGCGTGGCGTTGCGGCGCTGCCGGACGATGGCGGACACTTTGAGCGAAGTGAATCCGGATCGCGGGTGGCGAAAGCTGAAGAAGGATAGTCGCGAGCTGTTCCGTGCACTGGGCGCGTTACGGGATACGCAGGTGGAACAGGAGTGGCTGAAGAAGCTTTCGGCCGGCGACGATCCGGTGCGCAAGCACCTGCTGAAGACTCTGGAACAAGCCCAGACCAAGCAGCAGAAAGAAGCCGAGAAGGCGCTCGATGATTTCGACCGCAAGAACTGGCGGAAATGGTCGCAGAAGCTGGACGACAAGGCGAAATTCTTTCCGATGGAGAGCGTGGTGTTTCAGCGGTTGGCTCTGACGCGTTTGAACGAAGCGGCGGAGCTTTACCAGCGCGCGCGCAAAGGGCGCAGCCGCATCGCGTGGCACCGTCTGCGAATCGGACTGAAAGGATTTCGTTACACGCTGGAGAATTTCATGCCGCAGCGCTATGAGCCTTGGTGCAAAAACCTGAAGCGCATCCAGGATTTGCTGGGCGAAGTCCACGATATGGACGTGTTGCGCAGCGAAATCCGCCGGCAGCGCGCGAAATTGCCCGAGCCGCTGGTGTTGCAGTGGTATCAAAAAATCGAGGAAGCGCGAAAGACGCGGCTGGACGAATTCCGTACATTAATCGGCGGCAACGGAAGCAGCGCCGCGAACGGCTCCGCGAGCCATTCGGGCAGCGCTAGCGGCCAGTCGGCCAATCACAGCAAGGAATCGCTCTGGCAGGTTTGGCGCGCCGGGTTCCAAAACATTCACATCGTGCAATCTTCCGAGCCCAGTGAAGTGCTGCGGCTTCAATCCGCTAGCTGACGCAGCATCCGCGGCGTCAAAATCCACCGCAGTTCCCACTTCCCGTGCGCCGCCGTGTATTCCAGGCAGGCGACTCCGGCCTTTTTCACGGTTGTGAAGACGCCCCGCGAGCCTGCCACGTGCGCAATCGTCAAATCCAGCTGCGGGGCATGGCCGAAGCACATCACTTCCTTCGCGCGCAGGCGAATCACTTCCTTGATGATTTCGGCGGGATTTCCGGCGGGCTTCAGCGCGTCGTGCGTGCGGATTTTCGCCAGCGCGAACCCGAGAGTTTCAGCGAAAATTTCGGCAGTTTGTGCGGCGCGCACGTACGGACTGGTGATGAGCACATCCGGCTTCACGTGCAACGCCTGCAGACCGAGCGCCGCGGCGCGCGTTTTCTGCACGCCCTTTGCGGTGAGCGGACGCTCCGCTTCCGCGGGAGCTTGCGGATCGTCGCGATTCACGGCGATCCCGTGACGCACAAGGTAAAGGATCATACCTCTAGGCTACCTTTTCTTTGCCTTGAGCGCGCCGAAATTCTGGTTTGAGGTGAAATTCGCGTTCGAAAAGGCTGGATTTGCGTTCGAGGCCCAGAAGATCGAGACGCGTGCCATCCATTGCACGAATTACAAAGATGGCTTTGTGGCCCGAAATTTGCACATCCACGCCCGCGATGCGCTGCGCGTGCTCGGATTCCAGTTTTTCAGCGATGCGCAGCAGGCTGGTGAGCAGCCGCGCGTGGCGGCGGCGCTCGCTATCGAGCGCGGCGTAGGAGGCATGCTCGAGTTCCGGCTCGGATTTTGAATTGTGGTAACGCACGACGGCGGCAACCATGTCCCGGCGCCAGCCGCGCAAGCCGGGAATTTCGCCATTGCGGATCAGGTATTCGCCGTGGCGGTGATGCGATTTGCGCGAGACGAAATGTCCGACGTCATGCAGCAACGCGGAAATTTCGAGAACGAGGCGCAGGTCCGCGCCCATTTCGTGGATCGGGCGCAGCTGATCGAAAAGAGAAAGCGCCAGGCGCACCACCTGTTCGGCGTGTTGCGGGTTGTAATCGAGGCGGCGCGCGAACCAACGGGCGCTGGCAAGGAGCTCCGAGGCGCGTCCCTTTTCTTCCTCGGAAGTGATGCGCACGGAATACTGTTCGGCGACAAGATCGAGCAGAATGCCTTCGCGGACGCCGACGCTGGGAACGAGCATGGTCCGCAGGTCGAGCCACTTGGCGAGTGTATTGAAGATAATCGCGGCGATGCCGATCACTTCCGCGCGGTCCTTGCGCAGGCGGAAAACGCGCATGCGTCCCGGAATATCCAGAGCCAACATGCGCCAGGTCTGATCGCGCAGCAATCGCGTATTGATCGCGGGGATGCGCTCGATCGGCGGCCCTTGTGCGATGCGCACGAGCGCTTCCGCATTTCCTCCGCACGCGACTGCGAGGGAACGGCTCAACCGGGGTGGCGACGGCATCGCGCTGCGCAGCAGGGAAAGAATGTGATGACGCAGGCGGTTGGCATTGTCCTCGTCAATCGCGCCTTCGATGGAATAAGTTTCCATCAGGCGGATGGTGCCGAGTGGCAAGCCAATGCGGTGTTCCAGAATGCCGCGCTGATAGAAATTCAGTTCCAGGCTGCCGCCGCCGAGATCGAAAATCAGCCGTGGCTGCACGCGATCGCCTAAAGCCCATTGCACGGCCGAGCAAACCAGCCGCGCTTCTTCCTCGCTGCTGATCACTTCCAGTTCGATGCCCGCTTTTCTGCGGATGCGCTCCATCAGGCGGCGATAGTTGCGGGCTTCGCGCGCGGCGGCGGTGGCGACGGCGCGGTATGCGCCGACGTTATATTGATCCATGCGATCGCGGAACTGGCGAAAGGCGCGCGCCGCGCGGGAGATTGTGGCGCCGGTGATAACGCGGCGAGTAAAGGCGTTGTGGCCCAAGCGCACGGCGGCCCGTTCGTTGTCGAGTATTTCGATGTTCTTCGGGGAAGTAGCGCGCGCTATCACGAGACGGATGGCGTTGGAGCCAGCGTCAATGGCTGCCAGTTGAACGGGAGCGGCCACTCGTTATCGCCAGAGTTGCGACAAGGCGTGCGAAGGCCGGTAGTGCGTGCTCCGGATGCCCAGATGCATGGCGATGCGTTTGCGCAACACCCTGTTCACCTCGGAGACGCTGCTTTCGCCGTCCGTTTCGATGAAACCGTGGCGCTTGGAAAGATATTCGAATTCGCGCTTGACCATAGACTGGTAACGAATGAAGGACTGGAACAGATCATTCGAGAGCGACATATCGCGGCCGGATTCCCAGTAGCTGATGGTCTGCGATTTTTTGAATTCGCGATCGAAGGCGACTTCGGGACGCACGTTGAGCCAGAAGGTCAGGTCCGGACGCAAAGCAGTTTCGTAGATGCCGTGGAGGTAATCGCGGCCGATGCCGCGGACGGCGGAGCGCGCGATCAGGGTGAAGATGTAGCGGTCGGCGAGCACGATCAGGCCGGAACGCAGCGCCGGAAGAATGCGGCGTTCCAGCTGATCGAAGAAATCGGTGCTGTACATCAGCGAAAGGGTCATGCGCGTGACGGCGTTTTCCGCGAGCAGGCCGTCAATATCTTCGCCCACGAGATAGGAGCGGCGCAGGCCCATTGTTTGCACGGCGAACCCTTCGGACTCGAGCCATTCGGTGAGCAGCGAAATTTGAGTGGAGCGGCCCGAGCCGTCGGTGCCTTCGATGACGATCAGCGTGCCGCTGAGCTCTTCGGGCTTTACCCCCGGCAGCGGAGTGCCGTAGAAGCGCGAAGGTACTTCCGCCGCGGCCTTCTTTTTCTTTTGCGGGCGGCCGTTCGAGCCGTTGGTTTTTTGCGTATTTTTCGCGGCGCGAGTCATTTGTTCTTTTGGCGCGAATTGCTGCAGCGAGATGCGCTCGCCCACAATCTGGCGCATCAGTTTTTGGAGTTTGTTGACGCGCACGGTGCCATCCATCAACACGAAGTGGTCGCTATCGATCATCTGGTCGTAATTGTTCAGAATGCGCTCCTGGAAGATGCGGAAGCTTTCGGCGCGGTCGAGCGAAATTCCCAGGTCCATGCCCGCTTCGTAATATTTCAGCTTGGGGCGTCCGGCGACGATGCGGTTGACGGCCACGTCGAGCGGGGCACGGAAATAGAAAGTGATATCCGGGGTCGGCGCGAAGCTGTAAAGGTTGCGCAGCCAGTGCGGCGTGCAGCCGCGCGCGGCGTCGCGCGCAAACGCGGTGTAGATATAGCGGTCGGCGAGCACAAGGTAACCGCCGTGCAGCAGCGGCATGATCTGGCGTTCGCAACGATCCGCGAAATCGGCGGCGTGCAACAGCGAAAACGTGGTGGGGGTGAGCAGGCGGCGCTGCTTGCCGCGGCGCGTGGCCGACTTTACCAAGGGCGAAGAGTTCCATTCGGTGAAATGGATGCGATAGCCACCGATTTCCAGCCAGCGTTTCAGCAGGTAGAGCTGTGTGCTTTTGCCGGAGCCGTCAATTCCTTCCACCACTACCAGCGCGCCTGGATATTGGCGTTTGAGGGCCGGCTCTTTGATCGGGAGCGGCTCAATTGCGGCAGGAATTTCTGACGTAAGTATCCCCATTCGTGTGGAACCCGCTGACAGCCCTCAATCATAACGCGGAACTATAAGCCCAAATGTGAAAAAAGTGTTACAACCGAAGATTGCTGGTGTGGCGTTTTCAACGCTGCCGCACTGGCGGCATCTGTCGCTCCGGGACAGCCATCGTTCCCCGCGGCAACACCGATGGTGTCCGCCGCGGCGGACGCCGCTACAGATGCAGCAACTGATGGTCGTTCGTCCATAAGCGGGAGGCAACGCAGCACATGGCTACGAATTTCACCAAAGAATTGATGGTGAAGCCGGGGAAAAAAGTGAAGCTCGGGAAATTCAACCCGGACGAAACGCTCGGCTGGGAAAAGAACCACGCGATGAAGGCCAGTCTGGAAAAAGCGATCAAGAAGTTGGACCACCTGCAGTATCTGCTCTACGCCGACCGCAAGTACGCGCTACTGATTGTCTTTCAGGGGAGAGATGCGGCCGGCAAGGACGGCACGATCCGGCACGTGATGTCTGGAGTGAACCCGCAGGGCTGCAGAGTCACGTCTTTCAAGCCGCCGTCGCCCGAGGAAGCCGCGCACGATTATTTGTGGCGAGTACACCATGCGATTCCGGGCTTCGGCGATCTGGGAATTTTCAACCGGTCCCACTATGAGGATGTGTTGATCGTGCGCGTCCATAACCTGGTGCCGAAAGCGGTCTGGTCGGAGCGCTATGAGCAGATCAATCAATTCGAGGAATATCTGGCCGAGAATAACGTGAAGATCTTGAAATTTTTTCTGCATATCGGTAAGGAGGAGCAGAAGAAGCGTCTCATGGAGCGGGTGGACGATCCCGACAAGCGCTGGAAGATTTCCGAAGCCGATTTCAACGAGCGAAAATTTTGGGACGATTACACGAAGGCGTACGAGGATGCGCTCGAGCGTTGCAGCACCAAGGTGGCGCCGTGGTTCGTGATTCCGGCCAACAAGAAATGGTTCCGCGACCTGGCGGTTTCGCACATCATCGTGGAGACGCTGGAGGAAATGAAGCTGAAATTCCCCGCGCCGACGATTGACCTGAAGAAGCTGAAGCAGAAGTAGCCCGCGTGATTGCGCCAGCGCGATTTCTGCTAGAATCGCTCGTCTTCTGGATTGTGCTCGGAACCTGGGGTGCGGGCGCAAGCAGAGTCGGCGGTCACCCCGCGGCCAATGACGGACAAAGCGGTATTCCCACGAAGCTTTTTGAAGACGTATCCGCAGGCGGCGCGAGCGGAAGGGTGCTTCATTTATACGGCGGACGGCCGTCGTTACCTGGACGCTTCCGGCGGCGCAGCGGTGGTCACCATCGGGCACGGCGTCGAAGAAATCTCGCGCATGATGGCGGAGCAGGCCTCGCGCCTCGCCTACGTTCATTCCTCGCAATTTCAAACTGCCATCGCAGAAAAACTGGCCGCGCGAATTCTCGCCCTTGCTCCGCGCGATATGCGCAACGATGGCCGCGTGTATTTCACTTCCGGCGGTTCCGAGGCCACCGAGACTGCGCTGAAGCTCGCGCGCCAATACTGGATCGAGCGCGGCGAGAAGAAACGCCATCGAGTGCTCTCTCGGCAGCAGAGCTACCACGGCAGCACGATGGGAGCGCTTTCGGTTTCTGGCAACGTGCGCAGGCGCGAGCCTTTCGCGCCAATGCTCAAGGAATGGGGGCATATCCCGCCGTGCTATTGCTACCGCTGCCCGTTCGGGCTGCGTTATCCGGAATGCAATGTGGATTGCGCGGATGAACTGGATCGCGTCCTGGAGCGCGACGGGTCGAAAGATGTGGCCGCGTTCATCTTCGAGCCGGTTTCCGGAGCGACGCTCGGTGCGGTAGCTCCTCCCGAAGGTTACGTGCAGCGCATCGCGGAAATTTGCCGCCGGCACGGGATTTTATTGATCGCCGATGAAGTGATGAGCGGGATGGGACGGACCGGCAAGCCCTTTGCGATCGAGCACTGGGGCGTGACGCCGGACATGATCCTGGTGGGCAAAGGGATCGCCAGCGGTTACGCGCCGCTCGGTGCAGTGATCGCGGCGGGGCACGTGGCGGAAACAATTTCGCGCGGTTCTGGCGCGTTCCTGCACGGATTCACATACAACGCGCATCCGGTCGCTGTGGCGGCGGGGAACGCGGTGCTGGATTACACCGAGCGCGAGAAACTTTTCGAGCGCGTCGCGACCGTGGGCGCGGAACTGCGCGAGGCGCTCGACCCCTTAAAGAGATTTTCCGTGATTGGAGATATTCGCGGCATGGGCCTGCTCTTCGGCATTGAGTTCGTGAACGACCCAAAGACTCGCGAGCCGTTTCCAGCGGACGCGCGCGTGGCCGCGCGGATCCAGGAAGACGCCTTCGAGGCCGGCGTCATGACCTACCCGATCCAAGGCTGCGTGGATGGAATGCGCGGCGATCACATCCTGCTGGCACCGCCTTTTACGTTTACAACTGGCATGATTCATATGCTCCTGAGCGCGCTGGAACGCGCGATCGGAGAGCTGGAGAGAACTCATCTGGCGGGGGCGGGAGGCACTTCTGCGTCGTTCTGATCGGGGCTCTCCATTGAGGCGCGACGATCAGCGGTGTGATGATCGGCCGCGTGCTTTTTCGCCTGCGGCGGTAATCGTACTTTTCGGCGCGGCGGCATTCGCTTTGACGTTGGCAGCCGCGGACGTCGCGAGGATGCCAGGTTTTTCGCCACAGGGCGCCGCGACAGAAAACGCGACCGAGCACGCCTTTCGTGATTCAATATCCGCCGCCGACATCATGAAGTTTCATCGCTACCTGACCGCGGAGCCGCATCCCGCGGGCTCCGCACGCAACAACGACCTGGCGAAGTGGATGGCCGAGCAGTGGCGCGACCAGGGATTGGAAGACGTGACCATCCACGAATACGATGTACTGAATTCGAAGCCGCGCGAAATTTCCCTGGAAATGCTCAAGCCGAAACACTATCGCGCAAGCCTGCGCGAAGATGCTTACAGCGTGGACCCGGACACGGACAATCCGAAAGTGGACGGCGCGTATCTTGGATATTCGGCATCGGGAGAAGTGACCGCGCCGGTGGTGTACGCGCACAGCGGCAATCCCGGAGACTACGATTATTTGCGGCAGCACGGAATTGATGTGCGCGGGAAAATCGTCCTGGTGCGTTATTCGCTGCCGTACAGCTATCGCGGATTCAAAGCGTACACGGCGGAAAAGCTGGGCGCGGCCGCGATTTTGATTTATTCCGATCCCGCGGAAGATGGTTATACGAAGGGCGCGGTGTACCCGGACGGTCCGTGGGGACCCGAGAGCCACATCCAGCGTGGCGCGATTACCTACGATTTTCTCGAGCCGGGCGATCCACAGACGCCCGGTTACGCGTCGGTGCCCGGTGCGCCGCGAATTCCGATCGAGCAGGCCAAGACGCTGCCGAAAATCATGGGCGTGCCCCTCTCGTGGCCCGACGCGAAACCGCTGCTGGAAAAAATGGATGGTCCGATGGCGCCGGTGGCTTGGCAGGGCGGATTGCCGATCAAATACCGGATCGGCGGCGGGCGCGTGGTGGTGCATTTGAAAGTAGATATGGATACGCGCGTCGAGCCATATTACGTGGCGGAGGCGCGCATCCGCGGCAGCGAAGCTCCGGACGAGTGGGTCATCCTGGGCAATCATCGCGACGCGTGGGTTTACGGCGCAGTGGATCCATCCAGCGGCACGGCCGCGATGCTGGAAATGACGCGCGGCCTCGGCAAATTGTTGCAGCAGGGAATTCGTCCGAAGCGCACCCTGGTTTTTTGCAGCTGGGATGGCGAGGAATACGCGCTGACGGGTTCGACCGAGTGGGCCGAACAATACGCGGATGAATTGAAGAAAAAAGCGGTGGCGTACTTGAATGTGGATGAGGCGACGTCCGGCAAGAATTTTCAGGGCGACGCGGTCGGTTCGCTCGCGCCGCTGCTGGTGGAGGTGAGCCGCACGTTACCCGCTCCTTCGGGCGCGACTCTCTACGACGAGTGGAAGCTCTCGCGGCAGGCGCAACTGGGAGAAAAACAGGCCGTGGCGGATTTCGATTTGGCGAACACGAGGATCGGAAGCGGTTCCGACCATACCGTGTTCCTGAATTATCTGGGAATTCCAGTGATGGGATTGACGTTCGTCGGTCCCTACGGCGTTTATCATTCACTCTACGATGATTTTTTCTGGATGAATCATTTCGGCGATCCGGAGTATCGCTATCACCGTCTCATGTCCCAACTGTGGGGAGTGCTGGCGCTGCGCCTGGCCAATGCGGAAATTCTGCCGTTTGATTTCGAAAGCTACGGCCAAAACATCCGGCAATTCGTGGTGGATTTGAATCTGGCGAACCGCGTGAATGGACATATAGACCTCGGTGCGCTGCAACAGCACGTGGCTGATTTCGAAGCCGCCGGCCGCGAACTGAACGTCGCAGCGGCGGGTGCGATTGCGAGCGGGCGCTTCGAAGCGGCAGACGGCGCGCAGGTGAACCAAGAATTGTTGCAGGTCGAGCGAAACTGGTGCAATCCGGAAGGAATGCCGGGTCGGCCGTGGTTCAAGCATTCTTTGTACGCTACGCGCTACACGTACGCGCATTTGGAATTACCAGGATTGACGGAAGCAGCGGAGGCCGGGAACTGGCCGGTGCTGGTTCAACAAACCACGATTCTGGAAAGCGAGCTCGAGAAAAACACCGCGCTCTTGAAGCACATCAAGAACGAGTTGGATTCCATTTCGGGGGCCCCGAAGCCGTGAAACGTCTCTCAGTCATATTTCTTTGCAGTCCTTTCGGCGTCTGGCAACGGCTGCGACGGTGCACGCGCAGACGGAGCCACGCGCACGACAACTGGGCGTGCCTTTCGAAGGTACGCCGGGACCGCTCGATGCGATCACCGACGTGAAGGGCGTGGAAGTCGGATACCGCACGCTGATTTCCGGCGAAGGCAAACTGGAAGTGGGGAAGGGGCCGGTACGCACCGGCGTCACCGCGATTTTCCCGCGCGGAAAGGAAAATCTCGATCCGGTGTTTGCCGGGTGGTTCACCGAAAACGGCAACGGGGAAATGACCGGAACGACCTGGGTGCAGGAATCGGGCTTTCTATATGGCCCGGTGATGATCACGAACACGCACAGCGTGGGTGTCGTGCGCGACGCGGTGATCGCCTGGCAATTGAAATACGGCACGGCGCTGCCCCTCGAGGACTGGTGGTCGCTGCCGGTGGTCGCCGAAACTTGGGACGGCTATCTGAACGACATCAACGGATTTCACGTCACAGCCGCGGACGCCGACACAGCCATGCAAGATGCGCATGGCGGCGCGATCGCGGAAGGCAACGTCGGCGGCGGCACCGGAATGATTTGCTTCGAGTTCAAAGGCGGGACGGGCACCGCATCGCGCAAGTTGCCTGATAAACTGGGTGGCTACACCGTGGGAGTGCTGGTGCAATGCAATTTTGGCACGCGGCATCTGCTGCGCATCGCGGGCGCTCCGGTGGGCTACGAAATCACCGGCAAGAAGATCTGGGGGGACGACACCGGTTCGATTATCGTGGTGGTTGCGACGGACGCGCCATTGTTGGCGAGCCAAATGCAGAGGATCGCGAAGCGCGTGACTCTGGGGCTCGGCCGCCTCGGCAGCATTTCCGGGGACGGTTCCGGCGACATCTTCATCGCATTTTCCACTGCGAATCCCGGCGCGGGAACCGAGCTGAAGAAACCGGTGACGGTGCAAATGTTGCCGAACGACCGGATGGACGCGCTCTTCGAGGCGACTGTGCAGGCCACCGAAGAGGCGGTCGTGAATGCGCTGGTCGCCGCAAAGACGATGACGGGCGCCGACGGGCACACCGTGGAAGCTTTGCCGCACGACCGGCTGCGCGAAGTTCTGAAGAAATACAGTCGGCTGGCGGAACAACAATAACCTGTCGCTGGGGAGCGACATCTAAACTGGAGGGGGAACGTTTATATGAGAGGTTTTCTCGTTGGAATTATATTTGCAGTGATCCTCATTTTTGCCGGCGGATATTATCTGTTGAAGCAAGGATACGTGGATTTCAGCGCCGATCATGAGCCTTCGCATGCGGAGATGCACCTGGCGATGGCGGCCGTGGACGCGTCCACGGACCGCAATGCGCCGCAGGTGAAGAATCCGCTCACCGCTAACGAAGATACTTTAGTGGCAGGCGCGAAATTGTTTATGGACCACTGCGCTGGTTGCCACGGATTGCCATCGAATCCGGACAGCCAGTTCGGCAGATCGTTCAATCCGCCGGTGCCGCAATTCTTCAAGGAAGCTCCGGATATGGCCGAGAACCAGAATTTCTACATCATCCAGCACGGCGTTCGCTGGAGCGGAATGCCCGCGTGGAGCGGCACGCTCAACGACACCCAGACCTGGCAACTGGTCACGTTTCTGAGCAACACCGAAAAACTTCCGCCGGCGGCGCAGAAGGAGCTGGAGCCTGCGGCGACCACGGCAGCGGCTCCCGCACCGGCACCCGCGGCAACCAAACGCTGAACAGGAGCGCGAGTTTGCCACGCGGAAAAACAGAGAGCCGCCGGGCGCGCAGTCCTGCTAGAATTTGATTATCGCTGAAGATTCGGATACGGTTTAAGTTTGCGCGCAGCGGATTTTCGGCTGCCGTAGCGCGGCGCGCGCGTCCGGCGATGAATTCCGCAAGCGTTCAACCAACGGAGGGTACGTTCGATGTCTGATGCAGTTGCGGAGAAGGTGATCACCACGCTGGCGTCTGTAAAGCGCATCCCAGCGGACAAGATCACCCTGGAAACGAATCTGCAGGACCTGGGCATCGACTCGCTGGACGTATTCACCCTGCTCTTCGAATTGGAAAACGCATTCAAGATTTCGATACCGGACGACGACGTGCGCTCCCTGCGCACGGTGAATGACGTAGTGGACGGCATCAAGAAGCTGTTGGCCGCCGCGCCTCCCGATTCTTCGCTGGGTTCGGCCACTCCCGCGGATTGACGAATGGCGCCGCGCCGAGTCGCTGTTACCGGGCTGGGAATCATCTCTCCGCTGGGATTAAACCTGCAGGAATGTTGGATCTCGCTTAGCAAGGGGCTTTCCGGAATCGGGCCTATCAAGACCGTGGACTGTTCCGCGTTGCGTTTCCAGAATGGCGCCGAAGTGCGCGGCTACGACCCGCTAAAGCATTTCGAAGGTGGCAAGGACAATTACATTGACCGCTTCGCGCAATTTTCTGTGGTGGCGGCCCGTGAGGCTTTGCGCGATTCCGGCGTGGAGTTGACTCCCGAGCTGCGCCAAAATTCTGCGATCGTCTGCGGTTCTGCCGTCGGCGGCCAGGCGGCAATCGAATCGGGCTTCGAAGACTTGTGGGTTCAGGGCCGCGGACGTGTGCACCCGCTAACAATCCCCAAGACGATGGCAAACGCGGGAGCGAGCCACATCGCCATGGATATGGGTCTCAGCGGGCCGACCTACACGGTTTCAACGGCGTGTTCGTCCGCGAATCATGCAATCGGCCAGGCGTTTCGCCTGGTGCGCGACGGGCTGGCCGATCTCGCGATGACCGGCGGCAGCGAGGCGATGTTCACGATCGGCATGCTGAAAGCCTGGGAAGCGATGCGCGTGGTCGCGCCGGATACCTGCCGCCCTTTCAGCAAAGATCGCCGCGGGCTGATCCTTGGTGAAGGCGGCGCGATGATGGTGCTCGAGCCGATGGAAGCGGCGAAAGCGCGCGGCGCGAAAATTTATGGCGAAATCTGCGGTTTCGGGATGACGGCGGACGCGCACCATCTCACGCAGCCCACAGTGCAGGGTCCCACGCGCGCGATGAGCGGCGCCCTACGCGAAGCGGGGCTTGCTCCAGAGGAAGTCGGCTACATCAACGCGCACGGCACCGGAACACCCGGCAACGATCCGGTGGAAAGCAGCGCCATTCGCGAGGTTTTTGGCGCGCACGCGGACAAGATCGGCGTCAGCTCGACGAAATCGATGCACGGCCACGCGCTGGGCGCGGCTGGCGCGCTGGAAGCGGTGGCCACGGTGCTCGCGCTGCATCACGGCATTTTGCCGCCCACCGCGAATTACAACGAGCGCGACCCCGAGTGCGACCTCGATTACATCCCCAATCAGCCGCGCGCCTTGCAGGTGGGCGCCGCGCTATCGAACTCGTTCGCCTTCGGCGGCTTGAACGCCGTCATCGCTTTCCGCGCCGTCCCGCATTGATTTTTGCGTTCTCCACGTTCGCAAACCCGTTGCAGTGGTGCCCGCCGCGGCGGTGCCTCCCGCTGATGCAAGGGCGTTCGGTAGCACAAAACAATATGGGGTGCGGCGGCGCGCCGCCGCTTTCTACGACGTACGAATCAGCAACAGCGCAGAGTCAGACGAGGTACACCCGGAGTGACGCGCTAGCTTCGCCTTGAAAAAAGCGGGAGGAAGCTATCGTCCTCCCAGCAAGGTCCGTCAGAGCAGGCCGCGGAAGATCGGCAGAATCGCGCCCCACGGGCCGGGATTGGGGGTCCAGCCGCGAGTGAGTTCATCGGCGAGCGTCAAAGAGACCAGGATCGCCAGAAAGAAAAATCCCGCGACGATCACGATTTTTGTCAGGCCGCTGCTGTATTTCACGTGCATGAAGAAGAGAATCACCAGCAGGGCTTTCGCGACGGCGATCGCCAGCGCGACGATGGTATTCAGTTCCGCGCCCAGGTCAATAAACGCCGCGCCAGTCGTCAGCGCGGTCAAGCACAGCAGCGCAACGAATATGCCGATATAGGTTTTCACCGGGACGATGTGTTCGGACATCAGTGGCCTCCCCCGATGATGTAGCGCCCACCGATCAAGTAAAGCAGCGGAAACAGGAAGATCCACACAATATCCACGAAGTGCCAGTACAGCCCGGTGACTTCCAGCGGCGCGTGGTATTCGGAGTTGAAGCGGTTGCGCCCGGCCATGAACATCAAGACGATCAGAATCCCGCAGCCGATGATCATGTGCAGCGCGTGCAAACCAGTCATGAAAAAGTAGAACAAGAAGAACATGGGCACGTGCGAACCCGCCGCGCCCCATTCCGGGCGAATGATGAAGCCGAAGCCCGGAATCAAATGCTCGGCGTAGTCCGCGCGCCATTCGAAATTGAATTTCAGGAAAAGGAAAAGGACGCCCAGGACCAAGGTCAGCACCAGAAACATGATCTGCTGGTTTTTCTTCTTGCCGGATTGCGCCGCATGGATGGATAGAGCCATGGTCAAGCTGCTGGCGATCAGCACAGCTGTGTTGGTGGCGCCGAACTTCACGTTGAGCAAGCGGCTGCCGATTTCAAAGGAGTGCAAGTTCAGCGAGCGGTAGACGATGTAAGTGGCGAAGAGGCCTCCGAAAAACATGATTTCGGTGACCAGAAAAACCCACATGCCGAGGCTGTCCGCCTCGCGCTGCTGCTCCATATCTTCGAATTGATGCGCGAACCCCTCGGGCTGCGCGCTATGTGCGGCCATATCAGCCACGATGCGCTCCAGTGGTGCCGGCGTAGTCGTAAGCTTCTTCGGTGACGATGGGAATCTCCTCGAAATTTTCCGTCGGCGGCGGCGAAGGCGTTTGCCATTCCAGCCCCTTCGCGCCCCAGGGATTCGGCCCGGCCACAGGCCCATAGCGAATCGACCAAAGCAAATAGATCAGCGGAATCAGGTACCCGATGCCGAGAATGGAAGCGCCGGCGGACGACATGACATTCAAAACCTGGAATTCGCCGGGATAGACCGCATAGCGCCGCGGCATGCCCAGGTATCCCAGCACGAATTGCGGAAAGAAAGTCAAGTTGAAGCCGACGAAAATCACCAACGCCGCAAAACGCGCCCAGCCGTCGGGATATAAGCGCCCCGTAATTTTCGGCCACCAGAAATGGATGCCGCCCAAATACGCCATTACGGCGCCGCCGACCATGATGTAGTGAAAATGGGCCACGATGAAATACGTACCGTTGAGGTGCACGTCCGTCGCAAGCGAGGCGAGGAAAAGTCCCGTCAGGCCGCCCATCGTGAAGAGGCCGATGAAGCCCAGCGCGTAAAGCATAGGCGCGTCGTAAGAAATGGATCCTTTATAGAGCGTCGCGGTCCAGTTGAAAACTTTTACGGCGGAGGGAATCGCCACCAGGAAGCTCAGGACCGAAAAGATCAATCCGGCGTAGATGGATTGGCCGGTGACGAACATGTGATGTCCCCAGACCAGGAAACTGATAATCGCAATGGCCAGACTGGAGAAAGCCACGAAGCTATAGCCGAAAATGCGCTTGCGCGAAAAGCATGTGATCAATTCGCTCATCACGCCCATGCCAGGAAGAATCATGATGTACACGGCGGGGTGCGAATAAAACCAGAAAAGGTGCTGGAACAAAATGGGATCGCCGCCGATCGCCGGATCGAAGATGCCAATGTGCAGCAGGCGTTCGAGTCCCAGCAGGAAGATGGTGATGGCGATCACCGGCGTGCCGAGAATAAAGATGATGCTGGTCGCGTACATCGCCCAAATGAAGAGCGGCAAGCGGAACCAGGTGAGTCCCGGCGCCCGCATCTTGTGGATGGTGACGACGAAATTCAATCCGGTGAGGATCGAAGAAAACCCAGTGATGAATACTCCCAGCGCCGTGGGAATCACGCTGGTGTGCGAGAAGGTGCTGCTATACGGAGTGTAGAACGTCCATCCCGTATCCACGCCACCGGAAATCACAGCGTACAGCGTGAAGCACGCGCCGATCACGTAAATATACCAGCTGAGCAGGTTGAGCCGCGGGAATGCCAGGTCGCGCGCGCCGATCATCATGGGGACCAGGAAGTTCCCCAGCGTCGCGGGAATCGACGGCACCAGGAAGAAAAACACCATGATCACGCCGTGCATGGTGAAGAGCTTGTTGTAGGTTTCCGGAGCGACCAGCGCGCCCTGCGGCTCGATCAAATGCAAGCGCATGAGCACGGCGAAAAAGCCGCCGACAAAAAACATCAGAGTGATCGAGCCCAGGTACAGCAGCGCAATGCGCTTGTGGTCCGTGGTCAGCAGCCAGGACTTCACGCCGTAGTTCGCGTTCAGGTAATTAACGCGTGAACTGGCTGGAACGTCGTGGCCGGGAGGCTCCGCAATGAGAGTGGTGCTCATTTCGCGTTGGTCTTCCTTTCTTCCGCTCCGAGCGATTTCACGTAGGCGATTAGCTGCAGCACCTGCTCCTCGTTGATCTGCCCCTGGAAGGTGGGCATGATCGGCGGATAATTGGGCAACAAGATGGAATTGGGATTCACGATCGCCTGGCGGACGAGCGTTTCATCCACCACTTTCGTGTCGCCGCTGCGCAGCTTTTCCGGCTTGCCGTAGAGGCCGACCAGCGAGGGCCCGCGGCCGGTGCCCTCCGCCACGTGGCAGGTGACGCAGCCGAGTTGAGTAAAGAGCCGCTCGCCCGTTTGCGCCATGGATTCGTTTTTCGATCCGCCGGAAAGCCATGCCGCGTAATCCGAGTCGGACATCACGTACACCCAGCCAATCATCTCGGCGTGGTCCGCGCCGCAGTATTGCCCGCAGAAAATGTGGTACGTGCCGATTTTGGTGGCCTGGAACCACAGCGAGGTGTAACGGCCCGGAACCGCGTCCTTCTTCACGCGGAACGCCGGAATGTAGAAATCGTGGATCACGTCGTCGGACGTCAAGGTGATGCTGATCGGGACGTTCACCGGTACGTGCAGCTCGTTGATTTCGCGCACGCCTTCGGGATGCTGGATGTGCCACATCCACTGCTTGCCCACCACGAAAATTTCGGTGGCAGCTTCGGGCGGCCGCGAATTTTCGAAGTAGAGGCTCGACGCCCACACAAAAATGAACACGGTAATGAGCGTGGGGATGATCGTCCACGTCAATTCCAGGCCCAAATGCTCCTTGGTATCCGGCGGGATTTCATCCGGGGAGCGCCGGCGGTACTTGATCATGAAAAAGAAAATCGTCGAGAAAATCAGAATGGTGAAAAACAGCGTGATCACCGTAAGAAAGAAATAGAGGTGATCCACGCCCTCGGCGATGGACGAAGCAGCCGTCGGTTTCAGCGGAATCAGCGCGCCTACCGCGGCCAGGGACTGCAAACTCGATGGAATCAGACCGGTCATAATCTCTCTAAGGTTGCCTTTCGCGGGCCGGCGTCCGCGTGCCGCGGCGCGTCCGCGTTCATGCCTTTCTTCCGGGCAGCGCGTAATGCTCGTCGCGGAACAAAACCAGCACCAGCGCGCCCAGCACCAGCAAAGTAAGCGCGCCGCCCGCCTGGATCACGTGCGAAATCAGCAGGCCGTATTTTCCCGTGTGCGGGTCGTAGTGATAGCAAAACAGCAAAATCGCATCCACCGGCGAGCCGATTTTTCCCTCGGAAGCTTCGTCCAGGCCCAACCGCAAATCGCGCGAGGGAAACTGGATGCCGTAGAGATAGCGCGAAATTTTTCCCTCGGGCGTCAGGATCATGATCGCGCTGGCGTGCGCGAACTGCTTCGTTTCGGGATCGTACGCGTAGCGGAAGCCGACGGCATCCGCGAGCTGCTTGATTTGCGGCTCATCGCCCGTCAGGAAATGCCATCCCCGCGCCGCGCCCGGCCGCCCGTACATTCCGGTGTACATTTCCTGCTTCACGTCGGCGAGTACGTGGCCTTCCGTAGGATCAATGCTGACGGTGACCACGTTGAACTGCTTGCCGATGTCCAGCGGCAGCTCTTTCAGCCCCGATTCGACGCCGTTCAAGACCTGCGTGCAAAGCATGGGGCAGTTATAATAAACCAGCGTAAGGATGACGGGCTTCTGCCCGAAATATTGGCCAAGCTGCACCTTCTGCCCGTGCTCGTCGCGGAAAGTAAGATTCAGCGGCACCGATTGATTCAGCTTCTGGTCAATGCCCACCTGTTTCAGCAAGTCGGGGCGCACCCCGACGCTTTGCATCGGGTCGGACGCGAGCTGCGCGCCAGCGCCAGAAGCGAACGCCAGCGCTGCAAAAGCCATGACGAGCGCAATCAACACATTATTTCGCAAGCCGGATTTGCCAGACATCAACACTAGTTTCAGCTCCTCGCAAATACCCAACCGCTCGAAATCGAAAGCTGCATCACAATCGCAGCGAACCACCAGCTAGCAGCAAGCGGCTAGCGCTTTGCTTCCTGGCTCATTTCCCGATCCGAATCGCGCTCGGTAACAAATCCGCACGGCCCCTGCGCATCCATCACCTTCGGCACAAAGGGCGCCGGATTGCTCACGCCGGCCGGAATGTCGCTGGCAGCGCGCGCCGGCAAGCCTTGCTGCATTATCAAGTCCATCGCGCGATCCACCGGGATGCGGACGACTCCATTGTGCTGATCTTCCCAGCCGTAACTATTCAGCGTGGCGAGTTGCTGCACGCAATAGGCATGCAGATCGGCGCGCGGGTCCACTTGCAAGCGCGGCCGCGGCGGCAGCACGCGCGCGTTTTCAAAAGGCGACGCAGGCCGCCCGAGGCTCTGCTCCTTGCCGTAAAAACCAAACAGCCACCGCATGGCAAAAAAGACGATGACCATCACGATCGCCAGCGCCACTGCCCATTTCGACAAGCTCCGCGGACTCGCGTCGCTGTGCTCGTAACCCTCGTTCGGCGCGCCGTGCGGGTCGTGCCCGGACCCGTGTTTAGTCTCCATGCTCATGCAGGAGCTCTCCTTCAAACCGCGGGTCGTGCAGCGGCAGCAACGGCATCTTCTTCACTTCGCGGAAATACATGCTCACCCATATAATCCCGATGCCGGCGATGAACAAGATATCGAGCAGCAGCGAACCGAAATGCGGGTGATCTTTTTCATAGGCCGGAACGATGAGCCAGTAGACGTCCACCATGCTCAGAATCAGCATCAAGGTCGCCACTGTCACCAGCCGCTCCACGCGCCGCTTGATGTTGCGCTGCAACAGCAGCAAAAAGGGCAGCGCGAAGTGGAGAACGATCAGAATCACGGCCACCACCGCCCACCCGCCGAACGCCCGCGTCATGTACCAGGGAATTTCGTCCTTGATGTTGCCGGACCAGATGATCAGGAACTGCGAGAACGACAGGTAGGCCCACAGCATCGTGAACGCCAGCATCAGGTTGCCCAGGTCGTTGTACTGCCCGGCCGTGACCGCCTTGAACGCTGGATCGTCCGACATCCGGCGCACCACGAAAACGATGAAGGACATCGCCGTAAGCGCGCCCACGATCATGAAAATCATTCCGTAGATCGTCGAGAACCATTGCGGCTCAAGCGACATCACCCAATCAATCATCGAAAACGTGACTACGATGCCCCAGAGAATCAGGCCAGGTCCGCTGATTCCTTCCAGCTTTTTGGCCAGCGACGGGTCGCCCGTGCGGTCCTGCTCGCGCGACCATTTATTCAGGAAATAAGACAGCATGAACAAAATCAGGAAATAAATCACGACGCGCACCACAAAAAATTGCGGCGTTAGATACGCCAGCTTGAAAAGGAAGTTCGGATCGCCGGCCATTTCTCCGTAGGAAGTAACCCAGGGATAGATCAGCTTCATCCCCAGCAAGATCGGGAGGAACAGAATGGCCATCACGCCGAACGTCCGCGAACCCGCTTCGAGCAGCCGCCGGATGGGGTAGCCCCACCAGCCGCCGGTGAGGTGATGCATCATCAAAATCGCCATGCAGCCCAGAGGAACCATCAGCCAGTAGACATAGCCGACGAGGTAGGCGTGCAGCAGTTGACTGAACATGCTCATTGCGATTGTCCTGGCGTTTGAGATTGCGGCTGCGACAGCTTTTCGCGCTCGCCTGCCGGCACGTCCTGCAGCGTGGCGTGCTGGCTCAATTGCAGCACGCGGATGTACGCCGCGATGCGCCAGCGGTCTTCGGGATCAATGCGCGAGGCGTAGCTGTACATCGAGCCGAAGCCGTTGGTCATCACGTCGAAGAAATGCCCGACGGGCGCTGCCCGGAGACGGTCAATATGATACGAAGGCGGCGGCGGAAATCCGCGCAGCACGATGACGCCGCGGCCGCTGCCGGTGTAATCGTGGCACGGCGTGCAATAAATGTTGAAGCGCTGCCGTCCGCGCTCCAGATCTTCGTGCGTAATGGGGAAGGGGAAGCGGTTCGATTCGACGCCGTTCTCCTTTCCGGTGTAGAGCAATTCATCCAGGCGCAGATGTCCGCGCGCCACCGTCCCCGAAACGGGTTGCCGCTCCGAGCGCCCATCGTCAAAGAACGTAGTGGGATCGTATGGCAAATATTTCGGCTGGATGTGCATATCCAG
The DNA here is from genome assembly GCA_963804625.1 of uncultured Acidobacteriota bacterium. GTDB lineage: Bacteria > Acidobacteriota > Terriglobia > Acidiferrales > UBA7541 > Palsa-295. The sequence goes on along the minus strand of CAWDRJ010000004.1, from coordinate 135,835 downwards.
GCGGCAGCCGGAGAAGAGTAGTGCGGCAGCGGCCAGCATACCGATGGCGGAATAGCGCGCCAGCGCGCAGCGCGTGGATGCGAAGTTTGAACTAGACTTCAACTTCAAACACTCCGTGCGGATGCAAACTTTCCAGAAACGCCTTGGTCCCCGCGAGATCGAATTTCTTGTCGCGCTTTTTCACCACCAGGAAAAATCGGTCTTTCGAAGCCAGCGCGAAGCGGGCGACGTTGAAAACCGGGTGATACGGCGTCGGCAAGCCGTTCATCGCGAGCATCCCGAAGACCGCGCAGAGAGCCGCGCCCAGCACCGTGAGCTCAAAGGTGATCGGAATGAACGCCGGCCAGCTATTGTGCGGCTTGCCGCCGATGTTCAAGGGATAGCTGATCACGTTTGCGTAGTACTGCATGAAAAATCCGGTAAGGCCGCCGATCAGTCCACCCGCGAAGACGACGGCAGGTAGAACCGTTCCGTGGAAGCCCACGGCTTCGGCCAAGCCTTCGATAGGCAGCGGCGAAAACGCGTCAATGCTTTTGTAGCCCGCATCGTGCGTGCGGCGCGCGGCAGTGAGAAGCTCTTCGGGCGTCTCGAATTCGGCCAGCAATCCGTAAATAGGCTTGCGTTTCATCGCTCTACTCGTAAATCTCCGGATTCGGGTTGCGCACGCGCGCCAGGTAGGTGGTGCGCGGGCGCGTGTTCAAATCGTTGAGCAAGCCGTAATTCCGCGTTTGCGCTTTCAGCTTGGCGACGCGGCTGTTCGGATCGTTGATATTGCCGAAGACCAGCGCGTTCGCCGAGCACACGGCCTGGCAAGCGGTGACGATTTCGCCGTCCTGCACGTGGCGGTTTTCTTCCTCGGACGTGATTTTCGCCGCATTGATGCGCTGCACGCAGTAAGTGCACTTTTCCATCACGCCACGGCTGCGCACGGTCACGTTGGGATTGCGCATGCCGAAAAGGCTGGGCGTGGTGTAGTCGGAAAACAGCAAGAAATTAAAGCGCCGCACTTTGTACGGGCAATTGTTCGAGCAATAGCGCGTGCCGACGCAGCGGTTGTAAACCATTTCGTTCAGGCCTTCAGGGCTGTGCACCGTGGCGCCGACCGGGCAAACCACCTCGCACGGCGCATTTTCGCAGTGCATGCACAGCACCGGCTCGTAATAGGTTTCCGGAGTATCAATATCGCCGCGGAAGTAAGTGTCGATGCGGATCCAGTGCATCGCGCGGCCCTTCATTACCTGTTCCTTGCCAACGACGGGAATATTATTTTCCGCCTGGCAGGCGACCACGCAGGCGTTGCAGCCCACGCATTTGTTCAAGTCCACCGACATGCCCCAGGCGTAGCCCTCATACTTGTAGCCGGGATACAGCGACAGTCCCTTGGTGGCTTCTTCGCGCGGGTCCTGCGCGAAATTCGGATTCTGACGGTACTCGTCGAGCGTCGCGATGCGCACCAAATCGCGGCGCGCCTCTTCCACGGCTTCTTTTTCGACCGGCGGGTGCCCATCCTGGTCAATGACGTATTGGTGTTGAAAGACCGCGAAATAATATTTGTCGCCGGTCTTCTGGAATTTCAGGCCCGGCGCGATCCAGGGCGTCGCGGAAGTGCGAATGAAATTGGCGTTGAAGCCGGGTCCCGTGCCGACATGTCCGGAGCGGCGGCGCCCATAGCCCAGGTGCAGCGTGACGGAATCGTCCGCGTGGCCGGGAACGATAAACACGCCCGCTTTCGTTTCGCGCCCGTCAACCTGCAGCGACACATAGTCGCCGGTTTCCAGGCCCAGTCTCTGCGCGGTGGCCGTGCTGACCATCGCGGCGTTGTCCCACGTGAGCCGAGTATTCGGCTTGGGCAATTCCTGCAGCCAGCCGTTATTCGCGAAGCGGCCGTCGAAGATGGAAGGATCGGGTTTGAAAACAATTTCCAGGCCTTCCGCTGCGCTCTGCGCCTGGCTCGCAATCGCCCCGTGCGATGGATTCAATCCCGCGGCAGCCGGCAGCGCGGTGCCCGCCATCAGCCCGTCGTGCAGCGAGCGCTCCCAGAACGCTTCAAACGCTTTATCTTTTTCCGGCCGCTGGCTCTGCCAGTAATCGCGGATAATGTCGTGCGCGGGCTTGCCGGAATCCTTCGTAAGCACCGAAATCATTTCGTATGGCGAATGCCCGTCGTAGAGCGGCTGAATCAGCGGCTGAATCACGCCGATGGTCCCGTCGTAGGCTCGCGCGTCTCCCCACATTTCCAGGAAGTGCGCGGCCGGCACGTGCCAGTGGCAGAGTTCCGCGGTCTCGTCGTAATAAAGGCCGGAATGAATGCGGGTCGGTACTTTCAGCAGTGCAGGGCCGAAATCGAAATCAACTGGCGCATCATACACGGGGTTGCCGCCGCCGAGCATAAAGAGCAGTTGCACTTTGCCGGCATTGATGTCGTTCACCAAGTCGCGCAGCGACTCGAGTTCGTTCACCGGATTCGCCTCGATCGGCTCGGTAAAATAAACCGTTTTCCCTGTGTTCCCCAGCGCTTCGTTCATGGCAAACGCCAAAGCGTGCACGGCAGGCGGTTGTTGTTCGCCTACAATCACCAAAGACTTGCCGCGATGGTCAGTGAGATCTTTCGCCACGGCGCGAGTCCAGTCGGCAGGAATTTTGCCCGCCCCGGAGCCGCCGGCGTTCACATTCGGTAGCGCAATAGCGGCTGCAAGTTCCCGTGCGTATGCCTCCACGTCCGACGCGCGTATCGCTTTGCGGTGATCGGCAATGGCGCCGGTGCTGGTGGTCATGCTCTCGACAACGTAAAGGCGATTCAGAGTGGAAGAAGGACCTTCAATCGCGCGGCGAGTAGCAAAGTCGTGCGCGTAGCGAACGTGGCCCGGCCCCGACGAAATGAAATCGGCGTCGAGCGAGACGACCACATCCGCCTGGTCGAAGCGATAGACGGGATTCATGGGCTTGCCGAAGATCTGGCGCGTTGCTTCGCGCACATTGTCGCGCCCGCATTGCTCGTATTGATGCCATTTCGCCTGAGGGAATTCGGTCAGCACGGAACGAATCAGCGCAGCCAGGCTCGGCGAGGTGACGGTGTCGGTAAGAATGCGCAACCCCGCGCCGCCTTCCGCAAGCTGCGATTTCGTGTTGCCCATCGCGGTGACGAATGCGCCCCAGTCGCTGATGCGCCCTTCATGCTCGATCGTTTGCGAGCGGTCCGGATCGTAAAGCCCGAGCGTGGCGGCCTGCGCGAAGACGTCCGTCCCGCCGAGGCTGCCGGGATGCTCGGAATTGCCCTCGATTTTGGTCGGGCGCCCCATGTGGCTTTCCACCAGCAGACCCGTCGCGGCTCCTGCCAGCGGCATGGACGTCGCATAAAAGAGCGGCTTGCCCGCGACGATTTCCTCGGGAGCCTTCACATACGGCACAATTTTCTGAGTGGGCAGCTTGGTGCAGGCGCTCAAGCCGGCCAGCGCCGCCGAAGCAGCCGCGAGTTTCAGCACGTCTCGGCGGTTGATGCCTTGCGGATCCTCCTCAGGATCGTGCGGAAATTCATTTTCCAGGAACTCGCGGTATTCCTTGGTTTCCGCCAGTTGCTCGAGGCTCTGCCAGAAACGCTTGCCATTTTCCTGCGCGAGCTTCGCGCGCACGGCCGCCAGGTCTACGGAAGTCGGAAGATTCGGATTGGGATCAGAGCTCATTGTTTTGTTCAGTTCGCTTTCAGCGATGACAAGTCCAACAGCTGGTCAAACTTTGAATTTTGTATTCCTTCACGAGGCGCCGGCCCAGTTCCATCTGGTTCGATGGCGTCACGTACCCGGGATCGAATACCTCGGACTTCGGCCGCACATATTTTGCCGGATTGCGGTGGCAGTCCAGGCACCACTCCATGTAGAGCGTGTTGGCTTTCCACATCAAAGGCATCTCGGCCACCTGGCCGTGGCAGGTGGTGCAGCCGATGCCTTTGCTCACGTGAATGCTGTGATCGAAGTACACGAATTCGGGCAGGGCATTCACGCGCGTCCAGGAAATGGATTTATCGTCGCGGTAGCTGGCGCGCACCGGCTCGAGCATCGGCGCGTTGGTCCAGATCTGCGAATGGCAAGTCATGCACGTCTGCGTCGGCGGAATCCCCGCGAACGAAGACTTCTCGACCGTCGCGTGGCAATAACGGCAATCAATTCCCAATTCGCCGGCGTGGTGCTTGTGGCTGAAAGGCACGGGCTGCTCGCGCGCTTCATTCACGCGCGTGTAGAACGGCGACAATTCAATGCGGTACAGCACCGCGCCGAGGATCGCGATGAAGAACACGGCGCCATAGATGCTCAATCGCGAAATCGTGTTCGTGCTGTGATGAAAAATTTGCGGCATCGAACTGTGCGCCCGCTCCTATTTCTTCGGATTCTCTTCGCTCGTCTCTTCCACCAGCGACCGCATTTCATAAATCGAGATCACTGGCAGGAAGCGGATGAAGAGGAACAGCAACGTCAAGAACAGACCAATCGTGCCGACGAACGTGGCCCAATCCCAGCGCGTGGGGTAATACATGCCCCAGGACGAGGGCAGGAAATCGCGATGCAGGCTGATCACCACGATCACAAACCGCTCCAGCCACATGCCCACGTTCACGACCAGCGAAATCACGAACAGCGTTCCCACGCTATTGCGCACTTTGCGTGACCACATGCACTGCGGGATCACGATGTTGCAGGCAATCAGCAGCCAGTAGAAAAACGCATACGGGCCGGTCCAGCGATTGATGATGGCGAAGCGGTCGAATTGATTGCCGCTGTAGAACGCCATGAAAGTTTCCATCATGTAGCCGTAGGCGACGATCAGCCCCGTGGCGAGCATGACCTTGGCCATGTTGCCCAGGTGCCGCATGGTGATGAAATCTTCCAAGTGATAGAACTTGCGAATCGGAATCGCGAGAGTCATCACCATCGCAAAACCGGAATAGATCGCGCCGGCCACGAAGTACGGCGGGAAAATCGTGGTGTGCCAGCCGGCGAGTTGCGCGACGGAAAAGTCGAAGCTCACCACGGTGTGCACGGAAACGACCAGCGGCGTCGCCAAGCCTGCCAGCAAAATCGAAGCGGTTTCGTAGCGCGACCAGTGCACCGCGGACCCTCGCCAGCCCATCGCTAGCATCCCGTAAATAATTTGCGACGGCCGGTGTTTCGAGCGGTCCCGCAATGTCGCCAAGTCGGGAATCAGGCCCACGTACCAGAAGAGTAGGGACACAGTGGCATACGTCGAAACTGCGAACACGTCCCACACCAGCGGGCTGCGAAATTGCGGCCACAGCCACATCGGATTCGGCAGAGGCATCAGCCAGTAGAAAAGCCACGGACGGCCCATGTGCAGCAGCGGGAACATGCCCGCGCAAGCGACTGCAAACAGCGTCATCGCTTCCGCGAACCGGTTGATCGAAGTGCGCCACTGCTGCCGCAACAACAGCAAAATCGCGGAAATCAGCGTCCCGGCATGGCCAATTCCGATCCACCAGACGAAATTGACGATCGCAAAGCCCCAGCCAACCGGAATATTGATGCCCCAGATGCCCACACCCTTAATCAGCAGCAAGCCAACGGTGAAATTCAGAAGCATCAGGAGGGTAAAAGAGATGGCAAAGCCGAAGAGCCAGCCCTTCGACGTGCCGCGGCCCAGCACGATCGAGCTGATCTTGTCTGTTACCGATCCAAGCGTATGCCCCGGCTCAATAATCGGATGAGCCGAAGTTGACTGGACTGGACTTTCAGCGCCCTCAGAATCCACGCGGCAACCCCAGGAAAATAGGTACAGATGCTTGCGAGCCTAGCGAAGGGGCATAAAAAATTCGAAACCGCCGATGGCTGAACCCCACGACACCGGCAAGTTGCAGTGAAGCGTTTCTATGACTTGCAAAGTACGATTAAATCAGCGCAATTATCGTGCGTCCGCACACGAGACACACCCAAATCGGTGCGCCTGCAAAATTACGTCCGCTAGGATAAAACCTCAGACGCTAGGACGCAAGGTCAAAGGAAAAAAAAATCGCAACGAGAAAGAGAACTGAGAGTGAGAAAATTTTGCCGCGGGCTGCATATTAGAAATTTTTAATGCAGCCCGCGCGCTTTACTGCAATTTCCCGATTCAGACCGTGCCATGCTGCAACGAGCTCCCAAACTGCGTCGCGCGCGCCTCGCCGGCTTTCCACACTCTCGCTTGCGCGATGCAGATCACATGAAAAATGAAGAATAGCGGCACGAGAAACGTCGGTATCAAGCTCAATGGCAGCACCGTCATCGCGGCCATCGGCACTCCGTGCGGATCAATCAGCGGCGCCGTCGTGCCCAGTCCCACGGCAGTCACCAAATCAAGCATCCCCAAAAGTTGCCAGGCGATAAACGCATTGCGGCGCTGCGGAATAGCCAGTTGCCACGCCGCAAAAAATGCCGTCGCGCCAATGAACATGTCTCCGTATCCCGCCGGCCACGCAAAAAGCGCCGGCAGAACGCGGTGCGCCTCCAGCAGCGGGAATGTAAACCCGATAATCCTCCAGAACTGCGCGGACGTCAAAACTCTCGGATTCAAAGACATCGTGAATTTTCGAAAGCCTTCCGACCCCGCGAACCAGACCGAAAACACAATCAGCGGCGCCGCCGCGGCGATCGCCACGGAAATTCCGATGCGATTCGCGTTATTCATGAAAAGATGTGCCGCCGATGCAAACAGCGCGTACAGGAACCAAACGACGATGATTCCCGTGGTGAGCTTTCCATAGTGCTTCATAGCGATCCTCCTTGAGTTGTGGCCACGCTTGCGATTTCATGGGTAAGATCCAGGAAGTCCTTCCACTTCTTGTCTCCCAACCGGCTCCGCAATTGCGACTGAACTTTTTCCCACGCCGGCTCGACGCGCCGCAGCTGCGCTTTTCCCGCGGGCGCAAGGCCCGCCCAGCGTTCGCGCAGGTCTTCGCCGCGGCGATAAGCGATCCACCCGTGTCGCTTCATGATCGCCAGCGTGCGCGTCAGGCTCGTGCTATCCATCGCCAGAATTTCTCCCAGCTTGCCCTGCGGCAAATCGCCCGCCCGCGCCAGCACTTGCAGGATCGTAAGCTGCGTCGCACGGATCCCGAGCGGGCGGATCGCCACCTCATACGCTTGCGTCAGCGCACGCGAGGCGCGCCGGAAACTGGCACACAGGCAGGGCAGGTTCGGAAGTGTTGGCCGGTCGCTCATGCCAGATAGATGCATATACATGTATTCTGGTTGCAGGAGATTTTGGCCCTGTGCGCCCTTACCCGGAGCTGGAATCGAGGGGACCAGCAAGTCCTGCGTCAACGGTTTGACGCTGTCCGAGAAACCGAGAGTCTTTGTAGGCCGCCGCTTCAGCGGCGGCGCAAAGCGCAGCAAAATCATTGCGGCTTCAGCCGCTGAAGTACCGGTCTTGCAGTTCTCGCTCGGACTCCGAAGCGCGGCACTGCTAGGCTTTTAGTTCATGAAACGGGACTTAGTCCTTGCGGCAGAGGAGCGTCAAATAGGGATCAATCACGATGCGCGACGGACGAACGCGCGAGACAAACCGGAAATGCGTTTCCGGACCGGTAGTCACTACCACGCCCAGTCGCTGCGGCTTCCCTCCGCCCGAACTGGCGTAGAGCGGCACCGGCGCGGTGAACACATCCTCCACGCCATCCTGTTCCAGATTGCCGGACACCAGAAATTCGTGGCCGCGCGCCTTGGCTTCAAATTTCACGGTGTAGTGCGGCATCCCGGTGCCGCGCACCCATTGTTCGAAGAACCAATCCATTTTGTGGTTGCCGTCCAAGTCCATCGCGGGGGTCATGTGCTGCTCGGCGGCGCGCTGGAAATCTTCCGTCGAGAGCGGCTTGAAGCGGTACTCGCTCAGAACCGCGCGCAAAAATTCGCGGTACCGCGCGTCGGGATCCTTGCTCTCCGGATCGCGCAACATCTCGTGGAGCATGTGCATCACCCACGCGCCCTTGCCGTAGATCAGCGTGTCGTACGCCTCCGGAATTTTCGCGGAAGCGAGCCGCGGGCCCAAGACCAGCGGCCCAACGTCTTCAATGGAATGATCCGACCCTGGAATCCTGGCGACCAAGTCATCGCGGTAATGATTCAGCCATTTCGTCAAAATGTGCTCGCTCGGTTTTTTGCTCTCGGCGTAAAGCAGCGAAAGATAATCGGCCATGCCTTCCTGGATCCACACGTCGCGATAGCTGGCAGCGCCCACGACATTGCCCCACCACTGATGGGCTGTCTCGTGGCAGGGCATCAAATCGCGCGCCGCGCTGCGCGCCCAGGCATTCAACCCCGCAACCTCCGCCGTATCCGGCGGAAGAAACGCGAGCGTCGAGAGATACACGAGTTCAGGCCAGCCTTGTCCGAACGACCCGGGAATTTGCGTCACGTCCAGATGATTGAAAGGAAAATCGCCGTTCAATTTTTCGAGGAAGCGAATGGAGTCCGCGACTTCTCCGCTCACTTGCTTGAGCGCTGCAGAAGGACTGGGCGCCATCGGCGGCGGGGGAACCTGCTGAACAATCTGGCCGGGCCGGCTCTCATCGAAAATGGCGCTGGGCGGCCGTTCGCTGGCAGCGGTCACGCGCAGACGTTCGAGGATCGCGTTTTCCAGTTGTTGGTTGGCGAACACTTGCACTTGCGGCTGCCCGGTGGCGGCCTGCGTCTTGTATTCGCTGAGATTGAATCCGGCGTTGGCGAAAGGAACGTCCGAGCGCCAACGGCCGAACTTTGCGCTGGCATCCTCCCGCGCATCGCTCTCGACGCCGGTTGCCACCAGAGTCAAATGCTTCGGCCAATGAAACGTAAGATCGAACTGCGCAAAATGCGTGCCTTCCGTGTGCGCGTACCACGTGCCGCGCTCGCCGACGAAATCTACGCCGTTCCCGGCATCGGCGATCACGTTGCCGTGATAAGCCACTTCCAAATGAAAATCCTGCGCGGCGGAATGTGCCGAGGGCAGCACCACCAGAATCGAATCGTTGCCGCGGCGCGCCACGTTGCGCCGGCTCAGCTCTTCATTTTGAAAGTACGGCAAGGTTTGCCCATCGTCTCCGCGGATATCGCTGATGGTAAGGTCGCGCGAAAGCTCCAGCGGAACGACGCGCTCACCCGCGCGCAGCGTCTTCAAGTGCAGCGTTGTCTTGCCCGTGAGCGAAAGATCCTCTCCGATGGTGGAATCCACTCGATAATCCAGCGGCGCGAAAGTCTCCGGAGAAATTTTCGGAGAATCCTCGGCGGGGAAATGCGCCCAGACGTCGTACACCGGTATTCCATTGTTCATGCGGACTTGCCCGATGAGCACCTGTTCGTTGCGGCGCTGATCCACGGTGACTTCGAACGGCCCGAAGGGATCGCCATCCAGGAGTGTGTAGAAATATGGCAGCGGATTCGTCGAGAGCAGATCGGTCATCACGCGCAATGATTGCGAAGGCCCCAGCGCTGCTACTTCCGGGTCCCAGCGCTGCGCAAACACCGGATCGGCGGCGGGTTCGGCGTTATTTTGTTTCAATAGCCGCTCGATTTCAGCGCCGGTGTCGTCGGTGAACCGGATATACGCCGCGGAAAAGCTCACGTCGAGTATCGGCACTCCCAGAAACTGCGCGAGCGAGCGCCGTTCACCTCGCTCGTGGGGCGTGGCGATCACGTGGCCGCGGCCTGCGAACACAATCCCGGTGACGCGCCCGCCCAGCGGCTGCAGAAACGCGAGCTTTCCCTCCGAGAACGTGAAATTGATCACATCGCGGCGCAAATTCAAATCGTTGACGGTATACACGCGCGTTCCGTCCGCGCGCAGCGCGCTCAGCGCCTGGTACAAGGCTAGCGGGTCGGTGGGAATCGGCTGCGCAACCGGAGCGGGAGGAATGGACGTCGTCGCTGCGGTCGCCGACGCAGCCTGCGAATTCTGCGGCGATTGCATTGCCCGCGCCGCGTGCGGAAGGCTGAGCACTTCCGCGCACACCAGCACCAGGAGAAGGCTGGGCGAAAATCGCAAAAATCTCAGCATGGCCCCGACTGTACCGCTTAGGGCATCGCTCAGCAAGGAGCCTGCGCGGCGCAGCGAGCGCGCTTGATAAAATCTATCTGTGCGTTCCGTAGCGCTCATCTCCTCGCTGGTGCTGCTGGCCGTGTCTTCCGCGGCGGCGGATACGATTGTCCTGAAGAATGGCCGCCGCATCGTTGCCTCAAACGTCACCGAAGATAACGACCACGTCAGCTACGACACTCCCGCCGGTCAGATGTCTATTCCGAAATCCATCGTCGCCAGAATTGACCGCGACGGTTTTGGCTATTCGTCCGCCGCGAAAGCGTCGTCCGAACCACCGGTCTCCGCCCCGCAGGTCACCCCTGTCCATGGGTATGATGAGGTGGCGAGCCTTGCCGTTCACGACGATGCGATAGATTTCACCTACCTGGCAAAATTGGAAGTGAACGCCCGCTCCGGTGGTGCGAGCGCGATTGAAAAGGTGGCGGCCGCGCACTACGCAGCAGCCCAGTTTTTGGTCAGCAAGGGCGACACGAACTCGGCGATTGATCATTACCGCGAGGCGCTGAGTTTCGCGCCGGATAATTTGGGATTGCTGCTCAATCTCGCGGTTCTTTACTTGCGTCAGAGCCAATTCACCACGGCGATGAACCCGCTCGAACACGCCCGCAGCCTCGCCCCCGATTCCCCGGACGTCGCGAAGCTCATGGGATGGGCTTACTACGGCGCGAATAAGATGGACCAGGCCGTGGCGGAGTGGCAGCGCTCGGAAAGATTGCGTCCAGACCCCGAAGTGGAACGAGCGCTCGACAAAGCCGAACGCGACAAGGCTGAAGAAGAAAGCTACCGCGAAGGCGAAACCGCGCACTTTGTCCTGAAATATAATGGCAGCGCGACGCCCGACCTGGCGCGGGGAATCCTCCACGTGCTCGAGGACGATTTCCGAGATCTGGAATCGGAGCTGGATTTCACTCCGCCGGAACCGATCGGCGTGATTTTGTACACCGAGGAAGGCTTCGCGGACATCACGCGCGCGCCGAGCTGGGTGGGCGCGCTTAACGACGGCCGTATCCGCATTCCGGTGCAAGGCCTGACGAGCGTGACGCCAGAACTTGCGCACGAGCTGAAGCACGAGCTAACGCACAGCTTCATCGGCCAGAAAACGCATAATCGCGCGCCCACGTGGCTGCAAGAAGGCGTCGCTCAATACATGGAAGGACGCCGCACCATCGATTCCGCCGGGCAATTGCTGAATGCCGGCAGCCAGGGCGCGTTGCCCGCGCTCGCCAGCCTCGAAGGCTCGTGGATGGGACTATCGGGCGGTTCCGCCGCGCTCGCGTACGCATGGTCGCTAGCGGTAGTCGAATCCATCATTCAAACCGGCAGCATCGCCGACATCAGCCGCCTCATGGACGCGATCAATACGTCTCCAAACACGGAACAAGCCGTGCGCGACACGCTCCACGACGATTACTCGGACTTGCAGCAGCAAGCCATAGTGTTCCTGCAGCACGAAGACGTGCGCTAGCCCGCCTCATTTGTTCGGAAGTTTTCGAAACCGACACGAAATCGATTTTGTAGCGGCGGTCTTTAGACCGCCATCCGTCTTGCGGCAACACCGATGGCGCACTGAAGTGCGCCGCTACAAAACGTTCTTACAGCGTCGCTAGCAGTCCGGCAATCAGTGCCGCGCGTTCAGGCAGCGCGCGAATCAACACATGCTCGCGCGGGCTGTGCGCGCCATCGCCTACGGCTCCTAATCCATCCAGCGTCGGCACACCCAACGCAGCCGTAAAGCTGCCGTCCGAACCTCCCCCAGTAGACGCTTCACCAAGCGACAATCCCATTTCCCGCATCAACGATTGTGCGTGCGCGAATAATTTGCGCACGGCGGCGCTGCGTTCGAGCGGCGGGCGGTCTCCGGTGCGTCGCAGTTCAATGCGCGCGCCTTTGAGGATCGGCCGCACGTCGCGCAACTTGCGACTCAGCCTCGCCGCATCCGCCAGACGCGCATAGCGAATGTCCACGGACGCCTGCGCGTGCTCCGGCACCACGTTCGTAAGCGTCCCGCCGCTCACCACGGTCGTCTGGACCGTGATCCCGCGCCCCGGATCGTTCAAGCGCATCAATCGTTCGATTTGCAGCGCCAGCTCATGCACCGCATTGACGCCCTTTTCCGGATCAATCCCAGCATGCGCCGATCGCCCTGTAACGATAATTTCCGCTCCGCCGACACCCTTGCGCTGCGTCTTCAAACGCCCATCGGTTCCAAAAGCCGGCTCGAGCACCAGCACAGCGTCGCTTCGCCGCGCTTCCTGTTCGATCGCCCGCCGCGAACTCTCGCTGCCAATCTCTTCATCGGAAGTCCACAGAAACACGAACCGCTTCGCGGCAGCGATGCGAGCCGCCCGCAAAGCATCCACCGCAAAAAGCGCCAACACGAGGCCGCCTTTCATGTCAAATGTCCCAGGGCCCCAGGCCCGCCCACCCGAAACCCGAAACGGCATCTTCGCAAGCGTCCCAAGCGGATACACAGTATCCACATGGCCAAGCACCATAATCTGTCCAGCAGGTTTCCCCTTGCCCAGCCAAATTTCCGCGCGCAAGTGATTCCCGCGCTCCGCCTGCCGCAGAATGCGCACGCTCGCCCCCCGCCGTTTCCATTCCCGCGCCGCAAGCTCCCCGCAACGGTCTACAGCACTCTTATCGTGGCTAGGCGATTCGCAACGCACAAATTCGCCAAGCAGTTTCACCATTGCGGTCTGCCGCGCGCGCAAATCGCCTAGGATTTCTTTCATGTCGCACTCCGGGAAAGCATCGTCGAAATCGTTGAGAGTGGCTTCGCAACCCAATGAGCGAATAGCAATTGCTATTTAGAATTTTCGAGTCGAAGTACTCCGTCTTTCGGTAGCCGCAGCCCTGAGTCGTTCGAGCTCACATCAAAGAAGCCTACACCATGTTTCTCAGCAAGCTCGAACACGGCCTTGTGTGCTTGCTCAGTTCTAGACCAACTAAAGCTGCAGTAAATGACGAAACGACCCAAACTATAATCTGTCACTGAGTCTTCGTCTTCGGGCGCGTCGTCTTGAGCCAGTGGCCCGTTCAGCGGAGGGAACAATCGAATTACGTCGAGGAACCATGACCGGAGCTTAGCCGTTGGCACTGCGGGATCGTTATAGCCGTGGCCTTCACTCCACTGAGTCTGCTGTTTGTACCAATCCAGAAACTGATCTCGAACGTGAGGCGCGGCATCTGCATCAAAAACCATCAGGTCGTAACTCATGGTGAAGAAAGCTGACACAGTTAAATGGGCGTGTCGACATGAATTGGCATTCGCGAGTGAGCCCGTGTTTGATAAGCGCGCGACCACGAGATGCTGTGCTGCCGCAGCGACGACATTCCCACGTGACAGGGTTTCGTATAGAATTGTTCGATTGCGCGCCGGTGCAATCGTGCACCGGTGGCGGCTAATATCGGTGGGGTGGGTGCGGTCATCCGCGCTGGGCGCGAAAAACGAGCGACCCGACGGGCGCGGCTCAATTCACAAGCGGCGCGTACTGCACGCGCAAGCGGCTTCCACGTCACTCGCGTACAAAAGAAAATGCAAGCAAAGGCTAATACACGATGATCCTCGACAGTATCGGGATCCAGAAGATCCTGCCACATCGCTACCCGTTCCTTCTGGTGGACGCCATCGAAGAAATGGAACCAAAGAAGCGCATCGTGGGAATCAAGAACGTCACCATCAACGAATATTTCTTCCAAGGACATTTTCCCGGCAAGCCCGTCATGCCCGGAGTCCTGATCATCGAGTCCATGGCGCAAATCGGAGGCCTTCTGCTGCTGCAGGACGTGGAAGATCGCGACCACAAAGTGATGTACATGGCCGCGATTGATAACGCGCGTTTCCGCCGGCCGGTGGTGCCCGGCGATCAATTGCGCGTGGAAGTGAACGTCATCACCTTTCGCGGGCCGTTCTGCAAAGTGCAAGGCCACGCGCGCGTGAATGGCGAACTTGCCGCCGAAGCTACGCTGATGTGCGCCATGGTGGACGTGGGGCCGGACGGCACTCCTCTAGATTCCACGAATTTCGGCGCGCGAACTCCCGTGAAAAAGCTCGATGAGTAAGCCCGGTGAGTGAGCCGCGACGAGTGATCCCGATGAGCGAAATTGATCCGAGGGCAATTGTTTCCTCCACCGCGAAGCTCGGCAAGGACGTAAAAATCGGCGCCTTCGCAGTGGTCGGTGACGAAGTGGAGTTGGGCGAGGGCTGCATCCTCGACCATCACGCCGTCGTCCACGGCCCGGCGCGCCTCGGCCGCGAAAACCACGTTTACTCATTCGCCGTGGTGGGCGGCGATCCGCAAGATTTGACGTATAAGGGAGAGCGGGTGTGCCTCGAAGCAGGCGACCGCAACGAGTTCCGCGAATTTTCGACGGTCAATCGCGGCACGGTGAAAGGCGGCGGCACCACAAGGCTTGGGAGCAATAACCTGATCATGTCTTACGCGCACGTCGGGCACGACTGCCAGATCGGCGATTCCACGATTTTCGTAAACGGCGCGACTCTCGCAGGCCACGTGACGGTAGAGGACAACGCCCAGATCGGCGCGTTTTGCCCGGTGCATCAATTCTGCCGCATCGGCAGATATTCCTACGTCGCGGCGCACACCGTGATCACGCAAGATGTCCCGCCGTTTTCGAAGATCGTCGCGCCGCGCGGCACGCGCTGCCTGGGAGTGAATCGCGTTGGTCTCGAGCGCCAGGGGTTTTCCGCCGAGCGCATTCAATCCATCGAAAAAGCGTTCCGGCTGCTGCTGCGCTCGAAATTGAACACCTCGCAAGCCGTGGAAAAAATGCGTGGAACCCTCGCGGAATCTCAGGACGTCATAACATTAGTCCAGTTCATCGAGTCGGCCTCGTCCGACCGCGGTCTGACGAAATAGGGTGATGGTGTCAGCGCAATCCAGCAGCACACAAAATCTGGTCCATTCGGATTGGGGTTTGATTGCTGGCAACGGCGATTTCCCGTTTCTGGTGCTGGAAGGGGCGCGCAGCCGCGGTATCGAGATGGCGGTGATCGCGATTCGCGAAGAAGCTTCGCAGGGCCTCGAGCGCGTCGCAAAACGCTTGCACTGGGTGAGCCTGGGAGAACTCAGCAAGACGATCGACTTGCTGCATCAGGAAGGCGTGAAGCGCGCCGTGATGGCCGGTCAGGTAAAGCACAATAAAATTTTCAGCGCGATACGCCCCGACTGGCGCCTGGCGAAATTACTGCTGTCGCTGCCGGCCAAGAATACGGATTCGCTGATCGGCGCGGTAGCGCGCGTCCTGGAAGACGAAGGGATCGAGCTGGTGGACTCGACGAAATTTTTGGGGACGCTCTTGTCCGCCGCGGGAGTACTGACTCGCCGCGCACCGGACGAATCCGAAGCGCAGGACATCGCGTACGGGATGCAGGTGGCGCGCCAGATCGCCGGGATGGACCTGGGACAGATGGTAGTTGTGCGGGATCGCGCGTGCGTTGCGATTGAAGCGATGGAAGGAACGGACGAAACCATCGAGCGCGCCGCCCGCATTAGCGGCGGGCAGCGCTTGGTGGTGGTGAAAGTCAGCAAGCCGCAGCAGGACATGCGTTTTGACGTGCCGGTGATTGGCCTGGCCACGATCGAAGTGATGAAACGCTCGCACGCGACAGCGCTGGCGATTGACGCGCGCCGCACCCTGCTCTTCGACCGTGACGAATTGATCCGCGCCGCGGATGAAGCAGGCATCGCGATCCAGGCATTCGCGCCAGAAACTGCCACCAGCGGGGCAGGCACGGGCGGCGAACCGCAAAAAGCCGCGTCTAAAAGGAAATCGTGAACGAGAAGCCAATACGGGTTGCGGTCGTCGGCGTCGGCGAATTCGGCCGCAATCACGTCCGCGTGCTTGCGGAAATGGAAGGCGTCGAATTGGTAGGAGTAGTAGACACCAATGCCTCCCGCGCGGCCCAAGTCGCTGCGGAGTTCACCACCCGCGTGATCCGCGATATTGACGCGCTGAAAATCGAAAAAATTGATGCAGTCAGCATCGCCGTCCCCACCAAGGAACACTCTTCGCTCGGTTGCCGCTTGCTCGATTGGGGCATGGATGTGCTGGTGGAAAAGCCGATGGCGGCGACGGTGGGCGAAGCGAACGGTTTGATCGCTTCCGCGCAACGAGCGACTCGCATTCTGCAGGTAGGTCATCTCGAGCGATTCAATCCCGCCGTCACCGCCGTGAAGAAGATCGTCGCGAACCCCATGTTTTTTGAGGTGCACCGGCTGGGTGTTTTCACGCCGCGCAGCCTCGATATTGATGTGGTATACGACATCATGATCCACGACCTGGACATTCTGCTCTCGCTGATTGATTCGCCGGTCACCGACCTGAAGGCCGTGGGCATTCCGGTAATCACGGACAAAGTGGACATCGCGCATGC
Source organism: uncultured Acidobacteriota bacterium (assembly GCA_963804625.1). Lineage (GTDB taxonomy): Bacteria > Acidobacteriota > Terriglobia > Acidiferrales > UBA7541 > Palsa-295. The sequence continues at coordinate 119,382 of CAWDRJ010000004.1, read as the reverse complement.
GCGCCTCGAATTTGCGACGGGTGCGGTGGCGAATCTCACGGCCAGCCGCGTTTCCACCGAACGCGTCCGCAAAATGCGCTTCTTCCAGGCGCACGAATACGTCTCAATCGATTTCACGCGCCAGGATCTGCTGCGCGTGCGTGTAGACCAGGCCGCCGGACAGCCGAACGGCGAGCTCGCCGCGCTTCCGCAAATTAATTTCGAAAAAGTTCCTACGGTTCCCGAAGAGCCGCTGCGCGCCGAACTCCGCGCGTTCGTGCATGCCGTGCGCACCCGCCGGCCGCCTCGCGTGGATGGCGCCGCCGGCCGCGCCGCTCTCGAATTGGCCGACCGCGTTATGGCAGGCATCCAGGAACATGCCCGCCGCGTCAAACTGGATGCTCTCAGTCCCCAGGAAGCGAAATGATCCCCCGGACACTTGTGCCCACAGATGTGCGCCCGCTCGAGAACGGCGAGGCCCGAAAGCCGCCGCGCCGCCTCACAACGTACATGGACGACCGCACCGTGGTGCCTTCGGATTTGTCCGAAGCGCCGCCGCTCACCGGCAAGACCAGCATCCCCGCGCATCTCCCGCTCGATGTATTGATTGATCGCACGCTGGTCCCGCGCGGCATGGCACCCAAGCCCTTCGAAAATATCGAACCGTGGGGCGAACACGTTCCGCTCGCCATTCTGGATTCGCGCGTGGTCGTTCCGGCCTTCGTCGAAAGGCCCGAGCAGAAAGAGATCGACAGATTCGACCAGCCGCCGGAAATGACGGCGCAGCTTCGCGAAGTCGTCGAGCCGGACGTTTTCCTGACCGGCGAGGCCAATCTCCTCGTCGAGGGCGAAGACAAGCGCGACGCCAAGGAAAACGCCATCACCCGCGCCGCTTCCGTGCTGGCGCACATCGCGTTCATCGTCTTTCTGGTCTTCCTGCCCAAAATATTCCCGCCGCACGTGCCCACGCAAAGCGAGATCGAGCTGGCCAGCAAGGAATTGGGCGTCGTCTATTTGCCGCCGGACGCCGGAGCGCTCTCGCGCGCGCCTTCGCCACCTCCCGGCCCCGCGGTGAAGATCAGTCCGAAAGTATTGAACAAAGTGGCTCCGCCGAGGCCCGAGGAACATGCCATCGAAGCGCCTCCAGCGCGGAACCCGGAGCGCCCACCTTCGGATCTGCCGTCTGCTCCTACGCCGCAACCAAATCGGACGCCGCCTCCGCCCACGGCTGCCACGCCGCCTGTGGACTCCGCGTCCTCGCCGTCGCGTCTTTTGCCCGCTGCTCCGCAGCCCGTACCCGGCCATCTGAATCTTGGATTGCCCAGCGCGTCGCCGGGCAGAGAGATGCAGGATCAATTGCAAGATGCGGTCAAGCACGCCGGGAGTGGAACGTATAGCACTGGCGGGAGCATTCCGCGGGGCGCTGGCGGCGGTGGCGGCGGGCGCGGCGGGCAGGTTGGCAACGCCGTCACGATCCTGACGCCGACGGAAGGCGTTGACTTCAACAGTTACATCACGCGGCTCGTAGCCAGAGTGAAACAGAATTGGTATGCCGTCATGCCCGAATCCGCCTACATGGGCGACAAGGGCATCGTCGCGATCACCTTCCGCATCAATCGCGACGGTTCTTTCCCCTCGGATAACTACAACCTGGAGCGCACTTCTGGGAAGGATCCGCTGGATACCGCGGCGATGTCGGCGATTCGCACCACCAACCCGTTCGATCCGCTGCCTCCGCAATTCAAGGGGCCATACATCGAACTGCGCTTCATCTTCTTTTATAATATCCCCATTAATAACGCCCAGTAATTCGCCATGAAACTCAGCCGCACACAAGTCGTGGGGGCTCTCCTGCTGGCTGCCCTGGTCTTGCTCATCCTGCTGCTGCGTTACTGGAAATTTTCGGGATGACGGCGCTGCCGCGGCTCGTAGTGATTCTGGGTTCGACTGCCGCGGGCAAATCCGCGCTGGGAATTTCGCTGGCGGAGCGCCTCGGCGGCGAAATCCTCGTCTGCGATTCCACGCAAGTCTATCGGCGCTTCGATATCGGGACGGCCAAAGTTCCAATCGCCGAACAGCGCGGGATCCAGCACCACCTGGTGGACCTGATCGAGCCGCAAGAGATCTTCACCGCGGGTGAATATCGCCGCCGCGCCCTCGAAGTTCTCGAAGACACTCGCCGCCGCGCAAAAATGCCGGTTCTGACCGCGGGGACCGGGCTTTACCTCCGCGCGCTCCTGGAAGGTTTGGCCGAAGCCCCGCTGCGCTCCGAAGAATTGCGCGAGCGATTGCGCGCAGCAGTGGAAGAGCGCGGAGCAGAGTATCTGCATCGCATGCTGAGGCGTCTGGATGCCGAAGCAGCTGCGCGAATCGGCGCGCGCGACACACAAAAAATCATCCGCGCCATCGAAATGCGGCTAGTAACCGGCAAAACCGTCGGAGAAATCCATCGCAGCGGCCGCGAACCTCTTACCGGCTATGAAGTGATCAAGATCGGGCTACAGCCGCCGCGCGAAGCGCTGTACAAGCGCATTCACCAGCGCGTCGAAGCCATGATTCGCGCGGGATGGATTGAAGAAGTGCGCCAACTCGTCGCGAACGGCGTCCCCGCCGATGCCAAACCCTTTCAATTCATCGGCTACGCGGAATGGTGCGAGCATTTAGCAGGACGCCTCGGCGAAGATGAAGCCGTCGCGCGCATCCGACAGGCCACCCGCAATTTTGCAAAACGCCAAATCACCTGGTTCCGCAAAGAATCCGCGGTCCACTGGCTCGAAGGATTCGGCGACGACCCGAAAATTATTTCCGCAGCGCTCGTGAAAATTTCGTCATAATCAATTACGCAACTTGACGCGCCGCAGCCAGTCGAGTATTGTGCCGCGGCACGCACACAACTACAGGCGACCGTCATGGCCAGCGCAACTGCTCTTAAATCTTCACCACTGCAACCGGACGATTGGGTTCGGGCCGCGTTTGCGCGCCTCTCCACCGAAGGAATCGAGTCGGTGCGCATCGAATTGCTCGCGCGCGACCTCGGCGTCAGCAAGGGCAGCTTCTACTGGCACTTTCAAGACCGCGAAGAATTGCTCGCGAAGATGCTCGAGCGGTGGGAAGGCGATGAAACCGAATGGCTGCGCGCCACGGTGGTAACCCCGCGGGCCGCGGCGCGCTGGGCCCGCTTCATCGAGCACTGCGCTGATCCGTCACGCGCCCGTGTGGAAGCAGCTCTGCGCGCGTGGGCCCGGCGTGATGAACGCGTCGCTGCGCGCATCTCCGCCATCGAGAAAAAACGCGCAAAACATATTGCAAGCGTACTGCACGATATTGGTTTCACTCCGGAACTTGCCGAATCCTGGGCGGAAATCGCGCTACTGGTCTATCTCGGTTGGCTCGATCGCGCCACGCGCGACCTCGAATTTCAAGTCACCGGCCGCAGCCTCAGCGAATCTCTCTCTGACCTGATTCTGGCAGCTTCCGATCGTTCCGCGCCAGCGGCAACTTAATCCGCGGATCACCTGAAACCACTCCATCAGATCCCGGCGTACCATGCATAACCAGCTTCCGGCTCCGCCGAGCCCAAGCCCTTGCCGAACTTTTTCATGCTGTCCGTCACCGTCAGATGCGTGATGAATTTCACGCTCTTGTAGCCAAGCTGCCGGGGCACGCGCATGCGCAGCGGCCCGCCAAGTCCAACGGGAAGATCATCGCCATTCACGCCATACGTGAGAAAAGTCTGCGGATGCAACGCGTCCGCCATATCCATGCTTTCCCACCAGTCTGGCTGGATCGAGTAATAAACCACGTATCGCGCCTGCGGGTGGACGCCGACGAGATCCAGAACGTGCAAGAGCGGCACGCCGTGCCACTCCGCCACATACGACCAGCCCTCCTCGCACACCACTTCCGTGATCTGGCGCCGCGAAGGATAGCTCTTGATCTGGTCGAGCGAAAACGCAGCAGGCCGGTCCACCATGCCGTCCACAGTGAGCCGCCAGTCCGCGAATTTTCCCGCCTCCAGGCGCTTGAAGTCATCGCCCAGAGGCGCCAATTCGTTCATGAGCGGCCGCTTCGAAATCTGGTTGCGCGAAAATTCCCGCGCGAGCGAATGCCGCGTCAACAGCCGCTGCGAAGCGTACGTCAAAGTCTCTCCGACGCCGAAGATCCCGCCGTGATCCGGCGGCACGAGTCCATATTTTTCCGCCAGCCGCGCCGCCACGCCCAATCCCGCGACGCCAGCGGTCGCCGCGATTCCGCCGATAATCAATTTCCTGCGCGAGAGATCGGTCATGTGCTCTCCTTACCGCCCGCCACCCGTCCGGTCGCAACTCGTCCCGTGATCATCGCTCCCGTCCGGCTCTTGAATCCCGCCAGAAAAATCATCACCACGTGCACCAGCAAAAAGAGCGTAAGCGCCAGCGTGACGAAAAAATGAAGCGTCCGCGCCGATTGCCGCCCGCCCAACGAAGTGACCGCAGCCGGAAATGCCGAATCAAACGCCGGAGACAGCGCCAGCCCCGTCCAAATGACCAACGGGAACAGCACGAAGATCACGAACAAGTAGCTGAGCCGCTGCAGCGTATTATACGACCACGCTTCCGCCTCGCCCGGCCTCTTGAATCGCAAATGGCGCACGATTTCAGCCGAAAGCACGCGCCACGAAAGATCTCCGCGCCCCGGGCTCAAGTTTTTCCAGAAATGTCCCGCGAAAAATCCGTAGAGTCCGTACAGCAATCCAGTCAGCACCACGATCCACGCAGCTTCAAAGTGAAGATACCGGCTCCAGCCGTTCTGGTCCGGCATCACGTAACCGTAGCCCGTCGGTACCAAATGCCTCGAAGAAGGTATCGGCAGCTGAAACAAAGGTGTCGTCAGCACATTCCCGGTTTCGCCCCAATAGAAGCGCGGATGCGATACCACAATTTCCATCCCAGTGATGAGCAGAGCGATAAAGCACAGAGTGGTGATCCAATGAGTGACGCGCACCAGCGCAGAATGTCGCAGGGCAACCTTCGTAGCCGGGATCGCCGCGTTGGAACGTGCGACACTAGCTTCGACCGGCGCTTGCAGCGATCCCATCGTCGCCATTCGCAGGCCTCCATCAGCTCTCGGACCGATTCTCGAGGAATTGGGCGTCATATTACCACGCCCAGCCAGTGAATTGCAGTCAGGCCGCCGCGATCTTGCCGCCCGATTCGCGCACGAATCGCCTTCGGAGTATAATGGCCAAACGAATGGATAGGCGCCTCCTCACGTTGCACGGGACCAGCCTCAAGCGAGCCGTATGAAGACTCCTCAACCCTTGGACAATCGCGAAAGTGTGCTTCTCGTAGGCGTCGGCCTGAAAAAGGCGATGCGCGGCTACGCGGGTGATCCCTCGGCCGCGGGACGCGACTCGCTGCAAGAGCTCGAAGAACTCGCCGAAAGCGCCGGCGCGAAAATTGCCGGCAGCATAATGCAGGTCCGCGAAGCGCTCGACCCCGCCACGCTAGTGGGCCGCGGCAAGCTCGACGAAATTCGCGCCGAAGCCGAAGCGCGCCACGTCCCGCTCGTGATCGTGGATCACAACCTCACTCCCGTGCAGCTGCGCAACATGGAGAAGGGCATCGGCACGCGCGTGATTGATCGCACGCAGCTGATTCTCGACATCTTTGCCTGCCACGCGCGCACCCGCGAAGGCCAGCTGCAAGTCGAGCTCGCGCAATTGAATTACCTGCTGCCACGCCTCACCGGACGCGGCGAAGAGCTTTCGCGTTTAGGCGGTGGTATCGGAACGCGCGGCCCCGGCGAACAAAAACTCGAAACCGACCGCCGCCGCATTCGCGACCGCGTCAGCAAAATCAAGCAAGCCATCGAAACAGTCCGCCGGCAGCGCACCACGCGCCGCCGCGCGCGCCAAGCCGTCCCGCTCGGAATGATCGCGCTAGTCGGTTACACCAATGCCGGAAAATCCACGCTCTTCAACGCGCTCACTCATTCGGACGTCCTCACTTCCTCGAAAATGTTCGCTACGCTCGACCCCACCGTTCGCGCCGTACGCCTCCCGTCGCGCCGCCGCGCGCTGCTTTCAGATACGGTCGGTTTTCTGCGCGATCTGCCGCCCGATCTGATTGCCGCTTTCCGCGCCACGCTTGAAGAAGTCCAGGAAGCCGCGCTGATCGTCCAAGTCTGCGACATCTCGAATCCTCATCATGCCGAGCAGGATGCCGACGTAATGAAAGTTCTCGCCGACCTCGGCGTGCAAGACCGCCCCCGCTTGCAAGTATTCAACAAGACCGACCGCCTCTCCCCAGAAGAATTGGCCGCGCTCACCAAAGCCAACGGCAGAAACGGCAACAAAATTTTTACCTCGGCGGTCACCGGCGCGGGCCTGGAAGATTTGCTCGCGCGCATGGATGCCGCGCTTCCCGTGGATCCGCTCGTCCATCTCGATTTACGCATTCCGATTTCGGACGGTCGCCACCTTTCTCTCGTCCACGCCTGCGGACGCGTGTTGCATTCCGAGGTTCTCGACGGACACATGCATCTCGAGGCTGAAATTCCGGAATCTCTGGCGCGCAGGCTCGAGGATTTCGCCGTGCCAAGCGCGAGAGCTTTGACGGCGCGCGATGAAGGTGCCGATTCCGTCAAGCCGTAGTTTCAACAGGACAGCCTGCGGATATTCCGCATAATTTTTGGCTGGCCCGCGGCAAATTCCCGCTAAATCCGTAAGAAACAACGAGATTTGAATCGCCAATTCTGTGGAAATCGTTGTGGAAAAGAAGCCCCCCGCCGAGGGAAAAGAAGACACAAAAACCGAGCCGTTTTTGACCCTGCCTTCACGGGCCCATTTGTAAGTCATTGCAAATAACACGTTTATCTATGTTGTAAAGCCCTCCGCCTGCCCGCGCCCCACTCCAGGCTCCTTTGTTACAGCCCGATGGAATTTGCACAGGTTTGCAGCAGCGTGCTGGCTAAGCGTCACTAGCATAGGGATTTGCCTTTTTAGGCAATCAGCGAAAATACTCCACTCGTGCAATCCTAAAACGCGCGTTCCGGTACCGTTGACTCGCCACAGTTGCGGGACTATAGTGGCTTGAACCTTCGGAGAGCGCGTCTGCTCGCGGGCCGGGGGATTTTTCCCGGGAACTCCATGAATCTGCCGAACAGTTTGACGACCCTGCGGATCTTTTTTGTTCCGCTGCTCGTGGTCGTCCTCCTCACTCGCCAGCCCAACTTCAATTTCCTCGGATTGCCGATTCACTTCGAAGTGTGGGGTGTGCTGATTCTGCTGGTGGCCGCCGCCACGGACGTGATGGACGGCTACTTGGCCCGCTCGCGCAAAGAAATCACCACGCTGGGAATCCTCCTGGATCCGATCGCAGACAAACTCTTGATTTCCGCCGCGTTCATTTCGCTGGTGGAAATGGGACTGATGCAGGCCTGGATGGTGGTGATCATCATCGGACGCGAATTCATGGTCATGGGCCTGCGGGAAATCGCCTCCGTGGAGGGGCTCATCATCCCCGCGTCGCCGCTCGGCAAAATGAAAATGATTCTGCAAGTCATGGCCGGCTGCGCCGTGATTCTCACCGCCGATCATCCGGCATTGAAGCTTCTGGGAACCGTGCTGCTCTGGCTGGTGGTAATCAGCGCGGTAGCGTCCGCGGGCCATTATTTTCAGATGTTCTGGACGCAGATTAATTTCCGCGTGCAGGAGCGGCGTCGTGGCGCCATGTTAGTGAAACAGGAAGAAAAGCCGCAGGATGTCCCCACTCGCTGATCGCGAGAAGCAGCAGCTGTTGGAACTAGCCCGGCGCGCCCTGATTGCCGGCGTCGAAAAGCGCCAATCGGTCCGAGAGTTTCCCGACGCCCCGCCACTTCAACAGCCGGGCGGCGCCTTTGTCACCCTATACCGGCACGGCCGTCTGCGCGGCTGCGTTGGGCAACTTCCCTCGAAAGATCCGCTGGTGGAAGTAGTCGCGCATTGCGCCAAAGCCGCGGCGCTCGAAGACCCCCGTTTTAAGCCAGTTCCCGCCGAAGAACTCGCGGAGATCGAAATCGAGCTTTCCATTTTGTCGCCGCTCGCAGATGTGACTCTCGAAAAAATCGAAGCAGGGCAGCACGGCCTGGTGGTCAGCCACGGATGGCGACGCGGCGTCTTATTGCCGCAGGTCGCAACCCAATTCAGCTGGCAAGCCGAGCGTTTCTTGGAAGAAACTTGCATCAAGGCGGGTCTGGAACGCGAGGCCTGGAAAGATCCGCACACGCGTATCCAGGCTTTCACTGCCGAAGTTTTCGCCGAAATAGCTCTCCAGCCGCGCGTGAATCCCCTGCGCTGAAGATCGACTCTCGAAACCCGGGGATGTGTGTAGGTCGTCGCTTTCGCGACGACGCACATTTCACAAAATCAATGTGGTTTCACAGCTTGCGGAAAAAGGGAAGCGGCTGTCATCCCGAGCGCAGCGACGGATCTGCTTTGCCCCTAACTCTAAAAGAAGCAGATTCGTCGCGTGAAGTGAGCCTTCGAAGCGAAAACTCAACGGCTTTTCCGCAAACTGTTCAACCCCTGAAGTACAGGGTCCTCGGTTGCGGCGCAGACTTTGAAGCGCTACGCGGCCAGCGGCTGCAAACTACTCAAGTTCCACGTAATCTCCCACGTAGAATTCCCGCAGGCTGAAAGTTGTCAGTACCGTCGCTGAATTGGACCCCGTGCGCAGAACGATTCCCTCACCAATCACTTCGCGAGGTGTATTGTCCCACTTGTACTTGGTCGGGACGCTGCCAAATCCGTATACTCGGCCGACCTTTGATTCCTTATCAGCGTCGAATGCATACCGGTAAGTCTGATAGGCGGTTTCATGCTGCGTGCCGGTATAGCGGAAGATGCGGAAGTAGTCGCCCACTCGCACTCCCTGCTCGCTCCCCAGATTCACGAAAAAGATGTCGTTAGTTCCCAGTTGGACCTGGAATGCCTTCCCGATCATCACCATCGCAGTGGCCTTCCCGCTGAACGGCGCGAACCGGTCGAAATTCGCCTCCGACTTCAGCGGAGGCGCCAACCGTTCCTTGAACGGCAGAATGATGTCGCCGCGCTGCACGTAATTGCAGGAATTTTCCACCTGCGCAACCGAGGTATTGGGCTGTGCCACCACCACGCGCACCCTTCCTTCGTCTTCCCACCACGTTCCCAGCTTGCGAATGATCTGCGTCTGCCACTTGGACCAGTCAATTTCCGTGGGGTCCTCGGCAGGCCGCACCACGGAGAATTCATCGCCCACTTTCACACCCTGCGCGGCGCCCTTATTCAAGTAAACGTAGTCGCCTTCGTCAAAAGTGATCCTGTAATTCGAGCCTTCGCCTGTAATCACATAGCCATCGCGCGGTATGGACTCGTTCGTGATCGTACCCGTGCAATACAAGTCGGCCTTCGTCGGGGCGCCCGGCGCCGTTTGCGCCGATGTGGCGATTCCCGAAAGGCTCAAAATGAGTCCGGCAAGGACAATTTTCCCACGCATAAAGCATGCTCCTTTGAAAATCGTGCGCCGCGGAACAGGCGCTCCCCATAAACCTGACGATGTCCCGACTGTAATGGACGTACTGGAACCCGTCAAGACAATGGTCGGCCCCGCTTTACACATTGTGCACGGCTTGGTACAAGCCCTGCATTACCTGTACCATAGGACAGGATGCGCCCCATTTCACCAGCGCGAACACCTTCGATCGTTCTTCGTGCGTCCGCCCGTTCGCGGCGGGGCCAATGATCGGCAAGGACACGATCTGCGCGGTCGTCGCCGCAGTGGATGCCCGATCCATGTGGGCGCAGGTTCGCCGTGCGCTGGATGTCACGCGAACCATCGAACTGCGGCTCGATTGGCTGTCGAACGACGCTGCAATCGCGAAATTTCTAGCGCTGCTGCGCGCCGGCCGGACGGCCAGCGCCGCGCGGGCGACATTTATAGTTACTTGCCGCCGGCGCCAAGCAGGCGGCAAGTTCGCGGGAACAATCGCGAAGCAGCTCGTCCACCTTGCCGAAGCGATTGCTGCAGGCTGTACCTGGTACGACCTCGAGATAGAATCTTCGTCAAAGTGCCCGCCGGAATTGCTGGATGTGCTGCTGGGCGAAGGCCGGCAGATCGCTTCCGCTCATTTTTTTCAGCGCACCCCCCAGAATTTGCGGCGCGTGGCGGCTGATCTGGCGCGAGTGCAGCCAGCAGTTGTCAAGATTGCCGCGAAGTGCGACTCGCTTACGCAAGGCGTGAAAGTGTTGCGTCTCGCACGCGGTCGAAAGAACGTGATCGCCATACCCATGGGCGAGGTGGCGCTTCCCGCGCGCGTTCTGGCTCTGCGCGAAGGCAGCGCGCTGGCGTATGCGCCGTTGGAAAACGCAACCGCTCCCGGCCAGGTGTCGCTGGAGGGCATGAAGCATCTTTACCGCGCCGACGCACTCAGGAGGCAGACGCGTCTCTACGGAGTCATCGGCGACCCGATTGGACATTCACTTTCGCCCGTGTTGCAAAACACGGGTTTCCAGGCGCGCAAGATGGACGCGGTGTTTCTGCCGTTCCTGGTGCACGATTTGCGCGACTTTCTGCGAGCAATCAAGCCGCTGGGAATCGCCGGATTCAGCGTCACGATCCCCCACAAACAAGCCATCTTGCGGCATCTCGACGATTGCGATCCGATGGCTGCGGCGATTGGCGCCGTGAACACGGTAGTAGTGCGCGGCGGCGGAAAGTTGTATGGCTACAACACGGATTACGTCGGAGTACTGCGCGCGCTCGAGCGGCGCATTCCGTTGCGCGGCAGCCGTGCACTGATTTTTGGCGCGGGCGGCGCGGCGCGTGCCGTGGCATTTGCGCTCGCGGAATCGGGTGCGTCGGTATGCATTTGCGCGCGCCGCATGGCGCGGGCCGAGGCGCTGGCGCGCGCTGTGGAAGGCGAAGCAGTCGAGCGCCAGCGCCTGCGCCGTGAATTCTTCGACGCGATCATCAACGCGACGCCGGTGGGAATGTATCCGCACGTCGCAAGTTCGCCGCTGACCACTGCGGAACTGAATTGCCGCCTAGTGTTCGATTCGATCTACCGCCCGCGCACCACCAAGCTCTTGCAGCTTGCGGCGGGCCGCGGCATCGAGACCGTCTCGGGCGTCGAAATGTTCGTGGCGCAGGGAACCGCACAGTGGGAAATCTGGACGGGCCAGCGCGCTCCGGAAGCGGCCATGCGTCGCGCCGTCTTGCGCGCTCTGCACAACGAAGAGAAAATGGCTGCGCGATGATTCAGCCCGATTTTAAGACGTTTTCGAAGCTCGCGCGCCAAGGCAACCTTGTCCCGGTCTACGAGACCTTCACAGCGGACCTGCTCACGCCCGTCGGCGCGCACCTGCGCCTCGCGCACAATGCAAAATATTCTTTTCTGCTCGAAAGCGTCGAAGGCGGCGAGAACATCGCGCGCTACACCTTCGCCGGAGCGAATCCCGAAGAAATTTTTCGCTGCCGCGGACACGAATGCAGCTTCGAAACCAGCGGCAAACGCAAGAAATTCACCGCGGACCCCATCGCTCATCTCCGCAAACTCACCGAGCGCTATCGCCCGATCCGCGTCCCCGGCCTTCCGCCGCTGATCGGCGGCGCGATCGGCTATTTCGCGTATGACATGGTGCGCCTGATCGAAAAGATTCCCGCAAGTGGCCACGACGATCTGAATCTCGACGACTGCGTGATGATGTTTTATCTCGGCTTAATCGTCTTTGATCACGTCCAACACCGCGTCTGGGTGATTCGCAACGTTTTTACAGAAGGCAAGGGAAGTCTGCGCCAGAAGTACAACGCCGCCGTCCGCGAAATTCGCCGCACCCGCCGCAAACTGGAAAGCCCGCTTCCGCGCCAGCGCCGTGCGCGCCGCCGTCCGCCTCTGCGCATCGAATCGAATTTCACAAGAGCGCGCTACATGGCCGCAGTGCGCAAGGCCAAAAGTTACATCCGCGCCGGAGACATTTTTCAGGTAGTGCCCAGCCAGCGCTTTTCCGCGCAAACCGACGCCGATCCCTTCGAAATCTATCGCGCCCTGCGAGTCGTGAACCCGTCGCCATATCTCTGCTTTCTGAAAATAGACAACGTCTCGGTCGTCGCCAGTTCTCCCGAGATGCTCGTGAAAGTCCAGGGACGCAACGCGCACTATCGCCCGATCGCCGGCACCGTCCCCCGCGGCCGCAACGAAGCCGAAGACCGCGCGCTCGAAGCGAAACTGCTCGCCGATCCCAAAGAGCGCGCCGAACACATCATGCTAGTGGATCTCGGCCGCAACGATCTCGGCCGCGTCTGCGAGTACGGCTCGGTCGCAGTCGAGCGCCTGATGTTCGTCGAACGCTATTCCCACGTGATGCATCTGGTCTCGAGCCTGCGCGGCCAATTGCGCGCGGATGTGAATTGCCTTGAAGCTCTTATGGCCTGTTTCCCCGCTGGCACGCTTTCCGGCGCGCCCAAAGTTCGCGCCCTGCAAATTATTGACGAACTCGAGCCCACCCGCCGCGGCATTTACGCCGGCGCGATCCTCTACATGGATTTTTCCGGCAATCTCGATTCCTGCATCGCCCTGCGCACACTCGTAGCCAAAGGCGGCCGCGCCTACATCCAAGCCGGCGGCGGAGTAGTGTCCGATTCCGTCCCCGAGCGCGAATATCAAGAAACGGTAAACAAAGCCCGCGCGCTATTCACCGCGCTAGAAATCGCCCATCGCGGCGCAGGCGGCAGCCGCGCAGAGTGAATGGTGCTCGCGCGAATTGGTAGGGGCTGGTCTCAGATCGCGCCGGTTTGTCGCGTTTAAGCTAAACTAGAAACGCACCACGATTCGGGTTGTCATCCCGAGCGCAGCGAGGGATCTCTCTTGCTGTTTTCGTCTGGCCCATTGCGCAAATGATCCTGCTCCTCGACAACTACGACTCCTTCACGTACAACCTGGCGCAGTACCTCGGCCAAATGGGCCAAAAACTAGAAGTCCGCCGCAACGACCAAATCACGCTAGACGAAATCGAAACAATGCGGCCCGAACGCATCGTGGTCTCCCCCGGCCCCTGCACCCCCAAAGAAGCGGGCATCAGCGTTCCCCTGATCCAACGCTTCGCGGGCAAAATTCCGATTCTCGGCGTCTGCCTAGGCCATCAAGCGATCGGCGCCGCCTTCGGGGGACGCGTGATCCGCGCCCCCAAACTCATGCACGGCAAAACCAGCGAAATCGAGCACGATGGCCGCACAATTTTTCACGGCTTGCCGAAGCCGTTCATCGCCACGCGCTACCATTCGTTGATCGTCGAACGCAAATCGCTCCCGCGCGATCTCGAAATCTCCGCCGAGACCGACGACCACACCATCATGGGCCTTCGCCACCGCAAACTCCGCGTCGAAGGCGTCCAATTCCACCCCGAATCGGTGCTAACCGGCGTCGGCTTCGACCTGCTGAAGAATTTCCTGAGCATTTAACATCATGCGCGTCGCGCTAATCGTCGCCGCAATTTGCCTCGCGCCAATATTCCACGCGCCGCAACCGCCGGCCGATCCGCGACCGCAATCAACCAACCAAACAGTCGAGGCCCCGCCGCGCACCTATCTCGGCTTCGACGCCAACGACTACCCCGGCGACGCCGCACTCCCCGCGCTCAGAAAAACATTCACCTTCGCGGGCTACTGGCTGAACGCACCTCCCGGCGCCAAGACAAATCCCTGGACCGGTCACCGCGTAGCACTGCTCCAAAATGGTTTTGGTTTCCTAGTGTTGTTCAACGGCCGCACCGAAAGCCAGCTTCAGCCGCCGGTAGTTCCCGCTGCGCTTGGCGCAAGCGACGCCGAACTCGCCATCCGCGCGGCGCAACAAGAAGGTTTCCAAGCACAGACGATTATTTTCCTGGACCAGGAAGAAGGCGGCAGAATGTTGCCCGTGCAGATTGACTACCTGTATTCCTGGGTCCAGCGCGTAAATTCATCCGGCTATAGCGCGGGAGTTTACTGCTCGGGAATGAAAGCGAAGGAAGGGAAGGGACAGTTCATCATCACCGCGGACGACATTCACCAGCGCACTGAAGCCAAATCGTTCTTCGTTTACAACGACGCCTGCCCGCCCTCACCCGGCTGCGCCTACCCAAAAAATCCGCCACCGCCTGCTGCAAGCGGCGTGGCCTATGCATCCGTCTGGCAATTCGCGCAATCGCCCCGCCGCCGCGAATTCACAAAAAGCTGCGGCACCACCTACAACCGCGACGGCAATTGCTACCCACCCGCCGCAAACGGTGTCGCCGGCGCGATCCCCGGCGCAATCCTTCTCGATCTCGATTCCGCCAGTTCTCCCGATCCATCGAACGCGCGTCCGTAGCTGCAAATTTCAAATAGCCGATTGCCCGCGTCCCGCCTCCGATTGCGAAAACGCCGCAAGCGCCTCGAGTTTCTCGCGCGCTGCTCCGGAATCGATGGATTCCTGCGCCAGTCGCACACCATCCCGAAAATCCGTAGCGTGTCCGGCAGCCACCAACGCCGCCGCTGAATTCGCCAAGACGATATCGCGATGCGGCCCGTGTTCGCGATAAAGTAGCGATCGTCCCAGGACCTTGTGAGTGATTCCAGCGTTGTATTGCGCGTCGCCGCCGCGAATCGCATCCATCGGCGCACGCCGCAAACCGAAATCCTCGGGCACGATCGTAAACGTTCGTACAGCGCCGTCGCGCAATTCCGCGACGAACGTTTCGCCGCTTATCGAAATTTCATCCAAGCCATCAGCCCCGTGCACCACAAACGCGCGCGAGACGCCCAATTCGCCCAACGCCCGCGCCACCAATTCCGTCAGGCCGCCATCGTAAACTCCAACAACCTGCGCGGAAGCTCCAGCAGGATTCGTCAGCGGCCCCAGCAAATTGAAAACCGTACGCATCCGCAGTTCCCGCCGCGCGCGCGTAGCGTGCCGCGTCGCCGAATGCATCGCCGGCGCATATAAGAATCCAATCCGGATTTGTTCAATCGCTTGCGCGACGCGCTCCGGCGCCAGTTCCACTTTCACCCCGAGGGCTTCCAAAACGTCCGCCGATCCGCAGCGCGAACTCGTCGAGCGATTCCCGTGCTTCGCCACGCGCACGCCCGCTCCCGCCACCACAAATGCCGCCACAGTGGACACGTTGAAAGTCCCACAAGCGTCGCCGCCGGTGCCGCACGTATCCACGATCACTTCGTCCGGCCGCCGCGCGCCCGACGAAAAAATCGGCACGGCGTGCCGCCGCATCGCCTTCGCAAATCCAACGACTTCGTCCACCGTCTCGCCCTTGAATCGCAAAGCCGCAAGAAACGCGGCGATTCTCACATCATCCGCATTGCCGGAAAGAATATCCTCCATCGCGCTTTCCGCGTCTTTCCGCGATAAATCTTCTCCGCGCACCACCGTCATCGAGGCCACTGCCAGCGCTTCGCAGAATTTCGGATGCCCGAACTCGTATCCTTCAGCACTTCCTGTCTCGGAGCCCTCCGTAGTCGGCGCGTGCTCCCTTCTGGATTCATCCACGGCCGCGCGCTCCTCCGTCGTCATTCCTTTCATGGAAAGAGCCGTCCACAGCGCCGCCATTTGGCTCGGCGTCACCTGCCCGGAATAAAACTCCTCCATCACCGCGCAGGTTTCCACCCGCGAGAGGTCCTCGCCCCGGATCACTTTTTCTAGCGCTTCATGAAGCATAGTCGGTGAGCAAGCCTTTGCAGCAATTTCGCAGCTTCACGCGGACGCGCTCGACGCCTGCCGTTTCGGCCGCCGCCGCAATTCGCCGCCGCAATTCGGGCAAACGTGTTTCATTTGCGCAGAGCAGCCGTCGCAAAAAGTACATTCATACGAGCAAATGTACGCTTCGCCATCCATCTCCAGCGCGCCGCCGCACTTTTCACAGGACGCCCTCATTTCCAGTCCCATGCCGCTCCTTGCCCGTGTTGCGTCTTCCAAGTAAACTAGGTCGCTTGATTCAATCGCAAATTTTAACACTATTATTCAAGGCGACCTTCAGGAAGCCGATGGAGTCAGCATGAAGATCCATGAATACCAGGCCAAAGCCATCCTTGCGAAATTTGGCGTTCCGGTCCCGCGCGGTGAAGTTGTTGTGAAAAAAGATGAAGCTCGCGCAGTAGCGGAGCGCCTGGGCACCAAAGTCGTCGTCCTGAAAGCGCAAATTCACGCCGGAGGCCGCGGCAAAGGCGGCGGCGTAAAACTTGCGAAATCTCCCGACGAAGCCGCCACACTCGCCGGCCAAATCATGGGCATGACGCTCGTCACTCCGCAAACGGGCGAAGAGGGCCGCATCGTCCGCCGCCTGCTGATCGAAGAAGGCCTGGACATCAAGCGCGAGCTCTACCTAGGTGTGCTCGTGGATCGCACGGTTGGCGCTCCGATTTTTATGGCCAGCGCCGCCGGCGGCATGGAGATCGAAGAAGTCGCGAAAGATCGCCCCGAAGCAATCCTGCGCGAAGTGATCGATCCCGCCACCGGTTTTCAACCCTACCAGGCGCGCAAGCTCGCCTTCGGTTTGGGCCTCACGCCCGAACAAGTAAACGTCGCGGTGCCGTTTTTCCAGTCGCTCTATCGCGCCTTCGTCGAGACGGACGCGTCCATGCTCGAAATCAATCCCTGCGTCGTCACCGGCGACGGCAAACTCGTCGCCCTCGATGCCAAGGTGACGTTTGACGACAACGCTCTCTACCGCCATCCCGAATTCAAGGACCTGCGCGACCTCGACGAAGAAACCCCGCTCGAAGTCGAAGCCTCGAAATTCAAATTGAATTACATCAAGCTCGATGGCGACATCGCCTGCATGGTGAATGGCGCGGGCCTGGCGATGGCTACCATGGACATCATCAAGCTCAGCGGTGGAAGCCCCGCCAATTTTCTGGACGTAGGCGGTGGCGCTTCTGAAGAACAAGTGAAGAATGCGTTTCGCATTTTGCTCAGCGATCCCAACGTCAAAGCCGTCTTCGTGAATATTTTTGGCGGTATCCTGCGCTGCGACGTCCTAGCCAGCGGGGTAGTGAACGCCGCCAAAGAACTGAAGTTCAAGATTCCCGTGGTAGTACGCATGGAAGGTACCAACGTCAAGCAAGGAAAGGAAATCTTGCAAAACTCAGGCCTGAATTTTGCAGTAGCGGATGGAATGAAGGACGGCGCGGAGAAAGCAGTTGCCTTGGCGGGAGGCGCGCGATGAGCGTCTTGGTTGATAAGAGCACGCGCTTGATTGTGCAGGGGATCACGGGCCGCGAAGGTGGTTTTCACGCGCAACAGATGCTGGACTACGGAACGAAAGTTGTGGCGGGCGTCACTCCCGGCAAGGGCGGCACGAAACATCTCGGCGTCCCGGTTTTCAATACCGTAGCGGAAGCGGTGAAAGCAACGAAAGCGAATGCGTCGGTGATTTTCGTTCCACCGCCGTTTGCCGCCGACGCGATTCTCGAGGCCTTTGACGCGGGTTTGCCGCTGGTGATTTGCATCACCGAAGGCGTGCCCACTCTCGATATGGTCCGCGTCAGCGCCGCGCTCAAGAATTCCAAGTCGCGATTGATCGGCCCAAACTGCCCCGGCATCATTTCTCCGGGGAAGTGCAAAATCGGAATCATGCCCGGCTCAATCCACAAGCAGGGTCACGTCGGAGTCGTCAGCCGCAGCGGCACCCTCACGTACGAAGCGGTGGATCAGTTGACGCATCTCGGCATCGGCCAATCCACCTGCATCGGCATCGGCGGCGACCCGATTATCGGCACCAGCTTTCTGGACGCCATCAAGCTCTTCAACGAAGACCGCGATACGCATGCAATCGTCATGATCGGCGAAATTGGCGGCAATGCCGAAGAGGTCGCAGCAGAATACATCAAGAAACATGTAAAGAAACCGGTAGTCGGCTTCATCGCAGGGCAAACCGCGCCTCCAGGACGCCGCATGGGCCACGCCGGCGCCATCATCAGCGGCGGCCAGGGCACCGCCGCCGAAAAATACAAAGCGATGCGCGCCGCTGGAATTCGCACCGTGCAAAGTCCCGCCGAAATCGGCCACACGATGGCCGCCGCACTCGGAAAGTCTAAGTCGAAAGCAAAACCGTCTGCGAAAAAGGGCTCCACGAAAAAATCAAAGAAGTCGGCCAAGAAGAGAAAGTAGCCAAACGCGCGGAAGGTCCACAGAGCACCGCGATTATTTTCACACTTGGGAGATCACCAGCATGGCGCTCGAAAGGACTCTAGCAATCGTTAAGCCGGATGCCGTTGGCCGTGGTCTAACCGGCGATATCATCAGCCGGATTCACGCTGCGAAATTTCACATCATCGCGATCAAGTCGCTGCGCCTCACGAAAAAACAGGCCGAGGGATTCTATGCTGTTCACAGCGCGCGACCTTTTTTCGGTGAGCTGACCGAATTCATGAGCACCGGCAAAGCCGTAGTAATGGTCCTAGAAGCTGAAAACGCCATCGCCAAAT
This sequence comes from uncultured Acidobacteriota bacterium, assembly GCA_963804625.1. Lineage (GTDB taxonomy): Bacteria > Acidobacteriota > Terriglobia > Acidiferrales > UBA7541 > Palsa-295. The sequence goes on along the minus strand of CAWDRJ010000004.1, from coordinate 100,954 downwards.
GGCGCGACGCCATGGGCGCAACGGACCCAGCCAAAGCCGCACCTGGCACCATCCGCAAAGAGCTAGGCGAAAGCATCCAGTACAACTGCACCCACGGTTCCGACGCGCAGGAAACGGCCGCAGCCGAGATCGCCTTCTTTTTCTCCGGCGCAGAATTAGTCTAACGAGTTTCTGGGATGGGGTTCGGTCATTTTGGGTGGCTGCAAGAGCCCGTGCGTCACCGACGGTTTTCGTCAGGGCACGGCTTTAGCCGGGCCATAATCAACGCATAATCAAAGCGGCTTCAGCCGCTGAGGGCCCAATTTTCAGCTGTTACCTGACGCCCGCCCTCACCAGATTTCCGTAGGCAAGCCTTCCACCGAAGAAAAGTGCCGGTCCAGAGTGATTAGCGTCATTCCATGACGAACTGCTGTTGCGGCAATCCAAATGTCGTTCTGGGGGATGGGCTTGGCTTTTGCGCGCAGGGAGGACTGGATGCGTCCATACTGGTCCGCTATTTCCAAGTCAAAGTTCACAATCGGAATCTCGGAGCAGACCCGCCGGATTTCCGCCAAGTTGAAGGCGTGCCGCGACGACTGGTACGCCCCCGCATAGAGTTCTCCCACACTGATAAAGCTGAGAAAACACCTGAAGTCGTGGCCCATGTGCCAGCGCAGGCTCGTGTCGCGTGCCAGCAGTTTGATCAGCGCGTTGGTATCGATCAGGAACTCACCACTCATTGGCGTCCACGCGTCCGCAGCAATCATCGATCACCCGGATCATCTCGTCGGCGTCCTCGCGGCTGATTCGCCCCATCAGTTTCATAAGCGTTTCCGGCGTCGCTCCCTCGCGCTTCGCACCGGCATCTCCGGGCTTTGTGCGCTTGTCATATTCGGTTTCATACCAATCCAGGAGCGCGTGATACTTTTCCGGCAAGTCCTCGCGCTGGGGAATTGCGTTTCCGGTTGTACGGAACGGATGAAACTTGTCTTCCGACCGGAACAGCCTCCTGCGGCCGCTGCCGGTACGCGTCAACATCCTGTGCTTCGCCGGGCTCGGCGGATTCGATGCCACACAATGAGTCGAAATATGCTGCGACATTCCCGGCCGCTTCGCGCCTTCCGGGTACTCGCGCCGCGCGCGCTGGAGTATCTCTTGCTTGGAAAAATCGCTGCGCTCGGGATGTTCCCGGTGTAGCAGCGCGGTGGCGACCCAAACCTGGTCGGCGACTTTAATATTGACGAGAACCTCCGACTTCATGGTTAAACCCTCCGCAACTCCTGACAAAGCTTAGCTCCTCTGCTCAGAAATGTCAAAGGCCGTCTGTCATTGTTGTCATTCATGCCATTCGCGCATGATCCCGCGGGGTCCGTGGTCGCGTCCCCCGATACGGCGCAAAGTTAGAACTTCGGCGGTACAATGGCAGTAGCTGTGGATCCTTTGCGCGAACTCGGCAAGGCCCTCCTGATATTCGGGATCGTGCTGGCCTGCGCCGGCGCTTTCCTGCTGATCGGCGGAAAATTGCCGCTACGCCTCGGGCGACTCCCCGGAGACATCGCCTACCAAGGACGCAACGGCAGCTTCTATTTTCCTATCGTGACGTGCCTGCTGCTCAGCGTCGGCCTGACGCTGCTATTCTGGGTCGTGAACTTATTCCGCCGCTGAACCCATGAGCCAAGCCTCTCTTTTCAACCTGATGCCCGAACGCCGCACCTGGAAAGTCAGCGAACTGACGACGCGCATCCGTGAATTGTTGGAATCCGCGCTACCGGACGTGTGGGTGGAGGGCGAGGTTTCCAATTGCCACGCCGCGCAGTCCGGTCATTGTTATTTCACGTTGAAAGACCCCAAGGCCCAAATTCGCTGCGTCTGTTTCCGCGATCAAATGCGCACGCTGAAGTTCAAGCCGGAAGACGGGCTGCACATCACGCTGCGGGGCGCGCTGAGTGTCTACGACGCGCGCGGCGAGTACCAGATTTACGTCACGAACATCGAGCCAGTCGGCCTCGGCGCGCTGCAACTAGCCTTCGAGCAGCTGAAAGAGAAGCTGCACGCGGAAGGCTTGTTCGACCAAGCGCGCAAAAAGCCATTGCCAGTGCTGCCGCGCTGCATTGGAGTGGTGACGTCGCCGACAGGCGCCGCCATTCGCGACATTCTGCGTGTGCTGAAGCGTAGGTTTCCTAATGCGCACGTCAGCGTGTATCCCGCGAAAGTGCAGGGCACGGGCGCCGCGGCGGAGATCGTCCAGGGGCTGCAATATTTCAATCGCGCGATGACCGTGGATGTGCTGATCCTCGCGCGCGGCGGCGGCTCGCTCGAGGATTTGTGGGCGTTCAACGAGGAAGTTCTGGCGCGCGCGATTTTTGCGTCGGAGATTCCGGTAATCACGGGCGTGGGACACGAAACCGATTTCACCATCGCCGATTTTGTTGCGGATTTGCGCGCGCCCACGCCCTCGTCCGCCGCGGAAATCGTGGTCAAGTCGCGCCAGGAATTCGAACGCCACATCGCCGAGCACCAGCGCCACCTGATTCAGCAAATGCGCTATCGCTTTTCGCAGTGGCGCCACCATGTGCGCGATTTGCAGACCCACCGCGGCTTCCGCCAGCTGGACCTCATGCTGCGCAATCGCCGCCAGCAGCTCGATGAAATGTCCAATTCGCTAGCCATCGGCCTGCGCCTCCGCCTCGCCATGGCGCGCCAGCGCATCACCGAAGCAAACGCGCACGTCGCGTCCTTCGACCTCCGCGGCCGCGCAACGGTCCTGCGCCGCGGCATCGATCAGCAGCGCAGCGAACTAAGCGCCGCGCTAGATCGCGTAGTAGCCCGCAAACACCGCCACCTGAACGTGGTCCGGATGCGCTTCGCCGCGCTAGATCTGCGCGCTCGCGTAGGCACACTGCGCCGCCGCTGGGAGCGCGACTCCGCAGAACTGCAAGTCCGCTTCGAGCGGCTCGTCAAATCGAAGCGAAAATTGTTCGACGCGCTGGAAACGCAACTAAGAGAGCGCGACCCGCTCCGCATCCTCGAACGAGGCTACGCCATCGCCTACGACGCGACAGGAAAAGTCCTGCGCTCCCCCGATCAGGTAGCCTTAGGCGATGACATCTCCATCCGCGTAGCCCAAGGCGAACTAGCCGCCACCGTCCGCACCAAGAATAAGGCGTAAGGAATTCACTGCTGTGGATCCTCAGACGAATTTAGTTTTTTCGTCTTGATCGCTTTCACTTCGTCAACTATGTCGTCCGCCATTTTTATGTCACTTTCTCTGCCTGCCGCACTGAGTTCCATGTCCGCCTTCTGCCGATAGAGCAGGTTGAGATACGCCATGGCATCGTCGTAATCCGGATGGAGATCGATTGCTTTTTTCAGATTTTCCATGCCTTCTGCGACGATTTCACCATACTTTTGCTGGAACTGGGATGCGGGTGTCGCAGGCATCGGCTCCTCATCTTGAATAATCTTAGGTGCGGTCTTGTTGTAGTCCGCGCGCATTTCGCGGTTGCCGCGGTACGCTAAAGACCAATCGATCACACCGATCCAGTAGTACGGTTCGGGATCTTCCGGTCTCAGCTCGATGTGCCTTTGGTGATACGACTTTGACTCTTCCATCTTGTCCGGGTCGAATGGCGATCCTGCCATGTTGTAAAGAATCGAGCCGGCACCATCGATCGCCGACAAATTATCGGGATAAGCGTCCAGAATGCTCTTGAATCCTTGCAGCACCCGCTGAGCACACTGAATATTTTCCGGGGAAGGCGCTCCTGGAATGTACTGGGCGGAGTAGGCCGTCGCAAGATACAACTGCGCGTTCACAAGTGAGGGGTCAAGCTCCGTGGCTTTCTGGAAATCTTCAATAGCCTCACTCGTGTCTCCGTGTTTGTAAGCCTGGACTCCATCGTTCAACCACTTTCGCGCTTCGATGCTTTGTGCGCTAGCATCTTGCTGGCGAGCAACTAGCGCAGCGTTGCGACTCTCGATGATGGCCAGCAGCGCGATGCAGATCAAGATCGTCGCAACAGTTTCGATCTCATATCTCACTCCTCATCCACGCTTCCGCCGGCTACTTTCAGCACCGCCAGGAACGCTTCCTGCGGTATATCCACGCGCCCAACGCGCTTCATCCGCTTCTTGCCTTCCTTCTGCTTCTCCAAAAGTTTCCGTTTACGCGAAATATCCCCGCCGTAGCACTTGGCAATGACGTTCTTACGAATCGCGCTGATCGTCTCCCGCGCAATCACCCGGCTGCCGATCGCCGCCTGCACCGCAATCTCAAACATCTGCCGCGGAATCAATTTTCGCAAACGCGTCACCAGCTCCCGCCCGCGCTCATAAGATTGATCGCGATGGCAAATAACAGTCAGCGCATCCACCGCCTCGCCGCCCACCAACACATCCAGCTTCACCAAATCCGATTCGCGATAACCCGACAAGTGGTAATCCAAAGACGCATACCCCCGCGAAACGCTCTTCAACCGGTCGTAAAAATCCAAAACGATTTCGTTCAGTGGCATTTCATAAGTCAACATGATCCGCGTGGGCGAAAGGTACTCGAATTTCTTCTGGACGCCGCGCTTCTCCTCGCACAATTGCAGCACGCCGCCCACCGACTCCTCCGAAGTAATAATCATCGCCGTCAACATCGGCTCCTCGATCTTCTGAATCGAAGCCGGCGGCGGAAATTTCGTGGGATTATCCACTTCCATCACTTCATTCGCCGTAGTAGTGATCCGGTACTGCACGCTAGGCGCGGTAGTAATCAACCCAATGTTGAACTCGCGCTCCAAACGCTCCTGCACAATCTCCATATGCAGCAATCCCAGAAACCCGCAGCGAAATCCAAATCCCAAGGCCACGGAATTTTCCGGCTCATAAAAAAACGCCGCATCATTGAGCTGTAATTTCCCAAGTGCATCGCGCAACATCTCATAATCGCTAGCATTCACCGGAAAAAGTCCCGCAAACACCATCGGCTTGATCGCCTCAAACCCCGGCAAAGGCGGCGCGGGATGCCCATCCTCGACGACCGTATCTCCCACGCGCGCATCCGCCACCCGCTTGATGTTCGCGATGATGAACCCCACGTCCCCGGCCGAAAGCTCCTCCAGCACCACAGGCTTCGGCGTCAACACGCCCAGATTTTCCACCTCGAACGTCTCATTGCTCGAAGTCAGCCGGATCTTCATGTGCGGCGCGATGCGCCCTTCCATCACGCGTACCAGCACCACCGCCCCGCGGTATGAATCGAACCACGAATCGAATATCAAGGCGCGCAGCGGCGCCTCCGCCGACCCGACCGGTGCCGGCACCAGCCGCACGATCGCTTCCAGCACCTCCTCCACGCCCAGCCCGCTTTTCGCGCTGATCGGCAACGCCTCATCCGCCGGAATCGCCAGCACGTTTTCGATTTGTTCCTTCGCGAAATCCACGCGCGCCGCGGGCAAATCAATTTTATTGATCACCGGAATGATCGTCAGGTTGTGCCGCGACGCCAGAAACGCGTTCGCCACCGTCTGCGCCTCCACGCCCTGGCTCGCGTCCACCACCAGCAACGCGCCTTCGCACGCCGAAAGCGCCCGCGAAACTTCATACGAAAAATCCACGTGCCCCGGCGTATCAATCAGATTCAACCGGTATTCGTGCCCGTCCCGCGCCGTGTAATGCAGACGGATGCTCTTTGCCTTGATCGTGATGCCGCGCTCGCGTTCCAGGTCCATCGAATCCAGCACCTGCGAATGCATCTCCCGCTGGCTCAAAGCCCCGGTAAGCTCCAGCAAACGGTCCGCCAAGGTCGATTTGCCGTGGTCAATGTGCGCGATAATGCAAAAATTCCGGATGTACTGGGGATCCATGGCTCTCTGTGTGGACGCAACTAACTCCCGAGTTTGCCACACAAACAGAAAAATTCGAAATTCGAAATGGGGAGCGCAAGAGCCGTGCGCGGTGATTCGCGACGCGAGCGACGCGCCCGGTCGTCGCAGTTGAATTTGTGAATCGCCCTGCGGAGCGATTCACCCTGAGATTCGGCAGTGCCGAATCGAAGGCGCCTAGGCGATGCGCTTGCTGGAAGAATGCGCCGATGCCTGACTGCCGAGCGTGCGGCTCGGTTGCTGCAGCCAATGCAGCACGGATGTGGTGAGGCGCTGGGTATTTTCGAGATTGCGGCCACTCGGCACGTGAGTGGCGCTACTGCGTAGTCGCCGGCGGGAAATTTGTGATGCGGCGAGCCGATGCGCGGCCGGCGCCGGATGCGGCACGCTCGGATGCGCAGCTGTCTTTGCCACTTTATGTTCCGTGCGACGCTTCGTTGCTCGCAGCCACTGCCGCCACGATCTTCCAAGATCCGGCCACTCGCACGCGATTCTCACATGCCGAATTGCGTTTCGCCACAGCGCCAATCGCCGGCCGGCAGCTCGGAACGACAAAAGCATCCACGTTTCAAGACACACCAGAAGAATTCGACCCCGCGAGGACATCGCCGCGATTCCGCGTTTTGCTGTTTTCGCCACAGAAAGAAAATGGCGTTTCCAGCGCTCGCCCAGTTCAAATTCCCTTTGCGGAACTCGCGACTCCGCCTTGGCAGCCCGCGTGACCATCCTTGACGCGGCCACGATATCCGCGATCAAAGCATCGGTCGGCGCCCCCGCCGTGGAACGCAAACTAGAGGACGCGACAATTTCTTTCAGTTCCAAAGCGGCCGGCGGCTGCGGCCGGACTTGAGCAGGAAACTTGATCGGTGGTTTCGAAACACGCGCCATGGATTCACTGGCAGCAGCCGGCGCTGCCGGCTCGTTTGCACGGGCGCTCGACGAGATCTCCGGCGCATGAGCTTCGATTAGCCCGTCATTGCGGAGCACTGCAGACGCCGCGAATCGTCCGACAGCCTCGCCGACCACCGGCCGGGGAGCGAACAACTCCAAAACATTCGCGCTCTCCGCGGCGAAAAGCGGCGCAAGCGGCCTCGCTCTGTCGAGTTGAAATTCATGGGCCACTTCACCGATGATGCGCCCCGGCACCGGGCGCAGCTTTTCGCGCGAAGCCCGCATCAGCGCTTGCTCACACAGCAGATTCAGAATGCGCGCGATGCCGCCTGAATACATGTACAAGGCCTGCAGTGCTTCCGAGTGGAAAATCGCCGTCCCCGAATCGGACGCGTCCGCCATGCGCAGGCGATTCGCAATGTAGCCGCGGATTTCCTCGGGCGTCAATGGCAGAGTCCTGCAGCGCACCGCCACGCGCTGGCGGATTTGCCGAAGCTCGAGACGCTGGAGCATTCCGTCGAATTCCGGCTGCCCGCACAGCACGATCTGCAGCAGGTTCCCCTGCGGCGCCTCCAGGTTCAGCAGCATGCACAGCTCTTCAATCACGTTCTGCGCGAGCCTCTGCGCTTCGTCAACGATCAGGACGGCGGTCTCGCCCGCGCGATAGCGGTCCTCCAGCCAATTCGTAAAAGCGGCGAGTGGTGTTCCGCGTTGCGCCACGAAGGGAACCCCAAAATCCTTCAGGATCATGTCGAACAGCTCGCTCACCCTCAGGTGCGAATTGAAAATGAACGCCTTGGGGATGCGCTCGCTGTCCAGCCATTCCATCAGGCGATTGAGTAAAACCGTCTTGCCCGTGCCCACTTCGCCGGTGAGCACCATCAACCCTTTGCGCGCGCGGATGCCCTCGATCAGCTGTTCCAAGGAGTCTTGCGTTTGCTGCGTAAGGAAGAGATAGCGCGGATCGGGATTCACCCGGAACGGATTATCCCGCAAACCAAAAAAGCTGGAAAACACCCCGGTCATACAGGTTCCTCTGGGCCGGGACCAGCATTGTAGGCAAATCCCTGTACCACGGCAATGCAGTTAAAACTGTAGGGCCCGCGACACAACCACCGAATCATCTATAATCATGGCGAGCCCGCGGGAAGCGTCGCCAGATCATACGAACATAGCGACGTACGCTATAGCACTGCGAGGCGCATCGCTTGGCGGCCCGCTGCGAAACGCAGCCGACTTCGTAAGGCAACAACTCGCTTTCATCACGAGATTGGCGCAAATTGGCGTCACGGGAGTCGCGGAAGACCCAGAACTCATCGAAGTTCTACAGTCTACCGCCTTCAAATTTTTCTCCCTTCGGGCCTGGGTTCGAGGTTTGCTGCCGCCCGTGTAGACCGGCGATCCCTATGGCAAGCAGTCGCGCACTCTGGCCGCAGGCGAGGGTGCGCGGCTTGAACTCGAAAGTTTCCGCCTGCCCCGGCAAGCTGACGCCCTAGCGCGCTGGTAGCTTCACGTTCCGATCCAACGCACAGGCCAAATCGAGGCAAGACACCAGCGCCGTCAGGCGCGGCATAAATTAGCCCGGCGCGGAAGCGCCGAAAAAAGACGGCGCGCAGCGCCAAACCGATCGCGGTGCCTTTCCCGCGAAGTTTTCGAGTTTCCCCGCCACACCTCGGCGTGACCCGCGTGCTCCCGCGCGATCCACGAACCCGCTCGCCCCGGCGCCCGAAAAGTCAGATTCCGTCCCCCGTCCCACGCGCGCGAGCCTTTCGCATTGCCGTGCTCGCGCCACACCTGTTCCCATTTTGGAACTGGTAATCATACAGTAAATGTGATACAATAGAATCGGGACACCATTCCAGCCCACTGAGGACGCCACATGCACTCCGTCACAACGGCGACGGGCAGACCACTCCCACCCCAGGGAAAACTCTACCCAAAAACCGCCCCGTGCCCCTCACCTTTCGCCCGGTATGCCCTCGAGAAGCCCCTGCGGAACCCACGCCACAAAGATCCTATCCGGAACACACCTTCATTCAAATTTTTCGTAACTGCCTGAAACGAAATGAGAAAAGATTTTCTAACCGGAACAAAACAGATGTCTCCGCAAAATACCGCTTTCCCCAGGCCCCCAACCACATGGCGAAATCCCCTGCGACGGAGGAGTCACGGCGCCAATCAGGAGATTGGCGCTCCCAGGTGATGAGCCGGCGGGACACAGGTCGCGGAACACAGATCACAAGTCACGAATCAGGCGTCACCAATCACTACTCACCGATCACCACTCACAGCGTGTCTAATTGTCATTTTTTACAGCTTTCCGCAAGCCATCAATGCCAAGCCGCAGCCACGAATCGCCCGCCGCAAGCAGCCAGCAAAATCGTTTCTAATCGACAATGGCAGATATTAGAAATCACCGTAAACCTCTCAAAACAAACGATCGCGCCCCATTCTAATCGACACAAAAACGCGTTGTTAGCGTCCCGGACGGGGCAGCGGGACGCGTTTTCAAACGCCAAAAATCTCGCATCACAACCGCAAACGATTGGTTGCAGCTCCCCAGTCACGAATCACCACTCACCAATCACGCCTTTCCAATGCGAGCCGCAGCGCCACTTCGCGCCCATTCACCGGAGCTTGCGTGGATTGCGGGCGCGTTAACTCCGGGGTGGGTTACGGGGAGTCGTGGATTGAATGGGCGAAGGGGATGTCGTAGGCTGTACCGGGTTTTAATGATAGATGGCGCGTGGCGGCGGGCTGGCGCGGTAGCCGCAAACGGGAGGCAGTCGGAGGATGCCTGCGAGCGTGAACACACTTTTTCCAACCACCGTGCCGGAGCGGTCGCGGCTGCCGAAGCTGATCGGCTACGGACTGGCGATCGTCTGCCTTGTCTGGGTGTTGCACGATTTTCACATCGTGCAGGCGATGAAGGAACTGGCGAAAGTAGATTGGAAATGGGTGCTGGTGGGAATGGGTTTCGATGTGCTGAGTTACGTGGTGCAGGCAGTGCGCTGGAAGTGGCTGCTTAGCCCGTTCGGCAAAGTGAAATTGACGCACGCGATTCGTGCGGTGTTCGCCGGACTTTTTGCGAATTTGATTTTTCCGCTGCGGCCGGGAGAGTTGTTGCGCAGTTATCTGGTATCGGATTCCGAGGACATCACCATCGGCCGCGTGTTGGGATCGGTGGGCGTCGAGCGGCTGGTAGATTTGGTGATCGCGACAGCGTCGCTGGCGGTGGCTTCGTTGCTGGTGGATTTGCGGCCGCCCTTCCGGAAGGTGGCGGACACGCTGGGAATCGCCACGCTGGTGCTGCTGGGGATCGTGGTGATCGTCATCTACGTGCTGGAAGTGAAGCTGGCGCAGAAACCGGACTTTGCCACGGGCCCACGACGCCTGCCGGGAAAATTGATGGGAGCGCTGCTGGGCTTGCACGCGATGGGCACTGCACCGAGTTTTTATTCGTCGGTGATGGCGTCACTGGCGCTGCCATTTTGCCAGGTGCTGGGGCTGTGGGCGATGATGCAGGCGTACGGATTGCATCTGCCGTTTAAAGCGGCGATCGTCGTGCTGCTGGTGATCAACCTGGGCGTCTCGCTGCCGAATGCGCCGGCGAACGTGGGAGCGTACCAGTTCTTTTGCGTGCTGGGGCTGAGCGTTTTCGAGGTGGACAAAACCACCGCGACGAGCTTTTCGTTTTTCGCTTTTTTGGCGCTTACGGTGCCGTTCATATTTTTAGGATTTGCAGGTCTGGTGCGCAGCGGACTCTCGCTCAAGTCCATGCGCGAGAAGGTGAAAGGCTTGCCGAACCAAGTACGGGCTTGAATCTCCCCATTTTTCCTGCATCTATCGCCCAAATGAGCACGCGGCGTTGATTTCGTTGCGAGGCGGCCTTCGCCTCCGGTATATAGTGGTTCTTCGACCCGCGCGGAGAATCGGGGGCTCGTTTCGCCGTGCTGACGAGGCTCGCGGGCGGACTTCCCCAGCAAGCCCGCAATTCCCGATAAACGCCCGGACTCCCATGGCTCAGGACATAACCAAGCATCTCGAACGGGCGCGCAAAAGCCTGGAGAAGAACAAGCTCCGCGAAGCCATCGCGGAATACCAGGCGGTATTCGAAGAAGCGCCCGCCAATCAGGAAGCGCTGCAGGCGCTGGCGGACATGTACACCCGGCTGAACGAGCCTTCGCAGGCCGCGGAGTATTACGGCATTCAGTTCGACCGGCTGGTCGAGACCGGCGACGGCGCCAAAGCCTCCGCGGTTTTCATCCGTTTTCTCCGCAATTATCCGCAACCCGCCGACCGCTTGATGCGTTACGCGACCTTACTGCAGAAGCAGAACCGCACCTCGGAAGCCATCGAACAATTTGGGATCGCCGCGGAGCTATACGGCAAAGAGCAGCGCGACATCGAAGCGTTGGCTTGCTACGAGAGTATGGCGCTGCTGGATCCGGAAAACCCTCAGCGACATATCGTGCTGGGCGAGCAGGCGGAGCGGTTGCGCCACGCGGACCTCGCGACCCGCAGCTATCTGCGCGCGGGGCAATTGACGCTGGCCGTGGGAGCGCTCGACGAGGCGCTGGAATATTTCGGCCGCGCGAACCATCTTTCTCCTCAAGATCGCGCGGGCGCGCTGCTTTTCGCTGACGCGAAATTGCGCAAGGGCGACGCCGAAGGCGCGGTGATACTGCTCGATCCGCTTTCGGCCAACGAATCGGATCCCGCGTTTCTGGCGCTTTTCGGCGAAGGGTTATTGCGCACGGGGCGACTGGACCGGGCGCGAGAAGTTTTCGAGGCGTATTACAAACAGAGACCGGAGAGCTTCACAAAATTGTTCGAGCTAGCCGGTGCATACCTGCGGGCGGGCCAGGATGAGAAGGGCATAGCGGTGTTGGTCCAGACGAAAACCACGATGCGCAGTTTGCGCAAAGACGTGGAGTTCGCAGCGAACGTGGATCGGCTGGCCGCTACGTACACGGTCTCGCTGCCGCTGGCGCAGATGGTGGCGAAACTCTATGAGGAGTTGAATCGCGAAACGAAATATTTCGAAGCGCTGATGAAGCTATTTGATTTGTACCTGGAAGCGGGTCGGGTGCGCGAAGCGTGCGATTCGCTGGACCGGCTGGTGGATATTGATCCGTACGACTACCGGAACCACGAGCGAATTTCGAAGCTCGAAGGCAAGGCGGATCCTGCTTTCTTGCAGAATATTCTGGCGCGCGCAGCGAAAGCGGCGACGGTTTCAACGCGTACCGATGGATTTACCGGCGCGGGAAGGGAGCCTTCGCAAAATGCAGCTTCCGTGCCAGAGGAAATGCGGGCGCAGCAAGCGCTGGAAGACCTCGTCGTGCAGGTCGAAATTTTCTTGCAGTATTCGCTGCAGAGCAAAGCGGTGGAACGACTGGAGCGTATCTCGGAACTTTTTCCCGGCGAGGAAGAAAAGAACGAGCGGTTGCGCGCGCTCTATGAACGCGCGAATTGGTTTCCGAAAGGAACGGGGCGCAAGACGGCTCCGAAGCCGGCTGCTCCCGCGGTGATGGAAGCGCCGCCTCCGCCGCCAGCTGCACCGCCTGCGCAGACGTCTGCACAACAGCTGGAGAATTATGGAACGCCGCCGGGGCCGACGGCCGCGGAAACGCATCGCGACCTTGCCGCGATCGCAGAGATCAACCGGTTGATGTACCGGCAGCCGACGCCGCGCGAAGTGTTGGGTACTACAGCGGCAGAGATCGGAAAACATTTGCAAACCAGCCGATGCCTGGTAGCCGTGGGCGCGCCGGGTGAAGGAGTGCCAGCGACGGCGGAATATTTCGCGCCGGGCATGTCCGGAGTGGGGGCTGGAAAAATCTCAACGATTACCGGATTGGTGGCGAAGGTGCCGCCGGATTCCTTGGGTGGGGTGGAATTGCAGGCTGCCACATTGCCCGCGTTGCGCGATTTGGGATTGGAATCGGCACTGGGCGTAATGCTGACGGACAAGGAAACGCAGGCGCCTTCCGGAGCGCTTTTGATCGGGGATGTGAGAGCGCGAAGGTGGAAACCGAACGAGAGTTTCTTTTTGCAGGCGGTGGGCGACCAGCTGGTACTCTCGGTGAATCACACGCGGCTGCGGTCGCTGGTGCGATCGCTGGCGGTGGCGGACGAAAAGACCGGATTGCTGAGCCGCGGCGCTTATATTGATTGTTTGCTGGTGGAATCGAATCGGGCGCGGGCGCAGAACACGCCGATTTCGCTGATCGTGCTGCACGCGGATCGCGGCGGAGAACTATTGCGGCAACATGGGGACGCGGCGCTGGATCACTACATCGAGCAATTGGCGCGCGGGCTTTCTTCGGCGATCCGGCAGACGGACATCGCGGTGAAATATACCGCGTGGTCGCTGGTATTTATTTTGCCGGATACTTCGCTGGAGAACGCGCGCACGCTGGCAGAGAAATTGCGGCAGACGGCGGCTTCGGTGCGTCCTTCGTGGGGAACGGCGGAATTGACGATCAGCGCGGTAGTGGCGGAGGCTTCTTCGCGGCCGGGCGATGAGACGGAAGATCGGGTTACCGAGTGGATCAATCGCGCGGATGCCGGATTAGAAGATGCGCGGCAGCGCGGCGGTGATACCTTGGTGGCGCTGGCCACACCTTGATTGAGCGGTTTTCGTTTTTTGTAAGCGTCTGCGTGAAAAGCAGATCCCTCGCTGCGCTCGGGATGACACCGCGTTCATTCTTGCAGTAAGTTATGTGAGCTGAACGCGGGAAACTCCGCGGCGCTTTTGTAAGCACGCCAAAGCTGGGCCTCTTCGGGTACCATACGCGTGGTAAAATCCGGAATCTTATTACAGGGAAATTATGGCTTACGATAATTTGCTGTTCGAAGTGAAGGATCAGGTTGCGCGGCTGACGTTCAACCGGCCACAAGTATTGAACGCGCTGAATTCGAAGACGCTGGATGAATTGGAGCGACTGCCTGAAGGCGGTGCGCGGGGATGACGCGGTTCGCGTGCTGATTGTGACGGGAGCGGGAGAGAAGGCTTTTATTGCGGGCGCTGATATCAACGAGCTCTCGCAGCAGACGCCGGTGAGCGGCAGGGAATTCACTTTGCACGCGCAGGAAATTATTCATCGCTTTGACACGCTGGGAAAGCCTTCGATTGCGGCGATCAATGGGTTCGCGCTGGGCGGCGGTTGCGAATTGGCGCTCGCGTGTACGATGCGAATTGCCAGCCGCAACGCGAAGCTGGGCCAGCCGGAAGTGAAATTGGGAATTATTCCGGGGATGGGAGGAACGCAGCGGTTGCCGCGGCTGTGCGGCAAAGGCGTGGCGCAAGAATTGATTTTGACGGGCGACATGATTTCGGCGGAAGAGGCGTTGCGGATCGGGTTGGTGAATCGCGTGGTGGAACCGGGGGAACTGCTGGCGACGGCGGAATCGATCGCCAAGAAAATTATCGCCAACGCGCCGCTCGCAGTGCAGTACGCGATGGAGGGTGTGGAGCGCGGAATGGAAATGCCGCAGGAAGAGGGGTTGTATCTGGAAGCGACTTTGTTCGGGTTGTGCTGCACCACGCACGATATGCATGAAGGCACGCGCGCGTTCATCGAGAAACGGCCGGCGAAGTTCGAGGGACGCTGAGAGATGTCCGAAACATTGAAGCCGGCAAGCGCGCGCGGGGAATTGAACGCGGCAGGGTTGCGATTCGGCATTGCAGTAAGCCAGTTCAACAGCTTCATCACGGACCGGCTGCTCGCGGGAGCGCTCGACGGTCTCGCGCAATGCGGTGCGGACGAGAAACAGATCGAGATCGTGCGCGTGCCGGGATCGTTCGAGCTGCCGATCACGGCGAAAAAACTGGCTGCGAGCGGACGATTCGATTCCATTATTTGCATTGGGTGTATTTTGCGCGGCGAGACTTCGCACTATGACGTGGTCGTGTCGGAGACGGCGCGCGGAATTCAATTGGCGCAGCTCGATACCGGCGTGCCGCTGATTTTTTGCGTGCTCACTTGCGACACTTTGGAGCAGGCAATTGACCGCGCGGGTTTGAAATCAGGGAACAAGGGTTACGAAGCGGGATTGGGGGCGGTGGAGATGGGGAGTTTGGTGCGCAAGATCGGGAAAAAATCCGCCGCTGGTGCTGCTGCCGCGAAGAGCGGGCGGGCGCGGCGCCGTTAGAATGACGCTTCGCCACAAATCACGCGAATTTGCCCTGCAGATGCTTTTCGAGTGGGACATGACGCGGCGGAAGCCTGCTTCGGTGGAGCAGCATTTCTGGAAACAGGCACGGGCAGCGGATTCGACGCGGAAATTCGCGAATCAATTGTTCGAAGGCGCGGTGGCGGAGACCGAGGCGAGCGACAAGTTGGTGGAAAAGCTTGCGGAGAATTGGCGATTGGAGCGGCTGGCGGTGGTGGATCGGAGTATTTTGCGTTTGGCGATTTATGAATTAAGGTTTGGGACGGCGCCGGCGAAAGTGGCGATTGATGAGGCGTTGGAATTGGCGAAGAAGTTTTCGTCGGCGGAATCGCCGGCGTTTTTGAATGGGATTTTGGACGCGGCGTGGAAGAGTTTGGAAGCGTAATGGGCGCGGCGACAGCGTAATTTCCCTGGGATTTGATGCGGGTTCGAGCAATCGGTGCGAAACCTGTGCCGCACCTACGGCGCTGGATTTTTTTGGCACCGCATTCCGAGCCCTTACGGGCTGGGCTAACTTCTGCCGCGCCTACGGCGCTGCTTCACGCAATCGATTAGGCTTCGATGTGTCCTTCAAATATGCGGACTGCTGAGCCGCTTACTTTGGGAGTTAGTTTGCCGCGTTCTTCTTTTACTTCTACCTGAATTTCGCTGGGGCGGCCCATTTCCACGCCTTGGGTGATTACCAGGGTTTCCGTCGGCTTCATCTGGCCGTGATGGACCAGATATGCGCCGAGCGAACCGCCGGCGGAGCCTGTGGCGGGATCTTCGATTATTCCCCAGGGAACCATACCGCGGGCGTAGGCGCGTCCGCGGCCTGCGAGCGCGAAACAATACGCCATGGTGCCGTGCGGCGAGGTCAGGTGCGCGAGCGCGCGCATGTTCATCTGGATTTTCGAAAGCACGGCGCGGCTTTTGAGTGGAACCATGAGATTGGAAATTCCTGTGGAAGCGAATTCAACCGGAAGCGAGGGCGCGAGATCGCTGGGCTTGAGACCCAACGCCGTGGCGAGAGCGGCGCGCGTGAAAGCGGCGCGAGTGAAGCGCGCGGCTTTTTGCGTCATGGTGACGCGCACGGGGCGGCCATTGTGAAAAGTGAATTCGACGGGAAGAATTCCGGCGCCGGTTTGCTGCAGGATGTGCACGCTGCCTTCGGACGCGGGGACGACGCCGAGTTCGGCGAGCAGAAACCATGTGCCGATGACGGGATGTCCGGCGAGGGGGAGTTCGCGCGTGGTGGTGAAAATGCGCAGGCGGGCGAGCGCTTGATTATTCGTGGGGCGCTGGATGAAGACCGTCTCGGATAAATTCATTTCGCGCGCGATCGATTGCATTTTCGCGGTGGAGAGGCCGTCGCCATCGGTGACGATCGCGAGCGGGTTTCCGGCGAAAGGCTTGGTGGTGAAAACATCGAGGGTGTAAAGGCGCCGCTGCATGTTTTTTTGCCTTGTGGCCCGCATGGTTCCGGGCGGGTATTTTCGCTCGTGCTGATTGTTGCGTGGCCCGGTGACCGTGTACTTGGTGCGTTACAAGCGTTCCAGTTCGACGACGGTGCGTTCGTTGCGCACGTTGCCGGTGTTGAGAGTTGTTTTGGGTTCGACGAGCAGCATGTGGACTTCTTCTTCGGCGACGGGAAGATGCTCGACGCCTTTGGGGACGATGATGAATTCGCCGGGCTGGACCGTGACTTCGCGATCGCGGAATTTCATGCGCAGGCGGCCTTTGACGATGAAGAAGAGTTCGTCTTCCTCGTCGTGATGATGCCAGTGGAATTCGCCTTGGATCTTTACGGCTTTCACGTAGGCGTCATTGAGTTCGCCGATGATGCGGGGATTCCAGTGGTCGCTTATTTTGGAGAATTTTTCGTTTAGGTTGATGGCTTCCATTGCGCTGCTCCTCCCCCGGGTCTCGTCGCGACGATTTTTCGGCGCCACCGCTTCTTGCCGCGACTTGCATGGCGCACTGAAGTGCGCCGCTACAAACTCAACGTCACAGAGTTGGCGCTACAGTGCGCGCACTAGTCTGGAAACTTCCTCTAGGACGCGGCTGGTTGTTTCCGGGTGCGTGGTCTCGGAATAAATTCTCAACATGGGCTCGGTGCCTGAGGCGCGGACCATGGCCCAGCCGATTTCGCCAAGATAGATTTTTACGCCGTCGAGATTTTCGCGGCGGGTGACCGGCCAGTCGAGGAAGCGGCTTAGCTTGCGATCGGCGAAATATTCGAGTGCTTTTTCTTTCTGGCCGTTTTTCAGCGACAGATCCACGCGGTTGTAGTGATGTTCGCCGAATTCGGCGTGCAGCATGGCGACGAGTTCGCCGAGAGATTTGCGGTGCCAGGCCATGACCTCGGCTAGAAGCAGGGCGTTGACGCTGGCATCGCGCTCGGGAAGGTGAAGTTTGGTGCCGATGCCGCCGCTTTCTTCGCCGCCTAGCAGGATGTCGCTTTCGAGCATGCGGTCGCAGACATATTTGAAGCCGACGGGCGTTTCCCAGACTTTGCGGCCGAATTTGGCGCCGATTTTGTCGATGAGCTTGGTGGTGGAGAAAGTTTTCACGACTTCGCCGGGAAGTTGGCGCGTGCCGGCTAAATGCCACAACAGGATCGAAAAAATCTGGTGGGGTGTGACGAAGGTGCCGTCGCGATCAATGGCGCCGATGCGGTCGGCATCGCCATCGAGCGCGAAACCTGCATCGAATTTTCCTTTCACCACTGCTTCGCGAAGGGCCGCGATGTGCGGCTCGATGGGTTCGGGATTCACGCCGCCGAAAAGAGGATCGCGCGTGCCGCGAATTTCTTCGCAGGCGATTTGGTTGCGGCGGAAAAGGTCGCGCAGCAGGCCGCGCCCGGCGCCGTGCATTGGATCAATGACGAAGCGGAATTTGGCGGCGTGCAGGATGTCCCAGTCCACGAGTTTGTTGAGAGCTTCGAGGTATGGGGCGCGGACGTCGAGCGAATGGATCAGATTCGGCTGCGGCGGGAGCGCGGGCGTGGAGTCGCGAAGAACTTGCGCGAGCTCTGATTCGATTTGGGCGACGATGGCGGGCGAAGCGGAGCTGCCGTAGCTGGCTTTGTATTTCACGCCGTTCCACTGATAGGGATTGTGGCTGGCGGTGATTTGAATCCCGCCGGCGGCGCCGCGGAGTTTTACTAGAAGCGAGAGCGCGGGGGTGGGAGCGGCGTCGGCTGCTAGCCAGACGGGAATGCCGGCTGCGGATACCGTCTCGGCGGCGGCGCGCGCGAAGCGTTCGGAGCCGAAGCGGGTGTCGTAGCCGACGAGGAGTCCTGCGCCGGGCTGCTCCGCGCGAACTGCGTACCGAGAAATCGCCTGGACCACCTTGCGGACGTTTTCGAAAGTGAAATCCTCGGCGATGATGGCGCGCCAGCCGTCGGTGCCGAACGTGATTTTGTTCACGGTGAAAGTATAAGCGATGGATTTTGCGGAGGGAAGGTCGGTTATGGGTTTTGGGTGCGCCAATTTGGAGGGCGCGGAGTACGACGGGTCAAACGATTTCACGCAGAGGGCGCAGAGAAAGACGGAGGCAATATCTATGGTGGAGACGATGTCCAGGTGCGGGCACGGCATGCCGTGCCCCTACTTTCGCTGCTTTGCGCTACACGAGGTTTTTTCGTTTTTGGTGTTCTAGGTGCTTCACGATTTTGCCTACGTCTTGGGAGCGATCGCGGGGGCAGATCAGAATGGCGTCGTCGGTTTCGACTACTACTAGGTTGTTGACGCCGATGGCGGCTATAAATTTTTTCGGGCTCCAGAGGTAGTTGCCAGTGGCGTCGAGGGCGAAGTGCGGGCTGGCGGAAACGTTGGCGCCGGGTTGCGCGGCTAGCAATTCGAAGACGGCTTGCCACGAGCCGATGTCGCTCCAACCGACTTTGGCGGGGAGCACGAAGACCGAAGGCGTGCGGGCGTCGCGCGTGGCTGGTTCCATGATGGCGAAATCCACGGAAATATTTTCGAGCTTGGGATAAATGCGGCGAACGGTTGCGGCGTACTTGCGCGTGCCGATCGTTTTCGCGAGCTCCGCGAGCGCGGCGTGGGTGGCCGGGAGAAAGCGGCGCAGATTTTCGAGGAAGGTGGAGGCGCGCCAGAAAAACATTCCGGCATTCCAGTAAAACCTTCCGGCGGAAAGATAGCGGCGCGCGAGCGGGAGCGCGGGTTTTTCCGTGAAACGGCGTACGGCGAAGGCGGAAAGACCACCGGGCTTTGCGGCGCTTGCGCTGCTGCCGGCCTCGATATAGCCATAACCGGTTTCCGGGCGCGTGGGCGGAATGCCGAGGACGACGAGATTGCCGGGCGTGCGGGCGAGATCGAGCGCAGCTCGAACCAGGCGGCGATACTGCGCAACGTCAGCGACGTAGCTGTCGGACGGCAAGACGGCGATCAGCGCGTCGCCGTGATCGTGCGCGAGGTGAATCGCGGCGAGGCCGATGGCTGCGGCGGTATTGCGGCCGACGGGTTCGGCGAGAATGTGCGATGCGGGAATGCCGCGCAGTTCGCGGCGGACGGCCTGAGCTTGTTCGACGTTCGTGACTGCCCAGAAATTGCGCGGCGCGAAAAGCGGTGCGAGGCGCGAGACTGTCTGGCGCAGCATGGTTTCGCCGCCGGTGATATTCAAAAGCTGCTTGGGCGTGCGCGTGCGGCTGCGCGGCCAGAAGCGTGTGCCGCGTCCGCCGGCGAGGAGGACAGCGCAGGCTGGGAGTTTCTCGCGAGTCTTCTTCACGGATGCGTTTGCGGACGCGGTCATGGATGCACCAGGCGCGACCAGGCGGATTCGCTGACGCCCCGGTCGGCGAGCTTGCGCGCGAATTCGTCAATGTGCGTGGGGACGTAGGTGCGCAAAAGCGTGGTGCGCGCGGCGGGATTTAATTGATAGGCACCGAGAGCCGCGGGGACTAGCCACGTTTGCGCCGGAGCGTAATCAACGGATTCGCTGCCCCAGTGGATGGAGCCACGGCCTTCGAGGAAAATCAGCAGATCGAAATGCTCGGGCGAAGTGGCGGCAGCGATGCGTTCGGCGAATTCCCATTTTTCGGTGGCGAAATAGCGGCAGGCGACGAAGTAAGTTTCGGTGACCGCGCCGCGTGAGATGTGCACTGGATCAACTTTGCCGCCACTCTGCTCGCCGAATTGAATTACCTGCAGTGCTTTTTCGATGTGCAGGTCGCGCGGCTTGCCTCGCGCGTTGCGGCGATTGTAATCGTAAACGCGATAGGTGATGTCCGAGTGCTGCTGTATTTCGCAGAGGACGAGACCACCGCCGATGGTGTGCGGGGTGCCGGCGGGAACGAAGATGACGTCGCCCGCGCGCATCGGAACGTGTTCGAGCAGATCCTCGGCGGTGCCGTCCACGATGGCACGCTTGAATTTTTCAGCGGTGACGCCGGGCTTGAGGCCGACGAGGACTTCCGCGCCCTCGCGCGCGCGAAGGGCATACCACATCTCCGTCTTGCCGCGGCCGCCGGCCGCGACTTCGTGGCGTGCGGCGAAGTCGTCACCGGGATGGACCTGCACGGAGAGTTTTTGTTCCGCGAAAATAAATTTTACGAGCAGTGGAAAATCATTGGCGAGATCTGCTTGCGTTCCGGCCCACTGCGGCGGCAGCTTGGGCCACACTTGGCCCAATTTTTCACCCGTGAAAGGCCCGGAGGCGAAGCAGCACTCGTTGCCGGTCATCCAGGCTTCGCCCAGAGGCTCGGCTAGATTGGATTTCTCTGGGAAAAAAGGCGCGAGAGAAAGCGCGCCCCAAGGGCGCGGACTAAATATGGGCTCGAGGCGCGCGGGACACAGATTCACGGCAGTCGCAGTCACTTTGCCTGGCCGAAGAAACGCGCCAGGCGGCGCAGTCCTTCGTCTATTCGCTCCATGGAAGTGGCGTAGGAAAGACGCAAATGTCCGGGCGCGCCGAACGCCTCACCGGGCGTTACTGCAACGTGTTCGCGCTCGAGAAGTTGCTTGGCGACAGCGGTGGTGTCCAGCATTTGCGGATTGAAGTGAGCGGAAACATTCGGGAACACGTAAAACGCGCCGAGCGGCGGCGCGCAGCTCACTCCGGGAATCGCGCGCAGACCTGTGAGGATGCGTTCGCGACGGCGGGCGTATTCGGCGAGCATGGCGGCGACGGAATCCATCGAGCCGCGCATGGCGGCGATCCCGGCGTATTGAATGATCGAAGTGGGATTTGAAGTGGACTGGCTTTGCAGCTTGGCGATGGCGTCCACGAGCGGCTTGGGCGCGAGGATGTAACCGAGACGCAAGCCGGTCATCGCGAAAGTTTTCGAAAATGAGCCGGCGATGATGAGGCGATGCTTGGGGCCGGGAACGCTGGCGACGGAAAAAGGCTTGGCGTCTTTGTAGACGAAGTGCGAATAGCATTCGTCGGAAAGCAGCCAGATGTTGCGGCGGTTGCAGAGATCCTGCAAGCGCGCGAATTCGTTGGGAGGAATCACGGCGCCCGTCGGATTGTTGGGAGAATTGGCGATGACGATTTTGGTTTTTGGCGTGATGGCCTGTTCCACTTGGGAGGCGCGCAAGATGAAGAAATCGTCGGCGCGCGTGGGCGCGAAGACGGGCGTTCCGCCCGCGTATTTGACCATGTCCGGATAGCTGACCCAGTAGGGAGCGCCGATGATTACTTCATCGCCGGGATTGATGAGCGAGCAGACGGCGTTGAAGATGGCGTGCTTGCCGCCGACGTTCACGACGCACTCGGATGGTTGGTAGGATGATTCGAGATTCGCCGCGTGCCAATCGCAAATCGCCTGGCGCAGGGCGGCAATGCCCGCGACGGGCGTGTACTTGGTGCGATTTTCTTCGAGAGCCTGTACGACAGCGCGCTTGATGTGATCGGGCGTCGGAAAATCGGGTTCGCCGGGGCCGAAGTCGGCGACGTCTACGCCTTGGGCTTTGAGCTTTTCAGCTTCTTGCAGCACGACCATCGTGGGCGAGACGTTGATGCGATTGACGCGGTCGGCAAGCTGAAAGGTTTCTTCCGTTTTTTTCTCGGTGGCCAGTTCCATGGTGCTCCTTCACGTCTCTCTGCGTGGAATGAATAGATTACGGAAAAACCGTCGAATTGTCATGCCGAGGGCGAATTGCGCCCGAGGAAACTGCTTTTCTTGTTGGCGTCAGAGCGAAAAGCAGATCCCTCGCTGCGCTCGTGATGACATTCGCTTCCCTTTTTCCGCAAACAAGACGGCGCGACCGAGGAGGGCTGCCTCGCCACTACTTGAATTTTACACTGAGGCGCTCTTGCACGATCGGTGGAACGAATTCTTTTATGGGGCCGCCAAGGCGCGCCAGTTCTTTCACCAGGCGCGAGCTTAGATAACTGTACTGCTCGGCCGGCAGCATGAAAACGGTTTCCACGTCCGGCTCGATCTTGCGGTTCATCATGGCCATTTGCAGCTCGTATTCGTAATCGGAGACGGCGCGAATTCCACGGACGATTACGTTGGCATTTTTGGCGCGGGCGTAATCCATCAGCAGGCCGTCGAAGACGTCAATCTCCACGTTGGTCCATTTGAAGGTGGCGGTTTCGAGCATTTCGACGCGCTCTTTTTCGGTGAAGAGGGGATCTTTTTCCATGTTGTGAGCGACGGCGACGATGAGCTTGTCGAAAATATTGGAGGCGCGGGTGATGAGGTCCAGATGGCCATTGGTTACCGGGTCGAATGAGCCGGGATAGATGGCAGTGACTTGTCTGGGCTCGGCGGAATCCATGCGATTTGGGATTCTAACCTAGAAGGTTCAATGAATCCGCGAGAAAATGGCGCGAATGGTCGCGAAACCGTTGGATGGGGTGGGGTTGCCGTTCGGGGATTGATTTTTGCCGTTGGATGTGGGCTTGTTGACCAAGTGGACTAAAATGGTCGTTGTTTAAGGTGTTGGTGCGATTGGAGTTGGCTGCGCTGTATCGCTTGACAATTTGTGGTGCTGGCGGCTAGAATCTAAATGCGACCGAATTAGTCGCACATATTCTAATGATGAAGCTATCGAAGAAAGCTGATTACGGGTTGATCGCGCTGAAGCATTTGGCGATGCATGGCGGGCGCGGGTCTTGCAGCGCGGGAGACATCGCGGAGCTATATAAGATGTCCACGCCGTTGATGGCGAAAGTGCTGCAGAAATTGGCGAAGGGTGGGTTGGTGGCGGCGCGGCACGGATCGAGTGGCGGATACACTTTGGCGCGGGACGCGTCTTTGATTACGGCTTTGGATGTGATTCGCGCGATTGACGGGCCGCTTTTTATCACGAGGTGCGTTACTTCGCGCGGGGCTTGCGATGTGACTACTACTTGTTCGATTCGGGAGCCTTTGCGGCGGGTGAATGATTCGATTTTGGCGGTTTTGGGGAATGTGACGATTTCGCAGATGACGGATGAGGCGCCTACGTCGGAGATGGTGGAGTTGAGAGTTTGAGCCAAGGCAAGAGAGTTAACACAGAGGGCACAGAGGAAGGCTGAGGGCACGGAGAGTCCGAGGCAAGAAGGGTGATTGCCGCAGAGACGCCGAGGGCGCAGAGAAAGGCTACGACGGGTTTCGCAGGCTTCGATTCGCGGCGAGATTTCAGCGCGTTGGCACTTTACTTGGGTTTGGGCATCTAAATTGAACGGGGTTGAGGAGATCTAGAATGGCAATCAAGCTTCCGATTTACTTTGATAATCACGCTACTACGCCGGTGGATCCGCGTGTGGTGGAGGCAATGCTGCCCTACTTTACGGAGAAGTATGGTAATGCCGCGAGCCGCAACCATGAATATGGGTGGAAGGCGGAAGAGGCGGTGGAGAATGCGCGCGCGCAGATCGCGAAGCTGATCAATGCCACTCCGAAAGAGATTGTGTTTACCAGCGGGGCGACGGAATCCACGAACCTGGCGATCAAGGGCATCGCGGAAATGTATCGCGAGAAGGGCAACCATATCATCACGCAGGTGACCGAGCACAAGGCCACGCTGGATACGTGCAAGCGCCTGGAGAAGTACGGCTACGAAGTGACTTATTTGCCGGTGGCGAAAGACGGGCGAGTGGACCTGGAAGAATTGCGCAAGGCCATTACGCCGAAGACGATTCTGATTTCGATCATGTATGCCAACAACGAAATCGGCGTGGTGCAGCCTATCGCGGAGATTGGCAAGATCGCGAAGGAAAAGGGCGTTTTCTTCCACGTGGATGGCGTGCAGGCCGTCGGAAAAATTCCGGTGGACGTGCAGAAAGACGGCATCGACATGCTTTCGATTTCGGCGCACAAGCTGTACGGGCCGAAGGGCGTGGGCGCGTTGTACGTGCGCCGCAAGAATCCGCGCGTGCAGCTATCCGCGATTATTGATGGCGGCGGGCACGAGCGCGGGATGCGTTCCGGAACTTTGAATGTGCCGGGAATTGTGGGACTGGGCAAGGCTTGCGAGCTCTGTCAGCAGGAGATGGCGACGGAGAGCGAGCGGCTACGGCGGCTGCGCGACCGCTTGAAAGAGTCCATCATGTCGCGGCTGGATGAGACATTCATCAACGGCTCGATGGTTCATCGTTTGCCGCACAACATCAACATCAGCTTCGCGTATGTCGAGGGCGAATCGCTGCTGATGGGGATCAATGATATTGCGGTGTCCAGCGGATCGGCGTGCACCTCGGCGACGCTGGAACCGAGTTACGTGCTGAAGGCTTTGGGCGTGGGCGAGGATTTGGCGCATACGTCGATCCGATTCGGGCTGGGGCGGTTCAACACGGAAGAGGAAGTGGACTACGTGGCGAGCCGCGTGGTGGAGACGGTGCAGAGACTGCGCGAGCTTTCGCCGCTGTATGAAATGGCGAAAGAGGGAGTGGACGTGAGCAAGATGAAATGGCAGGTGGCATCGGACTAGAAAGAAAAATCCAACGTCGAGGAGGGTAACGTGACCTACGAAGGCACAATCGGCGTACATCGAACGTTCAGCGGCAGCGAAACCGTGTTTGATGTTTTCTTTGCACCCAATGCAGATGGAGCGGCGTGCAATTCGCGGCGTTTTCGGGAGATCGGGGAGCTGGCGGATTTTCTGGAGTTTCTCCGGCTGCGCGAGGAAGTGGTGGCCCGAACGCTGGAAGAACTTTGCGCGGGACGATCGGCTTCGATCGCGCCCGTCACTTTAACGGACGAAGTGATCTCAGGGGAAGGTTTGGATAGCACTGTTACCATGAAGAGGAGAATCAACTAATGGCTTATAGCGACAAAGTGATCGAGCATTACAACAATCCGCGGAACGTCGGCTCGCTGGACAAGGCCGATCCGAACGTGGGCACGGGACTGGTGGGCGCACCGGAATGCGGCGACGTGATGAAGCTGCAGATGAAGGTGAATCCGGAGACTCGCGTGATCGAAGAGGCCAAGTTCAAAACGTTTGGTTGCGGTTCGGCGATTGCGAGCTCTTCGCTGGCCACCGAATGGGTGAAGGGCAAGACGGTGGAAGAGGCGCTGGCGATCAAGAACACGGACATCGTCCGCGAACTGGCTTTGCCGCCGGTGAAGATCCACTGTTCCGTTTTGGCTGAAGACGCGATCAAGGCTGCTTTGGGTGATTGGAAGAAGAAGCAGGGCGAGACTTCGGCTGCTCCGGCTGAGACTGCCAGCGCGCATAACTAAGTTTTGGATGCCGGCTTGATTGTTCGTTGAACTGCCGCTGAGTTTTTGCGGCGGCAGTTTTGGGGATGAAGGCAGTGGCTAGAGATTAGTGGCGAGTGGCTAGAACTCGTCATGCTTCATAGGGGAGCTGTATCGACGTCATGATTCACGTATCGGAAAAGGCCGCGGAGAAGATCCGCGAATTGTTGCAGAAGGAAGGCGTACCGGCAGAGTCCGGCGGGCTGCGCGTGGGTGTGCAGGGCGGCGGTTGCTCGGGGCTTAGTTATGCGATGCGTTTGGATACCGAAGCACGGAATCGCGACAAGGTCTTCGAGGAAAATGGCGCGCGCATTTTCGTGGATCCCAAGAGCTATCTCTATTTGCACGACACGACGCTCGATTATCACGAAGACTTGATGAAGCAGGGCTTCGTCTTCCAGAACCCTCAGGCGACGCGAAGTTGCGGGTGCGGAAGCTCGTTCACTGCCTAAGGCCGGGCGCGGGGTAGCGCGCCGGCTGGATTAGGTCCACACGGATTTTCTGAAACCCAGTCAAACGTCGCGGCGGTCGAGGTATCGCTGGAATTATTCGTGGCGGTGTTTGCGGGAGAAGAAACGCAGATGAGCATTTCACAACCCCAGAAAAAACGCGCCGAGGGAGTGCCGGTCGCCAGTTGTTGGAACTGCAAGGGCGCGGTAAGCGGCGCGCATTTCTGCGCGGCCTGCGGAAAAATTCAGCCGCTGCCTGGTGGCTGGGATTATTTCCGGTTTTTCGGATTGCCGCAGAAATTGACGATTGATCCGGCGGAGCTGGAAGGGCAATTCCATATTTTGAGCTGGAAATTGCATCCGGATAATTTCGTGCGGGCGGGCGAGTTTGAGCGAAACCTGTCGCTGGAGCGCTCTTCGGAATTGAACGATGCTTACCGGACTTTGCGCGAGCCGATTTCGCGCGTGGAATATTTGCTCGAGAATCTGGGCGTGCGCAAAGAGGGGACTACCAAGCAGCAGGCGCCGCCGGAATTGCTCGAGGAAGTTTTTGAGTTGAATGAATCGCTCGATGAATTGCGCGAGGCGCGGGCTGGCGGAGGGGATGTGGCGGGTTTGCGGCGGCGGTTGGATGCGGCGGCTGTGAATTTTCAGGAGAAGCTTGCCAAGGTTGACGCGGAATTGTTGAAGATCGGCGGCGAGTGGGATGCGGCTGTGGATTCGTATGCGGATGATGCGCGGCGGGGCGCGCTGCTCGCGCGGATGAACGAGGTTTTGAATCGGCGCAGCTATATTCGGAATTTAGTGGCTGGGGTGCAGAAGGAATTGGCGGAAGCGTAGCGGCGGCGAAAAGCAGATCCCTCGCTGCGCTCGGGATGACGTGTTCTTTTAGATTGTGCGGAGAGAGCGATGGGGCGCGCGGTTGGAATTGATTTGGGGACGACGTTCAGCCTGATTGCGTATATGGATGCGCAGACGGGAGCGCCGAAGTGTATTCCGGGGCCTAGTGGTTCGACGCTGTGTCCTTCGGTGGTGAGCGTTGACGCCGACGGGAAGATTATCGTAGGCGATGCCGCGCGGCAGCGTTTGTTGACGCAGCCGGACCGGACGATTTATTCGGTGAAGCGGCTGATGGGCCGAGGCGTCGCGGACGTGCAGAGCGAGCTGAAGATTTTCCCTTTCCGGATTGATCCGGACGGCGACAACGTGATTCGCGTGCGGCTCGGCGAGCGGACGTTCACGCCGCCGGAAATTTCAGCGTACATCCTGCGCGAATTGAAATCGTGGGCGGAAAAATATTTTGGCGAGCCAGTGGACCGCGCAGTGATCACCGTGCCGGCGTATTTCAATGACGCACAGCGCCAGGCCACGAAGGATGCGGGGCGACTCGCGGGACTGGAAGTTTTGCGGCTGGTGAACGAGCCGACGGCGGCGGCGCTCGCGTATGGATTGCACAAACAAAAGCGCGGGCATGTGGCGGTTTACGATTTCGGCGGCGGGACGTTTGACATTTCGATTCTGAAATTGATCAGCACCACGGAAGGCGACATTTACCAGGTGCTGGCGACGAACGGGGATACGCATCTGGGCGGCGACGATATTGATAACGCGTTGCTGGATCTGGCGCGGCGGGAGATCCAGGCGAAATTCGGCCTGGAGCTCGATGCGCGCGGCGAAGCGATTCAGACGCTGCGCAAGAGCCTGATCCGAGCGAAGCACGAGCTATCCACGGCTGAGAAGACGGCGATTCATTTTCCGCTGGACGGCCGGGGAATGTACGTGCGCGAAATCCGGCGCGCGGAATTCGACGAGTTGATAAGGCCGATCGTGGCGCGAACAATGACGCCGGTGAAATTGGCGATGGCCGATGCCAAGCTCACGGTAAAGCAGATTGATGAAGTGGTTCTGGTGGGCGGCTCGACGCGGATTCCGCAGGTGCGCAAGACCGTGGGCGATTATTTCGAGCGCGCGCCGCACTGCGAGTTGGACCCGGATGAAGTGGTGGCGCTGGGCGCGGCGGTGCAGGCGGACATTCTCGAAACCGGCGTGAAGACGATGCTGCTGCTGGATGTGACCCCCCTGTCGCTCGGTATCGAAACCATGGGCGGCGTGGTGGCAAAAATTATTCCGCGGAATTCGACGATTCCGGCGAGCGCGCAGGAGCTTTTTACCACGGGCGTCGAAAATCAGACCGCGATTGACGTTCACGTGCTGCAGGGCGAGCGCGAGCTGGCGAAGGATTGCCGGTCGCTTGCGCGATTTCAGCTAAAGACTCCGCCGGGGCCGGCGGGCTTGGCGCGCATCGAAGTGAAATTTCTGATTGATGCGAATGGGATATTGCAAGTGGCGGCGCGGGATATGCGCACGGGCGAGCAGCATACCGTCGAGGTGCAGCCGAGTTACGGGATTTCGGATACAGACATTGAACGCATGCTTGAGGAGTCCATCGAATATGCGGAGCAGGATTTCGCGGATCGCCAGTTGATTGAAGCGCGGACCGAAGCGGAGACGATTCTGGCGGCGACTGTGAAGGCGCTCGGAGAATCGCGCGCGCGGGAGATTTCGGCGGAAGAGCGCAAGGCGATTATGGAATCGGACGAGAAGCTCCGGCTGGCGATGTTGGGGACGGATTACAAATTGATTCGTGGCCGGATTGATGAGCTGAACAAAGCGACGGAACATTTGGCGGAAGTTTTGATGAATGGCGCGTTGCAGACGGCGTTTGAGGGGAAGCGATTGGATGATGTGTGAACGGCGAAGTGAGCGGCGATGTGCGTGGCAAAAAAGCAGATCCCTCGCTGCGCTCGGGATGACAAGCCACTTTACGGGGTGCGAGGTTGATGGCGCGAGGAATGGCGCGGCCAGAGGAGTGAGAAGGAATGGGCGGTAAGAATCCATATATTGAAGAAACAAAGTTCACGCCCGCGACGAAGAAGTATAAGGTCACGTTTGTGAAGGACGGCCAGCCGGTGGAAATTGATCCGGACAAAGTGCCCTACGGGCACGACGGATTGCCGGGCAGCATCCTGGACATTTCGCAGGGTTTTCATAAGGGGCTCGATCATGCGTGCGGCGGAGTGTGCGCTTGTTCGACGTGCCACGTGATCGTGCACGAGGGGTTGGATTCGTGCAATGAGGCGACAGACGCGGAGCTGGATCAATTGGATGAGGCGCCGGGCGTGACGCCGAAGTCGCGGCTGGGTTGCCAGTGCGTGCCGGACGGGACGAAGGATATTGTGGTGGAGATTCCGGAGTGGAATAAGAATTACGCGAAGGAAGCGGAGCATTAAGCTGTGCGTGGAAGGATCGCGCCGCGTCGTGCGAACCCGAAGAGAGATCCCTCGTTACGCTCGGGATGACAAAAACAGGTAACGGAGACGGAATGCCGAACACATTTGATTGGGATAGCCCGGAAGAGATTGGCATCGAGCTGGCGGAAACGCATCCGGACGTGGATCCCCTGACGGTGCGGTTTACGGATTTGCTGAAGTATGTGACGGCGCTTCCGGGATTTGTGGGTGATCCTAAACTTTCGAATGAGGGGAAGCTCGAGGCGATCCAGATGGCGTGGCACGAGGAATATCTCGATACTCAAGGTTAACGGCGGCCCTGTCGCGTCCCCGAGCGCAGTCCAAATTGACTCTCGAATCTGTTTTTTGTTCATTGCATCCAATCCGCGTGTTCGAACGGGTTTGCTCAATCCTAATCGGCGAAATTTAAAATTGGCAGGCGAGGAGGGTGCGCGATGGAAACGGATCTGCGGTATCCCATCGGGAAGTTTCATCGTCCGGGAGCGCTTACGGATGCGCAGCGGGCTGAATATATCGCGGTGATCGAAGAGACGCCGGCGAAAGTGCGGGCTGCGGTGAAAGGTTTGAACGAGCAGCAGTTGAATGAGCCTTATCGCCCGGAGGGGTGGACTGTGCGGCAAGTGGTGCATCACGTTCCGGACAGCCACATGAACGCGTACGTGCGTTTCAAGCTCGGGCTAACGGAAGACGAGCCGATGATCAAGCCGTACGCGGAAGCGAAGTGGGCGGAGCTGGCGGACGCGAAGTCTTCGCCGATCGAGCCTTCGCTGGTGCTGCTGGAGAATCTGCACAAGCGCTGGGTGCTGTTGCTGCGGTCGCTGGCGCCGGCGGAGTGGGCGCGCAAGTTTCGCCATCCGGAGTGGGAGAAGCCGATGTCGCTCGATGAGCAGTTGGCATTGTATGCGTGGCATGGGCGGCATCACGTGGCGCATATTACGGCATTGCGCGAACGCGAACACTGGCGGTAAGAACGCGAAAAATAGAAAAGAGAAAATGGAAAATAGGCTCTGCGGCTGTGCCGGTCGCGGCTCGAGCGATGACGGGGCAGCTCTATTTTCGAGTTTCCCTTTTCTAATTTCGCTTTTGTATTTTGTGTTTTCTTCATTTTTCGGCTGTTATGTCTGATAATCTAGGTACGTTCCTGCAGTACTTCCTCTGTGGCGCTATGGTGCAACGGTTAGCACGCGGCCCTTTCAAGGCTGAAATACGGGTTCGATTCCCGTTAGCGCTACCAAATATTTATGTCGCATGAATGCGAATCCTTCAGCGCCGCGGCGATCCTCGCCAACCATTGATCGAAAACTTGGTTACCTGGTTTTGCGCTTCATCCTGGGCTTGAGCATTTTCATGCATGGACTCTCGCGTTTGCCGCATCTGCAGGAATTTGCCGACGGATTGGTGAAGATGTTCGCTGATACCGCGCTGCCCGCGATGCTGGTGCACGCCTTCGGGCTGGCACTGGTTTTCGTCGAGGCTGCTGTCGGGTTGCTTCTCTTGCTGGGGTTGTGGACGCAGGAGGCGCTGCTGGTCGGTTCGGCGACGATGGCCTTGCTGGTGTTCGGAACGGCGCTGCGTTCGGATTGGAATATCGTCGCGATCCAGCTGCTATATGCTCTGATTTATGCCGTACTGCTGGCTGCGCGGGAATACAACGCGTATTCGCTTGATGCTCTGATGCGGCGCTGACCATTTTCGCGCGAGAGCTTCCCGCGCGGCGCTGGCGGCTTCTAGGTTTCGCTAAATTCAAGTAAGCTTGGTGCGAATATCCGGCAGTGGTATGCGGAGTGGGTGTGCGCGCACAGAAAGCGCGCGTGGTGCACAAAGGAGAATTACGGTGGCGAACTTGATGAGGACTTCGAACCCGGCGTTGAATCCCAAGGCGTTTCAGGGAGAAGGCGTCGCCGTGGGTGAGGCGATGACGCTGAAGGGCACGGTCAACAAGACGGGATTTTTGTTGATCTGCGTGATGGCCACGGCGATCTGGACGTGGAATTTGTTTATGGAGTCGCACAATCCCGAATCGGTGATGGGGCTTGCCGCGATTGGCGGAATCGGCGGATTTATTGTTCGCGCTGGTGACGATATTCAAGAAGACGTGGGCGCCGGTGACGGCTCCGATTTACGCGCTGCTGGAGGGACTGGTGCTCGGCGGCGTGTCGGCGATGTTCGAGATGCGCTACAACGGAATTGCGATTCAAGCGGTGAGCCTGACGTTTGGCACGCTGGTGGTGCTGCTGCTGGCGTATCGTTCCGGGCTGATTCCGGTGACGCAGAAATTCAAGCTCGGAGTGGTGGCGGCGACGGGCGGGATCGCGCTTTTTTATATCGTGTCCATGGTGCTGGGATTTTTCGGCGTGCATTTTGCGGTGATCAACGGCAACGGAACTCTGGCGATCGCGTTCAGCGCGTTTGTGGTGGTGATTGCGGCGTTGAACCTGGTGCTGGATTTTGATTTCATCGAAAACGCGGTGAGCGCGAGCGTGCCGAAATATATGGAGTGGTACGCGGCGTTCGGTTTGATGGTGACGCTGATCTGGCTGTATTTTGAGATTCTGCGCTTGCTGAGCAAGCTGCGCGAACGGAACTAATGGCGGATGCGCTTGCGCTGACCGCACGTTTCCATCGCGCGCTGGTGTATGCGGCGCGGGTGCACGCACGGCAATTTCGCAAAGGCACTTCGCGGCCGTACATCGGGCATTTGCTGGGCGTGACGTCCATTGTGCTGACGCACGGCGGCGATGAAGATGAAGCCATTGCGGCGCTGTTGCACGACGCGGTGGAAGATCAAGGCGGGAAGCCGCGCCTGCGCGAGATCCGGCGGAAATTCGGCGGGCACGTGGCGCGCATCGTTGCAGGCTGCACGGATTCGGACGGCGAGCCAAAACCTCCCTGGTTGGAACGCAAAACGGAATATTTGCAGCATTTGCGGCGCGCGGATTCGTCGGTGCGATTGGTTTCGGCCGCGGATAAGTTGTACAACGCGCGCGAGACGCTGGAGGATTTGCGCACGCATCGCGAAGCGTTGTGGAATCGATTCAAGGGCGGCAAGCAGGGAACTTTGTGGTATTACCGCGAAGTGGGAAAGATTTTGCGGCACAAGGGTCCTAAAGAGCTTGCCGCAGAGCTCGAGCGCGTGGTGCGAGAGTTGTCTCGCGCAGCGAAAACGCGTTCGCGCCGTTAGAGCGCGGTTGCATCTCTTCCTTCATACATTAGCAATCCTGCAAGGCCTGGCGCCTGTTAATCCCGAAGGTAACATCCACTTTGTGCTGCTGTAGCCCACCGCCAAATCGGTAACGTAATTACCCCGCCCGGCCCAATCTGAAAGCTGACATTTTTTGTAAGTCGCTCTAAACGATTCAATCGCTGTGAATTAGCGCGCGACCGCCCGTGGCGTGCCAAGTGCATTACATGCGCAGGAATACGAGGCTCGCCCGCCATGCAAGGGCGATTCGAGGGTGTAAGCGTGAAAGAGCGGGAAATCAAGCAAGGCGCAGGGCGCTTCCGCGAAAACCGCCAGCGCGGATTTTCGGTGGTGGAGTTATGCGTCGTGGTCGCCTTGATTCTGGTGATATCAGCGATCGCAATCACTTCGCTGCGGCCCGCGGTACAAGATGCAAATTGCGACACGGCGATGCGGCAGGTGATTTCGCAATTGCGCCAAGCGCGCGAGTACGCGATCACCAACCGGCGCTACGTGCAGGTTACGTTTCCCGTGGTCGCAGGCCAGCCCGAGATCGTCATGACGCAGCGAGACGACTTGACGGCTGGAGCGGGCTTGGGGAACCCGATCTTGAGCACGATTCCGATTCACAATCCCGAGAGTTTTCTCGTTTTTCCGACTTTGCCGGATACGCCGGACGCCAACGGGAATACGGGAGCAATCTCGTTCGAAGGGATTAACGGCGGGCCGGTGGGGGGCATGCTGTTTCAAAGCGACGGCGAACTCGTGGACGGCGCAACATTTCAACCGATCAACGGAACGGTGTTCCTGGGTCTTGCAGGGCAACTCCCTACAGCGCGAGCGATTACTGTGCTGGGCGGCACGGGACGCGTGCATGCATGGAAGATCTCCGGAAACACCTGGATGCTGTTCTGAAGGAGATTGGAACAATGTGGGAAACGAAAAAGCGGCGCAGGACGGCGGGCTTCACGCTGATGGAGACCATGGTTGCTTTGGTGGTGCTCGGCGTGGGGGTTCTGGGATTGGCGGCCATGCTGGCCGAAGCGATCGCCTATATGCATGGCTCGCAAGAGGATTTTATCGCGCAGCAGAAAGCGGAAGAAGCAGCGGAAGCGATTTATACCGCGAAGTACACGAACAACGCGACGTTCGCGCAGCTCTCGAACAACACCGCCGGGAATCCCGCGGGACTTTTCGTCGTCGGGCCGACGCCGCTGCTCCAGCCGGGACCAGACGGGCTGGTGGGGACCGTTGCAGATGCGGGACAGCCTCCGGAGTACATCGTGTATCCGGGTCCGGACAACAAATTGGGGACCGCGGACGACGTAAAGGTTGGCCTGGGAGACTTCACGCGAACCATCGCGATTTCGCCGGTGGCGGGCTACACCAACAGTTTGAACCAGGTGGTGATCACGGTGAATTACAGATCCGGGCGTTTCCAACGCGCGTACACGCTGACGACTTACGTTTCGGCTTTCTAGAGCTGCGAGGAGCAAGGGATGATGCGGCAAAAAGGATTCTCACTGATCGAACTGCTGGTTTCGATGGCGATCGTGGTGGCCGTCGTCTCCACCGCTATCGGCGCGCTGCTGCAAGCGGAGCACACAACACAGATGGTGGCTTATGAAGCAAACATGCAAGAGGGGCTTCGCGCCGGCATGCACTTCCTGGTGCGCGACCTGACGCAAGCGGGCGAAGGAATTCCGCAGGGCGGGATCGAGCTGCCTTATACCGTCACCTCAAACGTCAATCGCCCCGGCACTGGCACGATATTTCCCACTACCTACTTGCCGGCAATCACTCCGGGCAGCCAGATCGGGGCTCTGGCGACCTCCATTAACCCGACGAACAACGCGGTATTGACCGGGATAGCGACCGACATCATCAATATTCTTTACGCGGATAACGTTCTTCAGGATACCGCGGGAAACTATCTTTACAGTTATCCGGTCGTCCAGGCCGCGCCATCCGTCCCGGTTTGCGCGGGCGCGATCGATCCGGCCGGCGCGTCCGTCACGCTGGCCCCCGGCTGTTTCACCATGCCCGGCGTAGCAAACCCGATTACCACGGGCAACCTGATCATGTTCCACAATCAGAACGGCACGGCGCTGGAATACGTCACCAGCGTCGCCGGCCAACAAATCAACTTCGCCACGGGAGATCCCGCGAAGCTGAATCAAACCGGGGACGCGTTTGGAACGGTTGCGGCGCTGGCCACCACGCCGGGAAATTTTCCGCCGACTTCGATCACGCGCGTGTGGTTGGTCACCTACTACATTAACGTCGCCAATCCACAGGATCCGCAACTGATACGCCAGGTGAATTATCCGGGTTACCCCGCTGCCGCGCCGGTGAATCCGCCGCAGACTATCGCGGACGACATTGAGAATCTGGGATTCAGCTACGACATTACCAGCTCCACCGATCCGGCCGGCACCTACACGGACGGTCCGGGGAACGCGCAACAGCCGATTCTGCCGGATACGCCCGATCAGATACGCGCGGTGAACGTGTTTCTGGCGGGCCGGTCAGAACAAATCTACAAGGCCACGAGCTCTCCTACATTCCTGCGCAATAACCTGACCACACAGGTGAGCATTCGCAGCCTCTCGTTCACGAACCAGTTCACTACGTCTTCCTCGTCAACGGCTCCATAGACGGCCAGAACCAAAGAACAGTTTGGATATGAGATTTCCAAGGAGAACCGCCGTGAGTACGGAAAGAGAAAAGGGCGTCGCGCTGATAACCTCGCTGCTGGTATTGATCCTGATATCCGCGATCATCGTCGGGATGAGCTGGATGGTGATGACGGACAAGCGGTTGGGTGGAAACAACCAGAGCCGCGAGCTGGCGTTTTATGGCGCAGAAGCGGGCATGGAAAAAATAACGACCGACGTGGCCAATACGTATTCCACCGCCGGCGCGCTCACCGCCGCGAACATCGCGACCATCACTGCCGCTCCGCCAACCGCGATCCCGGGCATCACGTACGTAGATCCGGCGGGTCTTTCGACGTATCAGATTACGCCGACCGTTCCGGTATCCAGCAACGCGACGATTCTGCCGCCCAGCCCTTACGCGGGTATGCAGGGTTTGATCACGCCTTTTACACTGACGGTGGCCGCGCAGAACGCCGCGACGGGCGCGGAAGTGAAGCTGACGAGGCAAGTGCAGGCTGTGTCTATTCCCGTATTTCAGTTCGGCATCTATTCGGACTCGGATTTGTCGTTCTTCAACGGCCCTTCGTTTGGTTTTGGCGGACGTACGCACACCAACGGGAACCTGTGGCTCGCTCCGAATGATGGCCCTCTTTTCATGGGCGACAAAGTCACGGTCGTAGGCCAAGTCATCCGTACCAATCTGGAAAATGGCTTCGCGGGAACTTCCGGAGGTACTTACGGTGGTTACGTGTCCATCGCGCTCTCACCCGATCCTACGATGGCCAACGAGCCTGGAGCCGAGCCCTATACGAACGCTTCATGGCGCCAGTTGGCATTCACTGAAGGCAGCGTCACTGGCAATAGCGTCTATGGCAATGTCAGCACGACGCTGAACAACCCCGATTGGACCGGGACGGTTGTGCCGGCTTATAAGGGGCAACTTGAGAATGGCGTGCCGGTTCTGAGCCTTACTTCGACCGCACTGGGTGGAATTACCACGCCGATTTCACTGGTTCGCCGCCCGGTGCCGGGTGAATTGGAGTCGGAGCCGGCCACATTCAGCCAGATTCTATTTTCTCAGGCGACACTGCGAATCCTGATTGACGACTATCCAACCCCGACGACGGTGCCGGGTTCGGCTGGCGCGTGCCATAACGCCGACATGATGAGCTTGGATACTGTCACAACCGGAACGGATCCCGTGGACTTGGCCACACTTGCGAAGTCTTCGACGTCCCCCATCGGGGTGACGTCGCTGCCAGCTTGGTATACCGGCACGTACCCGCTTCCTGTGTCGGGAGGGGGTGCCACGTATATTCCCAGCAATTCGACCGTCGAGCCGGGATACTGGATGGTAAACGGATATCCAACCATCACCGGGTGCATCAAGATTGAATATCAGACATTGCCCGGCGGCGCCTGGGTTGACTATACGCATCAGATACTGAACTTGGGATTCATAGGGCGGAACATCAATCCGACGTATAGCGCCACCATCCCGGCCCCGAACCTGCCGGCTCTTCCGGCAGCACAGGTTGCCGCGCAAGGTCCGAGCGGCGGAGGCGTCGCGACGATCGCTTGCACGGATCCTAGCGCTGGCGCGATTATACGGTTCGCTCGCGTGCGAGATAATCCATCCACTGGGACTGCAGGAAATCCATGCGGGACTCCAGTCGCCGGAAGCCCTGCGACCGACTATTGGCCGAATGTGCTGTATGACACGCGCGAAGGAATCAATCGCGCCAACAGCAACACGGCGCCGATTACGGCACAAGGCGTGATGAATTACGTGGAGCTGGACGCAAAGAACCTGGCGAACTGGTTCACGGCAAACCAAGGCGGCTTGGGGCTCAACAACAATACCGGCTACACGATTTATTTCTCGGACCGCCGCGGCGAGCAGAAAGACCCAGCAGCCGCGAACACGAAGACCGGTTCATACGGGTTTAATGACTTCGTGAACCCGAGCGATCCAACGAACGGCTGTCCCAACAGCGTGCTTGACTCCGGAGAAGACCTCGAAGGGGACGGAGTTTTTCGCACGTATGGCGGGGTCGAAGTAGCTCCAGTGCCTGTTCCCGCGACCTACCTGCTGAAAACTTTGACCAGCGCGAACATGACACCGAGCAATACCCTAATGTGGAACAACGCGAGCCCGATATTGGGAAACTTGATCGGTGCCTCATACAAAGTCGGAGCGACAACCTATACCGGCGGACTCTTCGCCAACTCGAGCTGCGCTGCGGCCAATCCCAATCGGCCGGATGTCACCTACGGCAACGCGCAGGAAGCGCGGGAAAATCCTCCCGTGTTTTTCCGCCGCGCGCTGAAAATCGTGGACGGCGCGTCATTGACGATCGGCACATCCTGCAGCGGAACGGACGGACTAACGATCGTTGCGGAAAACCCCGTTTATGTCCAAGGCGATTACAACGCGCCGGTGGACGATGGATCGTGGGGAGGCGTGAGCGTGGCGGCAGCAATCGAAGGCGACGCCGTGACGTTCTTATCCAACAACTGGAATGACGTGAATTCCTTTGCCTTTCCATACAACGTAAACAACCGCAACGCACAGCCGACGGCGTACCGGGCCGCAATCATTTCCGGCAAGGGCATTCCGTTCCCGTCCATTGCCGGCCAGGCGCAAGACTTCGGCACGGACGGCGGTGTGCACAACTTCCTTCGTTTCCTCGAAAACTGGGGCGTTGTCTGCCACTACCGAGGCTCGATGGTGAGTTTCTACTACAACCGGCAGGGAATTGGGACGTACAAGGGAACCGGCGTTTACAATCCTCCGAGCCCTCGCGACTACTCGTTTGACACCAACTTCTCCTTGGCGCCGGCTTGCCTGCCGCCGCGAACTCCGTCGTTGCGGTCGGTGAACACGATCGGGTTCTCGCAGGAGATTCTGCCGACCCAGTAGAACTTTCACTACCCCCGCAAGACGCTAGGCGGCTCCCGTGGTTTGGGAGCCGCTTTTCTTTTGTGGGGGTGCTTCTTGTGGATCACTGCGTCGGGGGTTGGATGCGGACGTTGAAGTTTGTGTTTACTGCGGGCGTTTCACAAGTGGGTGCTGTTGTGGCGGAGCAGAGGTCGGCTAGCGCGTCGCTGAAATCTGCGGGGAGCGCCAGGCCTACGAGCGGCTCGGCGTAGAGATTGAAATTGTGGCCTACGGGCAGGCGTGGGATGTCGAAGGAGCCATCGAAATGCGTGGGCGGATTGGCTGCATTGCAACTCCAGCCGGCGAGCGTGCCGGCGATCACGCCGCCGGTGTCGGCGTCCACGGCGACGACGTGCGCGCCCACGATGCCCGTGACGGATGCGCCGGTTGATGGTGAGGGGAAAATGGCGAGCGCGAAGGGATTCGCGGGAAGTACGAGGCCGCGAAGCGCGCCGACGTTGAGAGTGTCGTTCGGGTCGGGATATTGGGCGCGGATGCCGGTGCGATCGTCGTCAGCGAGCGGAGCGTCCGGGACCGTGAAGATGGGGCGGTCGCCGAGAAATTGCCCGGGAGGTGGCGCGAAGGGAAACATCATGGCCCGGATTACGGCGGAGTGGTCGAGGCCGAGCCAGTGGCCGATTTCGTGGATGAGAAGCGATTCCAGATCGTAGGCACCCTGGCCCTGCGCGGTGAAGAGCGCGCCGGGCGTGGCGAAGGTGGCTTGACCGTCGTTGCGGAAGGGAGTGTCGGCGTCCAGGATCTGTCCTGCGAAGGCGGCGGGAGCGGAGGAACCGACGGTGGCGCCGGGAGCGTTGGCGGTGATGGTGCGCGTGAACGCCAGCACGCCGCTGGTGAAGCCGATGCTGGACTGGTTGAAGCAGATGGTGTCCAGGCCGTCCACGTTGTCTTCGGCATCGTCGGTGCAGGAATTGGCGGCAGAGACTTGGGTGATTGGCGCTAGCAGGCCGGGATAGTTGTTGGAATTGAAGGTGGTGCCGGCGACGCCGGCCCATACCGCGAAGGAGTCGGTGATGGTTTGCTGGATTTCGGCGACTGCGGCGGGAGAATTTTGCTGCGCGACGGTGAGGATGGTCGGCGAGAGCAGCGTGGGCAGGGCCGTGCTCCAGCGGCGGTTGAGAGGAGAGCTGAGCGAAAGATTCCAGCGGTTGGGCTGCGGGCAACCGCCGGATTGCGGGATCGTGGAATCAACCGCGTAGGGTAGCGGCGCAGATTCGGAAATTGCCGAGAAAGAAAGCACGAGCATCACCAGGATGGCAGAGGCTTGCTTCATTTTTTTTCACCTGTCGTTGAGGCGAGAGCGGATTTCACCTGAGCGTTGAAAGCTGCGAAGGAAAGATTGCGGATGGCGGCGGATTCGAAGCGGTGCGTAGCGGGATTGAAGGCGTCGAAGGCCGCGGTGTCTTGTATGGCGATTTCTTCGCCGGTGCGCGGATCGCGGCGGATGCGAAATGTGCCTTGCACCCAACTGAGGATCGAGAAATCGCCGCGCGCGGTGGGTTCGAGGAACAAGATCACTTCTTCGCTAGGATGGAAGCGCGGAACGCCGGAGACGGTGGAGGTGAGATTACCCACCGAACCGCCCAGGAGACGGACGGTTAGTTGCGCCGCCGCGCCCGGTGGCGCGCCCTTCCAGGTTTCTTCGATGGCGAAACTCGTGAAGTTCCAGATTTCGCCGGCGTCCCAGGTTGTGGAGTTTGCGAGACAGCGCGCGCGGACGATGAGCGGAGCGGTTTGCGCCATTTTTGCGAGCGACATGCGCTCGAGCGTGGTGGCTCGGCAGAGCGTGGCGGCAAACAGCACTGCGACTACTAGCGCAATTGCAGTTGCGGGCGCCGGGCCTGCCGCCGCGACCGACGCCGCTCCCGCTGCGATTCGCGCTGGTTTGTGTGTTTGCATTTCATTTCACCTCGAGCGTTCCGGTTGGCGTCCCGCGATCGTTATTCAACGTGGTGATGAAGAGCATGCGGACGCCGGGGAGAGTGGTGCTGCTGAGTTGCAGGTCAAGCTCGATCATGTTGGGGAAAAGTCCGTTGATGGCGGAGGCGGTGACGGGCAGATCGCTGCCCGCGGGCGCGCCGCCTGTGGGGACGCTGGCGGCGGGTGGAGCGATCGAAACTGCGATGCTGCTCTGCAACAGCGTTACTGCGGCGGAGCCGCTTGCTTGCGCATCGGCCTGGCTGACGGCGGTCACCGCGACGCTTGCTGGGTTGGGCATTGTGGCGGGGGCGGTGTAAAGCCCCGTTGGTGACACCGTGCCCGAAGTTGAATTTCCTGCGGCGATGCCGTTCACGTTCCAGGAGACGGCGTCGTTCGACGAATTCGTTACCGTGGCTTGAAATTGTTGCGATTGGCCTAGCGCTACGTTCGCTGTGGGCGGTTGCACCGTCACGGTGACGTTGTTGTTCGGCGGGCTGCCGGCGTAGCCGCAACCTCCCAGCAGGAAGGCCAGGAAAAGATACGTCCTCGCGCCGGTAAGCGCGTTGCGATTCGGAATGACGCGCTGCGCGAAAGGGCGGCGCGCGGTGGACGAAAGTGCAGCGTGGGATGATGGCGATCGCGCTGGTGCTTTTCATAGCCGCAGTGATGAGGGCACGCGCTGTGCCACTGCGGTTCAGGATTCTTCAGGGCGCTTCAGCC
This sequence comes from uncultured Acidobacteriota bacterium, assembly GCA_963804625.1. Lineage (GTDB taxonomy): Bacteria > Acidobacteriota > Terriglobia > Acidiferrales > UBA7541 > Palsa-295. Next base: position 60,194 of record CAWDRJ010000004.1, on the reverse strand, counting down.
GCGTTACGCGCGAGCGATTGCACGAAATTTTTCGGCAACGCTGGTGAGAGCATGCAGTTACGAGTGACGTGAGATTTGGCGCAGCGGCCGCTCCGTAGAGAGAGCGAGGGGCGTTTGAAACCATGAATGTTCTGGAGTCCCGCATTGGTACACGAATGCGGGCGGCGAATCCAAATCGGGAGAGCTATGCGTCGCGCGCCCAGCGCAGTCCTTTTTGCCACTGCCTCTGAACGGGATGTCTAGATTGACAGCAGAGCGCGGCAGTCGAATAATGCGCGCATGGCTAAGCCCGAGACTGTGCGGCGAATCAAGAGCTATTCGGCGGCGAGCGGTTACGTCTATCAATATCAATTTCAGGACGCGCATCCGGCGCAGCGTGATGCGGTGCACGGAAACGAGTTCGTGTACTACGTCTCGGCGGACCGCAAGACGATGTTCCCGATCCGCATTTTTGTGATGCAGGAAGCGCTGGAGAAATGGACGAAGCAAACAGGCCGCGCGTTGACGGGTACTGAGGAGTACGCCATCGCGAAAATGCGCCTATTCCAAGCGCTGGATGATGTTGCGGACTTTGCGACGTCTCGGCCAGAACTGACGGTGGACGAATCAAATATACAAGCGCTCATTGAACGCCTGGATTTGTAATCCCGCATAGGGAATTCGCCCTGCAAAACCAGTGAACCGAAGAAGCGCGTTGTTTCTCGCGCGGCAGACGTCGGCGGAGAGTTCGCGATGTCTTGTGGAAAATATTCCGGCTGGATGACGGATGCGGCGCTCGGCGAGCTGGCTGCCAAACGCGAGCCGGAATTGTTGGCGCATGCGATGGAGTGCGCCGCATACCGGGAAGCGCTCGGTCACGCCAGAAAAGTGCGGGAGTTCGTGGAGCGCGGCGTGGAATCGGTGGCGGCGGGCGAGCCTGCACCAGGATTCGCGATGCGGCTGTGGCGGCGCATCGCGCGGAAAGCGCGCCGCTTGTCGGAATGATCAGACGCGCCTGCCGACGCTCCGCGCTATGGATTCGCTAGAATGGCTGGCAGCGCGGGTTGCAGGGATTCGTGGCGGAATTTGTAGCCGCTGGCGACTAGCTTTTCGGGTTGGACGCGTTGGCTGGAGAGCAGGAGCCCGTCAGCCATTTGGCCCAGCGCTAGACGCAGCGCGATTGCCGGAGCAGGGAAAATCGCGGGGCGATGCAGTACCGCCGCTAACACTCGCGTGAATTCGGCATTTTGCACGGGATGGGGCGCTACGACGTTCACCGGGCCGTGCATTTTTTCATCCGTGATTGCTGTGCGCAGGATCTGTACGGCATCTTCCAGCGCGATCCAGGACATCCACTGTCTGCCGCTGCCCAAGCGTCCGCCAATTCCGAGTTTGAACGGCGTCAACATGCGCGGCAGCGCGCCACCTTGCGTGGCCAGTACCACGCCGAAGCGAGCCATCACGGTGCGAACGCCGCGTGCGGCGGCGCGTGCGGCTTCGCTTTCCCAGGCGCGGCAGAGGATTGCGAGGAAATCGTTGCCGTAGCCGCTCGATTCTGTGAGCAATTCATCACCGCGGCTGCCGTAATAGCCGATCGCCGAAGCGCACACAAAAACGCGTGGCGGCTGTTTTAGGCGCTCGAGTGAATCCACCAGAACACGAGTGGAATCCACGCGGCTGCTGCGAAGTTCCTTCTTGCGTTGCTCCGTCCATCGCCCACCCGAAATGCTGGCGCCGCTCAAATGGACGATCGCGTCGTAACCTTCGAGGGCCGGGACGTCCACGGTGGCCCGGGAAGGATCCCAGCGCACGTCCCCGGGAGCGGGCGTGCGGCCTGGACGCACGAAATGAAAAACGGAGTGGCCATCGGCGCGCAGCGAATGAGTGAGCGCTGATCCGACCAGACCCGAGCCTCCCGAAATCAGCACTTTCATCAGATTCCCTCGTGAGCTGGATACGTGGGGCTGTATTGTTCAACTACCGTACGGCGCAAGTTGGAGCACGTCAAGGTCCCTCGCCGTATTGTGAGCACGCGAGATGCAGCGGGCGCTCGGCTGTTATAGAATTTGCAGTTTCGCAGCGAGGTGAGGATGACTGCATCGAGGTGTCGGGCGGGCGCGGCGCTTATCGTCGGGGTCGCGTTGTTTCTTCCTTCCGCGATTTCGGTCGGCGCGCAAGAAGATCGCGCCATCACGGGCTTTGCGGCCGCGCATGTCCAAGCGGAAATGGAGCGCGAGCAGAAGCTGCGCGCAATTCCGGACGCGGCGCACGCCGAGAGCAACCTGCGCCACATTACCAGCGAGCCACATTTGGCCGGTACGGAAGCGAGCCATCGCCTGGCCGAATGGCTGCGCGATCAGTACCGCAGCTACGGCTTTGACGCGGACATTGTGAGTTATAGCGTGTGGCTTCCGCAGGCGCGCGAAGTGAAACTGGAGCTTACGGCACCGAAGCCGATTCCGCTGGGCACTCCCGAGCAGCCCTACCCGATAGACCCCGACACCTACAACAAGAACGCAGTGATGGCCTTCAACATTTATGCGCCCTCGGCGGACGTGACTGCGCCGGTGGTCTACGTAAATTACGGAACGCAGGAAGACTATCAAGAGCTGGAAACGATGGGCATCAGCGTGGCAGGCAAAATTGCGATTGCGCGTTATGGCCGCTGCTATCGCGGAATCAAGACGAAGCTAGCGGAAGAGCACAAGGCTCTTGGGTTGATCCTTTATTCCGATCCGCAGGATGACGGATATTTTCAAGGAGACGTGTTTCCGCGCGGCCCGTGGCGGCCGATGAGCGGCATTCAGCGCGGTTCGGTGCAATACACGGAAATTTATCCCGGTGATCCGTTGACGCCGGGGGTGGCTGCGACGCCGGATGCGAAGCGGCTGGCGCCTGCCGATGCGAAAAGTCTGCCGCACATTCCCACGATGCCGATCAATGCGCAAGACGCGGCAGTGATTCTGGGCGATCTCGACGGGCCGCATGTTCCGCGCGGCTGGCAGGGAGCGCTGCCGTTCACGTATCACGTTGGGCCGGGCGGCGCAGTGGCGCATATGAAGCTGGTGATGGATTATCAGCAGCGTCCGATTTACGACGTGATTGCGAAGCTGCGCGGAACGGACGATGGCGAATGGGTCGTGCTCGGCAATCATCATGACGCGTGGGTGTATGGCGCGGTTGACCCAGGCAGCGGGACCGCGACGATGCTCGAAACAGCGCGGGCGCTGGGTGAACTGGTGCGCAATGGATGGAAGCCGCGTCGCACGATCGTGATGTGCGAATGGGACGGCGAAGAGCCCGGATTGATCGGTTCGACGGAATGGGTGGAAGCAAATCGCGCGGACCTGCAAGCCAAGGCGGTCGTGTATATCAATACCGATGTGGGAGTCGCCGGGCCGAATTTCACGGCGTCCGCGACGCCGTCTCTGGACGATGTGATTCGCGATGCGGCGCGCTCGGTGACAGGACCGAACGGCACGGGAAGCGTGTACGAAGCGTGGCTTGAGCACGCTAAGCGCGGAGAAAAGCAATTGAGTGGCATCGCGCGGACACAGGCTACGCTGGAAAATCCAGGGCAAGCTCCGGTGGATGCACTTGGAGCTGGCTCGGATTTTTGTCCGTTTCTCGATTTCGCGGGAATCCCGTCTATTGATACGGGATTTGTGGGCGATTACGGCGTGTACCACTCGCTCTATGATGACTTCTTCTGGATGAAATCATTCGGCGATCCGACGTTTCAGTATCACGCGACTTTGGCAAAGGTGCTGGGCACGATGGCATTGCGGCTGGACGAAGCGGATGTGCTGCCGTTTGATTATGCGGCGTATGCCGCGACGATTTCGCGCGTCACGAACGACTTGGTTTCGCGCGCCAGCCAGCTGGGAATGCAAAGCGCGTCGCTGCAGAGAATTTCGGACGCATCAGGGCGTTTGACGGCTTCGGCGACCCGAGCATCGCACGCACTGCAACACATGGACGCTACTTCGTTCGACGCCGCAAAGCAGAACCAGATCAATCATGAACTGGCGTCGGTGGAGCAGGCGTTGCTGGCGCCGGAGGGCCTGGTAGGACGCCCGTGGTACAAGCATACGATTTACGCGCCGGGAAGTTATGCGGGATACGCGGCGGAGGTTTTGCCTGGTGTGAATGAAGCGCTGGACCGCGACGACGCGGCTGTATTCCAGCAGGAAGGCGCTTCGCTCGCGGCTGCTTTGCTGCGCGCTTCCGCGCGGCTCGACGAAATCACGAAGCTCGCGGAATCGAAGTAATCGCATGGATATTGGCCTTGGAACCAGTTTCGCGTTTGTGTGCGCGGGCGCGGTAGAATGAAGCATATGCGTGTGCGCGTGCTTTTTTTTGGCCAACTGAAAGAGATCGTGGGGCTTGCTCAGGAGGACGCGGAGCTTTCTGAGGGCGCCCGGGTGGAAGACGTCTTCGAGCGGTACGGGCGACGCTTTCCGAAGCTTGCGGAGTTCCGGCCTTCGGTGGCGGCCTCGCTGAACCAGGAATATGCGGAGTGGCGCGCGCCGCTCGCGGCGGGGGACGAAGTGGCGTTTTTGCCGCCGGTCAGCGGCGGCCAGCAGACGGCGGTGGCCGAGGATAGTTTTCTGCTGGTACGCGAGGCGATTCGGCCGCGTGAGCTGGTGGAAGGCTTGAAAGCGCCGGAAGACGGGGCGGTAGTCGTGTTCGACGGGTTCGTCCGCAACAATTTCAAAGGTCGCCAGACGCTTTATTTGGAGTACGAAGCCTACGAGCCGATGGCCTACGCAAAAATGCGCGCGATTGGCGCGGAAATTCGCGCGAAATTTTCGGTTCACCGCATCGCGATTGTTCACCGGCTGGGCCGGCTGGAAATCGGCGAGACCAGTGTCCTGATCGCGGTCAGTTCGGCGCATCGGGCGGCGGCGTTTGACGCCTGCCGCTATGCGATTGACACTCTGAAGCGCACGGTGCCCATCTGGAAGAAGGAATTCTTTGCTGGCGGCGCCGTGTGGGCCGAAGGCGAAGCGTTGCCCCAGAAAGCCATTTCCGGCTTGGATGAATCTACTTCCTAGATGAAACGAGCGATGGTTACGCTTTGCGCCGTCATGTTGGCAGGCGTGGCGGGGTTAGCCGAGACCGTGGCAGCCCGCAACCCGCAGCAGGACAAGCAAAAGCAAAAAGGGACGATCCGCGTCCAGACGGACCTGGTGAGCATTCTGGCGAGCGTCACGGACGCCAAAGGCGAGCCGGTGATCGGGCTGGCGCAGAGCGCGTTTCAGGTTCTCGAAGAGGGAGTCGAGCAGAAAATTGTGCGCTTCGAGCCCCAAACGAATCGCCCGATCGATCTGGCGTTGATGGTGGACACAAGCGGCTCGGCGGCGATTGAATTGAAAATCGAGCGTGATGCCGCCGCGCATTTTGTGGACGAAGTGGTACGGCCCGGCGACCGGCTGGCGGTATTTTCGTTTACGAGCGACGTGATCCAGCTGAGCAATTTTTCGGACGATACGAGAGTGCTGGAGGCCGCGGTGCGGCGCGTGGACCTAGGCGCGGACATGGGGACTTCGCTTTACGATGCGGTGGTGCTGGGTTCGCAGTCGGTGCGGCGACAGGGCGCGGATCGGCGGCGCGCCGTGGTGATCATCACGGACGCGGGCGAAACCACCAGCGTTTCGAAATTCGAGGATGCGCGGCGAGCGGCGATTGCTTCAGACACTCTTCTTTACACAGTGGTGGTGCGGCCGATGAAATCGGATGGCGGTTGGAATACGGCAGGCGAGCACGCCATCGAGACGATCACGGACAGCACCGGCGGCGCGATGTACTATCCCACGGACATCAGCGAACTGACGGGAATCTTCGACCGCATCAATCAGGAACTGCGCACGCAGTACTTGCTGGGCTACTATCCCAATCCCACGCCGCCGCCGGGAAGTTCGCGGCACGTGGAGGTGAAAGTGAATACCGGAGACAATGTGCGATCTCGCAGAGAATATATGACCGCCGGAGTGGCGCGCTAAACGCATGAGCAAATTTCTCGAAGTGGCTTTGGAGGCGGCGCGCGAGGCAGGGGCGGTGCTGTTTGCCGAGCACAGCCGGCCGCAAAAAATTTCTTACAAGGGCGAAGTGGATTTGGTGACGGAGACGGACAAGCGCTCCGAGGCCATTGTGGTGGGGCGGTTGCGGCGCGAATTTCCCGATCACCGGATTGTGGCGGAAGAAGGCTCGGGCGGCGCGGCTGGGGCTTCACGCTATGAATGGCACGTGGACCCTTTGGATGGGACTACGAATTTTGCGCACGGTTATCCGTGTTTTGCCGTTTCGATTGGCTTGCTGGAGGACGGCCGGCCGCTGGTGGGAGTCGTTTTCAATCCCGTGAGCGATGAGCTCTTTTCGGCGGCACGGGGGGCCGGGGCTTTTCTGAATCAGAAGTCGATTCATGTTTCGAAAATGGAGAAGCTGGCCACGTCGCTGGTCTCCACCGGATTTCCCACGCACAATCGCGCTGCGAACTTGAATATTCACTACTATTGGCAATTTACTTTGCGCTCGCACGGTGTGCGGCGGGATGGATCGGCAGCGCTGGATTTGTGTTCCGTGGCGTGCGGCAGGTTCGATGCGTTTTGGGAATTTGGTTTGAATTCGTGGGATACGGCGGCGGGGATTTTGATGATTACCGAGGCTGGCGGGAAAGTCAGCGATTTGCGCGGCGGAGCGTATCGTCCTGGTGGACCGGATTTATTGGTGAGCAATGGGCTTATTCATGGCGAGATGCAGGCGATGATGGCGGAAGTCGCAGCGGGCGCAAACATGTTGTAAGGGCTGGGATTCAGCGCCGCTCGCCGCACTCCACACGAATTGTGCGTTCTTTTGGAATCGCTCCTGAGTTGGTTTGTCTTCCTGCGTGCTGCGTAATCCCCCGATGAAAATTTTCTAACTTAGCTCGGCGCAGAATGATTTAGCAGATTGAACTCGGCCGTGTACTCCTGCTCCAGAAAAGCATTGGCTTGCTCCAACGTGCTCATCCCGCGCAAGCGCAATTCCTGAGGCAAGCGCCCCTGCCAGGTCCCAAAGCCTCGCTCCGAACGCCCGCGCGCTTGCGGGGAGTAGGCCGGGATCATCCGGATTCCTAATTCCTGCAGAGCTCGTCCCACTTGCGTCAGCCGTTCCGGATCGACCTTCCCTCCCGCTCGCGGCGTCCAAAAGAAGTGACTGGCGCGGTCGCTGTACAGGGCGCAGAAAATCCCTTCCTGCTCCACCACCTTGCGCAAAGCCCCCAACACCGTCATCGTCGATTCCTCTTCCACCAACTGCGCGTAATAGATCCGGCTCGTCGCATCGTCCAGTATCACCAGCAGGTCATACCAGCGATCATCTTGAAACCAGTGATGCCGGCTCCCATCGATGTGCAGCAGCATCCCCGCTAGGGGGCGGCGCTCTCGCTTGCGTCGATGCACCCCGCGCTTGCGCTCCCGGCTCACCAGGCCCGCTCCTTGCAGGGCCTTCTTGACCCAGGTGTAGCTCAAGCGAATCTGATGCTGGCTTCCCAACTTCTCGTGAAAATGCCGCACGTTCAGATCGAAATACTTCTCGCGATACAGCCTGAACACTTGCTCGACCACTGCGAGCGGCACCCGCCTGGGACTGGGCTTCCCCAGTCGCCGATCCAGCAACCCGTCATAGCCATACTCCTTGTAGCGCCAGTGCCACCGCCGCATCTGGCGGTCGGTGATCCCGATAATCTCGGCTGCTTGCCACCAGGTAATCTTCTTCGCCAAAGCTCGCAAGATCACTTCTTGAATCTTCATCGTCCGCTCCAGGGCGGCCATCGGGTAGCAGTTCATGCATGCATCTTGCTCCCTGGCCGCTTCTACGAAAGCGGACATATCGTGTGCTAATTAGACCGGACACATCGTGTGCTAACGACAAGCTCGGCGCAGAATGATTGACGCCTGCGCGGCGCGATGCTAGCTTGGCGCATCCTTCCAGATGCGTGCCGTTGACCTTATTCGCAAGAAACGCGATGCCGCGGAGCTTTCCCGCGAAGAGATCGAATTCCTCATTTCTGGCACGACGCACGAGCGCATTCCGGACTACCAGATTGCGGCCTTTTTGATGGCCGTGGTGTGGCGAGGGATGACGCGCGCCGAGCTTGCGGCGTTGACCGAAGCGATGCTGTATTCGGGCTCGGTGCTCGATTGGTCCGCGTTGCCCGCCGCCAAGGTGGATAAGCACTCGACGGGCGGCGTCGGTGACAAAACTTCTCTGGTAATTGCGCCCATCGTGGCGGCTGCGGGTCTTTACGTGCCGATGATCAGCGGGCGCGGCCTGGGCCACACCGGCGGCACGCTCGATAAACTGGAATCCATTCCCGGCTTCAATGTGAATTTGCGGCTGGATGAGTTTCGCCGGGTGCTCGAAACGTGCCGCTGCGCGCTGATTGGGCAAACGCCGGAAATCGCTCCGGCGGACAAAAAACTTTACGCGCTTCGCGACGTGACGGCGACGGTCGAGAGCCCCTACCTGATTACCGGCTCGATCATGAGCAAGAAAATGGCTGAGGGAATTGACGCGCTGGTGCTCGACGTGAAGACCGGTGACGGCGCGTTCATGAAGAAGCAGGAGGATGCCAAATATCTTGCCGAGCTGATGGTGGAAACCGGCACGCGCATGGGAAAAAAGGTGGTCGCACTAATCACTGACATGGAGCAACCACTCGGGCGCAAAGTGGGCAACGCGCTGGAAGTGGAGGAATGCGTCGAAATTCTGGATGGAAAAGGTCCGGACGACTTGCGTGAATTGTGCCTGGTGCTTTCGGCGTGGATGTTCTTGTTGGGTGGGAGCGTGAAATCCGTCGCGGAAGGGCGCACGCTCGCGGCGGAAATGATTGCTTCGAGGCGCGCGCGTGATACATTCCGCGAGGTTATCCGCCTGCAGGGCGGGGATGCGCGGATCGTGGATGATCCGGGCCGTTTGCCGCGCGCACGGCACACGGCGCGAGTGGACGCGCCGCGCGCAGGATACGTCACCGCGATTCACTGCGAACAGGTGGGCGTCGCGAGCATGTTGCTCGGCGGCGGCCGAGAAAAAAAGAGGATTCGGTGGACCCGAGTGTGGGCCTGGTACTCGAAAGGAAAATCGGCGACGCCGTAAAGGCCGGCGAAAATCTGTGCACCGTGCACTACAACATGGATTCGCGGTTGGTTCACGCCTTGAGATTGCTGTCGGAGAGTTTTGAGATTGGAGAGCAGGCGCCGCCGGTCGCTCCGCTGGTGCGCAAGATTATCGGTGCGGGAGAAATGGCTTAAGGCTGTCGCGTGGTTAGTTAAGGGAGGCTCCTTCGCATGCATCGCCTGGTAGGCGTCCTGGGAATGATCACGATGATGGCGCTGGCGTTCCTTTTTTCCACGAATCGCCGCGCGATTCGCGGGAAGACGGTGGCGTGGGGGTTGGGGCTGCAGATCGTTTTCGCGTTCCTGGTGATGCGCTGGGAATTCGGCCGACTCGTTTTTCAGAAGGCGGGCGCGGGAGTCAATTGGGTTCTGGATTTCGCGTTCAAAGGGTCGGAGTTCGTGTTTGGCGACCTGGGCAAAAAAGGTTCCCCGATGGGTTTCTATCTGGCGTTTCAGGTTCTGCCGACGATTATTTTTATCGCCGCTGTTTTTGCGCTGCTCTACTACTTGGGAGTGATGCAATTCATCATCAAGCAGGCCGCGAAAGTGATGACCGGACTGATGGGCGCGAGCGGCGCGGAATCTTTAAACGTGGCTGCAAGTATTTTCATGGGCCAGACCGAGGCACCCCTGACTATCCGGCCGTTTCTGCCGGAAGTTACGCAGTCCGAATTGATGACGATCATGACCAGCGGCATGGCGCACGTTTCCGGCGGAATCATGGCTGCGTACATCGCCTACGGCATCGAGGCCAAACATTTGCTAGCGGCGGTGATCATGACGGCGCCAGGAACGATTTTGCTTTCGAAGATGCTGGTGCCGGAGACGGAAGTGCCGGTGACTTCGGGTCGGGTGGAGATGGCTCCGCTCGAGCGCGATACCAATGCTCTCGGCGCGATTTCGCGCGGCACGATTGATGGGTTGAATCTTGCGGTGAACGTTGGCGCGATGCTGATTACTTTCATCGCGCTGATCTACCTTGTTGATGGCGTGTTTGGCTTGGTCCACAACGGACTGGCGCATTTGGGCATCGGCTGGTTTCCTTCGAGCGTCGAGCAAATCTTCGGGTGGCTTTTTTCGCCGATTGCATGGGTGATCGGCATTCCGTGGCAGGATTGCCACACCATCGGGAATCTTTTGGGCTTGCGCATGGTGACGAATGAGTTGGTCGCGTTCCAGCGATTGGGTCCGATGAAGGATGCGCTGGACCCGCGATCGTTTACGATTGCGACGTTTGCGCTGTGCGGTTTTGCGAATTTCAGTTCGATCGGAATTCAGATTGGCGGCATTGGCGCGCTGGCACCGAACAAGAAAGCGGATCTGGCGCGGCTGGGGATTCGCGCGATGGCGGCGGGAACGATGGCGAATTTGATGTCGGCTTCGATTGTGGGGATCATGCTGCGATGAGTGGTGCTCGCTCGAAGTCTTCCGTCGTCGCGAAATCTGGCTTTCGCGACCCCGAATTTGCGCATGCCGAGCGCGCCGCGAAGTTCATTCTGGCGAAGACGACGCTGCGGCCGAAAATTGCCTTGGTGCTCGGTTCCGGGCTGGGCGCTTTCGCCGACGAACTCGCAGATGCAACGCGCATCCCGTACGAAAAGATTCCTGGTTTTCCGCGCTCGACCGCCATCGGACATGCGGGGCGGCTGGTGATCGGCAAAGCGGGAGATGTGGTGGTAGCGGCGATGCAGGGCCGTGTCCATTTCTACGAGGGTTACACGCCGCAGCAGGTAGTGTTTCCGATGCGTGTTTTCGGGCGCATGGGAATCCGTTCGGCGATTCTGACCAATGCGGCGGGCGGCATTAATGTGGAATTCAAGCAGGGTGCGCTGGTGGTGATTCGCGACCACATCAATTTGCAAGGTATCAATCCGTTGATTGGGCCGAACGACGAGCGCTTCGGTCTGCGCTTTTCGGATATGACCACGGCGTATTGGAAGCCGTATCGCGAGGCTGCGCTCGCGGAGGCAAAGCGACTGGGAATTGAAGTTTCCGAAGGCGTCTATGCCGCGCTTTCCGGGCCGAGCTACGAAACGCCTGCGGAAATTCGTTATTTGCGTACGATTGGAGCCGATTTGGTGGGGATGTCCACGGTGCCGGAAGTGATTGTGGCGCGGCACATGGGCATTCGCGTGCTGGGGATTTCGTGCGTGACGAATATGGCGGCGGGAATTCTGGATCAGCCGATCAATCACCTGGAAGTGCTGGAAACCGGAGAACGAGTGAAGGGGCAGTTCATCGCGCTGCTGCGGGCGGTGTTGCCGCGCATCGCGAGCGATAAAGACTGAAGAAAGCGAAGGATGACGTGAGCGAATACGATGCTCTGATTACCGCGGCCAGGCAGGCGCGCGACAACGCCTACGCGCCTTTTTCGAATTTTCGCGTGGGCGCGGCCGTGCGCGCGAAATCCGGGCGCATTCACACAGGTTGCAATGTGGAAAATGCGACCTTGGGCCTCACTTGCTGTGCGGAACGGGTAGCGATTTTCAAGGCTGTTTCGGAAGGCGAGCGCGGGTTCGACGCGATCGCGGTGGTCACCGATGTGGATCGTTTGACGCCGCCCTGCGGGGCTTGTCGCCAGATCATCTGGGAATTCTGTGGCGACGTACCCGTGGTGCTGGCGAACTTAAAAGGGAAGGTGGAGGAAGAAACCGCGGGAAAGCTGCTCGCGCGCCCGTTCGATTCTTCTTTTCTGTGATGTTTCCAACCACGGCGGCACATGCACGCGCACGAAATTCGTGCAGCCTGTCCCTAGCGCACGCGACAAGGTGAAAATGAACGTGAAATCGAGAACTTCGAAACTGAGAAAATCATCGTCCGCTTTTTTCACAAATTGGTCTCATCTGTGTTTATGCGTGGTCATCTGTAGCGCCGTTTGTCTTTCGCTTTCGCCGTCCATGAGCGCGAAGAAGAAAGCGGACCTGCTGGTCACCGGTGGCACGGTGGTGACGATGGATGCGCAGCGGCGCGTGATCGAAGATGGGGCTGTGGCCGTTGTCGGCGATTCGATTGTGGCCGTTGGCACGAGCGCCGAAATCGAAGGCAAGTACGACGCGGCAAAAACGATTGATGCGCACGCCGCGATTGTGATGCCGGGGTTGATCAATGGGCACGCGCATGCGGCGATGAGTCTTTTTCGCGGGATTGCGGATGACTTGTCGCTCGATGATTGGCTGCGCAAATATATTTTCCCCGCCGAGGCCCGCAACGTCACCGAGGATTTCGTAGCGTGGGGCACGCGCCTGGGGATTTTGGAAATGCTGCGGGGCGGCATCACTACCTACGCGGACATGTACTACTTCGAGGATGCCGCTGCTCGCGTCACGAAGGAAGCGGGGATGCGCGGAGTGCTGGGCGAGACGATTATTGATTTTCCCGCGCCGGACAACAAGTCGGTGCCGCAGGCCCTCGAGTACACGCAAAAGTATCTCGATCGCTGGAAAGGCGATGCGCTGATCGTCGCGGCGGTGGCACCGCACTCGATGTACACGTGTTCGGAAAAGACCCTGCAGGATGCGGCGGCTCTGGCGCGTCGCAATCACGCGCCGATATTGATCCACATCGCGGAGGCTCCCTTCGAGCTGGAGCAAAGCCGCAACAAGTACGGATTGACGCCAGTGGCGTATCTCACGCGTGCGGGCGTATTGGGGCCGGACGTGGTTGGCGCGCACTGCATCTGGGTAGATCACGCGGACATCGCCACGCTCACGCATTTTGGCGTGGGCTGCATCCACAATCCTTCGAGCAATATGAAGACGGCGGCGGGCGTGATGCCAGTCGTGGAAATGCTGGCGGCAGGCGAGGCGATCGGTCTCGCCACCGATGGCGCGGCCAGCAACAACGATCTGGACTTGTTTGAGGAAATGGATCTTGCCGCGAAGCTGCAGAAGGTTGCGAGGATGGATTCGCGTGCGCTGCCGGCCGAGCAGGTAGTCGAGATGGCGACGATCACCGGCGCTCGCGCGTTGCACCTGGAAAAGGAGATCGGATCGCTGGAAGTGGGCAAGAAAGCCGATTTGATTCTGGTGGACACCAGCGCGCCGCACGCCACGCCGATGTACAACGCTTATTCGCAATTGGTCTATGCGTTGAAATCGAGCGACGTGAAAACCGTCGTCATCGGCGGGAAAATTGTCATGCAAGACCGCCAGATGCTGACGTTGAACGAGAAAGAAATTCTGGCGAAGGCCCAGGATTACAAGAAGCAGATTGCCGCATCGCTGGTGAATCCCGCCGCGAATTAATTCTCGCCAAAGCCCTGCCCACGAAACCGCTGACCGGAGCTCTAGCTTGGCCGGGCGGCGTTACGTTGGCGCACGAGCTTTTGCGCGGAACTGCGGAGCGTCTCTGGAATGTTCTTATTGTTGCTGAGCTGTTTTAAATCTCCCGGCGTGAGCCGGGGCAGAAGATGGAGCGTCACGTCCAGCGGGGCCTTGGGATTCTTGGTGAGGTTTCTGGCGACTACGTAGCTTTTCATGAACACGCGGTTACTGGCGATGAGCCGGAGCACTTCCTGCGAGACATTGGCCATGGCCGCGAAATTCTCGATCTCGAGGTCAGTCAGACGCGGAGATTGCAAGACGCCGCGCTGCACGATTTTGTTGGGATCGCGGATCAAGAGCATGCGCTCCTCGCGGCCGCCTTTGACGGCGAGCTGGATGCGTTGGACGATATTCATCTGGGAAAGCCGCTGCAGCAGGGTCTTGCGTTTCTTAATGTCCGGCTCGGCCACCGCCGCCGCTTCTTCGATTTCGCTTTCTTTGAGCACCGCGTTGGTTTCAAATTCCGCGAGCAGCTCCTGTTGTTCAGGAGTGGCCGCCTCTGAATACGCGAGCGCCGAGCTGAGCGGCGGGTAGGAAGTGAGCCGGTCGAGATTGTCAAGCAACGACTGAATTCCGGCGCTGGTCAGTTGCGTCGAGACACGCGTGACAAACTCAGCTGGGCAAGACGCGTTGGCGGCCAGTGCATCGGCCACTTGCGGCCGTTCGCCCAAATTATCGGCGCAAAATTCGAAGAAGCGCGGGTCCGCATCGGGGCGAGTCAGCACGGCGAGGAATGATTCCATCGGTTGGTTCAAAATCGCGGCGTGCGCGCGTTCCGCGACTGTCGGATCGGAATCGGAGGTCAGGATCGCAAGCAACTCGGTACGGTCCTCACGGTCAAGCGGACTGCCGGCCGAGCAGGCAGCCAGTTTCTGTTCCGGGCGGGCATGGCCGGAACGTATGGCTTCGCGGAGGTCGGCGCTAATGAGAGGCTCCGGTGGCAGGCGAGTTGACAGAGCCTTGAGAATCCGTGCCGACGGATAAATCCGCGCTCGGAGGCTGCGGCGCTGCGGAATTCGGTCCGGCCACACTAGTAGGCGCGCCAGAAGAAGCTCGCGCGGGCGCCGAATATGCCGGATCGCCGGAATGTTTGTGCAGTCGCGCGGCGATCTTCGGTCCGAGGTAGTGAATCGCGGCCCAGCCGGCGGCGATGATCAAAATCGCCAAAACCATCAGCACAGATACGCGCGCCCACAAGCGGTCGGGCTCGTCCGGCGGATCGGCGACGACGCCAGGGTCGGGGCGGCCCTTGGTTTGCAGCGCGTATTCGGCCACCAGATTGTCTTCATCGAGGCCCAGGTAGCGGGCGACTGAGCGAATGAAGCCGCGATTGAACACGCCGCCGGGCAATTGCTCCCATTGTTCGTTTTCGAGTGCTTCGAGGAAGCGCGGCGCAATGCGTGTGGCGACGGAAATTTCTTCCAGTGAGACGCCCCGCATTTCCCGCTCGCGCTTGAGTTGTTCGCCGAAAGGTGTCGAAGACATCCGCAGGAACCCGCAGCCACAGAAAATATAGGCGTCGGTGAAGAGTGTGTCAATGCGGGGACCCAAGGCACATGGGAATAGGCATGTTGGCGTTTCGTCAATCACGCCGCGAACTCCATTGCGGAGGGCCGAAAGCGTTACCTATAATGAGAAGGTTGACTAAAGAAACCCCAGGTTCGACTGAGAGTATCCCCGTGGATACCAGGCGGAGAGCTGCAGACGGAAGACCGTTCGACGGCGTCGAACGCCGCAGGACCCCGGGTGTGGGCCCGGAGATCGTCACTCCGGAGTCCTCAAACGAACTAACCGTATTCCACGAGCTGGGCAAAGCGCTCACATCGTCGCTGCAACTTGACCAAGTGTTGCGCACGATCATGGAAAAGATCAATGAGGTGCTGCGCCCGGACACCTGGTCCCTGCTGCTCATGGACATGGACAAAAAGGAGCTTTACTTCCAGATCGCGACGGGCCAGGGCGCTGAATCTTTAAAGGATGTACGCATCAAGGTCGGCCAGGGATTGGCAGGGTGGGTGGCGGAGACCGGCGAAGCCGTGGTGGTGCCGGATACCAGCAAAGATTCGCGCTTCTTCGGGCAAGTGGACGAGCGAACGAAGATGGAGACGCGCTCGATTGTCGCGGTGCCGGTGCGTTTTCGCGAACAGTGCCTCGGCGTAATCGAGCTCATCAATAGCATCGGTCCCGAAGGTTTCAGCGCGCGCGATTTGGCGCTACTGGAAGCGTTGGCGGATTACGCGGCGATCGCCATCGAGAACGCGCGGCACGTACAGCGGATTCACGAGCTGACAATCACGGACGATTGCACCAGCCTGTATAACGCGCGGCACCTGAATTTCATGTTGGATACGGAGATTTACCGTTCGCATCGCTACGCTTTCGAATTTTCGCTGATTTTCATTGATCTGGATCATTTCAAGAGCGTGAACGACACGCACGGGCACTTGATGGGTTCGAAGCTGCTCGCGGAAATTGGGCAAGCCATCAAGGACAAGTGCCGGCTGATTGACCTGGCGTTTCGCTACGGCGGCGATGAGTTCGTGGTGCTGTTGCCGCAGACTTCCAAGGACAATGCGTTGGGCGTGGCGCGGCGCCTGCACAAACTGATTCGCGAAACTGTTTGGCTGCAGGAATCCGGGATTAATGCGCACGTGACGGCTAGCGTGGGCGTTGCGGCTTATCCCAGCGATTCGCGGACCAAGGCGGAGTTGCTGCATCTCGCCGATGAGGCCATGTATCTGGTGAAAAACACCACGCGTGATAGCGTTGCCGCTTCCGGCGTGGGCATGCTTTCCCAGCACAAGTAGGACCCTGCCGCTTCTCTCCTCGTGCGACTCTTGCACCTGTCCCGGGCGCCAGATTGCTAAGCGGGAAACCTCTCACCTATACTCGGATTCTAAGTTCAATAGAGCCTCGTCGCCGTTTGGGAGAGATTCCTCTGCGCAATCAGGAAGCTGCGCGCTATGCAAGCTGGGCCGCTTGGGCCGCGGGTGCGATCGCTCTGATCGTCGCGGGGGTCTACGCGCAGCGCGCCTTCCGCGAAGCCCGCGCGCGCGGCGAGATCAAGGCGCTGGTGCCGGCAACCGTCCAGCAGCAATCCAACGAATTCTCATTTTCGAAAGTGGAGCAAGACCGCACGCTCTTCACGGTGCGCGCTTCGCGGGCCACGCAATACAAGGATGAAAACCGCGCATTGCTGCAGGACGTCTGGATCACGATTTACGGCCGCGACGGAAATCGCAACGACAATATCCATACCAGCGAATGCAGCTACGAGCCGAAGTCCGGAAATGTGGTGTGCCAGGGCGCGGTGCAGATTGATCTCGCAGGCGCGGATCCGGCGCGAGGCAAAGCGAGCGAGCGGCAGCTCCAGGTGACGACGCGCAATTTATCGTTCAATCGCGATAGCGGTGAAGCGTCCACGGCAGAGCCTGTGCAATTTCAGTTTGCGGGTGGTCAGGGCCACGCCGTCGGAGTGAGTTACAGTTCGCAGAAGGAAATTGTGCGGCTGAATCACGATGTGGAATTGGATATGCCGCCGTCGCCGCGGACTGGTGGGCTGCCGGTGACTGCGACGGGCAGCAGCATGGAGATCCGTCGAAATGAACGCGTTGTCGAGCTGAATGCGCCGGCGGTGGTGCGGCAGGGCGGGCGCCAGCTTTCTGCCGACAAAATTTCGATTGAGCTGGATGCAGATTTTCACGCGCGGCACGCCGTTGCGGAAGGGCATCCCGCTATTCATTCTACCGATGCGAAGGGCGAGTTCACTGCAACCGCGGACCAGTTCGAAACGACGCTCGATGCCGCCGGCTGGGTTGAGACGATTGTGGCCGACGGAAACGTGCAAGGAATGCATCACGCGGCCGATCGCGCCGATCATTTTTCGATGGCCCACGCAATATTCGCTATGGAGCCCGAGCATAATGTGCTCAAAACCATGACGGCGACTGGCGCCGTGGCGCTCGATTCGTCGCAAGGCCCTGAGTCACGAAGCCTGAAGACCGAATCTTTGCTGGTAAAGTTTGCGCCCGGGAAAGATCCTGATCAGACGCGGATCGAAAGCGCGGAAACCGCGGCACCGGGAACGATCACAACGAAAAGCGGCAACGACACGACGGAATTGAGCGCCAAGAAATTCGTGACGCAATTCAGCAAGGAAGGCCGCCTCGACGAGCTCGTCGGGCACTCGGGCGTCGCAATTCGCAGGCAGATTGCCAGCTCGCCGCCGCAGGTGGTTCGCGCCGCGGAGTTGGTGGCAAAATTTGCGCCGGATGGGGAATGGCGGACGCTCGATGAGAACGGCGACGTACGGTTCGAGCAAGCGGACCGCCGCGCATCCGCCGAGCGCGCCAATATCGTTCGAGCCACGGATACGATCAAGCTCGATGGTTCGCCGGTGATTTCGGACGCGATGAGCCGAACCACGGCGGCGAAGGTGACGATCAATCAAAAGTCGGGCGAAATCCGCGCGGGAGGCGGAGTCGTTTCCACTTACCTGGGCAACGGAGGCGCGAGCGCCGTGAATCTGGGATCGGGGCCGGGGCATATTTCAGCCGATACGCTTAGCGGCTCGACGACCTCAGGAGACGTGACGTATTCCGGGCATGCGCGATTGTGGCAAGGCGAATCCGTGCTGCAGTCAAATCAGATCGAAATCTGGCGCGACGATAAAAAATTGCAGGCGCGAGAAAATGTGGTCGCAGTGTTTCCGCAAGCCACGTCGCCGGCAAAACCATTCGGCGAGCCGGCCGCAAAAACCGCGACCGCGCCATCCGGACCTACGCTGTGGACGATTCACGCACCGCTGCTCACATATTGGGGCGATGCCGGAAAAGCACACCTCGAAGGTGGCGTCACCGCTGATTCGCAGCAAGGGTCCATGCAATCCAGCACCCTGGACGTGTTTCTGCAGGCCTCAGCGCCCAAATCGTCCGCCGGCACTGGTCCGCAAGTCGTTTCCAATCAATCGGGTACGCGTCAAGCAGCCGCATCTCCGGCCGCGCCGGGTGCCATGGCGGGGCAGCAGCTCCAGCGAGCGGTTGCGCTGGGCGGGGTAACCGTAAGGCAAGGCGACCGCGTCGGCACCGCGGAGCAAGCGGAATACACCGCTTCGGACGGAAAATTCGTGCTTTCCGGCGGACATCCCACGATTATTGATGCGGCCAGCGACGCAACCACGGGCCATTCGTTGACCTTCTTTGTAGCGAATGATACGATTTTGATTGATTCCCAAGCAGGTTCGCGCACGCTGACCAAGCACCGGGTTGAGAAATGAACCGGCATGTTGAAACTCCAGGCCGCCGATCTAAGCAAGTCTTATCGCGGACGTAAGGTTGTCGATAAAATCAGTCTGGAGATTCAGCAGGGCGAAGTGGTTGGGTTGCTCGGGCCGAACGGCGCAGGAAAGACTACGACGTTCTACATCCTGGTCGGCCTCGCTCGTCCGGACTATGGGCGCGTTTTACTGGACGGCGAGGATATCACCGACCTGCCCATGTACCTCCGGGCCCGCAGCGGCATCAGCTACCTACCCCAAGAGCCTTCTGTATTTCGGAAACTGACAGTGGAAGAGAACTTGCTAGCGGTTCTGGAAACACTGCCGTTGACGTCTGAGCAGCGGCGCGACCGGGTAGAAGAGTTGCTGGCACAGATGGGGCTGGAAGGGGTCCGTTATAGCCGGGCATACGTGCTCTCAGGCGGCGAGCGGCGCAGGCTGGAAATCGCGCGTTCCCTGGTGCTTTCACCTTCGTTTGTGCTGTTGGATGAGCCATTTGCGGGGATTGACCCGCTGACCGTAGTGGATATTCAGAAGATCATTGCGGACTTGAGTGCTGCGGGCATTGGAGTGCTGGTGACCGATCACAACGTGCGCGATACCCTGGCCGTCACCAATCGCGCCTATATTATCAGCGAAGGCAAAATCCTCTTCGCCGGGACGCCGGGTGACCTTTCGACTAACGCGGAAGTTCGCCGCATCTACCTAGGAGAAGGATTCCGGTTAAACTAGAAGATATGAACTGGCTCGCACCCAAACTGAGTCTCCGCGTCGCGCAAAAGCAGATTTTGACGCCGGGACTCGTTCAGATGGTGAGCGTGCTGGCGCTGAACCGCCTGGAACTTCGCGAGATGATCAATCAGGAGATCATGGCGAACCCGGTGCTGGACGAAGTAGCGGAAGGCGACGCGGCGGCGCAGGACAGCTACACTGACGAGGCCTTCCTAAAAAAGGAAATCGAAAAAGTTCCGGAGAAGCCCGAAGCCAATCCCTTCGATGAATTTGATTTTGGCTCCTTCTTTTCGCAATATCTCGATTCCGGGGCCGAGCGCTCCGCCGGCAGTGAACGAGAAGACATCGAGCGTCCTTCCTTCGACAAGTTCCTTTCTTCCGCGCAAAATCTTGCGGATCACCTGACTTGGCAACTCAGCGTCAGCATCTGCACCGAAACCGTGCGAAAGATCGCCGACGGCATCATTGGGAATCTGGACGAAAACGGCTATCTCACCGCGACGCTCGACGAACTGGCGGCATCCGGCAACTACACGATGGATGATGTGGAAGAAGCCTTGGCCATGGTGCAGGAATTCGATCCTCCCGGTGTCGGCGCGCGCGATTTGCAGGAATGCTTGCTGCTGCAGCTCAAGCTGGTGGACCCGCAAAATACCCTGGCGCAGCAGATCATCGCCGAGCATTTGAAGCTGCTGCAGAATAATCAGCTGAAAGAGGTGGCGCGCGCATTGAATCGCCCGGTGGAACTCGTGAAGCGCGCGGTGGACGTGATCAAGCAACTCGATCCCAAGCCTGGGCTGCGTTACAACCACACCGAACCGCGGCTGGTCGAGCCGGATGTGCAATTCCGCAAAGTGGACGGCGAGTGGCAAGCGCTGATGAATGAAGACGACCTGCCGCAGCTGCGCCTGAATCCGATGTACCGGCGCCTGTTGGCGCGCGATGCGGCCGATCGCGACGTGCGCAATTACGTGAAAGAGCGGTTCACCGCCGCGATCCAGCTGATGAAAAATATCGAGCAGCGCAAGCACACCATCCAGCGCGTGTGCCAATCCATTTTGCGGCGGCAGGGCGATTTTCTGGATTATGGTGCCGATCATTTGAAGCCCATGATGATCAAGGAAGTGGCTGAGGAAGTGGGCGTGCATCCTTCGACCGTGAGCCGCGCGGTGGCGAACAAATATGTGCATACGCCGCAGGGCGTGCTGGAGCTGCGTTATTTCTTCAGCGAATCGGTGAATGGACCGCAGGGTAGCGAGATGTCTCTGCTATCGCTGAAGCGCCGCGTGAAGAAGATGATCGAGGATGAAGACACCGCGCACCCCCTCACCGACGAACAGATTACCAAGCGGCTCAGCGAAGAAGGCATTCAAGTGACGCGCCGCACCGTCGCGAAATATCGCGAGGATTTGCGCATCCCCAGTACGCACCGCCGACGAGTGAAGGGTTAACAGCCCGCCGTGCCGCGCCGCCCGCCCAGAAATAGAAATCGCGACGCCCGGCAGTTGGTTCTTCTTACCGGCCTTTCCGGCTCCGGAAAAGGTTCCGTCCTGAATACTTTCGAGGATCTCGGATTTTATTGCATAGACAATTTGCCCGTCGGCTTAATACCCAAATTCAGCGAACTTTACGTGGAAGGCGTGGGCGAAGTGGAGCGCGCGGCGCTGCTGGTGGATGCGCGCGAAGGCGAGCAAATCGAAAAGCTGCCGGGCATTTACCGCAAGCTCGCCGCCGAACATCCGGCGACGCTGGTGTTCGTTGAAGCGAGCGACGAAGCGCTATTGCGGCGATTCAGCGAAACGCGGCGTCCGCATCCTCTCAGCCAGAATGGCTCCGTCGCGGAAGGAATTCGTTTGGAGCGCCGGCGCATGGCGCCGATTCGGCGTCTCGCGGATGTGGTCATTGATACGACCAAGTTCAACGTTCACGAGCTGCGCCAATTCATTATTGACCGCTTTCAGAATCCCGGACGCAGACCGTTGCTGATTTCCGTGGTGAGCTTCGGGTTTCGTTACGGCATTCCTGCGGATGCCGACTTGGTGTTCGACGTGCGTTTTCTGCCCAACCCGCATTTCATTCCGCGCTTGCGCCCTTTCAGCGGCAAGGATCAGCGCGTAGTTCGCTATATTCGCTCATTTCCCCAAACCGGCGAGTTTTTGCGGCGAATCGAGAGCATGCTGCTCTATCTGATTCCGCACTATATTCGCGAGGGAAAAAGCTATCTGACGGTGGCGCTGGGATGCACCGGGGGGCGGCATCGCTCGGTCGCGCTGGCGGAAGTGATTCGCCGTGATCTGAAGCGCAAGAATTATTCTACGAAGGTCGTGCATCGCGACATCGAGAAGCAGGTTTCTTGAAACTAGGCGGCCGCGGGGGCGGCTGTGAGGGCTGGCGAGTTGGATCCTGAAATAAAAAAAGACGCTACACCCATGACGCAGGGCGAAGAACTTCGCCGCCTGCTACGCTATCTTGCGCCTCACACTCCCGCGTTGGCCGCGGGCGTTTTGCTGATGGCCGGCATGGGCGTGGCGGAAGGCCTAGTGGCGTTTGCTATCAAGCCCGCAATTGACGTGGTGCTGAATCCGCAGTCCTCGCTGCAGAAATTGGTGCTCTTCCAGGTTCCCGGCACCGACCGCATCGTTTACATGAACGATTTCGTTCCGGCGCGTGTGCATCACGTGTGGTCGGTTTTTGCGCTAGCGCTGCTTTTCATCTTCCTGTTTCAGGCATTCGCGGAATATTTTGGCGCCACGCTGATTCAGTATGTGGGCCTCGCCGGGATCACGGACCTGCGCAATCGCGTGTATGCCAAGGTGGTGCAGCAGCCCGTCGGATTTTTTCACGATAATCCGGTGGGCCGCGTGATGTCCGCGGTCATCAGCGATATCGAGCAGGTGCGCAGCGCCTTCTCCGACTACCTGGCGGATTTCTTCCGGCAAATATTCAGCCTGGTCATATTCGTTGTGGTGCTGTTGGTCGTTGACTGGCGGATGGCTGTAGGCGCCGCCGTTTTGGTTCCGTTGGTGGTTTGGCCCGTCGCGAAATTGACGCGCCGGATTCGCCGCTCGACGGAAAAAAGCCGGTCGCGGCTGGCCGATCTGAGCCAAATCCTGCAGGAAACTATCAGCGGAAACCGCGTCGTAAAAGCCTTCGGGATGGAAGGCTTCGAAATCCGGAAATTCGCCGACGCGGCGCGCAATCTGCTGCGCGAGAACATGCGCTGGATTCGCGCCATGGCGGCCACCGGGCCGGTGATGGATGTGCTGGGCGCGGTGGTCGTGTCCACGATTCTTTTCTTCGCGCGCGGCGAAATCAAAGCGGACCGCATGACGATAGGCTCGTTCGGCGCGTTCACCTTTGCTCTTTTCAAGGCCTATGAGCCGATCAAGCGCCTGGGCGGGATTTACCAGCTATTCGTACAAGCGTTGGGAACCTCGGCGCAAGTTTTCAGATTTCTGGATTTGCCCGAAGAGAAGCTCGATGCGCCGGGCGCCCAAGTGCTTCCGCGCTTTTCGACGAGCGTCGAGTTCGACGATGCGACATTCGTGTACGAGGATGGCGAGTCCGCGACGCTGAAAAATATCAATCTGAAAGTGCCGGCGGGCGCGGTGGTCGCGATTGTCGGGTCGAGCGGCGCCGGAAAGACCACCCTCGTGAATCTGCTGCCGCGCTTTTTTGCAGCGACGTCGGGTGTCGTCCGCATTGACGGGCACGATGTGCGGGATCTGACGCTGCGCTCGCTGCGCGGGCAAATGGCAATCGTCACGCAGGAAACAATCCTCTTCAACGACACGATCTGGAACAACCTCTGCTACGGCCAGCCCAACATGCCGAACGAAAAGGTGGTTGCGGCGGCGAAAGCGGCGATGGCGCACGGTTTCATCACGCAAATGCCGAAGGGCTATCAGACGCTGATCGGCGACCGCGGCCAGCGGCTTTCCGGAGGCCAGCGCCAGCGCCTGGCGATTGCGCGCGCGTTGCTAAAAGATGCGCCGATTCTAATTCTCGACGAAGCCACGTCCGAGCTCGACTCCGAATCTGAAATGCTGGTGCAAAGCGCGTTGAACAATCTGATGACCGGCCGCACGGTATTCGTCATCGCGCACCGTCTTTCAACAATTCGCCGCGCCGACTTGATTGCCGTGCTGGAAGCAGGCACAATTCGCGAGCGCGGTACTCATGAGGAGTTGCTGGAGCGTCGCGGCTTGTACGCCCGTTTGTACAACATGCAGTTTCAAGATGCGGAGCCGGCGTCGCGAACCGCCGAGTCGGTGTAAGCGCATGTCCAGCACAGGACCAAAATCCATCGCCGCGAATGCGGCCAAGCCGCGCACCCCGAGCTTGAAGTCCATGACCGGCTACGCCCAAGCCCGCGCCGTGGAAAATGGCTGGAGCTTGCGGGTTACGATTCGCGCGGTGAATCACCGCTTCCTCGATTTGCATCTGCGCATTCCAGAAGGATTCGAGCCGCTCGAGCCGCGCATTCGGCAGCTTCTGCGCGAGCGCGTGCGCCGCGGCCACCTGGATGTGACTTTGTATTACGAGCTAGCCGGGCCAGCGGCGGTGGGCGTGAATCACGACGTCGCCGCGGCGTATCTGAAGGCTGTCAATTCGCTGCGCAAGGAATTTGGCATCGCGACCGAGCCGGATCTCGCCTCGATTTTAAGATTGCCCGGAGTGATTGGACCGCCGGCGGCTTCAATCGAAGAAGAACTCGAGCGCTTGGAAAAAGTGGTGATGCACTGCTTGCACGAAGCACTCGTGAAGCTCGATGCGATGCGCGAAGAAGAGGCCGGTCATCTGCGCGAGGAAATGTCCGCGCGCCTGCGCGGCATTGCGGCGCTCGCGGCAAAAGTGGATGTGCTAGCTGAAAACGCGCGTCCAGCATTTGCGCGCCGCCTGCAGACGCGTTTGCAGGAGCTTCTCGGTGAAGCGCAGCTCGACCCCACCCGGCTCGCGCAGGAAGCTTCCATCGCCGCCGAGCGCAGCGATGTGACCGAGGAACTGGCGCGATTACGCAGTCACGTGCAACAATTTGAATCGCTGCTGGTGGGCGCGGCGGACGTCGGCAAGAAACTCGATTTCCTGCTGCAGGAAATGCAGCGCGAATCAAATACCTTGCTTTCGAAATCGCCGGGGAACGACGGAGAAGGCCTGGAAATCACGCGCCTGGGCCTGGAAATCAAATCCGAAATCGAGAAATTGCGGGAACAGGTGCAGAACATCGAATGAGCCAAGCGGAGCCGTTGGTGCTGATCGTCTCCGGCCCCTCGGGTTCCGGAAAATCCACACTGGTGGAAAAAATT
The DNA here is from genome assembly GCA_963804625.1 of uncultured Acidobacteriota bacterium. GTDB lineage: Bacteria > Acidobacteriota > Terriglobia > Acidiferrales > UBA7541 > Palsa-295. Next base: position 35,422 of record CAWDRJ010000004.1, on the reverse strand, counting down.
CTGGAGGTCCCCGGCACGCTGCTATCTGTTTCGTGCACCACCAGGGCACCGCGCGGGACGGAGAGTGACGGCAAATGGTACAATTTTGTTTCCGAGGCCGAATTCCAGCAGATGGTCGAGCGCGGCGAATTCCTGGAATATGCCCAGGTGTTCGGCAAGAATTGGTACGGCACGCCGCGGAAATGGCTGGAAGCGGCGCAGGCGCAGAAAAAGGATTTGGTCCTGGAAATTGACGTCCAGGGCGCTTTGCAGGTAAAGCAGAAACTTCCGGGCGCGGTTGCGGTGTTTGTCTTGCCGCCTTCGCGCGCGGAATTGGAACGCCGGATCCGGGCTCGGGGGCAGGATTCGGAGGATGAGATTCACCGGCGGCTGGAACGCGCGCGCCAGGAAATGCTGAATTACAGCAGCTACGATTTTGCGGTGATCAACGACGACTTGGAACGCGCGGGCAGGGAAGTGCAGGCCATCGCTCTGGGTTCGCGTTGCCGGGTGGCACGCAACGAAGAACGAATTCGCGAAATTCTGAAGTCTTTTGGAGGCTGATCTTCACATGGCCGTTCTCAAGGATGCACCAGAAAGCCAGTTTGCCTATGTGGTAGTGGTCGCGCGGCGCGCGCGGCAATTATTAATCGGGGGGCGGCCCATGGTGGATAACCCCCGCTCGCGCAAGACCACGCGCATCGCCGAGGAAGAATTGCAGAAGGGCCTGCTGGAGTACGACGCGCCGCATCTAAATGAGGATGCCGAAGACAAGGAAGAGAAGCGGCGGAAGTCCTAGGCCCGCGGTGATGCAATGAAAATAGCGCTCGGTGTGACCGGTGGAGTGGCCGCTTACAAGGCCGCGGAACTGGTGCGCCGCCTGCAGCAGGAAAAATTGGACGTGCAGGTGGTGATGACGCGCGCGGCGCAGGAATTCATTACGCCGCTCACCTTTGCCGCGCTTACCGGACAGAAAGTTATCACCGATCTTTTCAGCGCCACCGGCGCAGCGCCCGCGAATGTGGAAAGCGCCATCGAACACATCGCCGTGGCGCAGCGGATTGACCTGCTCTTGGTGGCTCCCGCCACCGCCGATATTCTCGGAAAATTTGCGCACGGCATCGCCGAGGATTTCCTTTCCACACTTTATCTCGCCACCAAGGCTCCCGTCGTAGTGGCGCCGGCCATGAACGTCAACATGTGGGATCATCCGGCGACGCGGGAAAATGTCGCGGCTTTGCGCGCGCGCGGCGTACACGTCGTCGATCCCGATGAAGGTTACCTGGCTTGCGGTATGACGGGCGCGGGGCGCCTGGCTGCCACGGAGACAATCGCCAAGAGAGTTTGCGAAGTTCTCGGATTGCGCCACGATTTCGCGGGCCAGACGGTATTGGTAAGCGCCGGTCCCACTTGCGAGGATATTGACCCGGTCCGGTTTCTCACGAATCGCTCCTCGGGCAAGATGGGCTATGCGGTGGCGGAGGCTGCGCAGCGGCGCGGCGCGCATGTGATTCTGGTGAGTGGGCCGACGGAGCTAAAAATTCCGGACGGCGTGGATTGGGTTCCGGTTCGCGCCACCGAGCAGATGCATCGCACTGTGTTGGAACGCGCGCGCGAAGCAAACGTCGCGATTATGGCCGCCGCTGTTTCTGATTACCGTCCGGCTGCGGCGCAGGATTCCAAAATCAAGCGCGGGTCGGGCGGATTCACGCTGCAGCTTGAACCCACACCCGACATTCTCGCGGAGCTCGGCCGCGAAAAAGGCCCTCGCGTGCTGGTTGGATTTGCCGCGGAGACGAACAACGTCGGCGAAAACGCTCGCGGCAAGCTCGCGCGCAAGGGCGCGGACATGATTGTGGCGAACGACGTGACGCAGGAAGGCGCGGGCTTCGATACCGACACGAACATCGTCACACTGTACCTGCGCGACGGCCACGAAATTCCGCTGCCGAAGATGAGCAAGCTCGACGTCGCCAACCGCATCCTGGATCAAGTGCTGGAAATTCAGAAACAATCGAAGTAAGTTCTCAAGCGGAGGATTCGATGGATCCGGCTAAGCGTGCGAGTGTGGGCACTCGCGTGGAAGAGCGGGTGAAAGATTGGCTGCGCTACGGCGAAGAGCTCGGCTTGGGGCCGTATTATCGCGATCGCGCGCCATTGCAGCAACACCAAGCGCCTTCGCCCGAGTCAGTATCCATCGAGGTTGCCGAATCGGCTCCCGTAACGATGGCCGCTGCAGCGGCTGCAGCTACGCGCCGCGCTCCGGACCCAACGCCTTCCGCTGCGGCCGCGTCGACGGCTAGGTCTGCAGCGTCAGCGCGGCCCACTGCAGCGCCTGGGCCAGCCGCCGCTATCGTCGCTCCCGCGTCGCTGCCATCGTTATTCGAATCCATCGACCGCATCGCCGACGACACGCTTCCGCGCATCCGCGAAGACATCGGCGACTGCACGCGCTGCAAATTGCACAAGGGACGCACCAACATCGTCTACGGGGTGGGCAATCCGAAAGCCCAGCTCGTTTTTGTGGGCGAAGGGCCGGGCCACGATGAAGACATCAAGGGCGAACCCTTCGTCGGGCGCGCCGGAAAATTGCTGACGCAGATGATCGAAGCGATGAGCCTGCGCCGTGAGGATGTTTACATCGCGAACGTGGTGAAGTGCCGCCCGCCGGAAAATCGTCTGCCGGAAAAAGATGAAATTGCGACGTGCTCGCCGTATCTGCTGCGGCAGCTCGACGTGATCAAACCCAAAGTGATTTGCGCCCTCGGCAGTTGCGCGGCGCAGACGCTGCTGCAAACCACGCAGGGAATTTCGAAATTTCGCGGCGAATGGTTCGATTTTCGCGGCGCGAAATTGATCGCGACCTATCATCCCGCCTATCTGCTGCGCAATCCTCCCGCGAAGAGCGAAGTGTGGAAGGACTTGCAAAAAGTGATGGCGCTTCTCGGCCTGCAGCCCCGGAAACGCTAGAGCTTCCGGGCCATGAACGTTTCGCTCGCCATCCTCCTGGGATTGACCGGCGCCTTCTCCTGGGGCGCGGCGGATTTTGCGGCGCGTTTTGCGTCGCGGCGCGTGGGCGCCTACCGCACGCTGTTCTTCATGCAGTTCTTCGGTTTCGTGGCGCTGAGCGCATACCTGAAATGGACGATCGGTTTTTCGGGCGTGGCGCCGGGCTGGCGTCCTTGGGCGATGGCTATCGCGGCGGGCATTTTGAACATGGTCGCATCGCTCGCGCTTTATCATTCGTTCGAAGTCGGCACGATGAGCATCGTCGGGCCGGTTTCATCGAGCTATCCCGCGCTTACCGTGGCACTCTCGCTGCTGAGCGGCGAGCGCATTCACGCGTTGCGCGCGACGGGGCTGGCGGTCACGCTGGTCGGCGTGATTCTCGCGGCGACTTCATTTGCGCCGCAGGCCAAGAGCTCGACGCCGACGGCTGCGGCGCCTGGAGGTTCGGCGGCTGCGGGCGATGGAGAAGCCTCGCACGCACATTTATCGAAGGGCGTGGGCTGGGCGATTTTTGCGGCGCTGGGATTCGGCGTGATGTTCTGGTTCCTGGGGTTTCACGTTGTGCCGCTGGTGGGCAGCGCCGTATCGGTGTGGGTAATGCGGTTGACGGCGCTGGTTTCGCTCGCCGTGGTCGCTGCTCCCGTCGGACAGTCAATCCAGCTTCCGCGCGGCGGGGTGTGGTGGCTGCTGCTCGCCGTCGGAGTGCTGGATACGGGGGCGTTCGTCGCGAATAATGCTGGGCTGAGCACGGGGCAGGTTTCGGTCGTGAGTGTGCTGGCATCGCTCTATGGCGCGGTCACCGTCCTGCTCTCTTGGATTTTTCTGCGCGAGCGGCTGGAAGGCAGCCAGTGGCTCGGCATCGTGCTGATCTTCGCGGGCGTTGTCATGGTGAGTTTGTAGAACTGACACGGCTGGTCGTGCTTCCTGACGTGGTGTATTGACGACCCACAGAGCGCCGAGGCCGAACAATTCTCCTACACTGTTACACTATCTTTCGGAATCCATGACTCAACGTTACCTGGAAGTCGCGCTGCCTGTGCCGCTGCGCTCGGCGTTCACTTACGCCGTGCCAGATTCGTTCAACGGCGAAGAATTAGTCGGGCGCCGCGTGCTGGTGCCGTTTCGCAATCGGCCAATGGTTGGCGTGGGGCTTGCGGTTACCGAGCAAGCGCCCGAAACGAAGCGCATCAAAGAAATTACCGAACTGCTCGATCCTTTGCCCGCTCTGCCGCCGAAACTCATCGAGCTGGGGCACTGGATCAGCCGCTATTACCTTGCGCCCATCGGTGAGACGTTTCGCGCGATGCTGCCTCCGGAGATCGAGCTGCGGCACGACCGTGAATATTGGCTTACTGATACCGGACGTGCCTACCTGCAAGCTCTCGCCGCCGAAAAGGAAAAAACAGACGTCGAGAAGGCCGAGCTGGAATTTTTGCGGGCGTTTGATTTGGACGCGCCGGGCGCGAAAGATCACCCCGTTCGTACCGCCCGTGTCCGGCCGATGCCCGGCGGTGAAGCGGCCGCGGAAAAATTCGTACGCCGCGGCTATCTGGCCGCACGCGAAGTGGCGCGTCGCCGCAAAACTCGCGTGCAGAAGATTGTCGCGTGGCGGACAGATGCTCCGGACCGTCCCCCGGGTCAGCCCGAAAAACGGGTTCGCGAAGTTCTTACGGACGCACAAGTACCACTTCCGCTCGAGGTGCTGCTCGAAAAAGCCAGCGTCACTGCGCTCGTCATTAAACGGCTCGAAAACGCGGGCATGCTGCTTACCTGGGAAGAGCCGCTCATCTCCGGCGAGGATGCATGGGAAACGGATTTCACGCCACCGGCAAATGTGTTGAATGCCGAGCAGAAACAGGTGCTCGCTGAGGTCTGGCGCTGGATTGTGGCGGACAAATTCGAGGCAGCGCTTTTGCACGGAGTGACCGGCAGCGGCAAGACGGAAGTTTATATGGGGGCAATCGAGGCCACGCTGTCGCGCGCCAAGAACGCGATCGTCCTGGTGCCGGAAATTGCACTCACGCTGTGGCTGGGGCGCCTGGTGCGCGCGCGATTCGGCGCAACGGTTGCGACGCTGCACAGCGGCTTGCCGGATGTTGAGCGCGCGCGCGAATGGTGGCGCGTACGGCGCGGAGAAGCGCGCGTGGTGGTCGGCACGCGCTCGGCGGTTTTCGCGCCGCTGGAAAATCTAGGCTTGCTGATTGTGGACGAGGAGCAGGAGTCGAGCTACAAGCAGGAGGAAACGCCCCGCTATCACGGGCGCGATACGGCGGTTTATCGCGCGCGGCTTGAAGGCGCCGTCGCGTTGTTGGGCTCCGCGACGCCGTCGCTCGAGACGTATCACAACGCCCGCGCCGGAAAATATCATTTGCTGGAACTGACCGCGCGCGTTGCCAATCGCCCGCTCGCGGAAGTGCGAGTGGTGGACTTGCGCGAGGAATTTCGCCGCGCGCACAAGGCCGCGCCCGTTTCCGAATCGCTGCGCGCGGCCATCGCTTTGCGGCTCGAAGAGAAAACGCAGGCGATGATCCTCATCAATCGCCGCGGCTATTCGTGGTCGAGTTTGTGCCGCAGTTGCGGCGCGTTCGTGCAATGCGAAAATTGCAGCATCGCGCTGACGTATCACAAAAGCCGCCAGCGCCTGGAATGCCACTACTGCGGATATTCGATTCGCCCGCCGAAGCAGTGCCCGAAGTGCCGCGCCGAGTATATGTACTTCGTCGGCGACGGCGCCGAGCGCGTCGAAGAATATCTGCACGAGCATTTTCCGAACGCGCGCGTCGCGCGCCTAGACCGCGACACCGTGAGAACAAAGCGCGAATTTCAACAAGTGCTCGGCGCGTTCGCGGACGGGGAACTGGATGTGCTGGTGGGCACGCAAATGGTCGCGAAAGGCCACGATTTTCAGCGCGTCACGCTGGTCGGCGTCGTGGCGGCAGACTTAGCGCTGGGCCTGCCGGATTTTCGCGCCGCCGAACGAACATTTCAGCTATTGACGCAAGTCGCCGGCCGCGCTGGCCGCGGCGAACTTTCCGGCGAAGTCCTGGTGGAGACGCATTATCCGGAGCACTACGCGATCCAGCTCGCGGCGAAGCAGGATTACGTTTCTTTCTATGAGAAGGAAGCGCACTTCCGGCGGATGCTGCATTACCCGCCGTTCACCGCGCTCGCCAGCATTTTGGTGCGCGACCGCAAAATCGAAAACGCGATTCGTTGGTCGCGCGCGCTCGCCGCTTATTTCGCGCCATTCGAAGAGCGCGGCGTGAAAGTCCTGGGCCCGGCTGCGGCGCCGCTCGCCCGCCTGCGCAAGGAGTATCGCCATCAATTCCTGCTGAAATCGCCGCAACGCTCCGCGCTCTCGCAGGCCCTCAGTGGAGCACTCGATTTCTGCGCGAAAAAGGAAATTCCCGAAACGAGCATTATCGTTGACGTTGATCCCACGAGCCTTTCTTAACGGTCCGCACCACGATGGATGTCATAATGCGGCGCATGCATGGTAGGCCGATGCGAATCGTGCTGCCTGGCGGGTCCGGTCAGGTAGGAGCGCTTGTTGCTAGGCACTTTCAGTCCCAAGGCCACGATGTTGTCGTCATCGCGAGGACCGCCGGCCAGGCGCCGTGGCGGACAGTCCCGTGGACCGGCGAGTCACTGGGGCCCTGGACCGAAGAACTCGGAAACGCAGACCTCGTTATCAACCTTGCCGGACGCAATGTTAACTGCCGCTACAGTGAAGCCAATCGCCGTGAGATCAAGGAATCGCGCATTCGCACGACACGATTGGTTGGCGAGGCAATCAGCCGATTGTCCCATCCTCCCCGTATCTGGATGAACGCCAGCACAGCGACGATTTACCGGCACGCCTATGACCGCACAATGGACGAGGCCACCGGCGAAATCGGCGGCCACGAACCAGACGCGCCGGCGTCGTGGCGATTCAGCATCGAGGTCGCGACCAGCTGGGAAGACGCGTTTTTTTCCGCGCCTGCTCCCGGAACAAGAAAAATCGCGCTGCGCAGCGCGATGGTGATGAGCCCGGACCCCGACGGCATATTCGACACGTTGTTGCGGCTTGTCCGCTTTCGCTTGGGCGGTGCTTCCGGTTCGGGGAAGCAATTTGTCTCTTGGACTCACGATCAGGACTTTCTGCGCTCGGTCGAGTACCTGATCGCCCACGACGACCTTGATGGCGCGATCAACATCGCTTCGCCGAATCCAATCCCGAATTCGGAGTTTATGGCGATATTGCGAAAAGCCTGGGGCGCGCGTATCGGACTGCCGGCCAGTGCTTGGATGCTGGAATTAGGCGCCATCTTTCTGCGAACTGAGACGGAACTGATATTGAAGAGCCGGCGCGTTATACCGGGCAAGCTGCTCGCTCATGGTTTCGAATTCAATTTCCCCACCTGGAGCGCCGCCGCCCAAGATCTCGTCGGGCGCCGTCGAAAGCAGATGCGTCAAACCGCTGCGTGAGGATTTGCGAGCCAAGCCAGCTGAGCGAAGTCGAAACGCGTCGCGTAGCGGAGCAGACGGAAGAGCGCCTTTTACCAGGGGTTATTCGTAGGCATAAGCGTCAGGCACAGCAGGAACATTACCAGCGCAAGCACTGCGAGCAATTTCCGCGAGGCATCGAGTGGTTGCCAGCGATCGTAGAGAGGCGGATGCTTCAGGCGCAGCGCGAGCACCAGCAGTACGATTCCCCAAAAAGCCCAGCCGTACCAGTAGCGCAATCCCAGAGCCACCAGGCCCAGCGCCACCGCCAGCGAGATGCGCTGATGGCGCTCGGGCGTCAAGCTGTAGATGATGTGCCCACCGTCGAGCTGCCACACCGGAAGCAGATTCAACGCCGTCGCCAGCAGCCCGAACCAAGCGGCGCGCGCCACCGGATGCAGCAGCAGGGAATAAGGATCCGCACCGGGATGAAAAATCGCGGAGAAAACGCGCATCAGCGGCGGTACGCCAAAAGTAATGCCGGAATCCTCTTGCGCGCCGGGAACGATGCGCGACATAGCGATTCCGTAAGCGAGCGCCGGCACCGCCACGATGAAACCCATGATCGGCCCGGAAATGCCGATATCGAAGAGCGCGCGGCGCGTAGTGATCGGCGCACGAATTTTGATCACCGCGCCAAACGTGCCAAAAAGAAATGGCGACGGCAAGAAGAATGGGTAGCTGCAATCAATTCCATAGTATTTGCACGCGAGATAATGGCCCATTTCATGCGCCATCAAAAATCCCAGCAGCGTCGCCGCAAAGGGAATGCCCAGCAAGAGCAAGTGCGGATGCTGAACCACCAACAGTGGCAGCGTGAGAAGACTTTCGTCGGCAACGGCTCGCGCCGAGTCATTGGCGTAAGAAATGGCAAACATCGCTCCAGCAGCCAGCGTCGTCGCGACGGTCAGGATGAATAAAATCAGCGCAGGCCAATAAGGAGGGCGGCGAGCTGTAACTCGCGGCGGCGGCAGGTCAATGACCTCGGCAAATCGCCGGTCGAGCACTTCCAGGGGAAGTCGGCCATCGCCATCGCCGTTGCCGGAGCCATTACGCATGAGTTTTGGATGCGCGGCGCGAATTAACGGGTTCCGCGCCGCCCGCCGCGGCGATGAGCGCCATCACGATCAGGGTTTCGGAGCTGGAGCAGCCGCCGGAAGCGCCTGCAATTCCTTGCCGGGCTTGAAGCGGACAGCTTTGCCGGGTGGGATGCTAACCTGTTGTCCGGTGCGAGGGTTGCGGCCGATGCCGGTCTTGCGAGGCTTCACATTGAAAACGCCGAAGCGGCGGAGCTCGATGCGCTCGCCGCGGCCCAGCGCGTTCTTCATGGCCTCGAAGACGGTTTCCACTGCCTGTTCGGCCTTCGTGCGCGTAATATTCGTTTTCTGTACGATAGCATTTACGATGTCGAGCTTGATCACACGTGCCTCCCACTGACCGGAAACCTATGCTAGACAGGGGTTTGCAGGTTGTCAAGCGCTGTGCGGTGTATTACACTGCCCGGCTTCCATTAGCACGGAGCCCAGCTGGGACGGCATCCCGCAGCAAAATTGGCGAGCGTTCAGCAAAGACAGCACAAGTGGTATGACCAGGAGGAAATGATGTCGGTGAAGTCTGATAAGTGGATTACGAGGATGGCGCGCGAGCATCGCATGATCGAGCCGTTCGAAGACCGTCAGGTGCGCGAAGGCGTCATCAGCTACGGGGTCTCGTCCTATGGCTATGACATGCGCGTGGCCGACGAGTTCCGCATTTTCACCAACGTGAATTCTTCGATCGTAGATCCCAAACACTTTGACCCGAAATCGTTCGTCGAATTCAAGGGCGACATCTGCATCGTGCCGCCGAATTCCTTTGCGCTTGGCCGCTCGGTGGAATATTTCCGGATTCCGCGGAGTTGCTTGACGATCTGCGTCGGCAAATCCACGTACGCGCGCTGCGGCATCATCGTGAACGTCACGCCCTTCGAGCCGGAATGGGAAGGTTTCGTGACGCTCGAGATCAGCAACACTACGCCGCTGCCCGCGCGCATCTACGCCAACGAGGGCTTGTGCCAAGTGATCTTCTTCGAATCCGACGAGCAGTGCGAAATCTCGTATAAAGATAAAAAAGGCAAATACCAGTCACAGCAGGGAATTGTCCTGCCGAAAATCTAGCCGGGGCAACATCGACCAGCTGCACACATTCGCGAGAGACCAACGGATTGTCATTCAGAGGGCGACTCTGCCCGAGGAATCTGCTTTTTCTTAGGATTCGAGCGAAAAGCAGATCCCTCGCTAAGCTCGGGATGACTTCAACTTCGGTTTTGCAGTAAGGAGTTCGCCGAGCGCAGCCATTGGTTTTAAGATTTCCCGTCGACGAACGGCGAAACCTTTCCCCACTTTCCGGTGAAGACGAAGGAAGCGAGCGGTTTGCGTTCGCGCGGCGCTACTTCGCGTTGCTTTAAGTGATCCGGCAAGGCGTCCGGCTCGCCGGGATAGCCAATCGCAATGCCCGCGACTGGCTCGTAACCGTCCGGGATCTCGAAAAGTTCGCGCGCCTTATCCGGCAGAATCCCGGCCATCTGATGCACGGCCAGTCCCAGCGCGTGGGCCTGCAACGATAGATTTGCTGCCGCTTGTCCCACGTCGTGGAGCGCATGGCGGTTGGGTTCGCCGTTGTGGTCGAATTTCAGCTTGGCCACGCTCAGCGCGAGAGCCGGCGCGCCTTTGGCCCATCCCTGGTTGAATTCGACGAACGACTCGAGAATCTTTTTGTAGTCCGCGGCGTCGTTCTTGGTTGCCACGATGAAGTACCACGGTTGCCCGTTAAAGGACGATGCGGCCCAGCGTGCGGCCTCGAACAGCGCCCGCAACTTATCCGGCTCGACGGGACGGTCCGCGAATGCGCGCGGGCTCCAGCGCTCGCTGATCAAAGGGTGAATCGGAACACTGGTTTCCGCGGCCCTCTTTGGTGCGCTCATGATTTCTCCTTTTAGCTGCCTGCTATGAATTGACGTGCTCGTGCAAATCTCAGATGGCCCAATCCGGACGCCTGCCATTTAACCGCAACCCGCCAGCCGACGGCTGCGCGCGCCCGGGGGTTCTGCAATTCGCTTAACTCTTCTTCGCCAGCGCAGCGTCTGCTGAATAGGCGCCGGCGCCGTTCACCGCGAGCACCAGCAACCCGCCCATAATTGCAGCGTTCTTAAGGAAGTTGACCATCTGCATCTGCTGCGCCGCGCCTTGCACCGCCCAGAAATTGTGAAAAAAGAAGGTGACGGGTATCAGGTACAGGAAGAGCACCCACGCGGCGATGCGCGTTTTGAAGCCGGCGAGAATCGCCAGACCCATGGCGAGTTCCACGGCGGCCGCAAGCGCAATTGCCACGTTGGGCGCCGGCAAATGTACCGCCGCGGCGTATCCCACCATCTGCGAATAGGCCGCTACTTTAAACACTCCGCTGATTAGAAATATCACACTGATCAAAATCCGACCCGAGAGGGTGATGAGGCTGTCCGATGATGTCATTCGATCGTCTCCTTTTGAGTCCGATTTTACGCAAGGTCAAACAGCAGGACCTCGGATGCTTCCTTGGCCTTCACCTGAATCTCTTCTTCCTTGGAAATTGCCGCGCCGTCGCCGGCCTTCAATTCCTGGCCGTTTACGGTGACGCCGCCTCGCGCCACCTGCACCCAGGCGTGCCGATCCGCTTTCGAGTCGAGCTTGGCCTGGGCGCCCTTGTCCAGGCGCGCGATGTAAAGATTTGCGTCCTGGTGAATCGTCACGGGCGCCTCCGGCCCCGCGACGTGCAGGAATTTCCCGCGCAAGTCTTTATCCGGGAAGGCGAGTTGCTCGTATTCCGGTTTGCGATTCTTGTGGTCGGGCATGATCCAGATCTGCAAAAGGTGCGTCGGATCTTTCGGCGAAGGATTGAATTCGCTGTGCATGATGCCAGAGCCGGCAGTCATGTGTTGCAATTCGCCTGGAGAGATCACCGCGCCGGTTCCCATGCTGTCGCGATGTTCGAGTGCGCCTTCGAGAATCCAAGTGAGAATTTCCATGTCGCGGTGTGGATGCATTCCAAAGCCCTGGCCCGGAGCAATCGTGTCCTCATTCAATACGCGCAGCGAGCGGAATTGCGTATGTTTCGGGTCGAAATACTGGTCGAACGAAAACGTAAAGCGCGTGTCCAGCCAGTGCAGCTTGTTGTGGCCGCGTTCTTCACCTAGTCTGATCTGAATCATTGTGAGTCTCCTTCTTGAGCCTTTCGGCGCACAGTTCCTCGGCGCCGCGTCCCAGTTTGCGTGCGATGCGGCGCAATTCCTCTTGCTCCGCCGGCGTTAATTCACCCATTACCCGCGCGATCGCTTTGGCGTGCTCCGGGAATATGCGGGTGATCAGCCGCCTTCCTTTCGGCGTTAGGTGAATTTGCACCATCCGGCGGTCTTTTTCCTGACGCACGCGTTTCACCCATCCCTGCTTTTGCAGATTGTCCACGACCAGCGTCATATTTCCGCCGCTGCGCAATAGCTTCTTAGCGAGCGCGTGCTGGCACATCGGGCCGAGGTGCAAGAGCGCTTCCAGGACGGCGAATTGGCCCTGGGTTACGCCCTCGGATTCCAGATGGGTGCCAATCTTGGAGAGCACCGAATCTGAGGCCCGCACGAGATTGATGTACGCGTTGAGCGCTCGGACGGTGTCTTCACAGCCTTGGAAATGGGTTGGCATCGCTAACTCTACTTTAAGCTCAAATCGTTTGAGCTTGAACTGTTTGATGCGGCAGGCTCCGGAACGATTCAAGCGGCAAGCGCAGGGAAGGTCAGGGCTTCTGCGTCGGCCGCATAAGCATCTCGCTGATAAAGCTTTGCGGCGTTTGGGTGACGATCATCTCGACGGCGTGCGCTATGTCCTCTGCTTGTAGCAGCTTACTGACATCCTCGCCGGCATGCGGCGAAAAATCGGTGGCCACGGACCCAGGGCAGATAGCGCTCACCCGAATGCCATACTGCCGCAAATCCTCCGCCATGCATCCCGTCAGGCCCAGCAGCCCCCACTTCGAGGCGCAGTAAATGCCGCCTCCGCGGAACGTGTTCTTGCCGGCCAGCGATGCGATGTTGATAATGTGCCCGCTGCGCCGTTCGATCATTCCGGGCGCCACGGCTTGGCTCATCAGGAACACGGATTTTAAGTTGGTGTCTAATACCGAGTCCCAGTTGTGCTCGCTGGCTTCATGCGTCGGCCCGAAGTAGCCGATTCCGGCGTTATTCACGAGGATTTCCACGGTGCCGACGTGCTTGGCAGTGGCGGCGACGTAATCGGCGATCTGGGCCGCGCAAGTGACGTCGACGGGAGCAGCGAAGACCGCGGCTGCGTCTTGCCGCAATTCGTTCGCGGCGGCTTCCAGCTTTTGCGGGTCCCGCGCGCAGATGCTCAGCTTCGCGCCCATTCTCGCCAGGCGCTGGGCGATCGCGAAACCGATGCCGCGGCTCGCGCCCGTGACGATTGCAACTTTCCCAGCGAGAGGCTTCGGATCGGACATTTGAGGAACTCCCCGGAGGCGACAAATTTCTTACAACCATCATCTTATCATCTAGGTGCAAACGTCCACGGAGCGCTTCCCAAATCAAGATTGTGTCCGGCAGGCTGAATTCACCTTGCACGCATGGGTCGCTTTCCCTATAATCCCGTGGATTTCCTTTACTCCGTTATTCTGCAGGGGTTGTGGTCCCAGGGCATGGCCGCCAATCCATTGTTACACTAGTTCAGGAGGCAGCGAACAGATGATGCGAAAGTGCTATCTCATAAAGGGACTCTTACTACTCGCGCTCTTGCCGTTAGGTCTGTTGGTGCAGCCGGCCTCCGCCCGGCCTCAGCCGCAAGAGGCAAAGCCTACGTATACGATCCCGGAATACAACGCCTTCCAGGCGGCCCGTGCGGAAACCAATCCGCAAAATCGCATCAAGCTGCTCGATGATTTTGTCGCCAAGTTCCCTAATTCCACGTTGATGATTTATGTGGATCAGCTCTACCTCAGCACCTATAACGAACTGAAGGACTATGCGAAAGTTATCGAGACGGCCGACAAAATTATCGCCATGGGCGACAAGGTGGACGCGGCCACGCGCCTGCAAGCCCTGCAAACGCGAGTGCAGGCGTTTTTGTCCACGTTCAATCCGAAAGCCGCCGACGCGCACGATCAGCTCACCAAGGAACGCGACTCGGCTCGCGAAGGCGCGGATCTGCTGACGAAGTACCCCAAACCCGCCAATGCAACGATGACCGATGCGCAATTTGCGGATCAGAAGAAACCGGGTCTGGCGTTTTTCTTTGCCTCAGCGGGTTTCGCGGATTTGCAGCTCAAAGATTTTCCATCCGCCGTGGATGACTTCAAGAAAGCGCTCACAAACAATCCAAACGATGCAGTCAGCTACTACCGCCTCGGCTTGGCGTACCTAGGGATGAACCCGCCGCAATCAATTGATGGCTTCTGGTCTCTCGCGCGAGCGATCAACCTGAAAGTCCCAGACGCGGACAAGATCAAGGATTATCTACGCAAGGCAATCCTCGCTTACGAGCAGCCCGGATGCGACACCGCCGTGGATGAGCAGCTCAACGAACTGCTGACTCTTGCCGGCACCACGGGCGATCGTCCGGCTACGTATACGATTCCCGCCGCGGCGGACCTGCAGAAAATCGCGCAGGGCAGCACGATTCTGACGGTGATCACCGACCTAAGCGCCGGCGGCGATAAAGCCAAGATGACTTGGCTGGCCATCTGCAACGCGCAGTTCCCCGGCGTAGTGGGCAAGATCATCGAAGCGAAACAGGGCGCGGGCTTTGTGGACTTCATGGTGTTCACGGGCGCTAGCGAAGATGAGGTGGACAAGGCCACCACACCCAACATGGACGTGAAGGTGTGGATTACGGCGCCTCCTTCGGGCACTCCCGGAGCGGCGCAGGATACGCCGCAGCCGGATGTCGCTCGTCTGCAGAAGGACGACGGTATTCGCTTCTCGGGAGCGATCGTGAGCTACGATCCAAATCCGTTCCTGCTGCACTGGGATCAGGTGAAAGTGGATCCGGCAGCGATTCCGGAAAAGGCCGAGACGGGAAAGCACCACAAGATTCCGCCAAAACAGTAATCGCGACCGAATCTGCAAGGAATTACGGCCGGTCCAGAAATGGGCCGGCCTTTTTTTTCGTGGCGCAGGAGCAATTCGAGTTTGTGCCGCGGCGGGCTGTCACTGAACAAAACGGCTTCTGGAAATCAGAGCGATACAGCGCGAACAACAAGCGAAGTGGGTGTCATCCCGAGCGCAGCGAGGGATCTGCTTTGCGCGTGGAGTCAGATAGATTCTAGCCGCGTCTGTTGCGGACGTGGTCCAGCTTGTACTCGCCTACTTTGCGACTCAATGTATTGCGATGAATTCCCAAAGCCTTCGCCGCGCGCGATTGATTGCCGTCCAATCGTTCCAGAACGCGCTTGATGAATTTCTTCTCGAACTCCGTGACGGCTTCTTCCAGCAGGATTCCGCGCTCGACCATCATTCCGACCAGAGATTCCAATTGATCTTTCACGCTTGTACGCTCCGCACGCAATGCTGGGGCCGGAGAATGGGGCCTTTAACGTCGGGTATCCTGGACCCCGCAAGCGGACGCGGCTCACCCGCGAGCGGTGCCCGGGCTAGTCGAGTGCGTGGCCTGTAACGCATTGATAGGCGTCCCGGTATTTGCTTTGCGTGGCCGTCACCACGTCAGCGGGCAGCGCGGGAGCCGGAGGCTGCTTGTTCCATCCGATCTTTTCGAGATAATCACGCACGAATTGCTTATCGAAAGACGGCTGCGTTTTGCCGGGAACGTATTGATCCGCGGGCCAAAAACGAGATGAATCGGGCGTCAGCGCCTCGTCAATCCAGATCAGCTCGCTGCCGATCAGCCCGAACTCAAATTTCGTGTCGGCAATGATAATCCCGCGCTCGGCGGCGTGCTCGGACGCGCGCTGATAAATCGTCAAACTGACATCGCGCAACTTCTCCGCGAGCGGCCGGCCCACGCGCGCCACTGTTTCATCGAAGGAAATATTTTCATCGTGGCCGGTGGTGGCTTTGGTGGACGGAGTGAAAATCGGTTCCGGGAGCTTATCGGATTCGCGCAAGCCCGCTGGCAGCGGAATGCCGCAAATCGCGCCGGTCTTTTGATAGTCCTTCCATCCAGACCCGGAGATGTACCCACGCACGACGCATTCGATCGGCGCAGGTTCGGTCTTGCGCACCAGCATCGCGCGCCCATTAAGTGACGCGGCGTATTGTGCGAGTTCGCCGCTGAAATCTTTCGCGGCGATCACATGGTTGGGGATAATGCCGGCGAGCTTATCGAACCAGAACAAAGAGATCTGCGTGAGAACTTTTCCCTTATCGGGAATGGGCGTGGGCAGCACGACGTCGAATGCCGAAAGGCGGTCCGTCGCCACGATGAGCAACTTGTCGCCCAATTCGTAGATGTCGCGCACTTTGCCGCGTCCCCGAAGTTTGAGTCCGGGAAAATTCGTTTCTGAAATCACTGGAGTCATTTGCGGAGATGCCAAGAGTTTTTACCTCATTGCTAAGAGGCGGGTATTCTAGCGCAGCGAGAGAAGTTGTCAACCGTTAAGACAGCACTGAGTGGGAAGTTTTCACAGGCGTGAACGCTTCGAGAGAATTTCGTGCGCCCTGCATTATGCCGCGTTCGAAGCAGCTTTGGGCGCAGCCATCGCGGCGGATTCTTCCCATTTCACCGAGACGAGTTTCGAAACGCCGGGCTCTTGCATCGTGACGCCGTAGAGCACCGAGCCCATCTCCATCGTCTTGCGGTTGTGGGTGACCACGATGAATTGTGTTTGCCCGCACATGTCCGCGAGCATTTTGTTGAAGCGCCCGACGTTCGCTTCGTCGAGCGGCGCGTCCACTTCGTCCAGGATGCAGAAGGGGCTTGGCTGATATTTGAACACCGCAATCAGCAACGCCAGAGCCGTAAGCGCCTTTTCGCCGCCGGAAAGCAGCAGAATATTTTGCAAGCGCTTGCCCGGCGGCTGCGCCACTATGTCTATGCCGGCTTCGCCCGAGCTGTCCGGCTCGCCCAGCCGCATCTCGCCGTGCCCGCCGCCGAAAAGCGATTGGAAGGCGATGGCGAAGTGGGCGTTGATGAAATTGAAAGCCTCCTCGAATTTCTGGCGCGAAACCTGATCGAGTTCGGTGATCGTTAGCTGCGTATTCTGAATCGAAGTTACGAGATCGTCGCGCTCACGCCGCAAAAACGTATCGCGCTCCTCGCACTCTTTGAATTCCTCGAGCGCCATCATGTTCACGGGCCCCATGGCGTCGACGCGTGCTTTCATTTCGTTGTAGTTCGTTTCGGCGGCGACTAGCTCCTCGCCTAGCAGCAGCTGCGCTTGCTGCACCATCAATTCTTCCGGCTGCGCGTTCAGTTCCGCGACGCACGTCTGCCGCAGGTAATCGCGATCCGCGTCGTTGCGGGCTTTCTCGATTTGTCGCTGGTTGCGCTCGGCGCGAAGCTCGTCGAGAGATTGGCGCTTGCCGCGCACGGTTTCGTCGAGTTGCGTCGCTCGTGCGCGAGCCTGCTCCCATTCGGCTTCGAGTGCGGATTTCAATTCTTCGAGCCGCGATTTTTCCTTGCGCAGCTCTTCGCCCTGCAGGCCGAGCTGTTCGCAGGAGGTTTCCAGTTCGGATTTTTCCTGCCGCATCATTTCCTGCTGTTGGCCGAGCGAAGCCACGCGTTCGCCGGCCAGCGCCATTTCCTCGGTCAAGCGCTGTTGCGCCGATTCGGCCGTGGTCAGGCGCTCGGACATCGTCGCCAATTCTTCGCGCCGCGCCGCGGCTTGCTCCTGCAATGTATGCAGGTCCTGCCGCATGCGCATCAGCTGATCGGTTACTTGCGTGTTCTCGATTTCCGCTGCTTCACGCGCTTGCGAAGCTTCCGCGTGCTTGCGACGAGCCTCCGCCGCACGGCTGCGTGCGGATTCGGCGTCTGCGCGCAAACGTGAAATCTCTGTGCGTTCGGCGGCGAATTGCTGCTCGATGCGCCGCAGCTCGGAGCGTGCCTGATCGCGCTGGTGGGTAGCGGCCACAAGCGATTTTTCCGCTTCCATCTGCCGCGCAATCGCGGAGGCGACCTTCGCTTCGCCGTCCGCGATCGCGTTTTCCAGGCGCGTCATTTCCGCTTGCTGCTCGTTTACTTCGTGCTCCAGGCGCAGCGCCTCTGCTTCGTGCTGCCGCAGTTCGCGCTTCAGCGCAAGCGGTCCCGCTTCTCCGGCTCGGCCGCCCGAAACCATGCGCCCGTGGTAGCAGGTGCCTTCCGGCGTCAAAAAATAACTGTGAGGATTTTCGTTCGCCATTTGCTCGGCGAGCGCGGCGGATTCCACCACGTAAGCCGTGCGCAACTTCGTCAGGAAATGTTTTGCAGCGGGCCCCAGCGGTTCGCGGAAATCCACCAGGCGATCCAGCCGCCCAAGCACTCCCGCAGGCATCGGCAGCGAAGCGTCCGCTTCGGGTGAGGGCAGATTCAATTTATTGAGCGAGTCCACGAAAAACGTGGCGCGTCCGCCCATTTCATCGCGCAGCAGGGAAATTCCCGCGCGCGCGTGGTCGAACGATTCCACCACCACGTATTCCAGCTCGTCGCGCAGGAACTGCTCGATCGCGCCTTCGTACTTTTCCTGCACTTCGGCGTAGTCGGCGAGCAATCCAACCGCGTGGAATCCGCTGGCCGAAGATTCGGCCTTCGGTTCGCGCGCGACATTGAAAAGCTTCTGGACCGCGTCCGCGGTGTAAGCACGCTCGCTCAGAATCTGCTCGATGGACGCCCGCCGCGCACGCTCCGCGGAAAGCCCTTCGCGCATCACTTCGAGCCGCTGGCTGGTTTCCTGCTGGGAGCGGCGCAATTCAACGAGCCGCGCTTGCGCATCGCGTACAGCGCCGCCTAGTTCGTGCGCGCTGCTTTCCGACTGCGCGAAAGTCTCCTCGGCCGCCGCGACCTTGTCGTTCAACGCTCTGCATTCGGTTTCGATCGCCTGCATCGCCGCCGCGCGTTGCTCTTCCGCTGCCGTATGCCGCGCCGCCGCTTCCTCCGCCTGCAAGGATTCCGCCAGCTCGCGCGCAGACTCTTCGACCAGGCGTCCCGCGAGTTGCCGCAATTCCTTCATGCGCGCTTCCATCTGGATCTGTTCCGTGGCAGTCGTCGAAGATCGTTCCGTGGTCTCGCGCAGCAGCGTTTCCAGCGCGCCGGTCTGCTCGCGCAGCGTCGTCACGGCTTCTCGATGCGCCGTCATCCGCGCGCTCAAATCGCTCACCTGGCGCTCCGCCACTTCCGCTTCCACCGCCAGGCGCATGGCCCGCGATTCGATCTGCGCCGTTTGCTCGCGATTGAAAGTAATCCGGTTTTCCGCGCGATCGAGGTCCAGCACGGTCTGTCCCAGCAAATTCTGGATTTGCCGCAGCTCTCCGTCGAGTTCGTAGCTGCGATTGCTCAGCCGCTCCTGTTCGAATTCTAGTTCATGCACGGAACTAGCTTCGCGCGCTTCCGCCGCGTCCATTTCGCGCAACAGATTTTCCAGACGCGCCGCTTCAATATCGAGGTGCTCGGCCTTACTCGCCAACACGCTGCGCAGCAATTCGCGCATCTGTTCGCGCAGCTCGGCGTAACGCCGCGCCTTGGACGCCTGGCGCTTCAGCGAAGCCAGTTGCTTTTCCACTTCGACGAGAATGTCGTGCACGCGCGACAAATTCACCTTGGACGCTTCCAGCTTTGCTTCCGCCAGACGCCGCTTGGTCTTGTACATGGTAATGCCGGCGGCTTCTTCGATGATCGCGCGGCGATCCATCGGCTTCGAATTCAGAATTTGCCCGATGCGGCCCTGCTCGATGATGGCGTAGCTATCGGGGCCCAGACCCATGCTCATGAAGAGTTCTTGCACGTCGCGCAGGCGCGCTAAGCGCCCGTTGATTAGGTATTCGCTCTGCCCCGAACGGTACAAGCGGCGGCCCACTACAACTTCTCCCGGCTTCAGCGCAATCGCCGGTTTTTCAGCGGCGCGTTTTTTCCACGGCTTGCCTTTCCCAGCCTCAGCCGCTTCCGCTTCCGCTCCCGCGCCGGTGTTTCCTTCGGTGGCGTTTTCATCCGCAACCAACTCCACGAAGCCATCCACCACTTTTGTTTCGGGCTCTGGCGGATTCTCGACGATCATCGGCCCAGCCGTCTCAACGGGCGCTGCATTTTCTTCCGGCGCATCCATCACCTGCGCGACGGCGTTCGCGAGATCCGGGTCCACGAGCGTCAAAGTAACTTCGGACAGCCCCATCGGCGGCCTTTTCGCAGTGCCGTTGAAAATGCAGTCGGACATGCGCTCGGCGCGCAGCATTTTGTGGCTTTGCTCACCCAACACCCAGGAGATCGCATCCACCACGTTTGACTTTCCGCAGCCGTTGGGTCCCACAATGCAGGTGATCCCCGTGCCGCTGAACGTGATAGGGGTCTTCTCGCAGAATGACTTAAAGCCCAATAACTCGACCTTACGCAGTTTCAGCACCAGTTCCCTCGCACAGTTCGCTCCCTCGGCTTCGCAGCGCGAAGAAGCTTCAATTTATCGATCTTTCGTCGGAGGTGTTTCGAGACAAAAACGCTGGAGGGTCGACTCAATGGCCCTTCCGCCTGGCGCTTACCGGGACGGCGGTTACGGGAATAAAAAGTAGCATGGCAAGCGAGCGGTGTAAAGCAAGCATTTGTCCCAAGATGCACATTCTGTAGCGGCGGCGGGCCGACATGGCCCACCGGGCGGTGCTCGGCTTCCTGCGCAGCGAAGGCGGATTGCCACGTGGGCTCTGAGGCGAAAGCCGCAGCAATCCGCCCGGGCCGCGACTCCAGTAACTGATTCTTGCAGATTGACTTAACTAACTTCGCAGCCTAGGATGACGCGAGGTGGAGGCGTATTTGCAGCAGGACGCTACCCAGAGCTCCGGCAGCATCTTGTCCGCGATTGCCGTTTTAGCCCTAATCCTCTTCCTTTCCTTGGAAGGCTTGCGCCCCCCTGCGCCCAAACCCGTCATCGCTAGTCCCACCGAATTCTCCGCTGAGCGGGCAAGGGAGATTTTGTACCGTTTGGTAGGCGACGGTATTCCGCATCCCACCGGAAGCCCGCAGAACGACGTGGTGCGTAGCCGCGTAATGGACGAGTTCACCAAGCTCGGTTACCAGCCCGCCGTGCAGCAAGGGTTCGCCTGCGACGAGTACGGCGATTGCGCCACCGTGAATAACGTCGTCGCCCGCCTCGACGGCAGTGAACCAGGTGACGCCGTGTTGATGGCCGCACATTATGATTCCGTGGCGGCCGGTCCTGGTGCGTTCGACGATGGCGCTGGCGCCTCCTCGGTTCTTGAATGCGCCCGCGCCTTTAAGTCCCTGCCGCAGCCCAAACATTCGATTATCTTTCTTGTGGACGATGGCGAGGAAGCCGGCCTACTGGGCGCGCGCGCTTTTGTGGCCCAGCATCCGTGGGCCAAGGAAATTCGCGTTGCGGTCAATGTGGATAGCCGCGGCACCACTGGACCCAGCCTGATGTTCGAAACGGGCGACGCGAACGAGTGGGCGCTGCGCGCCTACGCGTCGCGGGCGAGGCGTCCGGCTACCAGTTCGATTTTTTACGAATCGTACAAACGAATTCCCAACGACACGGATTTCACGATTTTCAAAGCTGCGGGATACCAGGGCGTAAATTTCGCCAATATCGGGGCGGTGGTGCACTACCACACTCCGCTCGATAACTTCGCGAACGCGGATACTTCGACGCTGCAGCATCAGGGGGAGAACGCCCTCAGTTCGCTTGAAGCCTTCGCCAATCGCGACATCTCCAATCCGCCGCGCAGTTCGGCTGTCTATTTCGACGTGTTTGGCCGTTTTGTTTTTTGGTGGCCGGCCAAGTGGACGCTGAAGATCGCTATTTTTTCCGCGCTGCTGCTGTTCCTCGAAATCGGCTGGCTTATTTACAAGAAACGCCTCACCGCGCTGGAATTTCTCTGGGGTTTGTTCGCGTGGTTTGTAGCCATGATCGCCATCGGAGTTCTGGCGCTCGCGTTCAGTTATATCTTGCGCCGCACGGGCGCGACCGCGAATGCGTGGGTGGCGCATCCGATTCCGGCACAGATTTCGTTTTGGTCGCTGGCGATTGTCGTCGTGTGCCTGCTGTCCATCCGATTCGCCGGCCGTGCAGGTTTTTTGGGGCTTTGGGGGGGCGTTTGGACTTGGTGGGCTATCTTTGGCATCGCGATCGCCTCGCGCTATGCCGCCCTCGGTTATATCCTGCAAGCAGCGACCTGCGCCGCTGCGCTCGCGGGATTGCTGCTCTTGTTCCGTCCCCAGAATTCATCGCGAGCCGCCACCTGGGCGGTAGTCGTGCCGCTGGCCGTCGGCGCGACGCTCGGATTTGTCCCGGCGGTGCTGCTCTATCAAACTTTCGGCAACCCTGCGCTGCCCGGAATTGCGCTGCTCGTTGGCCTGCTATGCACTCCCATCGCTCCGCTGTGCGCCGACCGCCGTCGCCCACGTGGAGTTTCCGTCGTGGCGTTGCCTGTGCTCGCCGCAGCCGCCACGGTGATCGCCGCATTCGCGGCCATTGTTGCCCCTGTTTTTTCGGCGAAGTCGCCGGAACACGTGAATCTGGAATACGCTCAGGAAGCGGACTCTGGCCGATCGCAGTGGGTTGTGTATCCGGCTTCGGGCCGCTTGCCTGAGTCACTCGGGCTAGCCACAAATTTTCGCCGCCAGGAAACCGGTCCGTATCCGTGGATCGCCGAACCCTCCTTCGTCGTCAGCGCGCCGCATTTGGATTTGCCTCCACCCACGTTCACGATTCTGGAGCTTTCTGCCGCGGGGGGAAAACGCATGTATCACGCGCTGCTGCGTTCCGAACGCGGCGCGCCCGAAGCGCTGGCGCTGTTCCCGCCGGATTCGGGGATTGAATCTGTCAGCGCGGAGAACGAAGCGCTAACGCCAGAATCGGAAAAGTTCCGCCGCCGAGTGAACGGCTGGTTCGTGTTTCATTTTTCCGCAATGCCGGCGAAGGGAGTCGAGCTTGGCTTCACCCTGCCGGCGGGCAAAGCGGTGCAGGTTTACGCTCTGGACGTGAACTACTCGCTTCCGCTCGAGGGGTTATTTCTGTTGAAGGCTCGTCCGCTTACGGCAGTGCCGTACGGCAGGGGCGACCTCACAATCATCAGCCGGCGCGTGGAATTGCTTCCCTGATCGCTGCGTCGCGCCGGTTAGAGCGCTGCTACCGTTTCGTTTGAGCGATCACCAGCTTACCCTGCGCATCTTCGTCGAGCTGGATCACGGCCGCGTCTTTCGACCTACTACGGCGCGCTTGTTCCTGGCGTGCAGCTTCGGCCACGGTTGTCGGCCGCAGCGCCGCCTCCAGTTTCGCCTCTGCCAACGCGTCCTGGTAAGTCGAGAAGGTCGACGGAACGAATACCCCAGGGTTTTTCGAATTGCTGTTCACAGAGGCATCGAGGTTAGTGCGAGCTCTCTCCGAAGCCGTGGTTGCGCTGACATGAGAGTTCAATGCACTTGCGCGATTAATGGAACTGCCGCCCGTGTTGATAACCCCGCCAAGAAGCTGCGCATGAGCCGTCCCCGCGCAAAACAAAACGATCGCCGAAAGAATTACAGTCCTCATAAGCATCCCCATTTCTGCAGCGCTTCCGAATCTCGGCAGCGCCCCCTCAGCCTGCCTGTAGACTAACTCAGCACATTCTTTTGAAAATGGTACTTTCGGCCTATGGGTACTACAGACGCTGTCTGGGCCGGTGAGCCGTACCGGCTCCCCAATCCGGCAAGTTTTTGCCGGAACTCATTGTACTGGTTGGCTTTTAGTCAGCGGGCGCGGATACCGCCGTTTGCTGCCAGCCAGCGCCTCAGCTACAATCACCGTTTTGGATTGCGGCCCAAATGACAGACATACTCTTGCACAACACGCTTTCGAACCGCCTGGAGCCTCTGCATCCGCTCCACAAGGGCGAAGTCCGCATCTATACCTGCGGCCCCACCGTCTACGACTACGCCCATATAGGCAACTTCCGCACCTTCGTGTTTCAAGATATCCTGCGCCGTTTCCTGCATTCCCGGGGCCTTTCCGTTCTGCAAGTGATGAATCTTACGGACGTAGACGATCGCATCATCCAGAATGCCGCCGCTGCCAATGAACCCATTCGCGATTACACCGAAAAATACATTCAGGCGTTTCTCGACGACATGAAGGCGCTGAACCTCGAGATGCCCGAGGAAATCGTGCGCGCCACCGATCACATCGAAGATATGGTTGACCTGATCGTGCGCTTGCAGGAGAAAGGCATCACCTATGGAAGCGAAGGCTCGGTTTACTATCGCATCTCAAAATTTCCGTCCTATGGCAAACTCTCAAAAATAGATCTGACCGGGATGAAAGCCGGCGCGCGCGTGGATAACGACCGCTACGAAAAAGACGACGCGCGCGATTTCGCTCTGTGGAAGGCTCCCAAACCCGGCGAGCATTTCTGGGAAACGCGCATCGGTCCGGGCCGACCCGGCTGGCACATCGAATGTTCGGCAATGGCCATGAAGTACCTCGGCGAAACGCTGGACATTCACACCGGCGGCATTGACCTCGCGTTTCCGCATCACGAAAACGAAATCGCCGAAAGTGAAGCCGCCACGGGGCATCCGTTCGCCAATCTTTGGCTGCACGCCGAGCACCTGATCATTGACGGCGAGAAAATGTCGAAGTCGCTCGGGAACTTCTTCACTTTGCGCGATCTTTTTGCGAAAGGCGCAAAGCCATCATCCATCCGCTACCTGCTGCTCTCGGTTCCGTACCGCCGGCAGCTCAATTTCACCGCCGACAGCCTGAAACAAGCCGAAAATTCCGTCGAACGGCTTCGCAATTTCGTGGTGCGCCTGAAGAACGAACAATTCTCCGGCGGCACGAATCCAAAAATGGAAGAACGTGCGCGGCAGGCGCTGGCTGATTTCGACGCCGGCCTCGCGGACGATTTGAATACCGCCGTGGCGCTGGCCTCGATCTTCGATCTCGTGCGCGATGTGAACACGGCCATGGACCGCGGCGAATTCCTGCAGCAAGACGCGCCGCCCATGGTCGCTGCGATGGAAAAATTCGACGCGATCCTGGCCGTGCTCAAAGATGACGACGAAGAGAAGCTTCGCTTGCTCGGCTTCGGCGGCGCAAAACCGCGCCTGACGGCGGAACAGGTCGAAGCTCTGATCGCCGAGCGCAATGCCGCGAAAAAGCGCCGCGACTTCAAACGCTCCGACGAAATCCGCCAGAAGCTCGCGGATTCTGGTATAATTGTTGAAGATGCGCGCGACGGCAGTGTCCGCTGGAAGTACAAATGACCATCTCCGCAAAACACGAACTTTCGCTGCACAGCCAGCCCTCTCACGAGCGCCCGAACCTCTACGGCGTTGACTAAGTAAGCTCCTCCAACTTTGCGTTTTCAGCACACCTGGCGGAAACCAGTGTGCGCGCTGAGCCCAAAATCAATTTCTGGAGGAAGCTATGCAAGCCGTAGACACGAAGATTGAAAAGAAAATTGATAAGAATGTGGACGCCCGGACCGCCACGGAGTTGCCGCATCTCGTAACTGCGCTTCCCGGTCCGCAAGCCAAAGCCTTCGTCGCCCGTGATCACGCGGTTCTTTCGCCCTCTTACACGCGCGATTATCCGCTGGTCGCAAAGAGCGGCCGCGGCGCGATGGTGGAAGACGTGGACGGCAACATCTTTCTCGACTTCGCCGCCGGCATCGCTGTTGTTTCCACCGGCCATTGCCATCCCGAAGTCGTCGCCGCCATCCAGAAGCAAGCCGCCGAACTGATTCACATGTCCGGCACGGATTTTTACTATCCGAATCTGGTGCTGCTCGCGGAAAGGCTCGCCGCACTTGCTCCCGGCAAGGAAGCCAAGCGCGTTTATTTCGGCAATTCGGGCGCGGAGGCCACCGAAGCTGCGATCAAGCTCGCGCGCTATCACACCAAGCGCGACAAGCTCATCGCCTTCTACGGCAGCTTCCATGGACGCACGATGGGCGCGTTGTCCTTGACCGCCAGCAAGGCCGTGCAGCGCAAACATTTTGGCCCGTTGCTCGCCGGAGTTTTTCACGCGCATTATCCGAATTCCTATCGCGGCACGTTCGGCAATAATCCCGCGAACGCCTCCGCCGACGCGCTCGCTTACATCGAGAACGAGCTTTTCAAGCGCATCGTGGACCCCGAAGACGTCGCCGGCATCATCGTCGAACCGATTCAGGGCGAAGGCGGCTACCTCGCGGCCCCCAAGGAATTCCTGCAAGGCCTGCAAACTCTTTGCCGCACGCACGGCATCCTGCTGATCGCCGACGAAGTGCAATCCGGCATGGGCCGCACCGGCAAATGGTGGGCTTCCGAGCACGCCGGCATTGAGCCGGACATCATCTGCTCGGCGAAAGGCATCGCTTCCGGCATGCCGCTCAGCGCCATCATCACGCGCGCGAGTGTGATGAATTGGAAACCGGGTGCGCACGCCTCGACGTTCGGCGGTAACCCGGTGGCCATCGCCGCTTCGCTCGCGACGATTGACCTGCTCGAGCGCGAATACAACGCCAACGCCGCGCGCATGGGCGAGTTGATTTTCTCGCTCACCGCCGATTGGCGCGAGCGCCACAAAATCGTCGGCGAAGTTCGCGGCAAAGGCCTGATGATTGGCATCGAACTGGTGCACGATCAGAAAACCAAAGAAAAGGCCCCGGACCTCCGCAATCGCATCGTCGAAATGGCTTTCCACAAGGGCTTGCTGATTCTCGGCGCCGGAGAAAACTCGCTCCGTCTCGCTCCGCCGCTCGTGATCGACGAAGAGCAAGCTCGCTTCGCCATCAGCACGCTCGACGCGTGCCTCAGCGAAGTAGAACGCTCGCTTTAAGGCCCCAACAAAACCCTCGGCTTCGCAAATAGCACAGGCTCGCAACCGAGGGCCTGTGCTATTTTCTTTGCCGCAAGCGTCGATTCACATGCGCGCAAACGCGAGTCGCGTATTGAAGCTTTTCGCTCAGGAGGCGATTTGCCCCGTATTCTGGACGTAGGCTGCGGTCCCACAAAGTATCCCGGCTCGATCGGCCTGGATATGAACTCCTCGACCGCCGCCGACGTAATCTGCCATCTGGACCGCGGCGGTCTTCCATTTCGCGATAATTCCTTCGACCATCTGCGCGCGGAGCACATCATCGAACACGTCGCGGATATCATCGCCACCATGGAGGAATTTCATCGCGTCACGAAACCTGGCGGCACGATCTTCATCGCCACGCCGCATTACACCGACTACAGTTCGTTTCGCGACCCCACGCATCGCTGGCATCTGAACACCTACTCATTCCTCTACTTCTATCCCGGTGGTATGCACGGGCGCGATATGTGGTACACCAAGGTGCGCATGCACGAAAAAAGAAACTACGTTTCACTGCTTCGGCTGTGGCGCGCGCTGGGCTTCGAATATTTAGTGAATCACAGCAAAATGTTTCGCCAGTTTTGGGAGCACTACCTGAGCTTCTTGATTCGCGGCAAGCTGATGCAGTTCACCTTCGAGGTTATCAAGTGACGCCGCTGCCGGAAATTCTGGACATCGGTTGCGGGCGCAAAAAATTTCCAGGCTCTCTGGGCATCGACATGAGTGCGGCGGGGCAGGCCGACGTCCTGTGCGATTGGGAGAAGACTCTCCCGTTCCGCGACAGCAGTTTCGCGCAGGTCCGGCTGGTCCACATCATCGAAGAGGTGGACAATATTTTTCGGGTGCTGGCCGAGGTCCATCGGGTGGCGAAACCCGGCGCGCGCATCACCATCATCACTCCGCATTATACGGACCATGCGTCCTACTGCAGCCCGGCGCACCGCTGGCATCTTTCCAGTTTCTCGCTGTGGTTTTTCAGCGATAAGCCGGCGGAGTACGATTACTACGCTCCCGCCAATTTTCGCGAGCGGAGGGTGCGTGTGGAAATGCTGCGCCTGTGGCGCGCGGTAGGCTTGGAATTCATGGTGAACCATTTCCGCTGGTTCCGAAAGTTTTGGGAATACTATCTTTCGTTCGTATTTCGCGGTAAAACGGTGCAATGGGATTTGGAAGTAATCAAGTGACGGAGCGAACTGGTGCACTTTAGTTACTCGAGCAACCAGAAAAATCGCATCGCCGGATTCTCATGTTTGCAAGGCTGATTTTCTCGATCGTTGATTTGGGCGCGTGCAAGGGGCTTAGCACTCCGCTCGCTACAGGAGCGCCATCCGAAGGAGAGCTTTCCGCGAAGCTGCGCGCGCGCCAGACTGGCGTTCGCGGCGAAACTTACGCTTACTGGTATTTGCGCCGCCACGGTTACACTCTGATCGCGCGTAATTTCACAACGCATGGAATCAAAGGTGAGATTGATATGGTGGGCTACGATGGTCCCGTGCTCGCCTTCGTCGAACTGAAAACGCGCACCATGCCCGAAACCACGGCAGCCAACTCAAAATCGCCGCCAACAATTCAACGCACTCCCGAAGACGCGATGAATTGGGAAAAGCGTCGCAACCTCTCGTGTATGGCCCGGCAATTTCTGCGCGCTCGTCACATCGAAAGCGCCGAATGCCGCTTCGATGTTCTGGCTATCGAAACGCGCCCCGGCGCCAAGCCTCTGGTGCGCCTGCACAAAGGCGCGTTCAACGCCGAGCGCAACTAAATCCTGCCCCGCGCTGCCCGCCGTGTGAAAAAGTGAGCACCCCTCCATTTGAAACGCTTCAGCAGCCCCTCACGGTAGTAGAATAAAAGCAGCGGAAAACGCGGAAATTGGCGCTTCCAGTGCCCTAAAATAGGGCAATTTTCGGGCCGAGGAGGAAAACGTTTGCCGGAGCTTCGCAAGGATCCCATCACGGGCCGCTGGGTCATTATCTCCAGCGATCGCAGCAAGCGGCCGATGGATTTTGTGCGGGAAAGCGTGCAGATCAAAGGCTCGCCGAACTGTCCCTTCTGCCCTGGAAATGAAGGCAAGACGCCTCCGGAAATTCTCGCCTATGGCCGCAACGGCACTGGCAAGGACACGCCCGGCTGGACCGTCCGCGTAGTCCCCAACAAGTTTCCGGCTCTGGGCATCGAAGGCGGCCTCGACCGCGAAGGCGAAGGCCTTTTCGACCGCATGAATGGGATCGGCGCGCACGAAGTGATCATAGAAACTCCCGATCACAAGAACACGCTCGCCACCATGAATGAAAAAGGCGTGGAAGAAGTTTTCTGGGCCTATCGCGATCGCATGCTGGATCTGAAAAACGACCGCCGCTTCCGTTACATCCTGCTTTTCAAAAATCACGGCGAGCCGGCCGGCGCCTCGCTCGAGCATACCCACTCGCAATTGATTGCGCTGCCCATCGTTCCCAAGCGTGTGCGCGAAGAGGTGGACAATTCCAAGCGCTACTACGACGAAAAAGAGCGCTGCATCTTCTGCGACATGATCCGCCAGGAAATCGAGACGAAATCGCGCATGATTCTGGAAAACGAGCATTTCATCGCGCTCGCGCCGTACGCTCCGCGTTTCCCGTTTGAAACCTGGATTCTTCCGCGCCAGCACAGCTCAGCGTTTGAAAATATGCCCGCGCCGTATTACGCAAGCCTCGCACGCGTGCTGCGCGATTTTCTGGGCCGCCTCGATTCCGCGTTGGCGTTTCCTTCGTACAATTACGTGATCCACACTTCTCCCATCGGCGAGGAAATCAACGACCACTATCATTGGCACATCGAAATGATGCCCAAGCTCACGAAAGTAGCAGGCTTCGAGTGGGGAACCGGCTTTTACATCAATCCCACGCCGCCCGAAGAAGCAGCGCGTTTCCTGCGTGAAGCAAAGTAGCCCAGTGGCCTATCGCCTGTCGCTACGCCTTTAAATACCAAGGGACGTTGACCAGAATAATCCGCTGATTTCCTTTCAATAGCAGCAGCGCCTTCAGCAATTCCGACCGGTTGTTCTGCAGAAAATAATGCCACCAGTGGCTCTCGATCATTTCCGGAATCACCACCGCGATGCGCCGCCCCGGATTTTCCTGCTGCACTTTCAGCACATAATCAACGATCGGCACAATAACGAAGCGATATGGCGAATCCAGCATCACCAGCTTCATCGCAGTGAATCCCGCCTGCTTTGCGGGATCGTCAACCAACTGCGTCCAGTGCTCTTGCAACGTCTGCGCGTCTCCGTCGCCGCAAACGTGCACCGCCTGCACATCGGGCGAAATCGTAAGCGCCACTTGCAGCGCCTTCTGGGTGAGCATGCCCCATTGCTGCACCGGCAGAATCACCAGCGGCGGGCGGAGCCCTCCGACGTTGAGCGGGTGAGGGCACTCCAATTCTTTCGCCACGCGCCCAATGTAACGATGCACTGCCATCATCACCATCAGCAGCGCCGGAATCAGCAACGCCGTCATCCACGCGCCGTCTACGAATTTTGCCACCAGCACGATCGCCGTCGTGATTCCCGTCGCGATCGCTCCCGTGGCATTGACGAGCATGAATCTTCCCGAGCCCGGACCGCGCACCCGCCGCCAATGCGCCACCATACCGGCTTGCGAAAGCGTGAATGCCAGAAACGCTCCCACCGCATAGAGCGGAATCAGGCGATTGGTCACGCCGCCAAAAATGACCAGCAGCACAGCCGACAACATCGCCAGCACGTAGACGCCCCAGGAGTAGACCAGGCGCCTTCCGCGCAATCGGAAACCATCCGGCAAGTATCCGTTCAGCGCAATCGCCCGGCACAGCCGCGGAAAATCCGCGAACGCCGTGTTCGCCGACAAACACAGCACCACTAGCACCGATCCAATCGTGATGTAATAAAAAGGCCCGCGCCCGGCCACCGCCGCGACAATCATCGAAAGCACGCTTTGATAGCCCGCAAGTCCCGGGTCGGTGGCCGCGATGTGATATGCCCGCACCAGATACGCGATTCCGCCCAGCATGAATATCAAGAGCGCAATAATCGCGGTCAATGTGCGTTGTGCCGTCTGCACTTTCGGTTCGCGAAACGCCCGCACGCCGTTGCTGACAGCCTCCACGCCCGTCATGGCCGTGCAGCCGCTCGAAAATGATTGCAACAACAGCCAGGCGCCGGCGGCAGCCATCAGCGGATGCGCGGCGGCAGCCGGCGGCGGCATTTGCACCGCAACCGGATTTCCTCCGGCGGCCAAGCACTTGAACACGCCCCATCCGATCGTCGCCAGCAGGCTGCCGATGAAGATATACGTCGGTACCATGAAGAAAATTCCTGCCTGCCTCATCCCGCGCAAATTTACGATCGTGATGAAGACCAAAATAGCCAGGCACAGAAGCAACGTATGAGGCAGCATTTGAGGCCACGCGGAAACCAGCGCGCCCACCCCGGCGGAAATTCCCACCGCCACCGTCAGAATGTAGTCAATCATTAGCGCCGCAGCCGCCAAAAGTCCCGCAAACGTCCCGAGGTTTTCTGAAGCGACGGTATAGGAGCCGCCGCCCCCCGGATATGCCGCAATCGTTTGCCGGTAGGAAAAATAAACGATCGCGAGCAGCACGATGATGCTGGCGCTGATCGGAACGATGTAAGCGATTCCGGCCGCGCCGAGCGGAATAAGCAACGTGAGCGCCGCTTCCGGCCCGTAAGCCGCGGAACTGAGCGCATCGAGGCCGAAGATCGGTATCCCGGTGCCTGTTCCCAGTTCTTCCGCGCGCTCGTCCCAGGTAGGGAGCGGCTTGCCGAATAAGATGTCCCGAATCGTCATGGGCCGGCGTCTCCTTATTCGGCAGGCAGGAGGGCGAGGCGCCGGCTCCAAGCCCGAGGTAGTGGGCGGACAGCTTAGTGCGTCCCGGTTTCAAAAGAAATGGGAAATTAGCAGCCCGTTATTGCAGCAATTCGCGCAGCCCGTTGGTGGAATTCAAGTATGGATAACCGCGCCAGTTGGGATTAGACTTCGGCTTTTAACCAGCAGAAAGGAGAAATACCCATGGCAGCCCAGGAAACCAAGAAATGCGCGCATCCAATCTGTACTTGTCAGGTGACTTCGGAGGACTTTTGCAGCCCGCAGTGCGAAGCGATGGAAGAAATGGCGGACGTGGATTGCAAATGCCCGCATTCGACTTGCAAGGGTAGAACGGAATACGCGGCCCACGCCTAGCGGTCAAAGACTCGCGTCGCTGAATCACTCCCGATCTCGCATGAGAGTCCGGGTGTGCGCGCCCGTCTAGCTCGCTCGCCGGTAGAATCGCCCGTCGCAGTCTTCGCAGCGAAAAGGGCGCAGCAGCACCGCACGAAATACCAGATCAACTACTCCGTGGCGGTGGGAACGGTGTACGTACTTGCTTCCACAACGAGGGCATAGCTTGGGCACGCGTATGGCCTGAGGATTTGTTGAAACCAGTGCTTTCATACCACACCTGACGAATCAATTATGCCACGCGGCGAATCGCGTGATACACCACTAATAATACAACGGACCCGATCACCGCCACCAATAAGCTGTACAAATTCACTCCAGTGACGCCAGAAGCTCCGAAGCGATTGAAGAGCCATCCACCCACAATCGCGCCGATAATCCCAAGCACGATATCCAGCACGATGCCTTCACCGCTCTTATTGACGATCTTGCTTCCGATGAAGCCGGCGATCAGCCCCAGGACGATCCAGGCCAGAATGGACATGTAAGTTGTCTCCTTCGGATTCGGACCCGGCGTATCCTGATACATACTGCGCGGATACGTACCGGGACTATACTTCGCGGGAACTACGGAGTGCCATACAGCGAAGTCTGTAGTACTTCGCCGCTGTTGCTGTATCGCTTCGGATCATGTCAACGCATAAATCTCTGATAGCAAAGGAGTTGCCGTCGGACTCTTCAGCGTGCAGTTCCGCCGCTGCGGCCTCGCCCGCAGGACCTATTTTACGACGAGCGTCAGGAAGTTCGGCATAGTTTGTGTCTGACCATTGAATGTCGTCGTTAATGTGAGGCTGTAAGTGCCCGGAGGCGTAGCTCCGTTCGGGCCTTTCGCGAGGCTGCCGCAGGCGGCGGTGCCCAGTGCGACGAGCATCAACACCGCAAAGGTCAACGCCACGCGCCGGTTCCGTTGCATCATCCAAGCGAGCCCGCCCAGACCGAGCGACAAAAGCAGCAGCGCGATCCCGCCCGCAGGCCAACTTCCCGGCACGCTCGGCGCGAATCCCGTATTCGTCGCGCCCTGGCAGTACGTCTGAATCCCAAACGCAACCTCAATCGGCTTCCCGGTCAACGTAATCGAGCTGGGAATCACGTTGCATGTAATTGTCGGCGAAGACGGCGTGCAACCGAGTTGCACAGTGCCAGTCACTCCCGGCGCTCCTGTAATTTGCAAACCGAAAAACGCCGTGCCGCCCGGTGTGGCTGTCCCAGTCGCGGATCCTCCGGGAGGAATCGTAATGATCACGGGAGAATTGTTGCCGGTGCCGTTCAGCGAAACCAGTTGGGGGCTTCCCGTGGCATTGTCCGCGATGCTGAGAGTAGCGGTGAGTTCTCCAGTAGCCGTCGGCGTAAACGTCACTCCGATCATGCAATTGGCGTTCGCCGCCAAAGTCCCGGTGGGATTGCAAGGGGTCGAGCCGCTGCTCGCCAGTGCAAAGCTGCTGCTGTTCTCGCCGGTAATCGAGAAGCTCGTGAAATTCACGGGGCCGGTTCCGGTATTGATCACCGTAACGTTCTGCGCCGGGCTGGTCGAACTCACCGTTTGCGATGCAAACGTCAGCGACGTCGGAGACACCGTGACAGTCGCCGGCCCGTTCACCGCCGTTCCCGTCAACGTCACAGTCTGTGGGCTGCCCGTGGCATTGTCGGTGAACGTAATCGCACCGGTGCGCGTGCCTGCCGCCGTAGGCTTGAACGCAATCTGGAAAGTGCACGGAGCAGCATCCACCGCAATAGCCGGGCACTGTGCAGTGGTAGCTCCCGAGAAATCACCGGTAATCGCGATGCTGGCGAATGTGACGTTCACGTTTCCGTTATTCGATATCGTCACCGTCTGCGTCGCGCTGGTAGTCCCCACCGTCTGCGAAGCGAAAGTCAGCATCGTCGGCGAAATCGTAATCGTCCCCAGCGGAGCCGTGCCGGTGCCGCTCAAAGCCACCGTCTGCGGACTTCCCGTCGCGTTGTCCGACACATTCAAAGTCGCCGTCCGCGTCCCGGTTGCCTGAGGCGTGAACAACACATTAATTGTGCAGCTGGAGTTAGCTGCTAGCGTGCCGGTCGGGCTGCACATACTTACGGAGTTCGGCAACGGAACCGAGAAGTCTTCCGCGTCGGGTCCCGCGGTTGCGAATCCGCTGAAATTCACGGTCGTTGCGCCGTTGTTCGAGACGGTCACACTGAGCGGTGCGCTAGTAGTCAGGACCGTCTGCGAAGTAAATGTCAAACTCGTCGGCGCCACCGTCACCCCCGACGTGGCCTGCGCGGGAATGGACTGCGCCACAACCACGTGCGGATGCACCGAAGGCGCCGGGTCTGACGGCGGTCCGTTCGCATCCAGGAAAATTGCTTCGTACGGCGAAACCATGTACCCGGATAGGTTGCCCTGCGTGGCGCTCGTCGTCGTGAAATGCCCGGACGCGTTCACGGCGTACGTGAAGCTGCCCAGGGATTGATCGAAGAAAAGATCGCCGCCAGGGTGCGTTTCGTCGTCCAGCGGAGTGAAGCTGCTCGAAGCTCCAATCATGGCAATGCCCGAAAATTCGCTCTCGGTTCCCGACACCGGCTCCTGCGGTCCAAAGAATAAATTGTCGTTCGCGAACGGCGTCGCGGAGAACGGTGCGCCGGTTTGGCGCTCGATCGGCCCGAACGAAACCGAGCTGTCGGTAGCCATCACGAAACCGGTATCCGGTTGCGTGAGATAAAAAATCAAGGTGTTCCCGCCCGGACTCATCGTGCCGCGTCCGTTGGCCGCGATGGATAAAGCCCCCGTCAGCGCTTGGCCGATCGTCACCGTGCCACCATCGTTCGAATCGAGCGTCACGTTGACGGTGGGCGTGGTTCCCGCTGTCAGCGTCAAAAGTCCAATATTCGCCGAGGTTCCCCCAGCCGCGCCGCCCGCCAGACTGAATACGTCCGGCCCGGCCAGCGAAGTATTCGAGAAAGATCCAGGGCTGGACTGCTTCACTGCCGTTCCCGCCAGCAGGACATTGGTGGCACGCGCATCCAGGGTCATGTACGCCACTTCGTTCGCCGAAATTTGGTACACCACGACGCTGGATGGCGTTGTGTTCACGGTCATCGTAAGCAGAGCTGCGGCCGTTGCTGTCTGGAGTTGTGTAGGACCCGGTTATCGTTGTAATGCTTCCCGTCGTGCCGTTGAGGTTAGTATCAGCGCTGCCAGACGTGACGGCTATTAGCGGCATTGAGCGTGGTCAGGCCAACTTCCGCCACGCGATAGCCCGCGGGATCCTGGCCGGTATTGTCGTAAACATAGGTTCCCGCAAATGCATTGTTGTTGAATGAAGTAGGGTCCTGCAGCCGCAGAGTCCGCAGCATACAGGTCCCCGTTTCCCGAATCATCGGTGAAGGAGGTCATGTAGGCCTTGGATCGCCACGCCGTTGAGCACGTTGCCTACGGAGAACGTGAATATTCCCTGGGCTTGCCCGGCCGGCGTGATGCTCATCACTCCGCGGTTATCCGGCCCGATCACGTAAAGCCCGTGGCCGCCACGTCCGACAAGATTCCCGACGTCCCGTTCCGGCGGAGTTCACGTCGAGCGCGCCGCCCGTGATATTTCCGGTGCCATCAAACGTCAAGCTGCCGACGACTGCTTTCTCCACTCCCGTCACTTCGTTGTAGCCGCGCATCAGCATTGCGTACTGGCCCTTCAGCAATCCAGGCTGCGTGTTCGCCGGCATCG
>CAWDRJ010000003.1:0-122437 GCA_963804625.1 uncultured Acidobacteriota bacterium | reverse complement strand
GGTCGCCCACTCTCCCCTGCCACACGACCGGACATGCGGGTCCGCATCCGGCGGTTCGGCGGGTTGAGCTAGCCATGAACAGTGAGCTCGGGAAGCCCGAACGAGACGAAGTAAGCGTTGGGGAGAGCGATGTTCAGCGCTGGAGTCTGGGCAAGGTGCCACGGTCCATCAGAGCTACCCGCGGTTTGCGCGGCCTCCTGCGCAGCGATGCCGCGCTTGCGGAGCTCTCGATATCTTGTGGTGCCTCGTTTCCACTGTGTCCAGACCATCGACCGAAGTCGACGTCGGAGCCATTGCTCCAGCTTGGCTAACACGTCCGGTGTTTCGCATCGTCCGAAGTAGCCGATCCATCCGCGGAGATATTCCGCTAAGTCATGGACCATTCGGACGAGGCTTATGCCCCGGGTCCGCCACGTAAGTTCCCGGACTCGCTCCTTGAACCGTGCCACCGCTTTCGGCGCCAAGCGCCTCTTCGGTTGCTTGTGATTCGTGAAGCTGAACCCCAGGAACTTCCGTTCCCATGGACGAGCCACCGCGCTCTTCTCGTTGTTTACCCGTAGCTTGAGCTTTGTCGTGAGGAGTCGCGTCACGCTTCTCATCACTCGCTCACCGGCTCGCCGACTGCGGACGTAAATGTTGCAATCATCCGCATACCGGGTGAACCGATGTCCGCGTCGCTCCAGCTCCTGGTCCAGTTCGTTGAGTACGATGTTCGACAGCACGGGCGAGAGAGGACCACCCTGCGGTGTTCCTTCTTCGGCCGGACTCACCAGCCCGTTCTCCATTACTCCGGCTCGCAAGAACGCACGAATCAGTTTCAGCAATCGCTTATCGCTGACCCTTTCGGCAATCTTTGCGAGCAATCGGTCGTGGTTGACCCGATCGAAAAATTTCTCGAGATCCAGGTCCACCACCCAGCGGTAGCCTTCAGCTTGGTATTGCTGCGCCTGCTCCACCGCCTGATGTGCCGATCGCTTGGGCCGAAACCCATAGCTGTGTTCGGAGAACGTTCCGTCCCAACTCCTCTGCAGCGCCTGCCTCACCGCTTGCTGGATGAATCGATCCAGCACCGTCGGAATGCCCAGCTTGCGCACCCCGCCGTCCGGCTTCGGGATTTCCACCCGTTTCACCGCTTGGGGTGTGTAGGTTCCGTTGAGGAGTTGTTCCCGGATGGCTGGCCAGTGCTCTTTTAGCTGTCCCGGCAACTGCTCGACCGTCATCCCGTCGATGCCCGGACTGCCTTTGTTGGCCTTCACTCGTCGTAGCGCCTGCTTGCAGTTTCCCCGCTCGCAGACTTCTTCCATCCACTGCTCGGTAGCCGGACTTTCTGCTTTGCGCTCCGCCAACTCCGATTCGGTCCCTGCCTCGAAGGCCATCGGGGCTGCACCCCTACTCTCCTCCGGGAAGGCCAGACCATACTGGTTTTTCTGCCGCTTGTCGGTGGTTGAGTTGCGCCGCGTACTCATCGCTCCCTTTATCCCCTTCCGGGGACCGTTCGGGCCTTCACTGCTTGCGCAGCTAATACGCCCTCTGCTGACTTCTGCCACCGGGTCAGAAACGATCTCTCGCTCCTCAGTCTCGAATTCGAGACCGGTAGCAGATCTCCCGAGGTAATCTCGACCGCCTTCGACGCGCAACCGCTGGATTTACATTCAGTGCCCTTGATGGATTAGGGCTTCGCTGCCATTGGCCAGCTCGCCCGAACACTGCCTGCCTCACATCCAGTTCTTGTTCATCGGCTCGCGTCTTTGCTCCGCGCTTCTTTCAGGCCCCGCCTCGCGGCGAGTGTTATTTCGCCCTTGCGCTTCGCTATCACTTCACGTCCATCACGTTGTGAAGAGGACTTGCACCTCCTAGCTGTCGATCATGCTCGGCACACCAAAAAAACGCGCGGGCGAGTGTCAACTCGCCCGCGCGTCCACCGCTCCGAATTCACTTCGCTTGCAAAGACGCTGCCAGCTTCGGCTCCGGCGCCTTAGCCGCAGTTTCGATCAACGCTTTCGGTATGCCGTAATGCAACACCACGCCCTTATCCTTCACGTATAAGGACGTCACCGCCATCCCGCCGTTGGTTTTTTCCAGCACTAACTTATCCGGCTCACCGCGACGAGCCTCCGTGACGCTCGTGGGAAACACAAACGCCCCGACATCGCCTTTCACCGCACGCACGATCACGATCGGCATCACATCTTCCGCCGAGATGCTATACGTGTACTCACCGGGCGGCAGAGTTGTCCGGCCCCAGTGAGCTTCGGAGGTAAGCGTGAACCTCCCGGTGATGTTATCGGCGTGCGCGGCGATGGGAACCGCCGTCGAGCTGAGCAAACCGAGCAGAAGCACTGCGACGTGCGTGTAACGCTTTAATCCCTTCATGTGATCCTCCTGATTTGGAATCGCGAGCTGTGGTACCGAACGCGATTTTCGTGCGTTCGGTTGTAGCGTGTGCAGACGGCGGAGTCCGCGGTTCGAAAAAAAAGGAGCAGCAAGGCTGAGGCGGGAACCTCGGGGTTCGTGCCAATTCACGGCCGCGAAGCTATGAATCGGCAATACAAATGTGGCAGACCCAAAGCATCACGTCCAATCGAAAGTATCTATCGCACGCATCTGTACTAAGGGTTTGACTCGTTTTGCGACGATCGCCAGGCAGGAATCCGCTGGACCGGCAGCTTCACGCGGCACAATTTTTAACGGCTAGACATCATTTGCACTTGCACCAGCTGGCGCCGCCAGCCTGCAGCTCTGCGGGAAACCCGTCGAATCCCAGACACAGACGCTCACTCTTATAATCGGCAAATCGGAACCAAAATGATTGAATGCTCTTCCCGTCGGAAGTGATCACCACTAGATGGCGTTGTTTCGGGTCCAAGCCTTCAATCCGGGTGCCTTCCACGTGCGGCCACGGTATCGCCTTTCGCTTATCAATGCGCAACGCGAGAGTCGCCGGATTGTAGTCAACGAGAAATCGCGTAGGCCTCTCCGCAGATATGGGCGCGACGCAAATTGTTCCCTGGTTCAAATCGTCTCGAGGGCCGTGAGGTAAAAGAAGGCAGCACAAAAGCGCGATGGCGGATAGCTTCAACCAGGCCTCCGTTCTTAACCCAGGTCTTCCGCAGCCCATTCGCCGGCGGGTGCAGTTACTTCCGTCAGCCCTTCTTCGCCTTCCCCGGAGGACCAATCGCCACCGCAGCTTCGCCGGTAAGGAAGAGGAACGTGAAAGTCTCCTGCAAATACAGTCGCACGATCGTATC
Source organism: uncultured Acidobacteriota bacterium (assembly GCA_963804625.1). Lineage (GTDB taxonomy): Bacteria > Acidobacteriota > Terriglobia > Acidiferrales > UBA7541 > Palsa-295. The sequence goes on along the minus strand of CAWDRJ010000003.1, from coordinate 119,189 downwards.
GGTGTGGCTGAGGTAGCCGATCGAAAGATCCTGCCCGATGTGCAAATCAAAATCGCCGCCGCGAGTGGTCAGCACAAAAGCTCCGGCGATGGCCGGCGCCCAAATAATTTTATCTTCCACCAGCCGCTTGACGTGCTCCAGCACGGGATAACCATGGTCGCTGGTTTCGGCCAGCGCCGTGTAAGCATCCGCGCCGAGCAGCACCGAGTATGGACCGTTGACGCCGACGAGCCGCAACTGGCTCAAACCTTCCGCGATGGCTTGGGGGTATTCGCGCACGTCGGCAGGAAGGGTCATTTTCGGATTGCTGGTTCCCTGCCGCACGCCCTCGATCCCGGCGGGCGCATAGCCGTCGAATATCGCGCCATCCTCGGCAAAAGCGACCAGGCGCGCGGCGTCCTTGGCCGGCTGCCAATCCGAATCATTCGCACCGCGGTCCACGTCGTCGATCGTCTGGCGATTCAACTCGAAAGGCACACGCAGTTCAACCAGCGCCTTCACCTCGCGCTGCCGAGCGATGATGCCGTCCTTCGGAGCCGCAATTGTCCGCAGGTGGCCGGTGCCGACGGCGGAAAGAGCCGTGCCCTCCGGCGCGTGCACGTCCACCACGCGGCGCCCAGCCAAATAACGCTTGAACGTGCGCGAAGTTTCCTCTTCGATCTGAGCCCATGCTCCATCGGAAATGGGCGCTAGTTCGCGATGAAGATTATTCATCGGGGTGATCTCCTTTCAGGGAACCAATGCCGAGAGAACCCTCGTTTCGCGAGGGCGCGGGTTGAGAATTTTCGGGCGGCGCCGGCGGCGCGTCCGAAACCAAACCATCGCCGGCCTCGTCGTCGCTCACGTCGTCCAGAAACGTCGCAGACGGCACGAAAAACAAATTGCCGGTGACAGCGCGGCTGAAGTCGAGCAGCCGGTCGTAATTGCCGGGTGGCCGCCCGACGAACATATTTTCGAGCATCAGCTCAATCGTGCTCGGCGAACGGCTGTAGCCGATGAAATACGTTCCGAATTCGCCTTGCGTGGGCCGCCCAAACGGCATGTTGTCGCGCAGGATTTTCTGTTCTTGCCCGTTCTCGACGATCGTAGTAAGCGAACTGTGCGACGAACTCGGCTTCACCGACGCGTCCAATTCAATGTCCGAAAGCTTCTTGCGGCCGATGATGCGCTCCTGCGCTTCCGTCGTCAGCGCATCCCATCCCGCCATGTCGTGCAGATATTTCTGCACAAGGACGTAACTGCCCCCAGCGAACGCTGGGTCTTCCTCGCCGACGAATACGGCGTCCATCGCTTCCTGGCCCCGCGGATTCTCCGTGCCGTCAACGAAGCCGATGAGGTCGCGATCATCAAAATAACGAAAGCCCTGCACTTCGTCTGCCGGGTCGACCGCTTCTCCGATGCGCGCCATGATCTGCGTCGCCACTTCGAAACACAAATCCATGCGCTTCGCGCGAATGTGAAATAGCAAATCGCCGGGCGTAGCCAGAGCGTCCCGTCCTCCGGCGCGAATCTCCCGGAAAGGATGCAGCATTGCAGGCCGCGGCGCTCCAAATAGCCTGTCCCACGCCTCCGACCCTACGCCCACGATGCAGGAAAGCCCGGCTTCCAGATCCCGCGTTTCCACCGCCCGAATGATCGCGCTCAGGTCCGCGCAGAACGACCGCACCGTCGCGCGATTCTCGGACCCCGGCTTCACCGTCACCACCAGGAATATTGCCGCGCGGCTCAGCGGTGCCGCGACTGGCTGCGCCAGCGCGCGCAAACCTTGTGCTCCGCTGCGCGGGTTCTTGGAGTCTGATTCCATGCGATGTGTCCCGGCGAGTGTTGAAAAATTTTTGCTCGTAGCAACGTGGCGACGCCATCGCCTGCGATGCCTAAGCGCGAAAGCTTACCATCGTCCCCCAACAGACGTCCATGCGCCGCACGCGACCAGCTTTCTTCACAAGGGCGGATACGTTTGGCGGTTTATCGAAGGCTTTTTACGAGATTTGGCTGGGAGGCCTGGACTCGAACCAGGATAATCAGATCCAGAATCTGATGTACTGCCAATTGTACGACCTCCCAACACGTTGAAATTAGGAATGATATAGGTTTATCATCGCGGGTACATTTCTCACTTGACAGTCAACTGACAGTTGCGGTAAACTCTTTGTATGCTGAGGGACCGCAAAACGGAAGAAGCGATGCAAAACACTCTGGTGGTTTTCGACGCAAACGGCAATTGGATGGTGGCGTGGACACACACACCCGAAGCCGCGACCATCGCGCGGTTGTTCGATGGGACCACTGTTCTGCCGACGCCGTACACGACGCTCATTCCCGTCTCCGAAGTTATCACTGCACTGCGAATGAGGAATCCCAAGTACAAAGCCGCCGCAGCAGCCAACAATGGTATCACACATTATCTGCCCGAAAAACACAGCAACCGGGCAGGAGATTTTGTGCCCGCACCGAAGGTGAGCTAGTGACAAACGACATAGTGCTGCAATTGATGATTGAAAAGGGCGTCCCGCTGACGCGAGAAAACTATTTGCATATTGCGTATATGGGCGCGCCGCCTGATGAAATTAGTGGCGAGATTGAGGCGAGTATCCCGAAAGAAATTGGCGAAGCCGAAGATGTGGCATGGATGGCCGAAATGGGTGTGCAGTGGACGCCGGAGACTGACGAAGACGAGGAGCAAAGCTAATGTCTGATACAACCGCAACGCCTAAAAAAGTTAAACGCGACCGTGGCACAGGTTGCCTTATTCCACCGCGCGTCGGCATCAGCGCGTTCTGGACCGCACAGGTGCAGGACGCCAACGGTCGAGCAGTCCGTCGTACCACGAAGGTTCGCGGCGAACTAAAACCCGGATGCGACCCCAAACTACCTGAATCGTGGACCAATATCACCGCCGCAAAAGCGTTCTTGAAAGAACTGGTCAAGAACACTGACAGCGGCGCGGTCAAGGTCGGGTCTGACCCAACGCAGATGCGCTATGGCGCGCTTCGAGCGCTCTACATGAACGACTACCGCGAACAGGAACGCAAATCGCTGATGAAAAACAGCGAATCCGAGGCCGACTATGTTTGTGGTTTGAACTGGCTGGACGAATTTTTTGATTATGATGAATCTGCTGAAGGCAAAGCGACGGACAAGGGCGCGCGCATTGCCAGCATCACGCCGGAACGCATTGCAGAATTCAAAGCGCAGCGGACGGCAGCAGGTGCAGCCAATGGCACGGTCAACCGCTCACTCGCGGCGCTCCGTCGCATGTTCAAACTCGCGCAGCAGGCGGGCAAGTTGCAAACCGCGCCATTCATAAAATTGTTGCCGGAGCCGAAACAACCACGCACAGGGTTCATCGGCATGGCCGAGTATCAGCGGCTGTACGATGCGTTGGGCGTGGAAATCAAAAACGTATCGCTGGGCACCACCAGCAAACCATACGCTTACGTGCAGCCACTTTTGCAGGTGGGCTACTACACAGGGATGCGCTTGAGCGAAATTCTGAATCTGCGCTGGTCTTCCGTGGACCTGAAAGACAAGATGATTCGCCTGTCCGCAGCGGAAACGAAGACCGACAGCGCGCGAAATATTCCGATGATTGATGGACTGCCCGCGCTTTTTGAATCCCTGCGTCGAACATCATGGGGCAAGACCGCAGGTCCAAACGACAGAGTTTTTACTAACAATGGCGCGCCCATCGCGTCGTTTATCAAAGCATGGCGCAAAGCGTGCGTGAAGGCTGCGATTCCCGTTATCAAAAATGGCGTCTCGATTGTCAGTCACTTCGATGGCGCAAAATACGAGGGATTGGTTTTCCACGCCCTGCGGCGCTCTGCGATTCGCAACATGATTCGCGCCGGAGTGGACCGCGTTGTTGCCAAACGCATTAGCGGCCATGCCACAGATGAAGTGTTTGAGCGCTACAACATCGTGGACGACGCAGACTTGCAGGATGCTGCCACGAAGACCGGGGCATCGCTGCGAAACCAGAAAGATGCTCTGCCCGCATCCAAGCTGGCGCTCGTCAAATAAATGTCCCACTTTCGCCGTAATGGGACATCGAAAACCCTTACAGGCGTGCGTTTTATGCTTGATTTCTGTGCTCGACTGTGGCATAATAATTGTCAGGAAATGGGCACGCAGGCTTCCAGCGCAGGGCAGTGTTGCGCATGGGGGTTGATGGCTGATGCGAACCCATGCAGTAATCACGCCTTGGCGAAGTAGATGCGTGGGCGATACCTGTATCGTGCTTTCTCACGCAGTAGATAACCAAGCGTAGTTCCTCCCACATTGCGTGGTGGACATTCCAGATGACGTTGGAGTGTCTTTACCATGTCCCGACCCAAAAAAGATTCACCTGTGGTTGCTGTCTCACGCCACGCCACCATCACCATTGAACCTGTCTGCCTTGATATTCCGCAGGCAGCAACGTTCATGGCGACGAGTACGCACGCTGTCCGTCAGTTGGTGTACCTGCGAAAACTCAAATCGTTTCAACTAGGTAAGAAAATCGTGATTCCTGTGGCGAACCTGCGTGCATACGTTGCTGCACAGGTGGCAGCGTAGCCATGAGTCCCGTACACATGGACGAGTTACCCGCCAACGTTCAAGCGAAAATTTTGCAGCAGATGAGCGTTGACGACACTTTGTCGCCTACACCCCTGCTTGCCAGCGAAATGAACCAAGTTGCGGATACTGTAATTCAGGGAGTGAACGATTTTGCAAAAGTCTTGCCGCAAATCATCACCTTGCGGGAATATTTTGAGACTGCCGAACGGGATAGTGCAAACCGCTTGCGAGTACCCATCAAGAGTTGTCACACTTGGACAGAGTTTTGCCGCATGCATCTTGGTGCGAACATCCGTACGATTCAGCGACTCCTAAAAGATGTGAACAAGAAACCCAAGTTGGAGTCAGACGACCGAAACACACACTGTAGCCAGTCTCGTCAAGATTCGCACGACTACATGGCAGGTTTGGGTGCCTATTACAACACTTTGAAGCACGCTCAAGTAGTTCCTTGGGACGGTGGTTTCCAAGTCGTTGATTCAAACCACGAAACCATCCCGTCCGAACCTGAATGGCTTATTTACGCATCGGGTAGCCTCGCAGGGACACTTAGTGGACTCGTTGATAAAATTGATGCCGTTTTCAAATCAGCGTCTAAAGCCGCTGACACACTGAACACTTGGCGAGAAGAAGTCGAGTATGCAGTAGACCGTTACACCGACCAAGATTTGTGTACCGTGACTTTGCGTTGCTGCGGGAGCGATTTTCCATCGTTGGCAGAATTACAAACTCACCGCCAAGAAATTCATAAACAAGCCGCTGTAGGGGGAAATTTTCGCCGTCTTCAATCCTCAACAGCCAGCATTGATGCTGAACTGACTAGTTTGTTTCCTCCTACTGTTACCGCAGAAGTTGTTGAAAAGGACTCAGGACAATTTTTAGTGTCCATCGCTTTTCATGGCGATGAAGAGACTATCCGTAACCTCGCCATCTTTGTAAAAAGTCTGATGCCCGCAGCAGAATCCAAACCACAGGAGTGGGAATGTGAAGATACCGTCATCTGAAGCCAACATGCTGTTTCTAAAAATGTTGCAACAACCATGGGGCAACGGATTAGACGGTTCTAAGACCAGCATCCACTATGGTCACTCGTACACCATGTACGGCGGTGCAGCAGACGGTGAGATTCCCGAAATCCCATCCTTTTTGGCAGATATCGTCGCACGCATCGAACGCCAAATCCAAATGCCCGTAAATTACGTCCAGTGCCACAATTACGACCCATCAAAAACTGTCCGTCCACACAAAGACCCCGCAGGCATGATTGTTCCTATGTTGGCGATGGGACAGGAAAGAACTTTCCGAATTGGCGGAACGATGCACAAGTGGGCGTATCAGTTTCCGCAACTCCGCAGAAAACCTGAGTATCACACGCCTGAGAAAGAAGTTTTGCTAGACCACGGGCGGATACTCACATTTAATGGCGGCAAGATTCTTCACTCCATGATGCCCGCTGACTGTGACCCACAATCCTCAGGGGTCACCCAAATCCGGCCATGTAGGGTCAGCTGAAAACCGGCCATAGGAAGGCCCGGGACATTGACTCCGAGAGGAGCCCTTATAGGCTCCTTCGGCATGAGCAATGTCTTGAGCGAAGAAAAGAAGCAACAAGTCATCGCACTGGGGAAGCTCGGATGGCCTTTACGGCGCATCGAGCAAGCCACTGGTGTCCGTAGAGAAACCGCAAGTGCTTACCTAAAGTCAGCCGGGGTGGTGGTGTGCCTGCCTGGGTGGGGACGCCGAGCGCCGGCAAAACCGGCCATACGGGTGACCCCCGACTCTGGGGCAAAACCGGCCATGGTGACCCCCGACTTTGTAGGCTCTTTTTCAGAAAAACAGGACGCTCCGAGTGACCCTGCTCCTCCCTCGGCAAGTGTCTGTGAAGCGCACCGGGAGTTGATCGAGCAGGACCTCGCCCGTGGACGCAATGGCAAGGCGATCTGGCAAGACCTGGTGTCCGACCACGGTTTTGCAGGCGACTATCAGGCGGTGAAGCGCTTCGTGCGCAAGCTTCGGGGCCCCCGGCTTCCAGAAGCGGCGGGCATCATCCTGACCTCCATGGGAGAAGAAGCGCAGGTCGACTACGGCAGTGGTCCGATGGTGCGCGAAACGCAGAGTGGCAAGTATCGCCGGACGCGGCTGTTCGTGCTGACTCTCGGCTACAGTCGCAAATCGGTGCGCTTGCTGACCTGGCGTTCCAGTGCGCGCATCTGGGCCGAACTCCATGAGAAAGCTTTTCGTCGCTTAGGTGGTTGCGCCAGAGTGGTGGTCCTGGACAACTTGAAAGAAGGAGTGCTGGCTCCCGACCTATACGATCCCACTGTCAATCCACTGTTTCGAGATGTCCTGGCGCACTACGGTGTGGTGGCACTGCCTTGCCGGATCCAAGATCCCGATCGCAAGGGGAAAGTGGAGTCGGGGATCGGCCACGCGCAGAAAACACCGCTCAAAGGAATGCGCTTCGAGAGTCTGGAGGAAGCGCAGGCCTATCTGGATCGCTGGGAGCAGCGCTGGGCCGACACGCGCATCCATGGCACGACGAAACGGCAGGTGGCCGTCATGTTCGCCGAAGAAAAACCGCACTTGCTGCCCTTGCCTCTGGAACCCTTCCGCTATTACCAATACGGAGAACGCGTCGTGCATCTGGACGGTTGCGTGGAGGTCGAGGCCGCCTATTACAGCTTGCCGCCGGGATGGATCGGGCGGCCGGTGAAGGTGCAATGGGATGCGCTGTACGTGCGCATCCTGCATCCGAACACCCACCAACTTCTTCGTGAGCACCTGCGCCAGAAACGCGGCGGATATCGCATCCAGGAAGAAGATCACCCCAAGAAAATGCCGCTCGGCACGACGCAACTGTTGCGGCGTGCCGAACATGCGGGAGCTCAGATCGGCAAGCTCTGCCAGCTGATCTATCAGCGGCAAGCAGAGACAGGCATCCGCCGCATTCTGGGAGTGCTTTCCCTGATTAAGAAATACGGAGCGGCCGCGGTCGAAGAGGCCTGCGCTACCGCGCTGGACGTCGGTGTGCATGAATATCGCTTCGTGCGTCGTTATCTGGAGCGCCGCCCACACCCGCAAATGTTTTTACGCCAGATCGATCCCCTGATTCGCGGGCTCACCGAGTATCGCGATTTCATCAATCTCCAAAGCAAGGAGCAACCGGAATGAATCTGATCGAGTTGAAGCATGCCTTGCGCCAACTGCGTCTGGGCGGCATCGCGGCGGTGCTGGAGACGCGCCTGCAGCAAGCCCAAGCAGAACCGATGGCCCCCATCGACTTCCTCTCCTGTCTGGTATCCGATGAACTGACTCGTCGCGGCGACCGCCTGCTGGAACGGCGCCGGAAACAAGCGCAATTTCGCGATGCGCAGGTGACCTTCGACAACTTCGATTTCAACTTCAACAAGAAGATGAATCGCAGCCTGGTCTTCGATCTGGCCACGGCCACCTTCATCGCTCGCCGCGAAGATGCACTTTTTCTAGGTCCACCCGGCAGCGGCAAAAGCCATCTGGCCCAGGCCATCGGGCAGGCGGTCATCGGCCAGGGCTATCGGGTGATCTACCGCGAAGCGCACGTCCTGCTCGAGGAAATCGCCGAAGCCGCCCTGGACGGAAAACGCAAAGAGCACATGGAACGGCTGGCTACCGTGCCCCTGCTGATCATCGATGACTTGGGCATGCGTAAGTTAGGACCCACCGCGGCAGAAGAGCTACTGGAGATCGTGATGCGCCGTTACCAACGCGCCAGCACGTTGGTAACTTCCAACCGCCCGGTGGAAGACTGGGGGAAACTGCTTGGCGACAGCGCGGCGGTCACCGCCATGCTCGACCGCCTCCTCCACCACGGCCATATCCTCAAATGCGGGCCGCGGAGCTGGAGGACCAAGTTACCGGCGGAACAATAGAAGAGCAGCGCGTCGAAAAATAGCCGGAAAGCCATGACCTGAGCCATGGGAGACCTCGAGAAAATGCAACCACGGCCCTGCAAACGAGATTTTTTCCGCGCTTCGAGGAGGAAATGGCCCTCTAGCTCGAAATCTGGGAGATTAGACTTGCCCGAAAAGCGAACGGAAGAGTACAACATCTAAGTTCCGGGATCCTTCCCATGGCCGCTTTTGAAGTGACCCCGCATGGCCGGTTTTGCAGTGACCCTTGAGGCAATTCAGGACGAACGGCTGCGACACCCGCATCACATTGTTGTTTCGTTACACCACTCCAGCCATGCGGAAGTACGGCTGCAACAAAAATATCGAGTCTCAGCGGCAGTACCAAATGATTCGAGAAGCCTATCGTAACGGGACGTTGAAATTGTTTCCCGAAACTACCGAAACGGAGACGGCATGACCACTGCACTCGCTGTGCAACCGAAAAGGGTGCGAGGCTTATCGCTGCTACAGAAACGCATCATGGCGGTAGCGGCGAAAGGATGGATTACACCAGACGAAGCACGCGAGTGTGCTTACAAAGGCGATTCATATTCGTGGGATTGCGAGGAACCGCTAAAGATGTTGGAGGCGCGAGTTGCTGCCTCAGCAAGCCGCGCCCTGCGTCGTCTAGTTCAAAGAAAGTTGCTGACGTACGAGCCTGCACGATTTATAAACCAATCGCCTGCGTATCGGTTGGTCGGATATACGGAACCGCTCCCGTGGATTGAATCTAGCCACACCATTATTTTCGCCATGCGGAGCCGGTCGTTGGGAGGAGGAAGTCCGATAGTCAAGACGTTGAAGGAGTTTGACCAAGCGTTGTCGGACAGGTACAAACGGTTAGATACGTCTTTAACCAAAGCCGAAATGAAAATCGGGAAACGGTTGAACACGCCTTTAACCGAAAAACAGCAGAAAATGATAGCCGAATGTGTCAAGGATTTAGCCAGCCCAGAACGGTTAAACACATCCTTAACCGAAACACCAGCCCTGCCCGAAGACGTATCCGTGGAAGATGGGCGGAAAGTTTTAGTTGGCATCTTGCAACGTCAGCAATTGGGCACTCATAAAGCATTGATTGCGTCGAGTGCCAGCGACCCCGTAGTAGGCTAGAACTGCCGCAACGGCGGTGAGGAGGATGTAATGACGAAAAGCCGATTGCACGACAAGGCGTCGTTGTTAGCGCATTTCAAAGCACGATATCCCGACGCCATCGAGAAACCTGCAACGACGCTGATGTGGAAAGAACCCCGACGAACGGGACGTGACTATTCAGCGGTGTCGGGTTCTCAACTGGTGCTTGACCGCGAACATAGTATCTTCTGCGGTCTGGGTGATTCTGCGCCGGGAATTGAAAACGCGGGCAAGCGAGGTTTTGTCCTGTGCGAAGGCGTGGTCAAAGAATTTTACGAATTCGGCGCGCCCGCAGCCGATGACCGACTGGAACTGTTCATGGACGCGATAGACAAAGCGCGGAAAGGAAAGTAGCCCGAGTCGCCCGGGAGTCGCCGAGTCCACGAAGTGGAAAAAGTCATTCACAATATTTTGCATCTGTCAACACTTTTCTCTTGACTTTGCCTCCCGAATCTGTTAAAATTACTGGAGAGTTAATTTCGGGGATTAGTGTGTTTTCGAGTCTCCCGAGTGGAATTTTTCGTTGTTACCGATGCGAGTTAAATGCTCGCATTTTTATGGACTTACGAAGTCTTGAATTCTTTCTATATAAACAAAGGACTTAGCAGAATGCTGCCTGAATCTCAAAATTCATTGCGCGAGTGGCTGGACGATATCGGACTGACGCAAGCGGTTTTCGCGGAAGTGGCGGGCCTGCACGAATCGGAAGTTTCTCGTGCCTGTCGCTCCATGTATGTGGCCCAGCACCGGGTAGACCTGATGACCGCGCTGCGCACCGAATTGACGGAGATGCTGCAACGTCCCAACACGCTCGTGCCGAACATGCGCAAGGCTGCAAGTATCCGCGCCGCGCTGGAAAATTTCCGTTGGATGCTAAAGCAGGAAACTGAGCGCGTACCTGCATTGTGGCCCACAGCCGGACAGCGCGCGAATATAGGCAAGTAAAAGTACACATCATCCAAACGGTATAAGTTTTGTTGCTTTAAGAAGTTGGTTACGCTCCCACCATAGAAGGTGAAGTTTACGGGAGACGGCGCAAAGAATCCGCTGCCACAAGATTCAGGTCACACCCGCCAGCACCGCAGGGCCAACAGAGAGAAGGATTGCTATCGTCATGCCAAACAAACGTATAGGTGTGGTCGCAAGATTTGGACCTAAGGGTTTCGGTTTTATAACCGATATTCATAACCGCGAGCAGTTTTTTGTGCATATCCGCGATGTTGCCGGATACATCGAACTGACCGAAGGCGACCGCGTAGAGTTTGAAGAAGGCCAGCGCCGGGATGCTCGTGCCGAGACGCGTCGAGCGATTCAGGTGCGCTTACTGAAATCTGTTACCCACCCGGGCAGAATACTTGCCACCGATGACGTGCCGCGACCGGCATCCGCGCCAGCGCAGCCGATAAGAAATTCTACCGCTGCCGCAACGCTGGCGGAACAAGCGGCCAAGACTGATGCTCCGCAAGATGGGAGCGCGCAATGAGTCCGTTAAAAACCACCGATAAGGCTCTGTATCAACCGTGGAACGAAGATGTTTTCCAAGGTGATGTCCATGTGCGATACATGACGCCGTTGCAACGCTGGATGTATCGAACGCTCTGCCAATCCGCATTCTTTTGCGAGACTCGACCGTATCTGCCGGATGACGACAACGAATTGTGGATGCTAGCGGGTTGCCAAGATTTGCCACAATGGGCTACAAATTGCGGCCCTGTTCGCCGCATGTTTACGCCGCTCGTTTTGGATGGCAAACCACTTCTGAGTCGCAAACGAATTATCGAAGATTGGGAACGCGTAATGTCATCGCGTGAACATCTTAGCAGCATTCGCGCTGAAGCGGGCCGTCGTGGTGGTCTAGCAAAGGCTAGCAAAACCAAGCAAACGGAAGCAAAGGCTAGCAAGGGAAGTGAAGTAAGGGAAGTGAAAAGAAGTGAAGGGAATGGAAGTGAAGGTAAGCCAACCAACCTACCAACCGATGCGGCAGGTGGGTCGGCAGGTGCCGCGCCAAAATCAACTGCAAAAAGCGGACAGGAAGATTTGTGGACGGATTTGCAATTAACTTGGGCCGACAACTATGCGGAATTTCCCGAGGGCAATCTTTGTGAGGATGCGCCAGAACACTTGCCAAGAGTTGGATTGGTGGATGTAGAAAGCATCATTCGCACACGAGAGATTCCCCGCGAAGATTTACTGGGCATATTTGATAAGTGGTTGGACACTCGCTATACCGACGGCTTGAAAAGTGGCGCGCGCATCAACCAACCATTGACCATGTTCGCATCGGAACTGCTCGCGTTGTGGATTATCAAGAAGCGTAAAAACGAGCCATCTGCTGCGGATATTGCCGCTGAAATGCTTGAGACGAACGTGGCGTGACCATGGCTGACGAACAGCACACTTCAGCGCCGCGACCGGCTAAGAATTGGAAATCGCCCAGACGTAGCGCTCTTGCCCGGGCGGATAAGCCAGACCGGTCGAAGCCGGGGCGAGAATACGGAAAGCCAAACATCGTTGAGCGACTTTCACCGTGCGAAGCAGAACAGCGACGAATTGCGCTGGCCGCACAGATGAAAAGGACCGAGGAGAAAACAGCATGACGATAGAGCAGTTCGCAGAACGGTTCAAGGTCAAGACCCGGCGCGACGAATGCGGCGACACCATCATCCCGGGCAAGCAGCACCGGGATGCCGACGGTCAGTCCGGCATCTTTGACGGTTTTACGGGGAATCAATTGGGAGTCGTGCTGTTATTCGGCACTCGAAAGAAGTGGGGTAACGCTCGTCGCAAGTTACAAGCTGAAGGTTTTACTGTCCGGCAGGATGGCGATGCCGAGGGCATCCTGACATTCGACCCTGAGAGTGCAAAGCAGGCCCGTCTGGCAATCAAGGCGGCAGGCGTGAGAGTCAAGAAAAACATGGCACCGCCCACTCCAGCCCAGATTGCTGCGCGTCAAAACTTCGTCAACCATCGAAAGGTGGCCTTAATTTCAGTTTGACCGTGTAGAAGAATGGCACTTGGAGACGGTTTTAACGACGCAGCCGCGATTCTGGTGGTAAGACGCATACGAACGGTTGGCCGTCCACGCAAGTCTATCGAAGAGAAGCGAGCGCGCAAGACTGCGACGCAACGTCACAGACGCGAAGGCGAACGAATGGCCCGGGAACAGGCTGACGCCATTTATTCTTTCCACAAAACAGAATCGTCCGTTGGATAGATTCGCGCCCCGATTTTGTTTACATTGCCCGCGCCTTTGACTTACGCGAGCCAAGAGCGCAACAGAGAGTGTGAGAGCAGAAGCACAGGGAGTGTAATCAGTGACTGGAATCCTGATAGTCGTAGCAGTCGTATGCATTATGAATCTGCGGGCGTCACGTAAGACGTAATCACCCTGCCCGATAGAGTCTGCGTGTCACGTAACGGGCCGGTGTTTTTCGTGGCGTCAAAATTCCCATTTTGTCCGTCGAAAATGTACGCCAGTCGGTGAACTCATTGCGTGGTCCGTGTGGGCACTCCCATTTCAAAATGTCCGCTGAGAAAGAAAATTCTCAGTTGTTTTCGATCACCCGAGAACTGCTATCGCGCGGAAATCAGATGATGCATCTGATGTGCCGTGCTAAGTGTCGTTTTTACAGGATGCTGCCAAGTATGACAGGCTAGTGACAGGTGCGTGCTATGTGCCGGGGTGGTCGAAAAGCCCCGCCCCACCATTTCTTGGAGCGCCGTTTCGGGGCGAGCAAAAATTAGCCTCTGGAAATTCGTTTGATATTATTGACAGCAAAGGCTTTATGTATCTTGCTCCGGGTTGGAATTTTTGTATGGGACCCGCGTTGGCGGCGCACGGAATCCCCCACCATCGAGGAAGCGGTCCAGCCAAAGTTACCCTAACGACGGGTCGCCTCCACAACAGAGGTTCTATTGCACCGCTAGGGGACCCAAGCCACAGGAGCGGTTACACTTACGGAAGTCGGTCCCATCCGAATTGCGTACGAAGCTGGACGGGGCGCATAGAGTTCGCATCGGGAGCCGTTTATTCGGCCAGAGCGCAGCATCCGATTTTTGACGTCAATTTCGACCTCGGATTTGACCCAGCTCGGACACCAGTTCTGACGCTCAGAATCGCGCCCATTTTGGACGTGACAAAACAGGTGATGAGGTGTGACGCGGGAGGCACAAAGGCACCCGGTGCCTTGCCCGCAGAATCGTTCGGAGTCCCAAGTCAATGGAGCCTCCACGACACGCGATGGTCGCCAAAGCGGAAAAGTCATTAGACGGAATTCGTCTGAGTGCGGCGCGCCCCCGGGCCGTGCATATCCAGCGAATGGCACGGGCGTCACCTTCGCTTACCCATCGGAGAACCGCCCTGCCTCAATTTTGAATCGAGGAGCGAGCGCATGTTTGGAATTGTCCAAAAGGTGGAAGGCCGGATTGTCTGGCTGGAGAGTTGTGGACTGGCGGGCGGATTGGTTCCGTTTATCGCAGCCGACGATGCAGCAGCCCAACAGCTTGAGCCGGGTATGCGAGTCAGCTATCAGGAATCGAAGCGTGCCGTGAATGTGGTCAAGGACAGCATGTCCTTCGGCGCGAGCATCACCGTCGAACCTGACGGAAAAGTCGCACGGTAGTTCAGGAGCCAACCATGGCCGCATCACCGAAGGACGAAGTGGCAAAGCGCAAGGCCGACGGAGCGCACAAGACCCGAGGGAGACAGAATCCTCCAGCCGAGGCTAGCGCCGCAGTGCCGCTTATGAGTCGGGCACCCGCTACGTTGGGCCAGCAAGAGAAGGTGGAGCGCCGCGAGTTCCAGAAGCGCGTACACCGCAAGAAAATTCACGATGCCCGAGAGCGGGAGTAAACCATGGCCAAGACGCCAGCATCCGCAGTGAAGCCGTTGAAGAAGACGACCACGCGCACAATCAAAGTCACTCAAAAGGCTGCTGCCGCGCCGACGCCCAGCGATTTTCCCGTTGAATCGTTGCAGCGCAAGCGAATCACTGGACTGGCGAAAATATAACATGAGCGAGCAGTCAACCAAAACGCCCGAAGACATCCGCGCCGAGCAGTTCCTGATTTGCATGGAGAGAATTCTTTTGGCGCTCCAAGGTTGCGATTTGAGCCTGTATCGCATCGCGGAGCGTTACACCAAACCAATCTTGCCCGAAGGCAGTCCCGAGTGATCAGCTACGATGAACTAATGAACCACGCCGCCGAATTCAAGCGCGCGGGCTACAAGATTACCAAACCAGAGGAGAACACCATGCCCGCAGTTTCAGCACCAGAAGCAGCAGCAGCAGCAATAAAAAGCGCAGGCTTGATTCTCGCGAACGACAATCAGCCTCGCCGCGCCGCCCGCGTCCCGGCCTATGTGCCACCAGCCGCTGCTCGTACCCGACTAACCACACTGCCCGACCCATCGGATGTGGACGACATCACGCAGATTGGTGAACACAAGGATGGCAAACTCTACTTGCGATTCGCCTCCGTGCCGAAGACCCTGTTTGTCTTTTCAAACGTCCCGCCTGCGGTGATTGCTGGTCTGCGCTCGTCGCTCAGTCGTGATGAATTTTACGAGGCGAATATTAAAGACCGACCCGAGTACCCGATGGAAGTTATCACTGCCGCCAAAAAATAGCCGCACATCTTTCTGACAGGAGAAACCTGTGGACGAGCGTTACCAAATCGTTGACGACAATTTCGGCGGGCCGCTGGTGCAAATCAGAAACAGTGCCACATGTGAGGAGTGCTGGGCCAAGCGTGCGCGTCTGCGCCGTGTTGATGGCGCGTGGATGATTCTCACTGATCGCCAGCGTGAATTGCTGTTGGCGACTCGCGAGAAGCAGGCAATAAAGTCAAGAACTAAAAACGAAGTCACGGCATAGGAGATTCACATGGCGAAACCCAAGGTTAAGAAACCGAGCATGCAAGGACCGAGCAAGACTTTGCGCAGCAGTACAAGTGGCGGACGGCCATGCCAAAGTTAACGACTGCTCAGCATAGAAAAGTCTGCCGATTGCTCGAAAGTCGCACCAATGACGCTGCCCGTAACATCTGGCGCGAAGTAATTGGGATTGAGCCAGATGAAGTAGGTGCTCAAGCGATGGAGGATATTCGCACCGAAATTTTTAAAGTCTTCTACCCACTAGTCGCCAAGTTTGTGGCGGGTGAAAAGGTGGATGAACCTGCGACACAGCCCGCGCCGCCTCCTGCGCCATCCAGCGCAGCACCGGAGAATCCAAAACTTGCGGATTTGCACGCTCTGGTTTCGGATGTCTTAACCGTGCCCGATATACCGCGACGACTGAAAGAGAGCGCACAGAAAATGCAGGAGTGGTTAGATGCCTAGAGGAAAAAGCGCAGCATCGTTCGCCCGCGAGAGACTACAAACAGGTAAGGACATCGCACCCAAGGAGCGTCTTGCCCTGCTTAAAATTATCTCCATTGACGACCGTCAGAAAAAACAGTTGCAACGCGCGAAGTTGGATGCTGGCACCGCCAACCGTTACACGAAAAAGCCCAAGGTCGCCAAACTCAGCAATCGGAATGAATCTGAGGATAAAACGCAGCGTGTCTTCGGGCCGGATGTCGCGACGAAACAAAAAAGTGCATTGGAAAATTTCTTAACGACGATTAAGAGTCCGTCCGCGTCTGTTGCCGATTCTGCGCCCACGGAACCTGTAAAGGTAGAAGTCGAACTGCCCGCCGTTGAACCTGCGCCAGTCGTCGCAAGCGCGGAAGCACGGTACTGTCCTTCGTGATGTATTCGACCGAAACGCACTAGAACAGACTCTGCGTAAGTCGGAGCGTCGCAGCGCAGGCTATATGAATTCACGTCGGTAACCCCGACACAGGAGCAACGAATGCCAGATATGAATCGTTTTGATAAGGCCGCAGCGGCACGCGGTGCAAAAAAGATAGACCGTACCGAAAGCTGGGGCGCGTCTCAGAAGAAGAAAGCATTGTCGCCCGCCGACGCAGGCCACAATCGGTTTGGAAAACCAAATCTTCCGAAAGAGCGTGACCTGTCTGCCGCATCAGCACCCGCGCCACGTCGCACGTTGAACGGAAAGATTGAGTCGCTAGACGTAGCTGCGGCCCGAGCCGCCATGGAGCAAGGCAAGATAGATGCTGCGCACGCTGCTCTGGTTCGCTCGCGATTTAACGCCGTGGCTCAAGATACCAAATCTTGCGCCATGCTGTTTGAAGGCTGGGCCGCACGCAAAACGGAATTCTACCCGTCGCCTTTTAATCGCGAGAGTATGACTCGCGCCGTTAGCCATGTGATGCAAGTAAGCGGACGCGAATTTGGCGTTGCCTTGCTTGACGAAGTTTTCGACCACCTAGTTGCGAATAACTTTTTGGAGGCTCGCATCCGTTATCGCGGTGGTCGGCCAGCAAATATGTATCCCGAGTACGTGCCAGAAGGGCGAGCAGTCGCGCCTACCGCACCTATCCGTCGCGTTGTTGCGGAGCCGACACTGCCCGAAGGACAAAATGCCAAAACTATGCCGCTTGATGAACTGGCGAAGCTGGTTCGTGCTGGATACAAACCGGAGGGGAGACAGTAACATGGCGAATATCAAACCACAGTTCGATAGATTTGAGGACAACCCACCCTGCGCGCCCGAAGTTGAACAGACGATACGTGAACGCGCTGTGGAACAGTTCTACGAAGACGCCGGGGACGAGTGGTTTGCCGGAACCGATGACTGCAACGCCATCACCCTTCGCAACTATCTTGCCGTGTTGGAACGTCCGGTGACTCGTCGCAATCTTATGATTGCTTGGCGAGAATTGAATGAAGGCGGATTCCTAGAGAAGCCGTTCGACAATCAATACCGTTCCGTTTTTGTGCCAGACCAGCGTCGTGGTGCAAAGAAAGTTTTGAGCACTTTGGTCACCAAGCACTCGCCTCTCAATGAAGCCGAACGCCAACTCATAAGTGAGCGTCCAGAACGTCTCGAAGAACTGGGAGGAGCCAAACTTCGCGCATTCGCCTTAGAACGCCAACGCCTGAATAAATTGTCGCCAATCGGTAAGCCCGTGTCAGGTGACTTGAAGGCCGAGTACCGAAAATCCTTGGCTGATGAGCATTCCAAGCAAGGATTGCCCAAAAGATGGGCGGAAAGTCGCGCGTTAGTTCGATTGCACAGACCGGAACTGAAGCCCGAATCAGCGGAATTTAATCGAGAAGTGGCGAAGAAAGTTGCCGAAGTTACACTGTAAATTTCACCAGAGGAGAGCCGCCACCATGCAATTGGGTGTCCGGCAAAAATGACGAATGACCGAACGATGTGGCGCAACAATGCCTCGCGCCAAGAACGGCGCAGACCGTGGGATATGTACACGTGTCGTACAACATACAGGCGCGTGTGGTAGTTGCCTCCATCGGTCAAGTTTTTGTCGGCAGGCTCTGACCGCTCCTCACCTGCTCAAGTTTCGATTGCCCGAGAGGGTGGGCCTGCCGTACCGAACTCCGATTCCTCAGTCACCGTGAGCAAGAATGGTCAAGTTACGTGGCCTACTGTTTTTAGGTGCTCCGGGCAGCGGGCATGGTGAAGGAACTATTTTAGGAGTACCATATGCGCAACGGTCGTTACGTGATAAAAATATACGAGCGAGGAGGAAAGCCATGAAGAATACAAGGAAGAGCACTTTGGCTAAACAGGCCGATAAATTCTTTTCGTTTAATGACGCCGAAATAGCCGCCCCCGCTCAACCTGCCTCATACCCGGCCGGCCCCGTGGTTGTGCAGACCTTCACTACATATTCTGCGTGTGAGGACCCCATTCCCGATCCTCGTAAACAGAAATAAGGCTAATGCCAGACTGGGCTGATGTCCTAAAAGAAATCCAAGGGACTGCTGCGCAGCACGGGGCACAGGCACAACTCCATAATCAGGCTGCGCAAGGCGCTCTCGATGCTGTACGTCGTAAGTATCTCCAGGCCCTCAGAGACAACACTGGGAGAAATGTAATTGCGTATTACTCCGGCTTTCTTTCGAAGCCGGACGTGCCGATGCTGGGAATAACCGACGAAGACAAGAACGGTTTCATGATGGCGGTTCACAGTATCGGCGGCCAAGACCGAAGACGGGGTTTGGATTTGATCTTGCACACTCCGGGCGGGAGCATTGCTGCGACTGAGTCCTTGGTAGATTATCTTCGACGGATATTTAAGAACGACATAAGGGCAATCGTCCCGCAAATAGCCATGTCAGCCGGTACGATGATTGCCTGTTCATGCAAAGAAATATTGATGGCTCGACATGCCAATCTCGGACCGATAGACCCACAATTGGGGAACCTTCCGGCTTACGGAGTCAAAGAGGAGTTCAAGAGAGCATGCAAGGAAGTTAAAAAAGACAGCAGTAAGATTCCGATCTGGCAATCAATCATCGGTCGATATGGGCCTACATTTTTGAGTCAGTGTGAAAACTCGATTGATTGGTCCAAACAATTTGTGGAGAAAGAACTTGAGCACGTTATGTTTGAGGGCGATGCGCAAGCGAAGGCAAAGGCTAAGAAGATCGTCAGGCGGCTCACGGATTATCGCGGCAACAAAACCCACGTAAGACACATACATTTCGATGAGCTGAAGGACATGGGCTTGAAGGTTTCACTAATCGAGGATGACCAGAATTTGCAAGACGTGGTTTTGACCGTACACCATTGCTTCATGCACAGCCTGATGAACACTGCGGCTTTCAAAATGATCGAGAACCATAAAGGTTCCGCGCTCGTTAAGCAACAAATCGTTCAACAGGTGGTGATGCAGCCAGCGCCAAGGAATTAAGTGTCCGCTACAGTCTGTCACCCTCATCTCCCTCCGCCGTCATTGCGTCTACGCCGGTGTCCACCGAGATCGATCTGATGCGATGTCCATGGTTCTTGGCTTGGAAACTGGGGATTGACAATATATAAGTGTTTATATATGATGCCTTATGGTTGGGTCGCGCATGCGGGTTGAATGGGCGGCGGACTCGATGAAGAAGCTTTCAGGATTCTCCGCAGACGCCCAATTTAATCTAGGCACCGATCTTGACAGGGTACAGCGAGGCCAAAAGCCACTGGACTCAGGTTCGATGGCCCCGTCGCTTCCTGGCGTTTTTGAGCTACGCGATGAAGACAAGGATTTCTGGTATCGACTCCTTTATATTCAACTTGGAGATACAATTTTTGTTCTGGATTGCTTCACAAAAACAACAAATAAGACACCCCAGGCAGACATTGAGCGGTCCCGTGGGCGGCTGAGAAGAATCCAAGAGTACCTTGCGAAGCAAGCTAGGGAGGCCAAGCATGGCAAGAAAGGGTAGCGTCATCAAGCATGTGACGACGGGAAGTGTTTTGGACGATTTGAATTTCCCG
The DNA here is from genome assembly GCA_963804625.1 of uncultured Acidobacteriota bacterium. Taxonomy (GTDB): domain Bacteria; phylum Acidobacteriota; class Terriglobia; order Acidiferrales; family UBA7541; genus Palsa-295. The sequence goes on along the minus strand of CAWDRJ010000003.1, from coordinate 99,205 downwards.
CCAGAGGTATTGGCCGAATTGAAGCTTCGGGCACAGTTGCACGCCGATGTCTATGAAATTGCTTCACAGTATACACAACTTGAGTTGCAGAATATTTGGAAGGAGTCGCAACCAAGAGTCAGCGATTTCATGCGTGGCAAGGTGTCAAAATTCAGTATCGAGAGGCTGCTCCGCTATGCCGCACAACTGGGCATGCGTCCGCAGATAAAAACAACCGGAACGACCAATCACACTCACGAGTTGGCCGCTTTCGCACGATGAAGTCAAAGCCTCAGGAAGAATTGTTCACAATCGCCCGCAAAAAATCAGCGGGCCAGCCACACCGCCGATAGTCATTGCTCCACCGGCAACGGTTTTCTCTCCGAACCACGGCCCACGTTCAAATCGCGAGGCCATTTCTTCTCTTCTGGCGTGCCGGGCTCGCGCAGTTCAGTTCCAACCCGCAGGGACCCCCGTCTTCGGTCACGGTCAAACCAACTTCATTGAACCGCGCCATCCATCGTCGCGGGCCGATCCTCGCGGTTCATCTCGACTGAATTTCCCCGTCGTTGGTCTTCAAAATACAATTCCGTAGACCGTCGCCCAGCAAAAATCTCCTGTTGCAATCTGATGTTTTGTTCGGGAGTGCCGTGGTCGGCTATGACCGCTTGGCAGCAGTACATCTCCGCAAAGTCTGAGATGATATCAATTCCGCAGTCCATCGCGAATTTGAGACCGTCGTATGAAACGACCGTAACTTTGCCCGGTCCAGCAACCGTTCTCATCTCTTTGACCAAAGAGTCGAAGTGGACCACGGTTACCACCTCACCTTGAGTTCCGACAGAAATTTTCGATCCTCTGCCGTGAAGGTATGCGCTAGGGCCATTTCTGCCTGCGCCTTCCGACAGGGCGCACAGGTGGTAGCATTCCTGTTGCGAGTTGATTTTCCGCATTCATTGCAAATGGGAAATCCTGCGCGGGTGGTGTACGAAGATTCGTCACCGGAACCGTACATGTTGAGTTCGTCATTAGAGAATTTCATGCTTATCCTTTGACCGAGAATCGAATCATTCGGTACAGAATCCAGAGAGCGATTCCCATCAGCGAGCCGATGCCTGCAGAGAATCCTGCGGACACTAGATACTCTGCCGTGTTATCCCACGGGCTAACTACATGTGCGCCATCTTTGTAAATAACAGGCGGCGGCACAGGCACAGACTTGCTTAAATCAACTGTCACTCCCGGTCAGTAGTGTCCCAACGTTATGCGAACAAAATCAATTGGTTATCGGAAACCGGTTGAATTTCGTCGCTGATCGTCTGTGCAAGTAGTTGATCCAGCGGGATTTTCTCGAACATGGTCAGGCTGAGGATCTGTAGGATTTCATACAGGCTGGTTGAGAGATGCAATCGCTTTTTGACGATGGCGACCAGAACGTAGGCAGAGACGGCGATCCAGATTTGTGACCTGACCGCGTTCTCCGAAGTTCCGAAGAAAGCTTTGATTCGCAGATGCTGCTTGATCCATTTGAAGAAGAGCTCTACTTGCCAGCGGCAGCGGTATAGTTCGGTGATCGTAAATGCGGGCAAGACGAAGTTGTTGGTAAGAAAGATGAGGGTCTTGGCGGTTTCGGGGTCCTTGAAGCGGATGCGGCGCAGCGGTGCCTCGAAGCCTTGGTGCGAGTAGAAGCCAGTAAGGACGACACTTTGGTCACAGATCAACCCCGTCGTGCGATCGACCGGATGCGAGTAGCGGCGTTGGACCTTGAGGTTCGACTTGCCGCGGGTCACGAAGAAGCTGCCGGCCTCGTGAAAGCGATAGAGGCGCTCGAAGTCGAGGAAACCACGATCCATGATGTAGAAGGCGCCGGGCTCGGGCAGCAGTTGGTCGAGGATGTTGACCTCGTGCACCTTGCCATCACTGATGTGAATGAAGGTGGGGATGTTGCCGCGCAGATCGAGCAGTGTATGCAGCTTGATGGCTGCTTTGGCCGTGCGGAATACCGCCCACGGAAATACCGACAGACACAGATCGATAGTCGTGGTGTCGAGCGCGTAGACGGTTTCTTGCAGATCGACGCCGAAGGACTCTTGCGCATACAACGGCCGGGCGATGCCGATCAGGCTCTGCGCAAAATCGGCATAGATGCGCCAGTCGCGCACAGCGTTGGCATTGGCCAGCGTATTACGAGCCACCGCCGAACGAATCCCGAGATGATAGAGCTTGGAACTTTGCGCGCGGAGACATACTTCGATGTCTCGAAGGCTCTCCCGAAAGGTCAACTGAGCGAACGCCATGCACAAGAATTGATCCAGGCACGAGAAGGACTTCACTTTGAACGCACCTCGATAGCGGGTGACGCAACGACGAAAGGTGGTCAACGGAAGATGTTGCATCAGCTGCGCAAACACCAGCTTGCCTCGGTTCATCGATGCCCCCCACGAAGTTATGCTCCGCAGGGTCGCAGAACCGGCATTCCGAGTTCAAATCGAGACCAAAAGAATTTGCCGCTTATGCGTTTCTCATCAATAATTTACGGAAGGCAAGAGGCACAACGTTGGGACACTACTGACTCCCGGTGGTAACTGATACGGCTTATCTACAGGGCGAGCATCCTCGTAGCCGGGCGGCAAAATAATGGGCGGTGCAGGCGTGTCGTATTTCGCCAAGGGGTTTGGGGCCGCTGCGGGCGGGTGTAACTCCCGATACTCGACCGTGAGTCCCACGATCCCGCCGACGAATCCCGTCACCAGGACGGAAATCACTAATTCCCGAGCAAGTCGTCTAATCATTGGACATCCGTACAACTTGGTATATGTCCGTTTGGCTCGTCACTGATAGTGACCTTGGCGACAGGCCTGCAGATTAAGCCACTGCGAGTGTCGAGGACGAGGCTCACGGTCTCTGGGATAAGCTGGAATCGGTGCGCTCCCCCTTGCTTATAACCGACCGCGTAGCCCAGAGATAACGCGATCACCACTGTTAGTGCTGTGATTGCTATTTTCATTGTACCGCCTTTGTTTCAGCGACAATATTCGATATTCCGATCTCCGCCAATTCTTCCGCCAACTCGCCGTCAATTTCCGCCGGTGGATTCCCTGCGAACGCCAACAGCAAGTAGTTTTCCCGCGTCACCGGAATGTTGTGTTTCATCAGAAGTTTTATCGTGCCATCAGTTGTCGAGAGTTTGCTCACTTTACGTCCTTCCGCAGGCTGTCCCAAAGCTGCTGGCGTAATTTGGCCTTCTCCTCTTCCGACATTTGCTTGACCGTTTGTGTCGCCAATTCTAAAAGTTGTTCCGTGGTTACGACGTTTGGATCGCGTTTTATAGTCATGATGTTTGGATCGCGTTTCATAATTATCCTCGCTTACCGAGCAGAGCATGCCCGGTTGAATACTTTTGCCGCGTATTTTTCGCCTGCAGCTTTTGCTTGTTGCGCAGTCTCATACTCACGCCTAGTCCAGTCTTTGTCTTCCCAGCCTCCGGAGCCACCACCTACGATTTGAAACGCGCCCGATCCGTTTGGGTACACATAGAGAAAAAGAGCGCCTACATCCTGCCCGTTTGAATTGCAGTAAGCGTTCTTCTGCGTCCTCTGCGTTCCGAAATTATCATCGGGATCGGTGGTACTCGAGCCATAGTGGAACAAATTGTGCGAATGAGCCTTTTGAGCGGATGCGGGACTCGCCGCTGTCAAGATGAACACTGTTAGTGCGATTGCTAGTCTCATACCGCCTCCTAAAGGTGCCGTCCCTTTCGTATCACCCAAAAGTGAAGCCCGATCAAAACCAGAATGAAGATGATGATCATGCTTCCTCGATTTCGCCGGTCAGAAGATTCACCTCCCGCTCGACTCTCTCGAGCGTTTCGGCAATCTCTGCCGCGCTCAGTCCCTCTTCGTTTCTGTCGCTCACGACAAATCCCCCAAATCGAATTCCAATGGCGCACCACGGTAGCGATACTGCGCTTGATGGGCACGCCAAAATTCATGCACGATACGCAGCGGCTCATCAGTGGCGTCCAGGTCGCCCAGGTTAACTTCCCCAGGTTCTGGCTCAGGCAAGGTATCGATCACCAGCCGTTGATTCTGTTGGCGCAGGGCTAATTCTGCGCGACGTTTTCGCACCCACTGCTGGCCAATCACCACCTCAGTTTCCACTGAATCGCTCACGATGCCTCCAGGTCTGCATGTGAATATATTCGAGCTGACTCTCTCTGTGTTTGAGCCATGCCTGCAGGTGCGTCAGACTGTACGGCCAATGGCCGATCCAGAAATCAAATACTTGGCCATCGACTTTGTAGCGGGTCATTAGCTTGACACCTGCTGCGCCGTGCGGCTCAAGCCAAGTTTGACTAAAGTCGGGTAACTGATATCTGTGCCCGTTTTCACAATGTCGGAACACCGTTTTCCTCCTTCATCGTGGCAATTCCTTCCACCCGTCAAGACGCCCCTGGTGCGCCACGGTAAATAAATCCTTCTCCATGTTTCGCAGGGTGACGTAAATGTTGTAGAGCAACCCGCATCCAAAGGTCAGGAGCATGATTATTCCGATCAAAAACCATTCCAAGTTATTCACTACCGTTCCTCCGTTGGTGGATTTGTCTATGGTGCGCCAACTCTCGCTGATGGTGCTCGTTGTGTCGCCTTAAGAGTTCCTCATCCGTTAACTGCGCCAAAATTTCCAAGAAACGCGCATTAGATTTGTGGCGTTTTGCGAGCGTCGTTCTCAGATGGTCGGCAATTCGGTTGGTGGTCACTGGCGCACCACCAACCCATCTTCGAGAATCCCCTCAACGATTGCGGCAACATAACGAGGATGAATGACAATGGCGTCACCCCAAAATTGGGTTTCGGCGTCGTCAATCGGCAAGTGTTCGCTCATCCAATCCTTCGCGGCTAAATTCAGCGGGCGAAGTAGGAACAGAGAACCGTGGTTTTCGAGTGTGAAATCGAGATCAGTTCGTGACGGCTTCTGGATTCTGGTGCGATTCGGCATTCGCTTTCTCCATGTATCAGAGAAAGCCGCCAGAGGGATTGCATCTCGGGGAAAGGCTGCAAGGTGGGTTTTTGCCCCCTACGGGCCGCATCCCTCCAGATTCTGGAGGCTGGCACCGTGGCGTTTTATCTCGCTCGGTTGCCGGGGCGCGAACTGAACGCCCACTCTTGATACGCTGTCAGATTACAGGGTGAGCCGAGAATCAGCAACAGTACGAAAGTACCGATGGTACTGCGGATTAAGCATGACCTTGATGGGCTGTACATGCTGGCAGTCAGATCGAAAACGGGAGCCAAACCCTAGGCGGAGCGGCACGATGACCGATCATGCGGTTTACGGCGCTACTACGGAATCCGGCGTGGCGTCGCGGTTCGTGGGCGCGCCAGCGACTGCTTGCACTGAGCGAGGCAAACAACGGGCGCGGCGGGGGCCGGGGTCGCGAGTCCCCGCCGGAACAGCTGCGTGAAGCAGCAGGCTATGGATGAGTTGTGAACACGAAGCCGTGAGGCACGAAATTGGAGTCGAAGTAGTATCCGGTGATCACACCGGATTCGTTGATGCTACCTGGGACCGTGCCATTGAAGTCGCCAGGAGTCAAATCCGCTCCAGGGGCGTCGAAAGTGATGAACGTACCGTTGGGGCTGCGCAGGAATCCGTGGAACACGTAATTTGCATCTAGGTACGTTGCGGTTACAGCACCCGAGTTGTTGAGGCCTGGAATCGTTCCAAAAAAGAAAAAATTTGAGCCTGTGCCTTGTTCGACGCCAGTGCCTGCGTCCGGAGCCGTGATAGTCGTGAGCTTGCCGTCGCGATCACGCAGCAAGCCATGGTGTACAAAGTTTCCGCTGTTGTCGGTGTAGGCTCCCAAGATCACTCCGCCCGCGTTGATGTTGTACGCTGCTGTGCCCCCGCAGTCTGTGGTTTGAATACTGGTATCGCACGAGCTTGGGCCAACCCACGTAGTGAAGGTGCCATCGGGGTTGCGCAGGAAGGCATGATACACCTGGTTCGGGTCCGTGTAGGTTCCTGCAACTGCCCCCTTGACGGTCACGGGACTCTCGGGAAAGGTGCCAAATGCGCCCGATCCCGGCGCGTCGAAGGATGTGAACTTCCCGTCTGAACTACGCAAGAAGCCATGGGCGACGAAGTTTGAATCTTCATAGTAGCCCGCCACAACCCCGAACGGACTGATTCCGGTTATGATGCTGCCGGCGGCATCCGCTGGGTTTATGTCCGCGCCGGGGACATCGAACGTCACAATGTTGCCGTCGCTGCTGCGAATGAAGCAGTGGGATACCAGGTTGTCATCATTGTAGTACCCTGCGACAGTTCCGAACTGGTTGATGTCCATCGGAAACGTACCATTAAAGTCGCTTGGAACCGTGCCCGCGCCCGGAGCGTCGAACGTCGTGAAGGTGTCGTTGGGAGCGCGCAGGAAGCCATGCGAGACAAAGTTCGAGTCGTAGTAGTTTCCCACGATGGTCCCCTTCAAGTTTACGGCTAGCGCCAACGTGCCGTTACCGTCGGAAGCCGGCACGTCAAACGTAGTAATGCCTTCGCGGGCGTTCGCCGCGATCTTCTGCGCTGTTGCATTCTGGGCAGCCTCCAAACCGCGCCGAGAAGCAACGAGAGCGTCGAAAGCGGTCGTGCCGCCGTGGCGAGCGAGAGGCTCGGCCGCTCGCGGCGTCTTTGCGGACCGCGGGGCCTGGGCCGACACGTTCTGCGCGATAATCAAAGTCACTGCGACAAGCAAAGCAACTGCTAGGAGCTGTTTCATTTGCATTCCCCACTTTTTTTCTTTTTTTTCGTCCGGTGTTCCTAAGAAACGTCCTGAATCCTTACAGAAACCTTGGAGTTTTCTTAAACGGAGATCAACGTTTCACTGATAGGTTATTCTTTCATTCGGTTGCAGAAGGTCTCGGTGGGTCGATGCGGGCAAATCTATTTTCACAGCCCGCGTCCAAAGAACGCGTTATGGGTTACCGGCTATAAGAGTTTCCTATGTTTGGCTGGCGCGGATACTAATTCCACGTCGTAGCATTGTCAAGAACTAAAATATTAATATCTCATAACTGGTGAATTCTTTCTAGCTTTGAATGGCTTGGTACTACGAAGCTCTCACCGAGCTTGTTTCAAGAATGGCTTCAATGCCTTCGGTCGATTGGATTCAAAGCCCCGCAGGAACTACTTCGATCGGAGCTTACGCGTACCTCGCGTCATCGTTTTCTCGTATGATCATCTGCCTCGCGAGTGAGACGATGCAGACGAACTCTCCCGTTCACCACGAATACGAGCCAGCAGTGCGGACGCGGGTTCATACGAGCGACCTTCACGACGGCTTCGCGTCTCAAATCGGCGACCGTGCGTTTCTTGGATTTTGAATGGGTCATCGCACCATCAACCCTTCGCCACGGGCAGCGAACACGATGTCCACGACGTAACGCGGTTCGCACACGACGGCGTTGCCGAAAATCTGAGTCTCTTCGCGGATGACATTTTCTTGCAGCCACGTTTGTCCGACTGAGGATGTAGGTCGCAGGAGGAAGATTGAGCCGTGGTTTTCGACGGAAATATCAGGCGGGGGTTGCATACGTGACTCCGAGCCGGTGGGACTCGACCCAGATGCTTCGAATGCGTTTTTCATGTTTTCTCCGTGAACACAAGAGAAAGCCGCCAGAAGAATTGATTCTCGGGGAAAGGCTAAGGTGGGTTTTGGCCCCTACAGGCCATGTCCCTCCAGAATCTGGAGGCTGGCACCGTGGCCTTTTCTCTGGCTCGGTTGCCGGAGCGCGAACTAAACGCCCACTCTTGATACGCTGTCAGATTACAATGTGAACCGAGAATTCAGCAACAGTACGGAGGTACCAGTCGTACTGCCCTCAGAAACGAACGTCTTTCGCGTCTCCACGTCGTCCCAATCCGCAACATATTTAGGTGTCGCGCCCGCAGGAATTGTTGTCAACGAAATGCGGATGCGCCGACGAGCCTAGCGATTAGCAGGTTCTGTGGTGTTCGTTTGCAAATAACCCCTTCGACACGCTCCATTGACACGAACGTTGGGTGCCGCAACGATTGACGGAGGAGAAATGCGGGCGTGAGGCAGGCTGCGATAGGATTTTCGACGGTTGTTCTGGTCTTGGTCGTCCTTTACGGCATATGGCTCCGAGCAAATACAAAAAGCCGTGAGCGGGGAGCGTTCGCCGAGGAGATGACACAGGGCACTGACGAACACGTCGTGTTCTTCGCTTCAGGTCCGTTGAACAAGCAACTAACAATCGTTCCTGAATACGCTGAGTTCGGTCCCAGCGGACAAGCAGACTGCGATGCTGAAGTTGACTATCTAATTCACGACGAGAAAGCGGTGTCTGAATTGCGGCAGAAAGGGTTCACATCGCTTCGCTGCGGCGACAGACAGGTTCAATCATGGCCTACAAAGTTCTGACATTGCGAATTCTCGTTCTGATCTTTCTCGTCAGTGGCAGTGTCGCCGCGGCAAAACAAAACCTGAAGATATTTGAACCATTGTTCCACCCGGCAAAACCAACCACCCCCACCGTCGCAGATGCATACAAGGAGGTCGTCATGGTGATGGAACAGAGTATTGGGGCGAAGGAGAATTAACTGATGAGGATACTGTTAGCATCCATAGCGTTCGCGTTGTTAGCCGCTGCAAGCAGCGCACAGACACCGAGAAAGATTGTTACTGGGCGCTTTTCAGTCGTACTCCCTCCGGGAGAACCGAAAGACGAGACGACGACACAAGACTGGTTCTTACTCCCAAGCGCCAAAAAAGAAGTCGAAGTATGGACTCAAGACAGGTGCTCGTCGTGCAAGAAAGAGGTCGAACTTTTTCACAGTTTCGCAAGCATTCAATACAATAAGGTATTTCTCGTTGGATATGGGGATTATCCAGCTTTTTGCACCGATTGTGAACTTCTCGACGCACCGAAACATGAGCCTGGTGTAGTAGTGACAGACGTTAAGAAGGGCGTTCGACATGGACTTGGTTTCATCACCTATAAAGTCACCAAAAACACCTCGGACATCGGTCCTGTGGTCGAATATTGTTTTTTCATGTATGACGCAAGATGGGCGCGGCAAATCACCCATGACCCGCCGACCATCAGGGATGCCAAGACACTACGGTATGTGCTAACAGCGATGGGGCCGCTATACGATGCGCCCACACCGAAAGAAGCTAGCGACTTCTTTGACTCATTCACCCTGCTAAAGTGAACTATCTCCCGCACGAAGTAATGGTGTGATCGGCACATTCGGCCCGCAAAAGTTCGGCCCTAAGGGTCTGCCAATATTCTCTGGCTCCATGCCAACGGGTGGTCTCGCGGTATTCCGTATCCGCCTTTTGCCGAGGTCGGGAGCATCAAAAACCGCGGTGCTGCAAGCGAACTGCGCCCTGGGGGACGTGGGAAGGGATTCGACTCACCTTCGAAAGTAATGGTGGCGAATTTTCTGAGGAGGTAAACGGGCGCGTGATGTTCCTCTCGATCCAGCCCGAAGTTAACACGCCTGCGAAGGCGCCGCAGCAGTGACCTGACCGGCTTGATTTAGTCCAGCGGGAGTGAGAGAAAATCACTCTAAAGGAGAGCTGGACATGCCGATGAAGAAACACAAGCCGGAGCAGATCGTGGCGCTGCTGCGGCAGATTGAAGTGGAAATAGCGAACGGGAAAAGCACACCACAAGCCTGCAAGGAAGCAGAGATCACGGTTCAGACGTACTACCGCTGGAGAAAAGAATTCGGCGGCCTGAAGCTAGATCAAGCGAAACGGATGAAGGAGCTAGAGCGAGAGAACGCGAAGCTGAAGCGTTTAGTCGCGGAGCTGTCTTTGGAGAAGCAGATCCTGAAGGACGTGGCCTCGGGAAACTTCTGAGCCCTGAGCGGCGGCGTTGTGCGGTGGAGCATGCGCGCGAAGAATACGAAGTGAGCGAGCGCCATGCCTGCCGGCTGCTAGGGCAGTGGCGAAGGACACAACGCTATGCCGCGATCCCGAGGATCGACGAAGATGCGCTGACGGAAGCGATCGTTGCACTGGCCAGTGAATACGGGCGCTACGGTTACCGACGAATTACGGCGCTGTTGCAAAGTGCTGGCTGGCAGGTAGGCAAGGATCGAGTGCAGCGCATCTGGCGTCGTGAGGGGCTGAAAGTACCGCAGAAACAGCGGCCCCGCCGAAGATTGTGGCTGAACGATGGGTCGTGCGTGCGGCTGCGACCAGCGCGGGCGAACCATGTGTGGAGTTACGACTTCGTGAGCGCGATGACGCACGACGGCAGAATGTTGCGGATGTTGACGCTGATCGACGAATACACCCGGGAGTGTCTGGCGATCCGCGTGGCCAGAAGGCTGGGGAGGTATGAAGTGATCGAAGCACTTGCGGACGTGATGCTATTCCGAGGAATACCGGAAAACATTCGCTCGGACAATGGTCCGGAGTTCGTAGCAAAAGAGCTGAGGGAATGGCTGGCCAAAGTGGGCACCGGGACGCTGTACATCGAACCGGGAAGTCCTTGGGAGAACGGCTACTGCGAAAGCTTCAACGGGAAGCTTCGGGATGAATGCCTGAACGGAGAGATTTTCTATTCGCTGAGGGAGGCCCAGGTGGTGATCGAAAAATGGCGGGTGGTCTACAACACGCTGCGTCCGCACTCGGCGTTGGGCTACAGGCCGCCGGCGCCGGCGGCCTGTAGCCCCTGGGGAGTAAATCCAACTTCACAGCCCATGGCTGTGATATAAAAACTCTCACTTCTCCTGGACTAACAAATCGGGCCGGTCACCTAGCCAGAAAGATTGCCACCATCGTGTTGATCGTGTGGAAGAGAGGAGCGTGCTTCGACGCCCAACATCTGAAACCACAAACAGCTTGAGTGTCTCGGATCGAGTCCGCTCCATCTCTGGGGATTTCTCTGGCGGTGGCCGTGGGGTTCTCGAGACACTCTGGTTCGAGAGCGAGTCTCAGCTGGTTAGTTAGGCCTGTGTGCCTCGGGCACCCAGTCTCACACGCGACCCTAGGCCCTCTCGGATAACCAGAAAAAGCTATGGGCCACGAGTCCCAGATAGAACTATGGTCGCCACACGGACGACCGTTCTGCTTTGTTGGTTTCGGAACAGACAGGCTTCGTCGCGAAGAAGTGATGAAAACCGCTGGTAGAGAAAACCCAAACCACGGGGTCGCATGTCCCCGCAACCGAGCACATGGCGCGGTAAGTCAGAACAGCTCTCGCTCGATCAAGTGGGCTGCGAAGCAAGAAAAATTCCGGCCGGTGCAGGAGTGTTTTTTCTTGACTTCGACCTTTATAGTCACAATGGAATGACCGGCTCGATTCGCAGACGTGGGTTATGCTGCGAATCGGAAGATCTGCAGTACAGAGCCACAAGCGAAAGGAGCCGGTCGATGAAGAGAATAAAATTTGTGGGGTTGGATGTCCATGCCGAGACGATTTCGGTAGCTGTAGCGGAGCAGGGCGGGGAGATTCGGTCGCTGGGGGTAATACCGAATCGCGAAGAATCGATTCGGAAACTGGTGAAGAAACTGGGGCCAGTGGAGGAGCTGCGGTTTTGTTATGAGGCGGGTCCGACAGGCTACGCGCTGTACTGGCAACTGACTCGGATGGCGGCCAAGTGCGCGGTGGTAGCGCCCACCTTGGTGCCGGTGAAAGCCGGGGATCGCGTGAAAACGGATCGGCGGGATGCGCTAAAACTGGCGAGAAATTATCGGTCCGGAGAGCTAACGCCGGTGTGGGTGCCGGATGCGGCTCACGAGGCATTGCGGGATCTGGTGCGCGCCCGAGAAGCGGCCAAGAAGGATGAGCTTCGAGCACGGCATCGGTTGAGTAAGTTTCTGTTGCGGCATGGCCGGCGACCGCCGATAGGGGTAAAGGCCTGGACGATAAAATACCTGGAGTGGGTGACCCGGGGAGTGCATTTCGAACAGCTGGCCCAGGAAGCTACGTTGCTGGATTACCTGCACGAGGTGGAGCACGGGGCAGCACGCATTGCGCGGCTCGACGGTGTGATTACAGAGGCAGCGAAGAGTGCGCCGCCCCAGATGCGTGCCGTGATCGAGGCCTTGCAGGCGCTACGAGGAATCGCGCAGGTTTCAGCGGTGACGGTGGTAGCCGAACTGGGAGAGCTGTCCCGATTCAGCAAAGCCAAGCAGTTAATGGCCTACGGAGGAATCGTACCGAGTGAAGACTCCAGTGGAGAGCGCCTGCGACGAGGAAACATCACCAAAACGGGTAATGCGCACCTAAGGCGGGTGGTGGTGGAGGCCGCGTGGGCCTATCGACACCGACCGGCCATGGGAGCCAAGTTGCGCAAGCGGCAAGAGAAGGTCAGTGAAGAGGTCAAAGAGATCGCTTGGAAAGCACAACAGCGATTATATGAGCGGTATCGAAAGTTGCTCGCCAAGGGCAAGAACAAGGGAGTTGTAATGACGGCGGTAGGACGCGAGTTGCTGGGTTTTATCTGGGCCATCGGAATCCAAGTAGAAACAGCGCAGAAGGAGTCTCTGCAGCAAGCGGCATAACGTGAATTTATTCTGGGGTGAGAAGCTCGAAGGAGGCAGCGTGGGTAGTGGTCGAGGGGTACACGGAAAGGAGAATCCTCGAAAGTTCTATGCGGTAGGTCTTCGCACCGAACCCGCGTTTATAGTCCGAGGCAGCTCCCGACGGATCACGATTATGCGGTTTCGACCCGCGAATATCAGAGTGATCAGCCGTCGCGAAAACTACCTCGACCACGACCTGCGCTGCCTCCTAAGAGTGAGAAGAAGAACGAAGAAAACAGTTGCTCGTACTTGACGGGTCATTCCATATCAGAACTAACCAGGACTTAGGCGGGTTCTCAGGGAGAAGTGCTTCCTAAGTGCCGCAGAGTAATCGTTCGGGCTCCAGCCAATTCGGTGCTCGTTGTCGTCCAGAAATAACTCCGCTGCATCTTTTAGTCTGTCGGAGATGTCGAGTTGATTCAACTCAGCGAGTAGAGCAGGGACCACCCTCAGCTCTTTTCGTTTGGACAATGCCAAGATAGCCTCTTCGCGTACATCTCTGTTCGGGTCGGTTATTCGCTTACATAGCGCGCCCCGAATCTCGCTCGAATCTTCATCTCCAAGGACACCTAGACCGAACGTTGCCCAATCACGCACATCCTCATCGGCATCGCGCATCAATCCCATTAAAGCCTGCACAGCCCGTTGGTCATCAGCAAACTTGCCCAATGCGCAAGCCACCGCAAATCTGACCTCAGGGCTTTCGTGAGTACGATTCTGAATCACCAATGGCAGTGCGAGGGGATTTCCAATATGCCCGAGCGCGTGAATTGCGGACAGCAGTGGCAAGGGGTCGCTTTCGCGCTGCGTTAACGTCGAGACAATCAGAAAGGATTCGTCGGGGAAATTATTGTGCGGATGCTCTGCTGTCGTTCCGATTTGGGCGAGCACATCTATCCCACGAGCACGTTTAAGCGGATTTTCTGAACTACACCATTCAGCGGCACGCTCAAATACTTGACGAGTACCTATACTTCGCAACGTATCGACGGCTTTCCACGGCAATTCGTCATCGTAATCGCCAGTCAAGGTTTGGGCGAAGATTTCGTCTAGTTGTTCCGGCACCATGTCAGAATCATATCATTCGGATGGTCAACTCCTGGTAAACGCGCTTACCGGAGAAGTGAAATCGCTGCAAAACCACTTGTACGGTAACAAATCAGGCACAAGACAGAATCGTGCGCTGTTTCTCAGGGATTTTGGACTTGGCGCTTCGCATCTGGCTCGGGGTTGGCAGGTTACCGAGACCACGGAGGAGGCTTAACCCCGTGGCACTCGTCGAAGAATCTCTATTGAGTCTTGTCGGAGGCAGGCTGCGCAACATCGATCCGCCGAACCCACTCGCCTCCCAACCGTCCCACTCCTGTTGTTACTCGTAAATCCACACCCACGTAGGTCGTACCAAAGACCGGCCTTGGGACTTCTACTTCGACTTCGCGGTCGCTGTTGTTCCAGGGACGAATCCGGGACATAGCAGGAGGGATTCCTACCAAGGGTTGTTCGTTTGCCGAGGCAGGCCAATTCTCTGGTGCGCACAGAGTTGTTTTTAGCGCAGTTAAGGGTCAGGGCCAGCGAGAAAAGTGCAGCCACGACCGGCAGACAGAACCCCAGCCTAGCAGAAAGGTTCATCCATAGGGGATAGCTGCCAAGCATTTTGTTGAACGCCGGAATGGAGAAGGAGATAAAGAAAAGGATGACAATGACGTAGAGCAATCCGTAGTAGAGGCGCTCGTCGAGCAGGACGTACTTGGACCCGATATACAAGAAAAACAAAAGGGGAGCGAAAAAGCAAAATAGGAACCCGACGAACTGGAGAACCCGCATCCTTGTTTCTTCAGGGTGGCGAATGCCCAGGAGGAAACGAAGGTTCGCGCTGCTTTTTTCAGGACGAGTCTTATCCTCTGCGTGTTCTGAACTGCTGGTGGCCGACCGCTTATTCACACAGGCCGGCCTGCCAGCTTCGTCCCGAGCCAATCGTACACGTGTTCGAGCTCAGTCTTTTGCAGGAGCATCACAGGCACGTATATCGGCTTGTTTTTCGGGCTGCGAGGGAAGATTTCCAGACGCATATATGGCGCGTCGGCGCTGAGGCCAACGCGATATCGAGCAACGTCGATGTCGTCCCGATCCAGCGCCTGATATCCGCGCTCGAGCGACCAGTACTCCATTTTTTGGTGCGTCACCCTCAGTTGAATCGAACCGAAAAACGCGGCAAGCGTCCCCAAAAGATAGCCGAACATGCTGAGCCCTATCTGCAGATCAGAGCTCGCGAAGAGGCGGCGATTCGCGACGGACATAGCCGTGGCGATGACGGCGAAACCGATGGCGCCGGCGCCCAGATAGAGCCAAATTGGATTTGTTTTTCGCGCGAAGACCAGACATTCACCGTCGGCTCTCTTGTCCTCGACGTGAGCGACCACGGACCGGCCCGTCGCGTAACAGATCAGCAAAACAATGGTCGCGCCGATCGGATACCAAATAGCATTCTGTGCCGATCCCGGGAGCGCTCGTGTCAATGCAATAGCCATCATTGCGGCAAACAGACCGATTGCCGTCCAGTTCGTCGCGCCCGAACGCGACTTTCTGACTCGCGCGGATCCTTGCGCGGTTTGCGGCTGCGAGCTGGAGACTTCTTGGTTCACGGTTATCCCTGCGCGTGCGTCGGCTGATTTAACACTAGCATCAACTTAACTTACGCAGGGACTTCGCTGTCGTTACGGTAAACAATCGTCAACGCGATGGAGCGAGGCCGGTCCCGAAAAAGCTCAACGGCACTAGGCCTTGTCCCGTCTGTCTCTTGCCGTCGCTAACTCTTTACGTCAGTAACGGGAATTTCTAAGGCTGACGGTCAAGTGCCTGATAAACGCGCTAATCGTACAAGTGGTTTTCGCGCCTCGGTTACTCGATTTCCCGCCACTCAATTGGCACCATCGAAATATCCACGGGTCCGGGCAGCGTATATCACCAGCGATGACATCGTTTCGCGTACGACTTGCGAAGTTAAGGAAAGCAGAGCATGAGAATTTCGATTAACCAGTTTCACGTGTACATTCAGTTCCGCACCGGAGACGGAAAGTTTCCAACGGGCACGCCGTGGTATGTGGGGAAGGGATTGCTCGGGCGCGCTCGTATGAAGAATCGCGTCTCCCAAGAACACATGTGCGTACTTCCCTGCGAAACCGAACAAGCCGCTTTTGAATGTGAGCGATTTCTTATCAAACTTTTTGGACGGATTGACTTGGGCACGGGCTGTTTGCGAAATCGAACGGACGGTGGGGAAGGCACGTCTGGACTCAATCGTGTGTTTTCATCTGAGCATCGTGCAAAACTGGGCGCGGCACATATAGGCAATACAAGCGCTCGTGGTGCCAAACGCTCCGCCGAAACTAGAGCCAAACTGAGTGCCGCTATCAAGGCGTATGCCAAGACACACAAAAACAGCTTTCGAGGTCGTACTCATACCGATGGTGTGCGAGCAAAACTGAGTGCGGCGAACAAAGGTCGCAAACCTACCGAAGACGCACGTGCCAAAATGTCAGCGGCACAGATGGGTAATACAAATGCGCGTGGCCGCACACACACCGACGACACTAAAGCCAGAATGAGTGCGGCACACATCGGGCTTGTGCGGTCACCAGCACACTGTGCAAGTCTGAGCGCAGCAGGCAAGGGTCGAGTGTTTTCACCTGAACACTGCACAAAACTAAGCGCCTCAGCGAAAATACGCGAAGCTGCCAAACGTCTTCAAAAAATTAGCCTTGCGAGTTAAAACTTAATCTTCAGCTTGTTTCTTCGAGATTGGAACGACACTCACATCGAGTGGCCCCGGCAAGTCGTACAGGATGCGGTTGCCCTTCGCATCGCGCGAATAAATCTGGAGCACAATTCCTTCCGGCACGCTGATACGCTGTGGCGTCGGCGCGTTAATCTTCTCGGTCATCATCGTCATCCTCCGGCGTCCACCGCACACCCATCCGCGCCATCAGCGCGATGTCCTCCACATGCTTAATTTCCCACGGTATGCTCGCTTCGATTTCGCCGCCAATCTCGTCAGGCGGCGACCCCATGTACGCTAAGTCAAGATAGTTCTGGCGGGTGAGCGGTACACCTTCCTTTTTCATCCACGCCAGCACAATGTCGTTGGTCACGAAATTTCTCCAAGATAAAACTCACCACATTCGCTGGCCCGACGCTCGCCCATCAGCGGCTTGCGTTTGCGCATGGCGTGCAACTCGCGTGCTCTGCGCACCGATTCGCCTTGCATCATAATTTCGATTGATACACGGCTGCTCGATACTTGTGGCGGCTCTGCCAGAATTCCGCAGTCGCTCAAAAATTTTCGGTCAAATCGCTCGCGCTCCTCAGCCAAGCACATCCCTGTATGAATTCTCGCGTCACAAATAAACAGGGTGTAGTGCCGCGTCAGTTGCGAGCACCAACGGCACAAAGACTGTGAGCGATACGTGAAGTGCAGGTGCTATGGATTGGGAGGAATCGGAATACCTAGAGCGGCGCACCGGGCGATCTGAGCTTGTTTCCAACGATCGGGAAGCCAGGCGTTGAGGTCACGGGCTGGCCAGGTCGGCAGGTTGATCAGCAGTTGCATGAAATAGAGATGTGGATCCATATCGTGCCGGCGACAGCTGCTGGTCAAGCTGGCCAGGATCGCGGCGGTCCTTCCGCCGCGGGGGTTGCCGACGAAGAGGGAGTTTTTGCGATTGAGCACCACGCGCTTCATCTCCCGTTCGCTAACATTATTATCGATGGGCACGGCGCCATCGCTAGTGAACACCGTGAGTGCCTCCCACTGGCTGAGCGTGTAGTTCGCGGCGTCGGCCATGGGATGCTTCGGTAGCAACTGTTCTTTCCAGCTCAGCAACTTGCGACGCAGCTCCGCCAGCAGCGGGACAGCCTGTTTCTGCCGCAACTCCATTCGCTCGGCAACGGAAACGTCTTTCGCTTGTCGTTCCACCGCAAACAGTGCGTCCATCACAGTGACGGCCTCGCGCGCGATCTCCGGCGCCGCTTTCTCGGCCTCCACGAACTTCCGTCTGGCGTGCGACCAACAACCCGCGCGAGTGATGGCATTACCAGCCACCACCCCGTTGTAGCCACCATAAGCGTCGGCCAGCAAAACTTGCGTATAGTCCTTCAGAAATTCCTTCGGGCCTTCTCGACTGCGGTTGAGAGTAAAGTCAAACACGTTGTAGGGATTGGACTGGTCGCCCACGTACACCCACATGCGGGCCGACTGCGTTTGGCCCGGGCTCAACATCGGCAGGACGGTGTCGTCGGTGGCCACCACATGCGATTCCCTGACCCGCTCGGCCATCCGCTCATACAACGGCTCGACCACATCTGCGACATCCCGGCACCACACCGACTGTGTGGCCCGGGAAATCTCAAAGCCTTGCCGCTGGAAAATATCTTCCAGCCGATAGAGGGGCAGGTAATCGGCGAACTTGCTGGTTACGATGAAAGCCAGAAGCCCCGGGCCAGCAAAACCTTTCTCGATCGCCGTGTCTGTTTTGGAGGCTACTTCGATCTGCGGATTTTCTCCCTTCCGCTCACAATGGGGGCACGCATACTTCTTGCGTACATGCTCGAGGCGTTCAAAGTGTCCCGGAATGTACTCGATCTGCCAGCTCTTCTCGCTGCCGATCTCTTTGCGCTCCACACCGCAACTCGGGCAGGGCCGCTCCTCTGCGCTCAACTCATATATGTAGGTGTTGACGGGAAGATTCTCGAAGTTCGCTAGAGCGCGCCGCCCCTTGCGGCGCTTCACCCGCCGTAACTCTGGTTCTGGTTCTGCTTGCCGAAGATCTTCCAAGTTGCTGGGCTTTTGTTCCAAGGTCTCGGCAAACTCCAGCAGCATCTGGGCCAGCTGATTCATGCTCAGACGGTCCGCCCGCGGCCCGTAGGTCGCCTTCTTGTAGCGTTCCAGCTCCATCTGCAGTCGCAGCTTCTCCAAATACAGATCGTCGGCACGCTTGCGCTGCTCTTCCGCTTTCCTGAGATATTCTTCGGCGCGCTTCTCCTGGCGCTCGCGTTCCTGCCACAACGAACGCAGCATGGCCTTCAATGTTTCTTTATCGTCGGGCAAGTTGGTCAAGAGGTTCTCGTTGGCGGGCACATCTACTTAGACGTAGCAGAGCAAACCTTGTTGCGCGCACGGCGATTATTTTATGCGTTATTTTTATTTTTTCCTTGCACTAGCTTTTTTCTTCGCCGTTTCACACGGCGCGTTCATAGCGTCGCACGCGCTTCAGCTTCGAAACATCGATCCCATCCAGAATCATCGCCAGCTCGCTGGCACGCAACTCCACCGATCGCGTGCCTTGCTCGACGCGCGGCAGTTTGAAAACCCCAAGTTCCAGCCGCTTGTACCACAGTACGAAGCCGTCCCGGTCCCACACTAGAATCTTCAACCGATCGCCGCGCCGCGAACGGAACACAAACAGATGGCCGCTTTGCGGGTCCTCTCCAATGACCGCTCGTACACGTTCCGCCAGCCGATCGAATCCACAGCGCATATCCGTCGCTTCGCTGGTCATCCAGATCCGTGCTCCTTGCGCGCGATCCATCGCCTGCAAACTGGGCAGCCCGATCACCCTGCTGCCTCCACCACCGCCAGCAACGCCCGCACATGTTCGGCATCAAATCCGGGCCGCACCAGCAGGCTTCGCCCATTCTGCAATCGGATTTCAACGCTCGAATCGCCGGGCGTGCTCGGCCCATGCCCCGCCACTTGCACTTCCAGGAACGGTGTTGGCGTGTCTTCCTCCAGCCGCTTCTTCCACACGAAAAAGTACGGCCGGCACAAACCGTGCTCACCACAAAACGCCTTCACACTCTGTCCGCTACGTGCCTGCTCGGAAACCAGCCTGCGCCACTTCATCCAGGCCTGCTTGGAGCGCTTGGTCATGTCGCAACATTGCAATGCGACGCGAATCTTTACAAGATGGGTTTCGCGTAGCGCTCACCAAAGACTGACCCGCTGCGTTGTGTCGGATGGGGTGGATGGCTTGCATCAGCGCACCATCAGCCCGTCGCGTTGCGCGCCAATTACGACATCCGAAATATATCTATGCTCAATGACCACGCCGCGCGCCCATTGCTGCGCATCCTCGGGCAGAAATTCAGCAACCCAATCTCGCCCAGCGGGAGTCAATGGCGTGAAGATAAAAATTGTGCCGTGGTTGGAGAATTCAATATCGGCCATTCGTTTTCTCCGAGTATCAGAGAACGGCCAGCGAGAGTTGGGATTGGCTGCGGGGTGGGATTTTGCCCTTTGGGCCGCATCCCTCCAGATTCTGGAGGCTGGCACCGTGGCGTTTTTCTCGCTCGGTTGCCGAGGCGTTAACTGCACGCCCTCTCTTGATACTCGAAGCATGCTACCACACGAACCCGATTCCTGCAACGGTACGGAAGTCCCGATGGCACTGGCTCGCCCAAGATCACGACTCGAACGCCCAAGCGGCTCGGAAAATTGATCTGCCCGGGACGATGACGAAATAGCTTCTCTGTCAGACAGGAATGCGCTTCTACCAGAGCGCCCTTTACGTTTGCGTCGTCGGGACTGTTACTTGCTTCTTTCGGTGACCCACCGAGGCCACGGATCGCTGGCGGGTACCGTTTCGATGCTCTCGATCTTCGAGAAAATGAACTGGAACTCCCAGAGATTCTGGTGTCCGTACCGACCGCCTCCCTTGCGGAACACTGCTTCGCCTTCGGGCGAGATGCCTTGTGGAATGTCCACGCTCTTTGGGCCGTCGAACTCACCCACTACGCTAATTCGGGCGCGACCGTTCTGTTTCAATAGTTCTTCCAGCTTTTCCTTTAGCTCCGGGGTCATCGGGCTTGGAGAGCCGAACGGTTGCAAAGCTACCCAGGCGGTATGGTCACGTGTGGCACAACCGAGATCGTACACTTCGCTTGTTTCGTTTCCGGTTCTGTAGATAGCGTTTATTCGCACCGTGAGGTGGTCATACTTTCTCCAATCACTTGTAAGCTGGCACAAAGAAACGGTCTCTATTTGTGTTGAGACTTGAGATTTCTGTTTTTCTTTGACCTGCCAAGCACCCAGAAGAACTGGGATTGCTGCAATGACTGCTGACATGCGTCGTGGTGTCATTCTCTAATCCCTCTAGGGCTGGTCGGATAGTTTGGGTCCGGGATGATCAGGCGTGACGCTATATCCATTTGTGGGGTCGGCCAGAAATTTATTTATGGTCGCATCGACCTGCGAGCGGCTGTCGCTAGGATCGATCACGTATTGTCCGTTTCGGTCGAGTGAACGCGGTTCGCCAGTGGCCTGAATGATCGATGCGTTCACGTGATATGCGGCGTTCTCCGAGTCGTACACCGTCGCGTCCTTCGCGGGGTCAAAACTGCCGTTTGGCTTCAACGATGCCGCGAAGGCCTGGTCCATTCCAACGTGACTACCTTCGTGACCAACATCCTCATCAAGAGCAACATCGACATGTGAACCGGGAATGTTGACCGTGATCTGGTACGTCACGCTCTTACCGTTCGTTCTGTACCTAAGTTTCGTGAGCCCCTGATCACCGCTGACGAATGTCACAGTCACGTGGTTGTCGGTATTCGGGTCGCCGTAGGCTGCGGCCGCGGCAGCTGTTGCCGTGTCCTTAGATTTCAAATCTCGCTTTCTCGCCGCTTCAAATGCCACGTCCAGAGCAGAAGAACAATCCGGGCTGTCCGCACACCTATACTTCCCCGTGGGGTCAGTGTACCTCAGAGGGTTGTTTATCGTGTAGCTATATGAGTTCCACCCCTGGGGATTCTTCAAAGTAGCTGCTTTCAGGCCTGCGGGATCGGGAGACATGAACCGGCCCAGTGCCGAAGAATCGTATCGAGCGGCGAAGTTATCGAGCCCAGATTCGCTATCGCGTTCCTTGCCGGTGAATTTGTAGTTTTGCGGGCATGTGTTGACGATAGGGGTGCGCTCTCCGCCGAAGGGGTAGAAGTCGGCATCGTAGCAGGGCGAGGTCTGTCCTGACTGCACGATTGCCCGAGAAGTTCCTAAATGGTCCCCGAAATAGAAAAATACGTTGTTTGAAGGCGAGTCTCGACGGCCAACTCGCGTTCCTCCGAAGGATACATACTCGCTTATCAGATTTCCACTCAGGTCGGTCTCATCCAATACTTCTCCGCGGCTCCCGTACCAGTAGAGCTTGCCATTCGATTTCTCGATGCGGTGTCCGTCGCCGTCATAGATGTAGTTGACTCCAGCAGTCGAGGTCATTTCGTTTTCGGCATTGTAAGAGTAGCTGGCTGCACCAGGAGCCGGAACCGTGATCAAGTTTCCGTCAGCGTCGTAGACATATCCTGATGGACTAGATATCTGATTAGACCCGTTTACAAGGACGTTGAGGCTCTGCTGGTTGCAACCAGTGTAAGCCGACGAACTTACACCAATGGACAAAAAGTTCCCCCACTGGTCGTAATTGAAGAGTTCGCCCCAGCAGTTGGCTGGACTATTCGAGTAGGTAGAACTTGTATACGCCCGCGAGATGCGGTTCAGCGAGTCGTAAAGGAAAGTCTGGGAGCGCGTTGTGTCTTGGTCATTTGTGATCTCAACCACGTCGCCATTGTCCGCTCCTAAATTGTAGCTGTACTTCAGATCCAGAATTGTCCCTGTTGTCGCCGTTGCGGTGCACGCATCGTTCAACGGTAAGCTGGTCCCACTCCCGGCCCAGGACCAGCAGGGCTGTAAACGTGAGTTGTACAAAATCGTATAATTTACACCACTGGTACGGAATGCAAGCGCACCATGCGGCGCATAAAGCCCACCTGATACATACGAAATCTCGTTGGCGTTGTCGGCAGCGGCAGTGGGCTGAGCCGCAGAGTTATAAGTGTAGCTAATGATCCGACCACTCGGATAAGTCAGAGTCGCGAGCGAACCGTCGAGATTGTACGCGTAGGTCGTCTGATTTGTTACACTGTTCGTTATACGCTTATCACCCCACATACGTCCCATTGTGTCGTAACTCCAACTTTCAGAGCCTGTTGGTGCGTCCGTCATGCCAGTTCGACGTCCCTTGTTATAGCAAGGGCTTGCTCCGATGCAAGTGGTCCCGTCGTACGAGTATGACACCGTCGGCGTCGAATCCGAGTATGTTTTGGAAGTGAGGCGGTTCAATGTGTCATACGCGTACGTTGTCGTCACGGATTTTGCGTCAGTGCGTCGACAAACAGCGCTTGGGTCACCGCTGCACAGCGATCCTCCAGAAGTGGTGTAATAATAATTGATAGTGCCAGATTCCGGGTTGCCAGAGGTGGTGAGTCGAGGTATCAAGTCGTACGTAAAACTGCGGGTCACGGTGCTTTGAGCGACCCCGATTAAATTGTTATTCAAATCGTACGTGTAGCACGTCGGAACTGAAAGAGTGCCGCTTAAATTCGGTTCATCGACCTCGATAAGTCTGCCGAATCCATCTGTCCATGACTGTCGCATCTTACCTGCTTCATCAACGGTGAGAACCGGATAGCCCAAGCCGTACGTCGATGATGTGCATAGCTGTGTACTTAGCCCCCCAGCCGATCCGGCCGTTGCACCGTAGTACGTTTTTGAGATACTGCCGTCTGCCTCTAGGGTCTGGACCGTGCGATTTAGTCCGTCATACGTCGGCGTCTGCCAGCCGTACGTTGAGTCGGATGTCGTCCGGTATGGATTGCTCATCTTCTGGACGCGGCCATTAGAATCGTACACAGTGGCCACCATGGTTTGCCCGCTCGGATCACTGACGAGAATCTTGCTTGTGATCCGACCTAGACTGTCGAGCAAGGTCTGATCGTGACGGCAAGCGCTCGAAGTTGTGGGGCAATTTGTCGTGAGGGCTGCGCTCGTAATTCCAGTGCCGGTGTCAATCTCAGTCTCTGATCCACTCGGATAAACCGAATACGTCCAACCACCGTCAGGCCGCTTCGTACTCGTCGGACGATCCAGGGAGTTATAAAAGTGAGATTGAGTCGTTTGAAGGTTGGGATCGGTAGATAGCGCCTTCTGACCCTTGCCCCAGT
Source organism: uncultured Acidobacteriota bacterium (assembly GCA_963804625.1). Taxonomy (GTDB): domain Bacteria; phylum Acidobacteriota; class Terriglobia; order Acidiferrales; family UBA7541; genus Palsa-295. The sequence continues at coordinate 75,615 of CAWDRJ010000003.1, read as the reverse complement.
AGTAGCCAAACGTGTTTACAAGAGACCCTTGCGTGACCGATTTCGGATACGCGTTGGTCGGAGCTGGAGGCGTGAATGGAACTGGGCTTGAGCCGTCCCCGGAGTCGGTAAAAAAATTGTCTGTATAAATATAGGTCGTCGGATTGTTGTTTGAATCGGTTGAGGTTGTGACATTTCCGGTCGTGTCGTAGGCCTTGGATGTGGTCAGAAAAGTTGACGTGCCGGACACGAGTTTCTGAACCTGAGTCAGGTTTCCACGAAACGTGACACCGCTTCCATAATTTGTGTCGTCATGGTGCGTGAGGCCGCCAACGGTCGTCAGGGAAGACCCATCGTAGGTATTGACGGTTTGAGAGACGGTAGCGCCGTTTTTGCCTGTTACCGTGACGCTCGTCGGACGGTCCACAATATTATTGTGCAAATAGCCATTCAGGTACGCGTACGTTGTCGTTCGATCTGCTGTGGCAGGCAAAGTGCCCGTATAGAAATTCCATTCCGACTGGGTTAGCAGATTTCCGTAGTTGGTGGTCGTGTCCCAAGCATATTGTGTCGTCTGATTCAGGTTCGTCCCGCCAGGAAGCGGCAGCGTAGTCGTCGCGGAGAGCTTTCGTATATTCTCTGCTACATACGACTCCACCGCGCATGTGACGACGGACGGGCATGTGGAAGAACCGAAGGTTTGAGTGATCGTCGCAAGCAGATTTGCCGATGAAACCGATCCGCTATAATACTGGGCTTCGATTGGCCAAGCACCGTTGTTCACATCAAACGTGTAGACAGCGTTGTCGCTAGTAGGCGCAGGTTGTGTGACCTGCATCTGTTGCTCGCAGCCCACTTGCCCGCTCGAAACACATTGGGAGATCAGGGAAGGAGTGTAGTTCCACGTGCCGTCGGGCGTCGTCCTCGCGCTTATCCCTCTCGTTACATGCTTGCCTAATACGTCCCACTCCGAATCAGCGAAATTTGCGTATGAATATGTGATATTCCCGCCAGTGGGCAAGGTCATTGAAGTCAGCAGTCCGTAGTGCCCTTGGGAGGTTCCGGAGTCGTAAGTAAACGAATAGCTCGTGCCGTCCGGAAGTGTAAGCGATTGAAACTCCGTTAGTGTGCCTTGGGAATCCGAGTGCCCCGAGCCAGAGGCTGCGAAGTCAGTGTAAAAATTGACGGATTCCAATGTGACCGTGTAATTGCTTCTTGTACCTTGCGAATTCAACACGCCATACGTGATGGTGTTTCCGCTGATCGAACTGGTAACGGGCGTCCGTCCCAGCGTATCGATTAAGTTTTGGTTGGAATCGAGAGTAAAGTAATTTCCGTTCGCGTCTTCGGGAGTTCCGATGGTTGCCGTACCGGAATAAACTTCAGTGCCGTCCGGCGCAAATACGGTCGCAGACGTGTAGTTAGTGACAGATATAAAATATCCAGAAGCATCTTCAGCGCTCCCGCCACTGGTCGGCTGATTCAAGCTGGTGTAGTTGCCACACTGATCGTCAAAACCCTCCTCCGTCTGCGCTGGAAACAGGTGGGGAGTGCCGTCCGGAGCGGTCCATATGAAATTCTTGAAAACAACCCATTCTGGGGCTCCGTCGTCCCGCGGGCTCTTAGCGATCATGAGACACGTCGCTACAGCTCTAATGCTCGGGTTTGTGCTCACGGGCTGTACATCGTCACAGCATTCTGATGCTAAAGAAGATGCCAAGGCTCAGTGTGAAGAACCGGTGAATCCTTATGACGAGGGGACCGGGCATTACGCGGGATACGAATGGGCAGAGAGCAGGGGGTCCGGAACTTGCGATGGATCATCCCAATCATTCAATGAAGGTTGTGAGGAGTATGAGTCGCAGGTAGCTGAGTATGACGAGTGCGAAGCCGAGAAGCACAAGTAGCTGTGGGTGATACACGCTGCCGTTGGGGGACATCAGATAGAAAATCTGATGAACCGTCAAAAACGGGCCGAAACAGTAGCATCAAATTGACATCAAGTGCTTGATGAGAGCCTGAAACTGCCTAAATTCACCAAAGGTTAAGTTCTTGCCGCTCAATAAAACCATCGTTCTTGTGGGCGTTTCGGAGGGTCGAATAACATCCAGAATCTGATGTACTGCCAATTGTACGACCTCCCAGCGGAGGGCAGCGGGCAACAAAAAAGGGCCGTTGGCACGACCCTGAACTACTTTACCGACGGAACGGATTTTCGTCAACAGCCCCGGCTCATCACAAATATTTCGCGCGAAGCTCCGCTGCGGCAAAAAAATGTTCGAGCGGCGCCGCTCAGCAGCGCGAAAATCTCAACACGCTTGCCCAACATTCGTATTTCGGCGCGAATCCAACGCGCCCACAGCGACCGCGAACACCGCGAAAAATTGACATTCTCGTCTCGGCCTTTCAGAATCCTCGCTCAGCAACCTATGAAATCCGCCGTGGCTCTCGATCCCACAACCCGCGCGTCCAGTGCTCTCGTGCCGTTGGTCCACACGGGTTTCGCTCTCACCGGCGTCATGACCACGCTTCTCGGCCCGCTGCTTCCCTCCCTCGCGGCCCACTGGTCGCTGAACGACGCGCACTCCGGCGATCTTTTTCTCGCCCAGTTCATCGGTTCGTTCCTCTTCGCACTGCTCTGCGGACACTTGATCCCACTGCGCGGCTTCCGTTTTTGTTTTGTCGGCGCGTTCGTGCTGATTGCCCTCGGGACTTTTCTCCTGGGACGCGGGTCGTGGACGCTGGGCCTCGCCGCCGTTTTTCTCTACGGCTCGGGCCTCGGACTCAGCATCAGCTCCACGAATTTGTGGATCGGCGAAACGAACCCCGACGCCCGTGCCGGAGCGCTGAGCCTGGTGAATTTCACCTGGACCATCGGAGCTCTCCTGTCTCCGTCGCTGGTCGCCCTCGGCGATCACCTCCATCGCATGAGCCTGGTCTTGGACGCACTCGCCGCCGTTGCGGCGCTACTTGCGCTCGCTCTCGCAGCGTCGCGCTTCCAAACGGCTTCGCGATCCAGCGACGCGGCGCCGATGCCAGCCGCGCTGGACTTCTCGTTCAGCAAAAGCCTTAGCAATCGCTTTGCACCCGCATTCGCTGTGATCTTTTTTATGTATGTCGGCACCGAAAATTGTTTATCCGGATGGGTCGCCACCTACGCGCATCGCTTGCAATCGCTTCACAATGACGCGTGGGCGCTGATGCCTTCGTGTTTTTGGGGCGGAATTCTTTTGGGGCGGCTGACCCTGCCCGCTGTCCTTCGCGGAGTCTCCGAGGTGCGCCTGATGCGCACGGGCCTGGCGCTTGGCGCCATCGGCTGTTGCATCCTGCTCGCGTCGCACGATATTACCGGGGTAGCCGCCGGCTGCGCGACCGCTGGCCTAGCTCTCGCCGGAGTTTTTCCCATCGCGATGTCCTGGCTCTCGGAATATTGCGGCACCACCAACCTGCAATTCGCCGGGCTGATTCTCGCGATCGCCGGCCTGGGCGGAGGAGCGCTGCCGTGGCTGGTCGGTTACATTTCCAATCTGCTCGGCAGTCTGCGCGTCGGTTTGCTCACGCCTCTCGCTGCAATAATTTTGATCCTGATCGTCTGCGCCTTCCCAAAAGCAGCGCTACCGGCGTGCGTCACGAAAAACTAGCCACGTTGCAGTTTCAAATCGCTGAACGTCGCTTCGAATCCCGGCCCTTCCGGCGCCGCGCACATGATTCCTACCTGCACCTCGGACCTCGGCGGAAAGAATCCTTCTCTCACCGTGCTGAAATTCTGGCCGTCCAACGAACAAGAAATCGCCATCGAATATTTTCGGCGTGCTGCCCGCCAAAACACCGGCGCCGTATCCGAAAGATCCGGCATCGTGGACCAATCCGAAAAGTCCCGCGTAAAGACCACGCTCGCGTACCTCCGCCCGTCGAAAAATTCCGTACCGCACTTCATCCAGTTCTCCTCGCCGAACCGCACCATCAGTCCTGCCTGGTCGTATAAAGCTGCGTATTTTCCGCCAATGCAAGCTTGGAACGTGAAGTCCCCTTTCACCAGCATGTGGAAAAAGTGCCCGTTGTCCGTGATGTAGCCATAAGAGGTCTTCCGCCAGAAATCCGTCTTTGCGCGGCTGCGAACAATCAATTTGTCCCCTTCTTGTTGCACCGATTCCGGCGGGTTCATCCAGGTCATCCGCGCGAACAGCTCGCCGCTTGCCGGCGACAACGCCGCTGACGGCATCGCGCGAATGGCTCGCTCACCTGCGATCAACGCCCCCGCCAGTCCCAGAGACTGCCGCACGAAAATTCGCCGGCTACATTGCATGAGAGTCCCTCACAAATCGTCCTCGAGAAGTTGACACGACCTCGAACTTAGGCCGTCCTTATTTGCGGTTCGTGCTCCACGGGAAAGTTCACTGAATTTGCGATGAAGCACTTCGCGTGAGCCTCTGCGTGCAGTTCGCGGGCCTTCGCCGTGTCACTGCTAGCCGCCAGCGTGACTTCCGGCCGGAGGATCGCCCGCACAAAGCGCCCCGACCCATCCGGCGTCTCCTCCATGAATCCTTCCGCATGGTCAATGTACTCGACCACCACAACCCCCGCCGTCGCGCACAAATGGAGATACCAAAGTTTATGGCACGCGGATAACGACGCCACCAGCAATTCCTCGGGATTCCAACGCGTCGCGTCGCCGCGAAACGTCGGATCCGAAGACCCCGGTATCGGCGGTTTCGCGCCCTCACCCAGAATCTCGTGCCGCCGCTCGTAATTCTTGTACCCGGATGTCCCCGTCCCCGTGTTGCCCATCCATTTCACGGTAACGGCATAGTGATGGATTTTCGCCATGTACCTCCTCCAATCCGTTCGGTAATCCAACCTAGCACAAAGTTTCCCCGGATTCAGTTCAGGCCACCCGTGAACCGCCTTTCCAAATTGGCCGTCGGCGATGGCTCTGTGGCGTTGAACTAGTAGCCGGCCGCGTGAAGCGTGTGCATAATTTCTCAAAACCACCAAACTCGGCGAGCGTCAAATACTCTGCGCTCATGAGAGCGTCTCGCGCCAGGAGCCGAACCACAAATGATCCGCCGCTGCGACAATCGCGATTTCGACCAGATTTGGGCCACCATCAACGATGGCGCCCAAGCATATAAAGGAATCATCCCCGCGGACCGCTGGACCGACCCCTACATGTCCCGCGAAAAGTTGCAGCACGAAATCGACGACGGCGTGGTGTTCTGGGGCTACGACGACTCTGGAGCGCTCGCCGGAGTGATGGGCATTCAAGAGGTGCAGGACGTCACGCTCATCCGCCACGCCTACGTTCTCACCAGCAGTCAGAAACGTGGAATCGGCGGCCGCTTACTTTCGCATCTGCTGGGGCTCTCAAACCGCCCGGTGCTGATCGGTACGTGGGCCACTGCGGTGTGGGCCATCCACTTCTACGAAGCGAACGGCTTTCAAATGGTCACCCCGCAGGAAAAAGACCGCCTCCTCAGAAAATATTGGAAAATACCGGACCGGCAGATCGAAACCTCGGTGGTTCTCGCAGATGCCAAGTGGCGCAAAACTCAAACGTAATGTGTCAGGAAGCCGGTCCCCGGGCGCGAAGCATCACGAAATCAGTCGCGCGATGCAAATAGAGCAGATACGTCGCCTTTGTACTCGCGCACATGCCATCCACCGCTTCCGCCAGCTCCGTTAGTCCACCATAGACGCGTGACGCGCGTGTACACTTTCTATTCTGTGATTTATAGGTTACAATCCATCGTGTGATCGAGGTTCGTCACTACCTCACCCGCACGGGGAAGGACATTTTCGACGATTGGCTGACGCGATTGGCGGATTCCCGCGCGCAGGCGAAAATTGCGATTCGAATCGACCGGCTCGCTGCGGGCAATTTTGGCGACTGTAAGCCGTTGCGTTTCGGCGTCCGCGAGCTCCGCATTGATTGGGGGCCGGGCTACCGAATCTATTACGCTATGATCGCCCGGGAACGCGCGCTGCTTTTGTGCGGCGGTGACAAACGAAAGCAGGCGTCGGACATCATTCGCGCTATCGAATATTTGAAGGACTACAAAAAGAGGATCGCAATCCCATGAAACGAAAAACGAGTGTATCGCACGACGACACGGTCATTCGGCGTCTCCGTAAGGATCCGCATTTCGCCGCCGCATATCTCAAGGCTGCCTTGGAAGATGATGAAGACGATCCCCGCGTCCTGCTGATCGCCCTTCGGCATTTGGCGCAAGCGCGGGGCATCGCCAAGGTCGCCAAAGCTGCCGGCATCGAGCGCGAGAGCCTTTACCGCGCCCTATCGACGCGCGGAAATCCCCGCTTGTCCACACTCGTAGCCGTCACAAAAGCAATCGGATTGAGGCTCACCGTCGAAACCGCGCAATAGTTCGCCTGTTGCGCGTCACCTGTAGCCTCTCATCTAAACGCATCAATTCTTCGCCGCGCGCCCTTGCTGAGCTTCCTCCGCAATCGACCGCCCCACAGCCGGCGCGATCATCCGCACCTCCGTCATCAATTGCGCAAATTGATCGGGGTAGAGCGACTGCGCTCCGTCCGAAAGCGCTCGCTCCGGGTCCTGATGCACTTCGATCAGCAATCCATCCGCGCCCGCCGCCACCGACGCGCGCGCCAGTGCCCCCACCTTATCTCTGCGTCCCGTTCCGTGCGAAGGATCGGCCACCACCGGCAAATGTGAAAGCTGCTTGATCACCGGAATCGCTGCAATATCCATCGTATTGCGCATGTAAGTGTCAAACGTGCGGATTCCGCGCTCGCACAACAGCACGTTGTAATTTCCGCCGGCCATGATGTACTCCGCGCTCAGTAGCAATTCTTCAATCGTCGCGGACATCCCGCGTTTCAGCAGCACCGGCTTCTGAATTTCACCCAGAGCCCGCAACAAAAAATAATTCTGCATATTGCGCGCGCCCACTTGCAGTACATCCACGTACGGCAGCATTACCTCAATCTGCGAAGGGTCCATCACTTCGCTGATCACCAGCAGCCCGTTGCGATCCGCCGCCGCCCGCAGCAGTTTCAATCCATCCTCGCCCAACCCCTGGAACGAATATGGCGACGACCGCGGCTTGAATGCTCCCCCGCGCAGCAGCTTCGCGCCCGCCTGTGCCACGCGTTCGGCAATTTCGCCAATTTGCGCCGCTGATTCCACGGCGCACGGTCCGGCCGCCGCCACAATCGCGGATCCGCCGATGGTCACGCCGTTGCCCAACTCGATCACCGAACCTGCGGGTCGAAAATTCCGCGACGCCAACTTGAACGGATGCGAGACACGGATGATTTCCTCCACACCAGGCGCGGCTTGCAACGCTTCGAGTTCTCCTCGGTGCTTTTCGCTCTTGCCCACGACGCCGATCACGGTTCGCTCCTCTCCGCGGCTCAAATGCGCATTGAAGCCACATTCCTCGATGCGTTTCACAACGTGTTCGATTTGCTCTTCCGTCGCGCCTACCGCCATGTTGATGATCATGAGTTCCCCTCGATAGATTGAGCCGCTTCGGCGCGTGCGATTTCCGCCGATTTGTACGACCCCAGCACCTTCAGCTCCACCACCACCTTTTCCAATTCGCTCAGTGCCTCGATGATTTCCCGATCCCCGGCTGCCGCCTGCAAGTCCAGATAAAATCGGTACTGCCAAGGACGTCCGTGCACCGGCCGGCTTTCAATCTTCATCATGTTGATGTCGCGCCGTGCGAAAGGCTCCAGCGCATGCAGCAACGCCCCGGGAATATGCGCCAATTGAAACACCAGCGAGATTTTGTCCGGCGCCGACGCGCCCTTCTCAGCAACCGCGCGCGCATCAGCGTCCGCCGCCAGAAGAAAAAATCGAGTGTAATTCTCGCGGTCATCCTCAAGATGCTCGCGCAGAATTGCAGCGCCATATATCTCCGCAGCCCGCCTGCTCGCAATCGCCGCCCGGGACTTGTCCCCCGCGAGCATCATCTCGCGCACGCTTCCCGCCGTATCCTCGGCCGCAACCCTCCTCAACGCCGAATTCGCCATGAAAAATCGTTCGCACTGCGCCAGCGCCACCGGATGCGACGCCACCGACGTCAATTCCTCGAATCTCGCCCCCGGCACCACAATCAAGTTGTGCACAATCGGAATAATCACCTCGCCCACGATCTGCAGCCCACTCTCCACCAACAGATCAAACGAACGGTGCACCGATCCCGCCAAACTGTTCTCCATCGGAGCCAGCACATAATCCGCGCGCCCGTCGCGAATCGCCGCGAACGTCATGTCAAACGTCGCGCAAGGCACCAGCGCAATTTCCGCGCCCAGCAATTTCAGCGCGGCTTCTTCGCTGAAGGCTCCGCGCTCGCCCTGGAACGCAATCCGCGCCTGACCCGCATCCCTCACGCCGCCGCCACCTTCGCCGCCCCACCAGCCTTCCGCCGCTTCACCGCCTCACCCGCATCCGTGCGAGCCTTGCGGCTCTTCGGCAGCACGAGCTTCCCTAACCCGTGCGCAACTTGAATCCGTATGGATTCTTGCAGAATCAACTGGTAGATCTTCTCCACCGCCTCGCTATCCAGCGGCCCAGGATTCAAACTCTTCATGCGCGAAAGAATCTCTCGTTCGCGCGCCGGCACGCGCAACGCAATCCCGCTCGCGCCCTTCAATCGCCCCACCTCCAGCGCAAAACCGGCCCGCACGTTCAGCAAGTGCAGCAGCGTGGTATCAATCGCGTCAATTTTCGCCCGCCAGTCGCCGATCTTGATTTGGCTCATCCCGCCCTCCCGATTTCTGCCCAAAAACAAAAAAGGCCGCGTTCCCTTGGAAGGTTCGCGGCCGGCGTTTAAGACTATGTGCGGTTTCTAGCTGCTATTTCTTGCGTGTTCCGCGCGCGTCTCGCCGGCCCGCTCCTCCGTATAGGAGAAGCGGTAAGTAAAAGCGAAACGGTAATAAAACTTGCGAATCACGCGAATCGAATTCCCTGTTCGCCATCCGCACTCGACGGCGAAAAGCCACTATACGAGACGGGCGTCGCACCGTCAAGCGCCATCCCGCTCCGCGTGTACATAAGCCGTTTTTATGGCAACGCCAAGAAATACAAATTTGACTTATCCTCGCCCCGAGCGCCTACTGGCCCTTACAGCGTCTCCGTTTACGCTGTCGAGGGTCCGGCCCTGATCGAGACGGAAGAAGGAAACGCAGCGAAGTTTCGCGCAGCGCGAACTTATGAAAAAAGTATTCAATATTCTAGTCGTAGTAATTATCGGGTGCGGGCCACCCGCCTAGCTCATCTCTAGGCGCTGCGCCCCGCACCAAATCAACGGTGACGGGGCTTTTTTGATTTATAAGCCCTCACGGAGACCCAAAGCCATCATGCAGAGTGACGTCATTAAGAAAGGCTTCGCGCGCGCCCCCGCCAGGGCCATGCTCAAAGCCACCGGCCTCACCGACGACGATCTCGCCCGTCCGCTCGTTGCCGTCGCCAACACCTGGACAGAAGTCACTCCCTGCAATTTTCATTTGCGGCAGCTAGCCGAACGCGTCAAAGCCGGCATCCGCGCCGCCGGCGGCACTCCCATCGAGTTTGACACCATCACCATTTCCGACGGCATCACCATGGGCACCGAAGGCATGAAAGCTTCGCTCGTCTCCCGCGAAGTGATCGCCGATTCGATCGAACTCTTCGTCCGCGCCCACGCCTTCGACGCCGTCGTCGCCATCTGCGGCTGCGACAAGACGATCCCCGGCACCGTGATGGCTCTCGCGCGTCTGAATATCCCTTCCCTTTCGCTTTACGGCGGCTCGATTCTCGCCGGACATTACAACGGCCGCGACGTCACCATTCTCGACGTGTTCGAAGCCGTCGGTGCGTGCGCTGCCGGGAAAATGACCGTCAAGCAGCTCGGCGAACTCGAAGACAAAGCCTGTCCCGGTGCCGGCGCGTGCGGCGGCCAATTCACCGCCAACACCATGGCCACCGCCATCACTTTCCTGGGCATTTCGCCGATGGGCGCAAACGAAGTTCCGGCCACCGATCCGCGCAAAGGCAAAGTCGCCTTCGATTGCGGCAAGCTCGTGATGCAGCTCCTGAAAGAAGACATTCGCCCGAAACAAATCATCACGCGCGAATCGCTGCACAACGCCATCGCGTCAGTTGCCGCTTCCGGCGGCTCCACCAATGCCGTCCTGCATCTTCTCGCCATCGCGTCCGATGCCGATGTCCCGCTCACGCTGAAAGAATTCGACGAAATCTCGGCCAAGACTCCGCTGCTCGCCGACCTGAAACCCGGCGGCCGCTTCAACGCCCCAGATATGTTCCGCGCCGGCGGCATGCGCGTGCTGGGCCAACGCCTCATGGAAGACGGACGCCTGCAAGACGGCATCACTGCCTCCGGGCGAAATCTATTCGACGAAATTCGCGAAGCCAGCGAAACCTCCGGCCAGGAAGTCGTCCGCCCGTTGCTGAACCCGCTCAAGCCCAATGGCGGTCTCGCGATTTTGTACGGCTCGCTCGCGCCCGAAGGCTGCGTCGTAAAACTCGCTGGCCACGAACGAGTGCTGCATAGCGGGCCCGCGCGCGTCTTCGATTCCGAAGAAGTCGCATTCGAAGCAGTGCAGAGCCGCACCATCAATCCCGGAGACGTCATCGTCATCCGCTACGAAGGTCCCAAAGGCGGCCCGGGCATGCGCGAAATGCTCGCCGTCACCGGCGCGCTCGTAGGTCAGGGCATCGACGAGGAAATCGCGCTCATCACCGACGGCCGCTTCAGCGGCGCAACTCACGGCTTGATGGTCGGCCACGTGGCTCCGGAAGCCGCGGCCGGAGGCCCCATCGCGCTGCTCCGTGATGGCGACATCATCACGCTCGACGTAAACGCTCGCCGCCTCGACGTCAAAGCCAATCTCGAAGAGCGCCGCGCGCAGTGGAAGCCGCCCGCTCCCAATTACACCAGTGGCGTGATGGCCAAATACGCAAAGCTCGTTTCATCCGCATCGCAAGGCGCGGTCACTAGCGCGATTTAGATATTGCAGGCACAAGGAGAATCACCATGGCGAAAATGTTTTGGGAAGACGACGCAAATCCCCGCGCTCTCGAAGGCAAACGCATCGCCGTACTCGGCTACGGCAGCCAGGGCCGCGCGCACGCCCTGAATCTGCGCGATAGCAAACTCAATGTCGTAGTCGGCCTCCGCCGCGGCGGCCCTTCCTGGAAACAAGCCGAGCAGGACGGTTGGGCGCTCACCGGCCCGTCGGAAGCCGTCGAAGGCGCCGACGTAATCGTGATGCTCGCGCCCGACATGGCCCAGCCCTCCCTCTACCAGAACGAAGTCGCGCCCAATCTGAAAGACGGCGCCATGCTCCTCTTCTCCCACGGTTTCAATATCCACTACGGCCAAATCACTCCGCCGAAAAATGTAGACATAACGATGATCGCCCCCAAAGGTCCCGGCAACCTCGTCCGCCGCACCTACGAAGAAGGCCGCGGCGTCCCCTGCCTGCTCGCAATTCATCAGGACGCGTCCGGCCACGCCTTCGATCGCACTCTTGCCTACGCCCGCGCCATCGGTGGCACGCGCGCCGGAGTAATCCAAACCACCTTCGCGGAAGAAACCGAAACCGATCTGTTCGGCGAGCAGGCCGTCCTCTGCGGCGGCGCCCGCGAATTGATTCAAGCCGGCTGGGAAACTCTGGTGCACGCCGGCTATCAGCCCGAAGCCGCCTACTTCGAATGCTTGCACGAACTAAAACTGATCGTGGACCTCATCTACGAAGGCGGCATCGCCAAAATGCATCAGTTCGTCAGCGAGACCGCCAAGTACGGCGACATCACCCGCGGCTCTCGCGTCATTGACTCGCACGTCCGCGAAAGCATGAAAAAAATTCTTGAAGAAATTCAATCCGGCGCTTTCGCCAAGGAATGGATCCTCGAGAATCAAACGGGACGTCCGCAGTACACCAAGCTCCTCGAAAAAGACAAGAACCACCCCATCGAAGCAGTCGGCAAAGATCTTCGCGCTCAAATGTCCTGGCTGAAGCCGGAAACGGCCACGGCCGCAAGGGGTCTCAAATGAAAGGCGCACAATTTCTCGTCAAAGCCCTCGAGCGCGAGGGCGTCGAAATCATCTTCGGCTATCCCGGCGGCGCCATCATGCCCGTTTATGACGCGCTGCTCGATTCCAAAATCCGCCATATCCTCGTGCGCCACGAACAGGCCGCCGCTCTCGCCGCCGATGGCTACGCGCGCGCCACGGGAAAAGTCGGCGTCTGCATGGCCACCTCCGGCCCCGGCGCCACCAATCTCGTCACCGGAATCGCCAACGCCTACATGGACTCCGTTCCGGTGGTCGCCATCACCGGCCAAGTTGCCACTCATCTGATGGGAACTGACGCGTTCCAGGAAGTGGACATTTTCGGCATTACTCTGCCCGTAGTGAAACACAGCTTCTTGGTCAACACCGCCGCCGAGCTTCCGCGCATCGTGCGTGAAGCGTTTCGTATCGCGCGCTCCGGCCGTCCCGGCCCTGTCCTGATCGACTTGCCCAAGGACATCGCCAACACCATCGCCGATTTCGAATTCCACGAAGAAAGCGACACCGCCGCCGCGCCCGACTTGCACGATCCCGCAATCGCGCGCGCCATCGAACTCATGCGCGAAAGCCGCTCCCCCGTCGTCTACGCCGGAGGCGGCATCGGCATGGCAGGCGCTCTCGCCGAATTCCGCGCCTTCGTCAACGCGACGCGCATCCCCGTCGTCGCCACGCTGAAAGGTATCGGCTCGATCCCCACCACGCACGAGCTAGCCCTCGGCATGATGGGCATGCACGGCACCAAAGCCGCGAATCACGCCGTGCAGGCCTGCGATCTTCTGATTTGCGTCGGCGCCCGCTTCGACGACCGCGCCACCGGCCGACTCAACGCCTTCGCGCCGCACGCGAAAGTCATTCACCTCGACGTCGACCCTGCGGAAGTCAGCAAGCTCCGCCGCGCCGACGTTCCGCTCATCGGCAACTTGCGCGACACGCTCTCCGCGCTCGCCTGCCCGCTCGATATCGAGCCCTGGCGCCGCGAATGTCTCGCCGCGAAAGAAACGCACGCCTGGGATTACGACGCGCCCGGCTCCGAAGTCTACGCCCCCGGCTTCCTGAAAACTCTTTCCGATCGCGCCGGAAAGCACTGCATCGTCGCCTGCGACGTGGGCCAGCACCAGATGTGGGTCGCCCAGCATTTTCATTTCAATAATCCCGCGCAGCATCTCAGCAGCGGCGGCCTCGGCACCATGGGCTTCGGACTGCCCGCGGCCATCGGCGCGCAATTCGCGTTTCCCGATGCCTGCGTCATCAACGTCTCCGGCGACGGCTCCATCATGATGAACTTGCAGGAACTCGCGACGCTCCGCCGTTACGATCTGCCAGTGAAAATCGTGCTCTTTGATAATCGCGCGCTCGGAATGGTCCGCCAGTGGCAGGAACTTTTCCACGACAAGCGCTACAGCGAAGTGGATCTCTCGGATAATCCGGATTTCGTCCGCGTCGCTGAATCCATGGGCATTCCCTCGTTTCGCGTCGAAGATCGCCGCGACGTGAGTTCCGCGATTGATCGCTTGCTTGCCGAACCCGGTCCGGTGCTAGCCCACGTGCTCATTCATCAGGAAGCGAATGTCTGGCCCATCGTCGGCCCCGGCAAATCCAATTCCGAAATGCTCGATGAGGTCGCGCGGTGACGACCTTCACCCTGCAATTGCGCGTCAAGCAAAGCGAGGGCGCGCTAGTGCGCGTCCTCGGCGTCACGCGCCGCCGCCGTTTCGATCTGCTGCATCTCACGGCCAACGCCACTGAGGACGGCAACTTCCTCGACGTTAAAATGACCGTGAAAGCCGATCGCGCCGAACACACCCTCGTCCGCCAAATCGAAAAACTGGAAGACGTCTCGCAGGTGGAAATTCTGGGCCCGTCTAAATCGGAGCTCGCTGCCAGAGCCGTTTAAGGCAATCGCGCAGCGCGATATTTCTAGCCGCTAGCCACTAATCAATAGCCACTGCAATTATCGCTAAAACCATCTCCCGCAAACACCAGTTACCGCACTCGCCCGTGCTCACGAAACTCGGACTTTTGAATTAAACTAGCGCCGTGCCCGACGCCACCGACGAAGTTCCCTTCCTCCGCTTAGCCATCCTCGGAACCGGCCTCATTGGCGGCTCCTTCGGCCTCGCCGTGCGCAGGGAATTCCCGCATATCGAAGTAATCGGGTTTGATCGTCCGGAAGTGCTGGCCGCGGCGTGCATGCGCGAAGCCGTGGAGGAAACTGCCAAAGATATTTCTAAAGCGATTCGCGGCGCCGATCTCGTCTATATCGCGTTGCCCATCGGCCCGACAATTGACGCCCTGCCCGCGATCGCCGCAGCAGCCAAGCCCAACGCCCTCGTAACAGATTCCGGCAGCACCAAAGCCGCAATCTGCCGCGCCGCCGAGCGCGCCTTTAAAAAAAACGCGCGCTTTCTCGGCGGCCACCCCATGTCCGGCAAGGAAACAAGCGGCATCGAACAATCCGACGCCGGTTTACTTCGCAACACGCGCTACGCGCTGATCGGCACGCCCGACGATCCCGACCCCCGCGTTCGAGGATTCGCAGCGCTCCTGCGCGCCATAGGCGCGGAGCCCGTCTGGTGCGACGCCGAAACTCACGATTGGGCCGTAAGCATCGTCTCGCACTTGCCGCAACTCCTGTCCGTCGCGCTGGCCCGCGTAGTCCAAGACGAAACAGACGAAACCGGTCTGCCCGTATCTCTCTCCGGCCCCGGCCTGCAAGACATGCTGCGCCTCGCCGGCAGCCCCTACGCCCTCTGGCGCGACATCGCCCTCACCAACACCGAGAATATTTCGCGCGCCCTAAGCCGCCTCGAACAAGCCATCGAGCACCTGCGCACCAACCTAACCTCAAAAGAACTCGGGCAGGAATTCAAATCCGCCAACGATCTCTACAAACTTCTAAAAAAAACAATGTAGGCTCGATCGAGGAACCGCCACGAACAATATGGAGTGCGGCGGCGTGCCGCCGCTGTCCCAGATGAACGCGTAACTCCCACACTATCCAGGCGAGGCTTGCCTCGCCTAAGTTAACGTAAGCCCTACCACCTATCGCTCCCGCGTCCCCGCCGCCACCAACCTCTTCTCCCGCACGTAAAATTCCTTGCCTCTCCAATGAATCCGCTGCGGGAAAAAACTAACCACCCAAACCAGGAACGCAAACAGATCGCGCAAAGGAAGTAATTCCATCTTCCCCCGCAGCAATCCGTCGCCCATCCCCCAAACGCCGATAATCCAGGCCGAAGCCCCACGCAAAACCAAGTACCCAACCATCAACGCAACAGCCCAAGCCGCCGAAGGCGCAAACACCGCGGCCAGCAAAGTCAGAGCCAACCCCTGCGTAAAAATCAATCCCAGATGCCCCGCCGGCCGCGAATAACGAATACTCAAATTCCAACGCAACTGGTGCCGGAACGCATCACCCAAAGTCTGCTCCGGATACACGATCGAAACCGGAAAATTACTCAGCACGACGCGATGCCCGCCAGCCGCAATGCGGTTCCCCAACTCATAATCATCCGAAAAATGATCCACCAAAGATTCAAACCCGCCAATTTCAGCCAGCCGCGCCTTGGTCGTCGCCATCGTCGCGCCCAAAGTAAAATTCACATCGCCCAGGAGCCACGCCACCAAAACTCCCGCCGTAAAATCCGTGCTATTCCCAATCGCCTCCAAGTTCGCCGCCAGCGATCCATCCGTAAGCCCGCGATAAAGGCAAGTCACCGCGCCAACTTTCGGATCGCGAAAAGGCGTCGCAATCGCGCGCAAATAACCGGGCCCCACGCGCACGTCGCTGTCGCTCACCACCACAATCTCGTGCGCCGCCGCGCGCACCATGCGGCAGAGCTTGTTCACTTTGTCGCTCACGCCCAAGGGCTCCGAGCCCACAACCAATTGGATAGACCGCTCCGGAAAATTGCGCGCCAGCTCCGCGATCACCGGAATCGCCGGGTCCTGATCGTCGCTCACGCAAAATAAAATCTCGTAATCGGGGTAATCCTGCAGGCAAAAACTCGCGTAGTTCTCGTACGTCTCGCGATCCAAACCGTAAATCGGCTTCAGTATGCTAAGAGGAGGAGTGAAATCGGAAGGAACTGCATCCCGCATGCGCCGCGCGCCAAAAAATCGCAGCGCCGCAATAATCGCCACCACGTAATACGCGAACGATGCAAGCGCCAAAACCACCAGCGCGTCGCGCATAACCGTCCACCACATCGCGCGCTAGCCTTTGCCCTGCCACACCAGAGCCACGCCCACGCACACCAGCAAAACGCCCACCCAGCGCAGATGCGTAATCCGCTCGCCCAGAAACACACGGCTGCCGTAAGCTCCCGCCGCGTAACTCAAGGCCGTCGCCGGCACCACGAAGCTCACGTTCGCCATCGAAAGCACCGCCAGCATCGCGAAAAAACTCACCATCATCAGCATCAGTCCCGCCCACATCCAACCGATGCGCACCGCGCGCCCAAAAACGCGCAACAGCTCGCGCGGATAAAAACTCTTCACCTCGCCCGCCGCCTTCATCGCGCGCGTGATGCACAATTCGCCCGCGGTGCTGCAGCACACCACAAAAAGCAACAACACCGCGACGCGCACCATCATATGCGCTCCGTAGTCCGCGGCGGAGTATTTCCCACCAGCAGCACTCCCGCGCAAATCACGAAAATCCCCACCCACCGCGTGACGCTGACCATCTCACCCAACAAAAAATGACCGAGCAGCGCCACAAACACATAAGAAATCGAAGAAGCCGGCTGCACGAAACTGAAATCCGCCCAGGAAAGCACCAAGGTGTAAGCGATGAAAAACGCGATAAGCAATCCAATCCCAAGCAACACCGTTCCGGAGGTAAACGCTCGCGCAAAAAAATGCACGATATCCGCCGGTGCCCACGCTCCCGCCGCTCCCACGGATTTCATGCCTTTCCCCAGAAACACGTCGCCCAACGGGCCGAACGTGACCATGATTAAAAGAAGAATGTAGGTTTTGACGTGCAGGCCTTCCGAAGACGTCATGCGCCCTGTGATTCGCCGGCCACTCCGACCGATGGCGGCACCTGCACCATCGCTTTTTTCTGGACGCCCTTCTTGGCCACTTTGCGGCGGTCGTGGCGCAGCTTCATGAAATCCACGGCTTCGTGGAACAGGCGTTTACGCTCGTGCGAATCCCACAACGCATCGCGCACAATGCGCCAGGCCACGCGCGGACGGAAATAATATTCGTCGTAAAAACGGTTCACGGACTCCACCATGTACTCGCGCGAGAGGTCCGGATACTGCAGGTGCGGCAGCTGATGCCCCATGTCGTCCGTGATCGCTTCGCCCGCCAGGAACCCTTCCTTCATTCCCTGATCGTAAAGCGCGGTTCCCGGATACGCGTGCGCCATCGAAACCTGAATCGTCTCGCAATCCAGCTCTTTCGCGTATTCGATCGTTTTCTCGATGGTCTGCTTGGTCTCGCCCGGCAGCCCGATGATGAAATCGCCGTGCACGTGAATTCCCACTTTCTTGCAGTTCTGCACGAACGTGCGCCCCATCTCGATCGTCGCGCCCTTCTTGATATTCTTCAGAATTTGCGGGTCGCCCGATTCGAAGCCCACGATCAGCAAACGCGCCCCGGCATCCGCCATCGCCTTCAACGTCTCGTAATCGCTATGCACCCGCGCCGTGCAGGACCACTGGAATCCCACCGGCTTGAACTCCTTGCACAACGCCAGCACGCGATCCTTGCGAATATTGAAAGTATCGTCGTCGAAGAAAAATTCCTTCGCTTGCGGAAACATCTTGTGCGCCTGCTTGAATTCCCGCGCCACGCTTTCCACTGAACGCACGCGCCACGCGTGGCCCGAAAGCGTCTGCGGCCACAAACAGAAAGTACAAAGCGCCGGGCATCCGCGCGCCGTATAAAACGACACATAAGGATTCAGCAGGAACGGCACATTGTATTTTTCAATCGTCAGATTGTTCTGATACACATCTGTCGCGAAAGGCAGCGCATCCAGCTCCGCCGTCTGCAGCATCGGCCGCGGCGGATTGTGTACCACCTTCCCATCCTTGATATAGCTCACGCTCAAAATGTCCGCGAGCGGCTTCCCCTGCGCATATTCCACCACCGAATGGTCAAACTCGCCGCGCACCACGAAATCAATGTCCGGGCTGGCTAGCAAACTTTCCGCCGGCTTGATCTGCACTTGCGGCCCCACAAACGCAATCTTGATCCCGGGCTTTTTCTCTTTCATCGCCCGCGCCATGCGCAAATCGCTGTAAAAGCCCACAGTGGAGGTAAACAAAACGACAAACTCGTAGTCCTGCGCAATCTGAATGACTTCCTGGGGAGTAATGCCGTGTGGAGGCGCATCGACCAAGCGGCTGCCTTCCAGCATTCCGGCGGGATACGTCAGCCAGACGGGGTACCAGTAGGACTCGATCTCGCGTGTCGCTGGCCAACGGGACCCCGCGCCGCCATCAAACTTCTCAAAGCTCGGCGGATTCAAAAACAAAGTCTTCATTACAGACGGCATGTACTATTACCCCCTCAGGACTGCCAATAAGACGTAAAAATCCCCACCAAGATGCAGCATTTATTTTAACCGATTTTACCACTCAGCCCAAGCCATGCTTTCCAGGCGCAGTTCCTACTGGAACACCTTCGCCAGCTGGCCCGTTGCCTGCAATAGACTTAGCTGTCCCTGCTGCCGCGCAAAGTCCGCATCCAGGAACGCTACCCATTTCTCGCTTTCATCCAATCGAACCTGCTCCAAATCCCGCAAAGTCGCCCGCCCCTGGTCGAATTTCGCCTGCGTCATCTCCACCGTTTCCTGCGCCAATTTCAGATCCAGCCGCGCCACCTCGCGCGTTGCATCCAGCTCGCGCACATTGCGCGCCTTTTGCTGCACGTCCGACCGCACCGCCTGCCGCTTGTTCCCCAGCGCCAGCTCGGATTCCTGCAATTGGCTTTTCGCCAGCTCAACAGTCGCCCGTGTCTTCGACGCGAATATGGGGATGGTAATCTGCACGCCAAGACTCACGTTGTTCCGCTCAAAGCTCTTATAAAACTCCTCGTAATTATTGAACTTGCTCAAAATAGCGTATTGCCCCACAACACTAAACGTCGGCCAGTAACTCAGCTTCGCACCGCGAAAGATGTCCTGGCGCGCTTGGCGGTCATTTTCCGCTTCTTGAATCCCGCGATCGCTCTGCATCGCCAGATTTGCCAGTTCCGCGTCCGGCAGATCCGTCGAAAACGACGGCTCGCCCGTTTCCACTTCCACCGCTTGCGTGTCCGGCATTCCCGTCAGATCGCGTATCTGCTGCGCCAGAGCGTCGTCGCGCCCTTCGAGCTTTATGATCCGCTCCTGCACGCGCGCCGCGGTCAATTCGCTTCGCGTCACCTCAATTGGCAGCTCCTGGTTCGCCTGCACGCGCTCGCGCGTCACTTCCAGCACCTTCTCTGCGCTGGCCTGTTCGCTGCGCAATAATTCCAGTGAATGTCGCACCTTGGCCAGCTCCAGATAGGAGGAGGCCGTCCGCACGATCACATCGTCGCGCATGCGATCAATCTCCAGCTTCATCGTCTTCGCGTGTTCTTCCGCCGACTTCTGCTGCGCCTTCAATATCGGATCGAAAATCGCCTGGTTGTAATTCAACTGGAAGACCGCGGGAGCCCCGCCGTTGAGCGACGGAAACCCGGAAGTGTAAGCCGCGCCAGAACCGGTATAGAGGTTAGGCAAGAAGGCGGCGCGGTCCAGGCCTGTGGCATCCATCGCCACCTTATACTGCACGCGCGCCAATGCCAGATCGCGGCTGTTCTGCAGCGCTAGCGCCACCGCTTCGCGCATCGTCAATTTCCGCTCGTCCTGCGCGCGCGCCGCCGAGGCATCCAGCGCCATCACCAGCATCGCCGCAACCAATCCCAGCCCGCATTTCGCGATCACTGTTTTATTCATAACGCAAGGACTCCGTCGGATGCAGCCGCGCCGCCCGGTTCGCCGGCAAATAGCCAAACAACAATCCCGTCGAACAAGATACCAAAAACGCCAGCACCACCGAGATCCACGATACCGGAATGTGCACTCCCGTCACCTCCGGAAACAAACTGATCACAAAGTTCAGCACCGCGGGAATCGCCACGGCAATCGCAATCCCCAACAACGCACCTGTTCCGCTGATCAAGAACGCTTCCATCAGAAATTGATACAGAATCGCGTCGCGCGGCGCTCCGATCGCTTTGCGAATTCCGATCTCGCGCGTCCGCTCCGTCACGGTCACCAGCATGATGTTCATGATCCCAATCCCGCTGATGGTCAGCGCGATCATCGCAATCACGATCAATATCACGGTCAGCGCCATCGCGATTTTCCGCGCCGAATCCAGCAACGAACCGAGGTTCTCCACGCGGTACTGCGCCCCCGGCCGGTGCCGGCTCTTCAAAAATTGCGCCACTTCCGTCGTCAGCTCGGGCACCTCTTCCGGGCGATCCGCCTGTACGTAGAAGGTCCGCAGGTAATCTTCCCCGGTGTAATACTTGATCAACCCGATCGGCACAATCACCGAATCGAGCCTGATTTCCGTCTCACCAAACGTCGCCGTACGCTCGCGAAACACTCCAATCACCGTGAAGTAAAGTTCTCCCAGTCGTATTTCCTTGCCCACCGGGTCCGTATCTGGGAAAACGAGCTCCGCCAGGTGCTGCGTCAGCAAACACACCTTGCTGTGCGAAATCATGTCGTCCTGATCGAAATAACGCCCGCGCGTAACCACCAGCCGTCGAATTTCCTCGAAACCATCGGTCACACCCACCATGCCCACCGGACGGCTCACGCCGTTCACCACCACGGTCATCGGCATGTCGTGCGTACCGGCCGCCTCGGCCACATGAGGCAACGCGGCCTTCAGAGCTTGCATGTCCTCCAAAGTGATTTCGTCGCCCAGCGTAGTCCGCTGCGCATCGCCGGAATGAACAAGCTCTCCGTAAATGAGATTCGAGCCCACGCCTTCGATCTGCTGGATGATGTAACGTTTCCCCGCCAGCGCCACCGTCACCACCAGCACGATGCATGCACTCCCGATGATCACCCCCAGCATCGTTAGCATCGCGCGCACTTTATTCGCGCGCAACGCCTGCAACGCGAGGCTCCACGTCTCATTCCAGACGAGCGGATTGCTTTTCGGAGCTGCTATCGGAGGAGGCACCACAGAATCGGATGCGTTTCGCGGCTTGGGGGTTTCTGGCGTTTCTTTCACGGATTTCAATGCGAAGACTTTTCCAAATGCTCGAGCCGGGTCTTGGCGTCTTTGTCGTCAGGATCGAGCTGCAAAGCCGCGCGATACTGCTCCGCCGCATCGCTGCGCTTCCCCTGCGCTTCATATAGTCGCCCCAGCCACCCACGCGCTGCCGCATGCGACGGCCAGTCGCTACGATCCGGCGTGCTCGCGAGGTAAGCCTTCAAATCCCGTTCCGCATCCGCGAGATTCGCATTCGAGAGCACCAGCGCCACGCCCCGCGCGTATCCCAATCGAGGATCGTTCGGGCTCACGGCCGCCGCAGCCTGAATCGCCGTCTGCATGTCCGCCGGCTTATTCTGTTTTTGGAAAAAAGAAATCACTTCGAAGTAAGGATCCATCCTCCCGGGCTTCGCGGCCAGCACCGCGCGATACTCCTGCTCCGCCAGTTCCGGTTTCTTCTGCCCGTCCAGATCGTAAACCGCCCGTGCCAGATGCCCCTCGATGGGATCGAGGGCCGCAATCGCTTCCACCTGCGTCTTCGCCTCGTCCTTGTTTCCGCCGACCACCCACGGGGCCTGCAAGCAGTACTCCTCCAGGTCGCGTCGCGCCGCGATATTCGAAGGATTCAGTTCCACCGCCGCTTCGAATTCCTTCTTCACTTTCCGCGCATAGCTAAAACTCCGGTCGCGATCCGCTTTGCCCCCGTAAATCCGGCCCAGCCACTGGTGGTAAACGGAGTTTTTCGCGTCAATCGCCACCGACTTCTCCGCAGCTGTGATCGCGTTGTCGTAATCGCGTATCTCGTAGTAGCTTCGACCCAGCCAGTAATATGCCTCTGCGCTATTCGGATTCTGTTGCGTCGCCGCCTGCAGCGTCGAAATTGCCGCGGAATAATTCCCAGCATTGAATTGCCTCTGCGCGTTCTGAATCTGCGCCGTCGCGTCAGCCGCCACGCCGACTAGTGCACCGCTCGCCGCCAGCGCTCTGGCAATCTCCCTCGCGTCCGTAAAAGTTGCGCCCCCTGCGAACGGCGCGCTCAAAATCAATCCGGCTCCCAGAAACCCCGCCAGCAAAATCCCTGCCGTCCGCAAACCCGGCATTCTCATCTCGCCTCCAGAACTCGCACCTTCATCCCATCCTTCAAATCCACGTCGGTCGGCAAAGCCACTCTATCGCCTGACGTCAATCCCGAGACCACCGCATAGTTGTTGTCGCTGGCAATCCCCACCTTTATATCGCGGCGGTGTATCTCATCACCGCCATAAACGAAAACGTAGTGTTGACCTTGGTCGTCGGCCACCGCGGCGCGCGGCACCACCAACGCTCCATGCTCCTCGTGAACCAGAATCCGTACTTCCACATTCACGTTCGGCAGCAGCTCGATCTTGTCGTTGTCAATCGAACACAACACTTCGCCCACGCTGCGCGCCCCGCGCGCCACCACTTGCTTCGGCAACTGCTCGATCTTCCCGGTCCAGGTTCGTGTCGGCATCGCATCCCACTTCACTTGCACGTCCTGATTCGGTTTCAACGCCCCCAGATCCGGCTCATCCACAAAAGCTCGCACGCGCACGTGCCGCAGGTCCGCCATCTCCGCCAGCACGTCTCCCAATTTCACGAAATCGCCCGCATGCACCGGCAAAGAATAAAGCGTGCCATCCATCGGCGCGATCACCGTCGCCGACCTCACTTTGTCCTCGAGCGACGCCACCTGATCCCGGGCCTGTTGCGCGCGCAAACCCGCGCTCTGCGCGGTCACTGCCGCCCGTTGCGCTAGCGCTGCCTTTTTTTCCTGCAAGGTCTGCAGGTTCGCTCGCGCGGTCGTCAACGCCGCCTGGTTCTGCGCCACCTCATCCTGCGTGGCGGCTTGCTTCGTCACCAATTGCTGCAATGCCTGTTGCGTTCTTTCCAGATTCGCCACTTGCGTTTCGGCGTTCTGCAAATTTCCCTGCAACTGTGCCACTTCGTCCGGCGGGCCGCCCGCCTTCGCATTCCGCAAATCCGTTTCCGCCGCCAGCAAATCCGCGCGCGCCTGCGAAAGCTGCGCGCGTATGTCTGAATCGTCCAGGCGCAAAATCAGTTGCCCGCGATGCACCGCCTGCCCCTCAGCGGCCTTCACTTCCGCCACAAACGTGGGAAACCCCGCGTGCGCCACGAACGGCATAATCGGCTCGACTTTTCCATTGCTGGTAATCGTCGAACTCAAATCCCCGCTCGTAACACTCACCACGCGGACCGCCGCTGCCGGCTCCCGCAACGCCAACACGGCCACGACCACCACCACCAAAATCGCGGCGATGCCCCAAATCACCCATTTTCGTTGACGATTTTCCGCCATGTATGGCCGCGCGCACCTTCGCCGCAGCATTCCCCCGAAGCCACAAAATTGTAGCAGACCCCTCCGCAGCTTGCCTTAGCAAACGCCCAGGTCACGCTCAGTCCGCATCACAAACGCGAACCGAGCGGTGTGCCGATTGCGGTCCTCAGCTGGGCGCAACATTCCGTAATCTTTGTGGGTCGTGGCTTTAGCCACGACATAAAAAATCGGCGCGCAGCGCCGCACCTCTCGCGGTGCCTTTCCCGCGAGCCGTGATCGCAACACCGGCACCCAAATAAAAATGTTGCCTCCCCCAAGCGCACCCAGCCCGCATCAATCCCGATGCTATAATTTCCCGACGAGATGCCGCTCATCTTCATCATCGCGCGCGATTGGCAGCTACGTGCCGGCCTCCGCGCCGAACTCCGCGAGCGCGGCATTGACGCCCTGGGGATGGACTCCGCCGAAGACGCCGGCCGCTCCTTCGCCGAAGGCCAAATGCCCGCCCTCGTCATCCTCGAAGCCACCGCCGAATTCGCCACCGACGCTGCAATCCAGTCACTAGTAAAACGCGTCCCGACCATCCTAATCGCCTCGCGCACCGAAACCGTCCCGCTCCCGCCAGCCGCCACCGTCGTCTACCGCCCCGTATCCATCGGCGAAATCACAACCCGCGTCCTAGAACTCCTGAAAACCGGCCGCCCCGCCTGATCGCCGCTGCAGTTTTCCCGTCACTCCAATCTTCATGCTAAAATCCACCCATGACCGAACCGCAACAAGCCACCCACTCCGCACACGCGACCGAAACCAAACCCGGCGCCAAACCGCCAGCCAAAATCCACCGCGTCTGCATCGGCTGCAACAACATGTTCGAAGTCACCATGGAAAACTACGAAGCCAAGCACTGCTCGGTCTGTCACAAAGGCTAGCTGCACTCCTGCCTTATCGCCAGAAAAGCTCGAACCGAAACCAATTCCCTAGCGTCTAAGCAGCGAGACGGAGAAGGCAGCGACAAACCAGCCCGCGCGCCAGCGCCGCCACTCCGTAAATGCTAGAATTTACGCATCGATGAGCGCTGATTCCCTCATCCACGTTCACGAACTCTGCAAGTGCTTCCGCACCTTTAATCGCCGCGAAGGCGTCTGGGGCTCCATCCAAAATCTATTCGTCCGCGATTACCGCACCGTCGCCGCCGTGGATCGCGTCGGCTTCGCAATCGAACGCGGCGAAATGGTCGGCTACATCGGCCCCAACGGCGCCGGAAAATCCACCACCATCAAAATGCTCACCGGCATCCTGGTTCCCACCAGCGGCGAAATCCTCATCAACGGCTACGTTCCCTACCGCCAGCGCCGCCAATACGTGAAAACGATCGGCGTCGTCTTCGGCCAGCGCACCCAGCTCTGGTGGGACATCGCCGTAATCGAATCCTTCAAGCTTCTCCGCCGCATTTACGACGTCTCGCAACGCGATTTCGACGCGCGCATGGAACATTTCGACGCCATTCTCAACATCCGCGATTACCTGCACACGCCAGTCCGCAAACTTTCCCTCGGCGAACGCATGCGCTGCGACCTCGCCGCTGCGCTCCTGCACAATCCTCCACTCCTCTTTCTCGACGAGCCCACCATCGGCCTCGATGTCGTCGCCAAAGACCACATCCGCCACTTCCTGCGCGCCATCAATCGCGAATTTCGCACCACAGTCCTGCTCACCACCCACGATCTCGACGACATCGAAGAACTCTGTCGCCGCATAATGATCATTGACCACGGCAAAGTCCTCTACGACGGCCACCTAGCCCAACTCAAACAGCAACTCCTCCGCACCAAGCAAATCAAATTCGCCCTGAAAGATCGCGCGCAAGCCGCCTGCCTCGAAGCCTTCAACCGTGATGGCCTGGACGTAGACCAAGTAGACGAACTCACCTACCGCATCCGCTTCGATCGCGTAAAAGTCTCCACCTCCGACCTGATCCGCCAAATCCTGGCCGCCGTAGAAGTCCGCGATCTCCTGATCGAAGACGAGCCCATCGAAGAAATCATAAAACGCATCTACGCCGGTGAAGCCCATCTCGAGGTCGCCGTATGAATCTGTTCGGGAAACCGAAGCCGCCAAAAGAAAGCGTGTACGAGGGGCTGAGGATGCAAATTTTGCAGGGCTCTCGCGAAAAGCTTGGCATTTCCGCGCCCGCGAGTCCGAGTCAGACGTGGGGCGTGGTCATGGATTGGGGCTTGGAAAACGGTTCAGCAACGGTCGTGGCCCTGTCCGACGGAACCGCGAGTGTTTATCTGAGCAGCGGCGGCGGTTCGATCGGCGGCGGCAAGTCCCACGAAGCCATTCACGCTGGAGCAATCAACGCGGTGAGCATCGCCGCAAAATTCCAGCCGAAAATGCGACCAGCTAAGAACTATCCCCTTCCGGCACTGAACGGGGTAACTTTCTACGTTCTGACAGACACAGGAGTTTTTAGCGAGAGTGCTTCGGCAGGAGATCTAAGCAGCGATCAGCACGCAATGTCGCCGCTGGGCGACGCCATGCAGGAAATCATCACCCAGTACAGGAAGATTGAGCAATGAGCAGTTGGGTCCAAACCCTAATCCCCTACGCCGAATTCTCCCGCGTCGGCTTCGTCAATATCCTCGCCTTCCGCCTGCGCTATTTCACCGGCATCATCACCTACTTCCTCAACGTCACCGTCTACTATTTCATCTGGAGCGCCGTCTACAGCGGCGGCCACGCCATCGCCGGCTACAACCTCGGCCAAATGATCACCTACGTCAGCGTCGGCTGGATGATTCGCTCGTTCTACTGGAACACCATTGACCAGGAAATGGCCTACGAAGTAATCGAAGGCAAAATCGCCATGGACCTGATCAAGCCCGTCTCCGTGCAATGGATGTGGATCTCCCGCGCGATCGGCGAATCCGCCTTCCGCCTGGGCCTGCTCACGCTACCGACAGCCGTAGTCGTCGCGCTGGTCTTCCCCGTCCAACGCCCTTCGTCCCGCGAAAATTTCGCGCTGTTTCTAGTAGCCGTATTCGGCAGCTTCTTTCTGATGGCCGCCATCAATTTCATGATCGGCACCTGCGCCATCCCGCTGAAATCCATCCTCGCGCTCATTCGCGCGAAATACTGGCTCATCGAACTCCTGTCCGGCCTGCTCATCCCCATGTCGTTTTTCCCGGACAAAGTTCAAAAGTTCCTGGCCTGGCTGCCCTTCGAGCACATCGCCTACACGCCCCTGCAAATCTACCTGGGCAAACTCGATCGTTACACAGCCCTCCGCGCCTTAGGCATCCAATGGCTCTGGGTAATAGCGCTGCTGTTCCTCGCGCATCTATGGTGGGAGCGAGCCGCAAAAAAAATCACAATCCACGGAGGCTAGCGGCAAAACCGCTTAAATGTCCGCCAAACTCAAATCGAAAGTCATCCCGAGCGCAGCGAGGGATCTGCTTTTAGCGGCCCGCGCCACGCTCGACCCCACTAATCAAGCGCCACGAGTAGCGAAGCCATGACCTCATACCCACAGACCGCCCCCACGGAAGAAAAGCGTGGCCTCGCAGGCCTCCTAGCCGCGATCCATCGCCACTTCCTGCTCTTCTTCGACTACTTCTCGCAATACGCCAAAGTCCGCGTCAGCTACCGCGGTGATTTCTTCATCAGCCTCGGCACCAGCTTCGCCGCCACCATCTTCGCGCTCTGCTTCGTAGTCGTCCTGTTCCAGAAAGTCCCGCAACTCGCCGGCTGGCGCTTCGAAGAAGTCCTCTTCCTCTACGGCTTCTCCCTAATCCCCTACGGCATCTTCAACGTCGTCAGCCTCAACCTCTACGACTTCGGCAACAATTTCATCATCGAAGGCAAATTCGACCGCGTCCTGCTGCGCCCCATCTCCTCGCTCTTCCAAGTCCTCTTCGAAACTTTTCGCATCGAATCCTTCCAGGAAATCGCCACCGGCATTTTCTGCATGTGGTACGCCACCAGCCATCTTGGTCTGCACTGGACGCCCGCAAAATTCGCGATGCTCTTTTTCTTCGGCGCCTGCGCCGGCATCATCTATATATCCGTCTTCCTGATCCTCAGCACCGTCTCCTTCTGGTTCGAAGACCGCATCGGCGTCCACCCTCCCATCTGGAACGTAATTGCCTTCGGCCGCTACCCGCTCTCGATCTATAGCGGCGTAGTCCAATTCTTCCTCTGCTGGATAGTCCCCTTCGGCCTAGCTTCCTTCTACCCCAGCGTGCGCATGTTAGGCCGCACAGTGCATCCCGAATACGCCCCGCTAGTCCCAGTAGTAGCCGTAATCTTCCTAACCGCCGCGATCAGCCTCTGGAATTTCGGCACCCGCCACTACTCCTCCACCGGCTCCTAAAGCATTTGAATTCGCATTTGAATTTGTAGCGGCGCCCTTCAGGGCGCCATCGCCGTCGCGGCAACGAACGATGATGCTTTCGCACCCCCGATCAACTTGCCATCCCGACAGAGGGCCGCTCTTCGGCCCGACGAGGGATCTCTCTTCGCATTGCGCGCCTCGTGTTGCACCACCCGCACGCTGAAACACTTCCCCACCCAATCTCGTAACATCTATAGCCACCCGATGAAACGCCTAGCCTACATCGCAATCATCATCCTCGCGCTCCTACCAATCGCCGCCGGAATCGTCGGCCATGACATCGGCCCCGGCATCCTCCATCCCGCCAACCTAAATCCCCAGCGCGAAACCGAAACAAACCAAATGCTAGCCCGCACAAACGCGCACAAAACCGACTTCACCGTCCACGCCAACGACAACACCGAACTCCGCGGCTGGAAAATCGCACCTCCGTCGCCAAACGACGACTGGGTCCTCCTCTTCCACGGCGTCTCCGACAATCGCACCGGCGTACTGGGCCACAGCGAATTCCTCCTACGCCACAACTACAGTGTCGTTATGATGGATTCCCGCGCGCACGGACAAAGCGGCGCCGCAATGGCCACCTACGGCTGGAAGGAACGCTACGACACGGTCGCATTTACCGACGCACTCTACAAAACCGAAAATATCCGCCATCTGTACGCCCTCGGTGTCTCGATGGGCGCGGCAATAGCGCTGCAATCCGCCGCCGTCGAACCGCGCATCGCAGCAGTAGCAGCCGAAGACCCCTTCGCCAGCCTCCGCGAAGTCAGCTACGACTACGCAGGCCTCGATCTAAGCCCTCTCCTAGGCAAAACTCTTCTCCGCCCCGCCACATTTTTCGCGTTGAGAGCCATCGCTCAAGCCGGAGGCTTCGACCCCGATCGAGTCTCCCCGGAAATTGCCGTCACCCAGCGTCAGTTCCCCATCCTTCTAATCTGCGGGACAAATGATCAGCGCATCCCCTGCCGTCACGCCGAAGCAATTTACAAAGCCGCGATCGGCCCAAAAGAACTGTGGATCGTGCCAGGCGCGGGCCACGCGATGGCGCTAGGCCAAGCTCCAACCGAATACGAAAACCGCGTAGTCACGTTCTTCGAAGAATATCCAACAAGGTAGGGGAAACGAAGGAATGTCCGTTCTCACTGAGCGATTGATAATTAGCAGTCCGCGATTGCCGCAACAAGCGCCAAAGTCGGATTACCGGCAGGAATCAGCGCCAGCGGCGCGGCAGAAATTAGCCCAGCGCGTGAGAGTTTGTGTCGCGACTCGAGCGTCGGTCTGATTTTTGCGGCGGGTCGCGTTCAAACCGGTGTTTCGGCGCTCGCCTTGCGTTCCCAGTACTTTAGTGGCGCCTGTCGACTGCTACGCTTTGCGGCGCAGGTTGCGGTAGCGCGTCAAGTTGTAGGCCATCGCGGCCAGCACCCCTTCGACGGCGGTGGCTGGCTGCCCGCGGCGGTGGAACTGTCGCATTCCACGCTGTTCTTTCAAAGTTCCGATCACCGGCTCGACCATTCCCTTGCGTTTTTTGTACCAGGCACGACCGCCGGCGCTGCGCAACCTCTGGCGTGAACGCAGCAGATGCGGATCGCTCACTTTCATTCGTCCCACTCCGCGCGCCCTTTTTCCTGTGTTCAACTCCCGCGCCAAGTTCGGGTCGGGCACCTACGCTGCGATCCCGCGCTCTGCCATCTCTCGCAAATTTTGATTGGAGAAAAATCCGCAGTCGGCCAACACCCGCTGCGGTCGTTCTCCACATGGGCGCTCTACTGCTTCCACCAGCGGGACCAAGGTCTGGTTATCGTTCTTGTTCTGCGTCACCCGCTGCGCCACGATGAAATGGTCCTCGCTCACGACGATCTCCGCCGTATAACCCAGCACGAAACCTCCCCGCTCGCGCAAAAAACGCGCGTCCGTATCGGTGAGCGAGAGCTTCTCCTCGCCACTCTGGCGCAGTTGCTGCAACTGTTCACGCAGCTGCGCGATCTGTTCGCTCCCCACACGCGTTCCCGGTTCGCGATCCGGATCGTCGTCCAGTTCCTGCTGCCAGCGTTTCACTTTCTTGCGCAGCTCCCGCTCCAACTGCTCTCGACGCAACAGTCGGTCGGGCGAGGCCGACCCCTTCACCCGCGTCGAATCGATCGCCACCGTGCCCAGCCGCACCATTCCTGCGCGCCGCAAAAACAGCAGCACCTCGGTAAACATCGCCGTAATCGCGTCGCGATGCCGCCGATGGAATTCGCTCAGCGTCTTGTGGTCCGGCGCAGCTCCGCCCGCCAGGTACCGAAAGCCCAGATCCTCGCGAATACGCTGCTCCAGTTTGCGCGTGGTGCGCACATTCACGCTGAACCCGTACAGCCAGATCTTCAGCATCATCCGCGGATCGTACGGCCGCTGTCCGCCAGCATCCTCCTCGGCCTTCTCGAAAGCGCTCAGGTCGCACGCCTCGACCACTTCGTGCACCACAAAACAAAGATGGTCGGCGCCCAAAACATCCTTTACATGCGCGGGCAACAACTCAGCTTGATCCGGAGAATACGGTTGATAAGTTGGCATGCCGCTTCATGCCAAAGCTTTTCCGCCTTTTCAAGTGCTAGTTGCGACACAGACTCGGAAGCGCTGGTATCATGCACAAAAAATTCCAGCGCCGTAGGTGCGGCA
The DNA here is from genome assembly GCA_963804625.1 of uncultured Acidobacteriota bacterium. Classification (GTDB taxonomy): domain Bacteria; phylum Acidobacteriota; class Terriglobia; order Acidiferrales; family UBA7541; genus Palsa-295. Next base: position 44,985 of record CAWDRJ010000003.1, on the reverse strand, counting down.
CATCTTTTATCGAGGAGCGACGAAGATCAACAATTCAAACGCCGCATGCGTGACACGACTTAACAACCCGCACGCATAATTCGCAATCACCGCCTCACACCACCTTCAAAACCAAAATCACGCGGTCATCCTCATGCGTCCCTCCGCGCGAAAATAAATCCACATCCGTCAACACCTTCTGAACAATTTCCTGCGCCGGCAATTGCCGCTCGCGCGCCACCAATTCCACCAAGCGCTGCGTCCCGTACTCTTCTTCCGAAGAATTATTCGCTTCCGTAATTCCATCCGTGCAAAACACCACCACGTCGCCGCGATGCAATTTCACGTGCCCGCGCTCGTAACGCACGCCGGCAAAAAGCCCCACCACCATCCCGCCTTCGGTCAAATATTCCACTTCGCCGTTCACCCGCACCACCGCCGGCTGCACGTGCCCCGCATTCACATAATGTAAAGTCCGATGCGGCTGGTCCAGCAATCCCACAAACATGGTCATGAACTTCTGCCCGCGCGTATCCGCCAGCATCATGTCGTTCAGCGATTCGACCAGCCTTTCCAAAGAATGCAGATGCGCCAGCAAGGCGTGCAAAGTCGCCTGCAGGTTCGCCATCACCATCGCCGAACCCACGCCCTTGCCTTCCACGTCCGCCACCACCGTCAAAATCGTGTCCGGCGCCAGCGGAATAAAATCGTAATAATCCCCGCCCACTTCCAGCGACGGCCGGTGCGAAACTCCTATATCGAATCCCTCCAGCGTCGGCGGACGCTCCGGCAGCAATCCCAGTTGAATGCTGCGGGCCAAAGCCAGATCTCGCTCCATCCGCTGCTTATGCAATAAATCGCGATGTAGTTGCGCATTTTCCAGGGCCAACGCCACGTGATCGGAAATCGCGCGCAGCAGATTTTCGTCCGCGCTCGTGAATGCCCCGGTCTTCTTGTTCAATAATTGCAGCACGCCAATCGTCTCGCCGCTCTTGCTGCGAATCGGCAAACACAGCAGCGACTTCGTTCGAAATCCCAGCCGCAAATCCACTTCGGATTCAAACCGCGGGTCCGCGTAAGCGTCCGGCAGATTCACGGTCTCACCGTGCGCCGCCACCCACCCCGCAATTCCGCGGCTGATCGGCAAACGGATCTCATGCTGATCGAGCCCCAATCCCACCAGCGACCAGATTTCATCCCGCTCGCTATCCACCAGAAAAACCGTCCCGCGCTCCGCTCCCGTGTGCCGCGTAGTCAGTTGCAAAATAATATTCAGCAGCTCCGCGAGATCCAAAGTCGAATTCAGCCGCTTCGTGGCCTCCACAATCGTCGAAAGCTCGATCACCGCATGCCGACGCTCGCTGCTCTCCAGCGCCACTTCCGCATAACGCCGGAAAAGTTCCAACCATCCTCGCGTTTTGGAATCCAGTTCACCCTTCGGACGCGCTTCCAGCACTCCCACGGGGTTCGTTCCACGTCCCAGCACCCACGTGGATTTCTCGCCATTCGCGTGCGGATTCTTACCGTGCAGGATTCGTTCGATGTGTACGGGATCCGGCGCCGGCAACTCGCCGCTTTCTTGCCACACGATCGGCGCTCCATTCACCACGCGCCACAGTCGCGCGCCTTCCAGCCGCCCCGGCGCGGCCAGCACGCACACCATCTGCGCCGCCAGCTCTCCCGGCTCAGTTTCCGGATTGAGCGTCGCCACCACCTGCTCGAGTGTCTCGAGCGGCATGCCGGCGCGCGTGCGCGATGCTGCCTTCCGCTTCATCCCTTGTTGCCTTTGTATTCGATCGAGAGAATCGTAATATCGTCGGACTGTGCCGCGCCTTCCGTGAACGCCCGCATCCCCTCGCGAATCGCATCGCCCAGCTGCGTCACCGTCTCTCCGTTGAATTCCTCGATGATCTTGCGCAAACGCGCCTCTTCGAACAATTCATTCTGCGTATTGCACGCTTCCGAGACTCCGTCCGTGTAGATCACCAGAAAATCGCCGGGCTCCAGTTGCACTCGCGCGCTCTGGTACTCCGCTTCCTGAAACATCCCCACCGGAAAATTCGCGGAACCCAATCCTTCCAGCCCGCCGGACTTGCGCTTCAGCAGCGGCGGCACATGTCCCGCGTTTACGTACTCGAACCGCCCCATCTTGTCCAGAATCCCGTAGAAAACCGTCGCGTACCGGTCCTCTCCGCTGCGCTCGCACAAATATTGATTCACGCGCGAAAATACTCCCGGCAGCGAAATATCCATCGCCGCCGTCGTGAAAAACACTCCCTGCAGCAAAGTAGCCAGCAAAGCCGCCGAAATTCCCTTCCCGGAAACGTCGCCCACGAAAAATCCGTGCCGCCCCCCGCCCAGACCGATCACGTCGAAGCAATCGCCGCCGACCGAGTGGCACGACAAAGTCGACCCCGCCACCGCCACATCTGGCAGGTTCGGCAGCGCCTTCGGCAAAAGCTGCTTCTGAATCTGGCTGGCAATCTCGATTTCATGGTCCAGCCGCTGTTTCGCGCGCGACGAAGCAAATAGCCGCGCATTTTCCACCACCGTCGCCGCCTCGCGCGCCAGCGTCCGTAATACTTCGCGATCCAAATCCGAAAACGCGCTCGAAGGTACGTGACTGTCCAGATACAACACGCCAAGCAGCTCGCCTTGCCGCGTCGATATCGTCGCATCCAAAGTTTCAATCACCGGCAGCTTGTCCACCGGAATCGCGATCACCGTATGCAATTCCAGCCGCGCCACACTTTCCTGCTGGCTCATTCCGCCGTCTTCACCCGTATCGCTTACAATCAATTCCCGGCGCGATTGCGCCACGCGCTTGACCACCGATTGCGACACCTGCAATTGGTCCGGACGCAACGTCCCGCGCTGCGCGTCGCGCGCGACAATCATCTGCAATTCCTGCTGCTCGTTCGCCAGCAGCAGCACTCCGCGCTCGGTGCGCGTCACCTGGATCGCCGCATCCACCACCGCCGTCAGCACATCCTCCAGCGAAAGCCCCGTGCCGAGCGTCCGCGCCACTTCCAGCAGCACGCCCAGGTGGTACAACTCGCGCGAACCCGCATGTTGCGGCGCGGGCGCCTCCACGCGCTCCACCAATTCCTCGATCGTCGCGCCCTCGCCCAGAAACAGCAGCTTGTAGGAATCCGCCATGCCGAAGTCCACGCGGTCCTTCGGCTGCAGTTCGTGCTTCAGCGTCTTTTCGCCGTTCACAAACGTCCCGTGCCGGCTGCCCATATCCTCCAGCACGTACGCGCCATTCACCGCAAGGATCTGCGCCTGCTGCCGGCTGATGCGGCTATCGCGCAATGTAAGTTCGTTCCCCGCCTGCCGCCCAATGCGGAAAGGAGTGGTGCTGATGGAAACTTCGCGGCGTACGCCGTTCGGTTCAATTACGACGAGTCGTGGAGCGCGTGGCATTGGTTATAGTTTTGGTCCCGAGAGACAGTGAAGCGCAATCTCGCCCAGGAGCAGCTTCGCTGGCACCGCACATGGTAGGTAAACTCGCGCCCGAAGTAAATAGCGGCCCTGCTTTAACTCCTCGTTTTGCCGTCCTCTGGTTGCCCTCGCCAATCCTCCCGTGTAAAATTCGCCCGGGGCTGCTGAACGTCACTTTCTCGTACATCCTGCGGCATGTGCGACGCCGCGCTTCCGGTTCCAACGATCATTACCGCCCAAAAATTTTAGGAGACTGAATGAAAAGTTCGATTCATCGAGCCTTTATTGCCTCGGCACTGATTGCTTCGCTTGCCTTGCCGCTCTCCGCAGGCACCAAAGAGTGCGACCGCGTGGACAACGCCGGCTATGTGATGAAAGAAATTATGGATATCCCCGACGATATCCCGCAAATCGTCATTGATAAGGCCTACTGCGTCGTCGTTCTTCCCTCCGTTCTCAAACTCGCCTTCGTTTTCGGCGCCAGCTACGGCCGCGGCGTTATGACTTGCCGCAGCGGCCCCGATTTTCGCGGCCCCTGGGGCGCCCCCACCATGATGGCGCTCGAAGGCGGCAGCTTCGGCCTGCAACTCGGCGGACAAGCCACCGATTTCGTCCTGCTGCTCATGAACGAACGCGCCGCGGACAGCATTCTCACCAGCAAGGTAAAATTGGGCGGTGACGCGTCCGCAGCCGCAGGCCCGGTTGGCCGCAACACCTCCGCCGAAACCGATATCACGCTCCGCGCACAGGTTCTTTCCTATTCGCGCGCCCGCGGCCTCTTCGCCGGAATCTCGCTGGCCGGTTCCACTCTTCGCCCAGACAACAGCGCCAACACCGGACTCTACGGCAAAGCCATTGACGCCAAGGACGTAGTCCTCCGCGGCAAAGTCTCGCCGCCCGACTGCGCCAAACTCCTGATCGCCACGCTCAACGAGCGCTCGCCGAAAAACCTCGCTGGTGATTAGTGAAGCGCCCGGCAGATTCGTTGCAATGATCTAGAGGTACAAGCGCGTGAAAGTCCGAGCCATCAAATCCTTTTTAATGTCGCTGACGTGTGCCGCGCTGCTCCTCGCGATCGCTCCGCCCAATTTCGGCCAAACCTCGCGCGCCCAATCCGCCTCCGCCAACGTCACGTCCTATCAAATTGACGTAGACGCCGCAAAACAATGGCTCGACTCCAAGATCGATTTGCGCTCCGGCGAAAAGCTCCGCATCACCGCCACCGGCACCATCACCTATCCCGCGGATAAAAAACATCCCGACGGCCGCGCCTTCGGCGCCGACGGCCTCACGCGCGGCTTCGGAGACCTGATCCACGAATACGCCGTCCCGGACGCCGGCCACGGTTCGCTCGTTGGCCGCCTCGGCAATAGCGACGCCGCACAGCCCTTCGCCATCGGCGCGAGCTCCGATTACGAAGCTCCCGTCGCCGGTCGCCTCTATCTAGGAATCAATCAAAGTTTGAAAGACGCCGCCGGCGCCAAAGGTAACTTCCAGGTGAAAATTGCAGTAATAAATCCAGGCCTGAGCACCGCCGCGGCAATCGCAATTGGCGGCCCGCCCGAAACGCCGATCCCATCAATCACTGCCGCGCTCCTCAAGGAAATTCCGCGCCGCGTCTCCGATCCACAAGGAAATCCCGGCGATATGGTCAATATCCTTATCGTCGGCACCAAAGATCAGGTCCTGAAAGTTTTCACTGCGGCAGGCTGGGTCCACGTGGATAGTTCCGTGCAAGATACGGTTCTCAACGCTATCACCGACTCCCTCGAAAAAAAAGACTACCTCACGATGCCAATGAGCACTCTGTTTCTATTCCATCGTGCGCAAGATTACGGCTTCGCGCATGCTGAACCCGTGCGCGTGGCAATGTCTCGCAATCATCTGCGCGTCTGGAAATCGCCCTACGAAGTCGAAGGCCGTCCGCTCTGGTGCGTCGCCGCCACTCATGATATCGGCTTCGAACGCGATGAACGCAACAAGAGCATCACGAGCGTCACGCACAAAATAGATCCGGCGATTGACGGCGAACGCGAATACGTCAACGACACCCTAACCAGCACCGGTCTGGTAATTCAGCGCAACCACGTCACTCCGCCCAACGCGCTCACCGAAGACAAAACCGCCACAGGCGGCACCTTCCGCTCCGACGGCCGCATCCTGGTGTTAGTCCTGAAGGAAACACCAGCCACAAACTCGAAGTAACGCCAACGCCTCCGTCTTTCTCTGCGTCCTTTGCGTTAATTCTTGTGAAGTTTCGGTCGCCTGTTCCTTTCTCCGTGCCCTCCGGTTTTCCTCTGTGCCCTCTGTGTTAAATCTTTTGAAGTCGCCGTTGAGGTTGCAACGCTCACCCCGCGCGCTTCTTGCGCCCCACCGATCCCCGCGCAGCCTCGCCTATCAAAGCCTCGCAAGCCTCCAGGCACACTCGCCGCAACTGCCGCGCCACATCCTCATTCACTCCCTCCGCTAATAAAAGCAGCGAAGTCCCATGCACCAAAGCCACCAGCGCCAGCGACAAATCTGTGTGATCCTCCGCCTCTCCCCCCAACCGCTCCGCCAGCCGCTGCTTCATCAACCCCACCGATGGCATCGGCTCCTTCCGGCTCAGTCGCGCTGCCCAACCATCCGTCAGCAGCCTGTATTCGTGTCCGTGCCGCGCCGTAAACTCCAAAGCCCGCTTGCAAACATCCTCCGCCGAATCCGCCGCACGAATCGCCGTGTACAAATTCTGCCGCGCCCGCGTGCGCAACAATTCCAGCAAATCGTGCTTGTCGCGGAAGCGCTCGTACAACGTCGGCGTCGTAGTTCCTGCCGCCTTCGCCACCGCGCGCATCGTCAACGCGTGCTCGCCCCGTTCGCTCCACAATTTATACGCGGCGTCCAGTATCCGGCCTTCCAACCCTGCTTCGGCTTTGCGCGGCATCGCTGTGACCCCTCCCGGGACATCCCCCGCCTTGCATAATAATCTTGACACTGTTAAAGTAACAGCGTATAAATAATGTACGCCAACATTCTACCTGCTTGTCCTGCTGGATCAATCATTCAGTTCGGAAAGCGCATTAGGAGTTGCTTAGAATTATGATCCATTTTCAGTACTCGGTCACCACTCGCGCCTGCAAGAACGTCGCCTGGGACGTTTTCTCCAACTGGAAACGCTGGAACCAGTTCGCCAATATCTACGGCCAGCTGCGTTGGCGCGAGGGCGCTCCCTGGGAACCCGGCAGCTGCATGGAAATTGAAGTCCTCCGCCCCGTCAACACCATAGTCAATCACGTCATCACTCACTGCGTCCCCGCGCAAAAAGTCGGCTGGATTGACCACGCCATGGGCATCGTCATCGGCCAATGGGTCACCTTCGAGCGCCAGAATGGCAACGGCACGCGCATCCACACCTGGGGCGAGATCGTCCGGCCCAGCCTGAAAATCGCCGGACGCACCGTCGAACAGCTTGTCACCAGCTTCACCGAAACCTGGTACGAAAATTTTCGCCTCGCCTGCGACGAGCTTGCCAATTCCAACCCGTGCGTCACCGAACCCAGCGAGCAAATATTCTGAGACCCCGCTCCGTCGTGCCGCACAACCGCTAATCAGCGCAGCGCATCTCATACTGCGCGAATCGTCTCGCTGCGCGATTGCGTGTGCGAAATGTGTGACGCACTACAAGAGCAACCGCTACCTGTGCACTTTGGGCATGCAATTTCGATCAACTCTTAGCGCACAATTCATATTCTACTCACGCCAGCCGCTACCGGCGTGGTACTCTCGCATTTAATCAAACAGCTCCAACATTTTTTCGCCATGATGGGTGCTTTACGGAGTCATCGCCAGGCAATGCGGAAGCTCTGTGCAAACTCTGCCTCCGCCGCGGTCGATCTCGTTCGCACGTTATTGGACTTTGTACTGCAGGATCTGTGGATCGTGCGTGATCTTGGGGATCGAGGGGGACGATGCGGGCAGCGGCGGGCGACGAATTTCGCGACTTACTGACTCTGGTGCGGCAAAGCGGCCTATTAGCCAAGCAACCGGCCTATTACCTCGGTAAAATAATTATTAACCTGGCCCTTTTCGTCGGCGCGTTCCTGCTGATCAAATGGTTCCGGAACCCGTGGCTCGAACTCTGCAACGCCGCTATCCTCGCCTTCGTCTTCGCGCAACTCGGCTTCATCGTCCACGACGCCGGCCACCAGGAAATTTTCAGCAAGCCCTCGTGGAACGAAGCCCTCGGCCTCCTGCACTCGAATCTCCTGCTGGGCTTCAGCAATAGCTGGTGGCTGCACAAACACAATAGCCATCATTGCTCGCCGAACCACGTCACCGCCGATCCGGACGTGGATATTCTTCCCTTCGCATTTTCCGAAGGCCAGGCTGCCGCAAAACACGGCCTCGCGCGCCTCTCCGTCAAATACCAGCATTTCTCGTTTTTCCCGTTGTCGCTGCTCGAATCGTTTTTCTTGAAATACGACAGCGTGCGTTTCCTCGTGCGCCACAAAGTCGCGCACCCCGTAATCGAAGTGAGCTTCCTCATCCTCCACACGATTTGGTTCCTCGGCCTGCTGACGTACCTTCTCGGCTTTTCTCATGCCATCTTGTTTGTCCTTGCCCAGCAGGCGTTCCTCGGCCTGTATCTAACCTTGATCTTCGCTCCCAATCATCAAGGCATGCCGCTGCAAGAAGGCAGCACCGCCGTAAATTTCCTCCGCGAACAAGTCCTCACCAGCCGCAACATTAAAAACCACCCTGGCGTGGATTACTGCATGGGTGGCCTCTCCTGCCAGATCGAACATCACCTCTTCCCCACCATGCCCTCCAACAAACTTCGCCAGGCCCAACAGGTAGTCAAAACCTATTGCCGCCAGCGCGGCGTCCCCTACCACGAAACCTCCCTAGTCCAGTCCTATCGCGAAATCTATCAAAACCTAAAAGACGTCAGCCTGCTGGTAACCAAAGAAGCCGAAGCCCACCCCAGCAGCGCCGACTGAACAAATCCTGATTCCCGAGAAGACCTGAGCCGCGCTACCGCGCCCGGCCAAGAATAACTTGTGACGTACCTATTTCTCACGCTATCCGTATTTCCGCGCCTATCGCCGGAATTAAACTGCCTAGCCGGAAGAACATTGCTCAGCGCTGTATGTGTCCCGCGTGCACGGGAGCGGCACGAATCGCGTGGTACGGCATTCCACTCAATCGAACTCTCTCCGCGGCGCACTCTGTTCCGCGCCCACCCGCCCCACCTCAATATCCGCCTGCGCGTAATTTTCACCGCGCACCGGCGCCCCGGCCATCCCCCGCAACATTCCCAACTGCCCCACATGCGTCAAAGCATCCGCAATCGCGCCCTGAAACATCTTTTGCGGCGCACACCCAATCGTCTCATTCGACGCCAGATAATCATCGAGCTCCTGCAACGCCGCGAAGAACCGCGCGCTCCCTTCCTCCCACGAAACCACCGCGGAATTGTGCCATGCGGGCTTTCCCTTCGCCTGTGTCAGCGCCCACTGCACCAAATCCCCCAGATGCGCAAGGATTTGCCCCGGGGTCCGCGTCCTCTCCCCCACGCGAAACTCAGTAAAACCCGGCGGCGCTCCGCGCAAAGTCTTTCCTCCGCGATAGGCCAAGGTAGCCAGCGCATGCCGCAGCCATTGATGATCGGGACCAGCAACTTTCTCCGCAATCGTAGGTCTCATAATCACGCGATTGTAAGCCAACTCCTCCCGCGCAGCATAGCTACTCCCGCCAGCCACTCCGCGTTCCGCGATAGACCTCACCGCACCAGCGAATCTATACTGGCAGCAATGCCATCGGCCACGGAACTTCTCGGGGCGCTCCGCCGTTACTGGGGCTACGACTCATTTCGTCCCATGCAAGAACGCGTCGTGCGCAGCCTGCTCGGCGGCCAGGATACCTGCGTGGTCATGCCCACAGGCGGCGGCAAATCACTCTGCTATCAACTCCCCGCCGCGCTGCTCGCCGATCGCACCGTGATCGTAGTCTCCCCGTTGATCGCCCTGATGCAAGACCAAGTCGCGCAACTGACCCAGATGGGCATTCCTGCTGCCCTCCTGAACAGCACGATCGCCGCAGCCGAGCAGTCCACCATCGTAAGTCAGGCCATCAAAGGAAATTATCGCCTGCTCTATCTCTCTCCTGAACGTCTCGCGCGCGCCGACACCATCGAATGGCTGCAACGCGTTCCCGTCTCTTTCTTTGCGATTGACGAAGCCCACTGCATTTCCGAATGGGGCCACGAATTTCGTCCCGAATACCGCCAACTCAGCTCTCTACGCAAGCACTTCCCGGATCGCACGATCGCAGCCTTCACCGCCAGCGCCACCAAGCAGGTCCGGCACGACATCGTTGACCAACTCGCTCTGCGCCAGCCGCACAAATACATCGCCAGCTTTCACCGTCCGAATCTGCGTTACGTCGTAAAAGAATGTGACGCCCGCACGCAAGCCGCGCTGCTTGTGAAAGCGCTGAGAAGTTACGTGGGGGAAAACGTGATTGTCTACGCGCCGACGATCGCGCGCGTCGAAGAGACCGTCATTTTGCTCGCAGAAGCGGGGATCAAGGCCATCGGCTACCACGGCAAGATGGACAACGCCACCCGCCGCCGCAATCAGGAAAAATGGATGTCCGACGAAGTTCCCGTGCTGGTCGGCACGATCGCTTTCGGCCTGGGCATCAATAAAGCCGCGGTCCGCGCCGTCATCCATCTCTCGCTGCCAAAATCCATCGAGCAGTATTACCAGGAAGCAGGCCGCGCCGGCCGTGATGGCCTTCCCGCCGATTGTGTGCTGCTCTGGCGTAAAAAAGATGCGGGATTGCTCGCGCATTTCATCGAACAAGTCAGCGATCCCGCCGAGCGCGAGCGCGGCTGGCAGCGTTATCACATCATTCGCAGCTTCGTCGAATCAAAAGGCTGCCGCCACCGCCAGATCTGCGTCCATTTCGGCGAAAGCCCGAAATGGCAATCCTGCGGCGCATGCGATGTCTGTGGGTGTGAAATAAAGTGGCTCGCGGAACCGGTAGCAACACCACGACCCAAGCGCCGCGAAAAACTTGCCGCCACTGCAAGAGCATCGGCCACGGCGGCCGCCGCAGCTGCGACATCCATCACATTCACACGCGGCCCGCGCTCCGCCGCCGAATACGCAGCGGAGTTCGCGCAGCCGCAGATTGCCGGCGCCTCAAGCTCGAACTGGTGGGGAGCAAAACGCAACGCCGACCGGCCCACGGCGTCGGCGCAAAATAATAATGTCCCTCGCACCAACGATATCTCTCGCCCGAACGATATCGGTCGCGGACAAACGCAGTTCAATGCCGACCAAGCCGCCGCGAACGGTGTTGACCCGGAACTGCGCGCCTACATGCGCGAATGGCGCCGCCGCACCTCAAAAGAAATGAACATCGCCGCATTCATCATCATGCATGACACGTCGCTCGATTCACTCTGCCGCATCCATCCGCGCACCCTCGCCCAGTTGCGCACCGTCTCGGGCTTCGGCGAACGCAAAACTGAACTATACGGCCAACAAATCCTGGAAGCGCTGACCCAATTCCGCAACGGCGCCCGCGCATCAGAAAATTGATGCAAAATTCTAGATACTCGGTAGGGGCGCTGCTTGTCGAAGATCCGCCGCAGGAGGACTGCGCCCCAGCTCGGCAAGGTGTACGAAATTCGTAGGAGCAGTCTTGACTTTGTAGCGGCGGTCTTCAGACCGCCATCGTTCGGAACGCAAGATCGATGGCACACTAACGCGCGCCGCTACAAAACCCCTTCAATCGTGGGATTTATCAGGTGGGAAAAACGCCGCCGTACGCCCTGCAAAAATCGCGGCATTGCGCGAATCCGCTGCAGCGGGCTTCAACGACGCTTCGGCTTTGCCAAACGTAATCGCCTCGCGAGCCTTCGCCAGCGGCGCGGTATCCACGAAAACAACTTTGTCGCCCTCGCGGTCGATCCCCAATTGCTGCCACAACGCCGGCAGATCCACGTCGTAAGGCTGGTCCTTCATTTTGCCGTACAAATTCTCCAGCACCGGAACGCCGGCCGCCTGATCGCCAATCTTCAACGCCTTCTCGATCGGCCAGTCGTAACGTATGTCTCCACCCGCATCGAGGATCCCCCGCAACGCATCTTCCAATCCCTTCTTGTTTCCCGTCTCGCGATGAATCTCCACATCGGCCAGCAGACAGAAAAGCGCGCCACCCCAATACGTCCGTCCCCAAGTGTGCGTGTTATCCAGGCCCTCGTCTCCCGCCGCCGGCAAACCCTGGTGCATGTCGCGCACGACTTCAAACCACATTTCATTCGCGTCGAAGTGCTTCGCCCGCACTCGCGCAATCGGTTCCACGTACGTGGCAGTTCCCTCTTCGATCCAATGATGATCGTCCGCCATCGAAGGAAACGACAGATGCACCATCTCGTGCGTCAGCATCCAGTCATTCGCGAGGCCCGCAAACTCCGTCTCGCTCCCCACATGAATCACCGTGTACCCGCCGTCTTCCCTGCCGAATGTCCGACCACCGCGCACACCCCTTCCATCGGTCGGGACAATTCGCAGCAGCAAATGTGGAACGGGAAAACGTCCGTAATATCCGGCGACGGATTCCGCGGCCCAATGCACCCAGGTCATCAACTCTTCTTTGGAAACGCGGAGGTCGCCCTTCTCGATAACGACATCAATCCGCGAATTGCCGATGAGGATGGTGGAAGTCATTTCGTCAGCTGCGTGGGTACGAACGCCAACAAAAACTGCGAGGAGCATTGCCAGAGCGGCCCCACCGATCTTAACCGCCAATGAGAGCCTGCTCGGAATCGCTTGCATGGGACCCAATACTATGATGCCGGTGCCGGTCCTGCGTTGCCTTTCTCTGCGTACTCAGCGGCCTGGAGCTTCTTTTCTAAGCCGGTGCCGCAGCAAAGTATCCAGCGACCATTTGCCGGGACCAATGATCAGAATCAGCAAGGCCACGAACCAGAAAATAAAGGGATCGGCGTTCGCGAATTTATTGGGATTGGAGAAAAACGCCAGGAAAGATTCTCGATCCGACGTCCAGTACGCCGTGGTCATATCAATAAAAATTCCCAGCGCGGCGATTCGCGACAGCAGTCCGACCGCCAGCAGAATCCCGGCAACAAATTCGAAACTGGAGACAAACGCAGCAGTGAAACCCGGCACGGGCAAGCCTAGACTCGCAAAAAATCCAGTCACATGCGGCAAGTTGTGCAGCTTGCCCCAGCCGTTTTGCGAGAGCTGCCAGCCCCAATACACGCGCACCACCAGCAAAAACGGCGATTGCAGGGTGGTTACGACTCGCAGGAATCCGTCGTATAAACGCAGAATCTGATTTTGGGCTGTGCTCACGTGTTCCGGCGCTCGCTTGCCTCCGCGGATTAGCGCGCGGCGGCCTTTTTGTTTTCGTGGGATTTTTCCAGGCGGCAGAACCAACCGAGCGCCGACCAGGTACGAAACCAGTTCTCGACACTGGCGGCGCGCTCCTTCGCGGTCAGCGGACTTCGGCGCAGAGCGGCGTCAATTGCGGTATTCAAAGATTTTCCCGCGTGTAGCTGTGACAGAATCTCGAACTCTTCACGCGCGAGCCGCCGAAAATAGACATCTTCGTCCAGGCGGTGCACTGCCAAAAATATTGGGCTCGGTTTCAGTTTTGCCACCGCTGCGACGCGCTTTCGTTTATGCCGCTCGCTAAATGCGTTGCTGGCAACGTCCAGATTCTCGGCATCCTTCCGCACTTCCAGCAGCAAATCATCCACCGGATAGCGCAGATCGAGCAGAGTTATGTACGGCTGTAGTTGCAGTCGCAGCTTGGCGGGATTGGCGCCGGCCAGATCTTCCGGCTTGAGCGGCGATTCCCTCTTGCCGTCAAAGGCCTCGATATCGGCCCATTCCAGCCGAGCCATATCCACTGACAGATTCTGGCGCTCGCCAGCCCAGCCCGGATGTTGACGCAGCCACGATTCCAGCCGCGAACCCAAGTTGCGCAGTGTGAAAGATTGCGAAGGACAATCCGTCAGGTACGCTTTGGCTAACGCGTCAAACCGCCGTCCACCCAATACCGCGCGCAATCCCGGAAAATCCTCGGCAAATCCGGAAAGGATGCGGAACCAATACTGCCGGTTATAGATTTCGAGGCGTTCGAAGGAGGTCAGCCGATCATTGGGCTTGATAATCTGGGAAGCCACCGCGCGCATCGAGCGACCATTGGGCGCGACAGCGCGCATGCGCTCCGAGTTCGTCAGCGGAGTCATCACCGCGCGCGCCATCTGTCGTTGAATGCTGAGCAACTTCATACTGCGGCCGCCAGGGACGCACTTGCAAGGAAACGGTTGGCCTTCAGCGCTTCGTCGTGCACTTCGTCGAACGAAGGAATGCTGTCGTCCCATTCCAGCAACGTCGCCGTGTGGCCGATCCGCTCGATTGCACGCGCGTAGAGCTTCCACACAGGGTTAATCACGGGATGGTCGTGCGTATCGAGAATGTACTTGCGATATTTCGAATGCCCGGCGATGTGAATCTGCGCCACGCGGTCCGCGGGAACGCTATTGACGTAACTGAACGGATCGAAGCTGTGATTCTGCGACGAAACGTAAATGTTATTGACGTCCAGCAGGATTCCGCAGTCCGCGCGCTCCACCACTTCATTCAGAAATTCCCATTCCGTCATTTCGGAAACGTGGAACTCGGCGTAGCTGCTGACGTTCTCGACCACCACAGGAACTTCCAGAAAGTCGCGCACTTCGCGAATTTTCTGCGCGGTGATTCGCGCCGCTTCGAACGTATACGGCATCGGAAGCAGGTCGTGAGTGTACCGGCCATCCACGCTGCCCCAGCACAAATGGTCAGAGAGCCAAGGAGTCTTGGTGCGTTTCACCAAATCCTTCAGCCGCCGCAGATGCTCGCGATTCGGCTTTTCCGCCGAGCCGAAGTACATTGAGACGCCGTGCTGCACCACTTTGTATTGGTCCAGAATTTGATCCAGGATGCGCAGCGGGCGTCCGCCGTCAATCATGAAATTTTCAGATATGATTTCGAACCAATCCACGACCGGCTTGCGCGTGAGGATATGGTGGTAATGAGGGGCGCGCAAACCTATCCCAATCCCGTAATCCGTGTGGCTGTTAAACCGGTTGGCTGGCATTCCAGGCTCCGCTGCGTCGTGATGAAAGTGTTGAGGGCCGGTGTTTTCGCATCCGGCCCTCCCCACCAGATACTTCGTATATGACTGAACTGACGCTTGGCAGCGTCTTACTTCGGCATCTTCGAGCCGTCGGTCGCGCAGCCGCCCTTGCCCTTGCAAGAGTTCTTGCCTTTGCAGCCGTTGTCGCTCGATTTACAGCCACCCTTGCCCTTGCAGGAGTTCTGACCCTTGCAAGCATGCTTTTCCTTCACCTTGGAATCGGCCGGCTTCTGATCTTGATCCGACTGCGCCGCGAAGTGCGTGCCGGAGAGAAGATTGGACGCCTGAACCGTAACACCGGTCCCTGCGAGCAAGCCTGCAAGCGCTGCCCCAGCGACGAGAGCTTTCTTTGACTTTGTCATGTTCCCGAATTACCTCCTGTAGGATTTGGACTTCAACCGCACCTTCTTCTACTACGCTCGCCCCGAGGGTAATGGATTGGAACGGGTTGGATTGTTAGTCTGGGACTGGGTTGGTTCCAAGCCCGGTGAGTAACCCGGGTGATTCAGGGGAAGCATAACTCCAGGAAGATGAAGTGACAACTATTTGTTCGCCGGGACCCGTTCGGGCAAGTGCCGTGAATAGAGGCACTTTGCGGCGGCATGGACCGTGCCTGAGCGTCGCGCTTCGGGGCAGCAATCTATTTTTTTTCTGACTCCGGCGCAGGCCTCAACGCCCAAATCGTTCCCAATCCGCCCGGTGGACGGGCTTGGTGCTGCAAAGCAGACACATCCATCGCCCAGATGAGACAGATTCCTTTTTTGGATTGACGCATCATACTAAGTCGAGTAGGTTGGGGAGACGATGTCGAGAGCTTGCCAGATGAATTGTTGTCCACGCGCATGTTGCGCGTGTTGTATGGCGCACATATCTGGCGAGAGGAGTCTCGGGACTTAAGTCGCAATCCAACTTTAGGTTTCCAAGCCCACCGCCAGATGACCTGGTTGGTGGGTTTTTTGTTTTTAGGGCTTAAGACTATGACTGAGGTCAAAGAAACCAAAGCGCAGCGGGTCGAGCGGCTGAAGCGGGTCAAGAACGCCTGGGAATGTCTCGACGAGATTCGCGGATTCGCGCGGCAAGGCTACGGCTCGATACCGCCGGAGTGGCTGGGGACGTATTTTCGCTCATGGGGGATTTACACGCAGGGCGACGGCAATGGAGTGGTTGGCGGCGCCGGTGGAGAAGGAAAAGCGACGCACTACTTTATGGTGCGCATCCGGATTCCCAACGGCATATTGCGCAGCACGCAAGTCCGCGCCGTTGCGGATATCGCTGAGCGGCACGCGCGCGCCGTCGCGGATATTACTGTCCGACAGAATATTCAGCTGCATTGGGTGACGATCGAAGCGCTGCCCGAACTTCTGGATCGCTTGCATTCCGTGGGATTGACCACCACGGGAGCCTGCGGCGACGTGGTGCGCAACATCACCGGCTGCCCTCTGGCGGGACTCGATGCCGATGAAATTTGCGACGCGTCGCCAATCGCGCTGGAATTGACACGTCAGCTCGCCGGAAATTCTGAGTTCTACAATCTGCCGCGAAAATTCAAGGTTTCGATCACGGGATGCCATCTGTGGTGCTCGTATCCGGAGATTAACGACGTGGCGCTGACGGCGACGACGCGCCGGCGAAACGGCAAAACCGAAACGGGATTCTCCGTGCGCGTGGCGGGCGGGCTATCCACCGAACCGCATCTGGCCGTGCGCTTGAACGCCTTCGTCTTACCGCAGCAAGCCGCGCAAGTCGTCCGGGGCATCGCTGAGATTTTCCGTGAGAGCGAAGTTCTGCGGCAAAGCCGCGAACGTGCGCGCTTGAAGTTTCTATTCTTGAATCACGGGTGGACGGCGGAATCCTTTCTCAGCGAATTGCACCAGCGCATTGGTTTTACGCTGGACCCCGCAGAGCCCGAACAAATCCCAGAAGACGCCTATCGCGACCATGTGGGTGTACACGCTCAGAAACAGCCAGGATATTCCTACGTCGGCGCATCCGTGCTGCGCGGACGAATCAGCGCCGATCAATTGAAATCCGCCGCGGAACTTGCGCATCATTTTGCGGACGGCGAAATTCGCACGACGATCATGCAAAACCTGGTGTTGGTGAACGTCCGCAACGAGAACGCCGCCGCGGTGGCGGGCGGTTTGGAAGCTGCGGGGCTGCCGGTGGCTGCGTCCGTCTTTGCGCGCGGAACGATCGCATGCACCGGATCCGAGTTTTGCAAACTCGCGCTTACCGAAACTAAGGGCTTCGCGCGCTGGCTCGTCGAGGAGCTTGAGGATCGTATTCCCGGCTTCGACCAGCAGCTGAAATTGCACGTCGCCGGATGCCCGAACGGCTGCGGCCAGCATTGGATCGCGGACATCGGCCTGGAGGGAAAGAAAATCAAAGTCGACGGACGCATGGTAGACGCTTACTACTTTTGCGTCGGCGGCGCCGTCGGACGCTTTGCCGCGATCGCCCGGCCGATCGGCTACCGTTGCGCGGCGACGGAAGTGCCCGATGCCATTGAACGTCTGCTGAAGGCTTTCGATGACGAGCGCGCGCCACGAGAAAATCTGCGGCAATTCTTCGCGCGGCACTCGAACGACGAAATCCGCGCATTACTCGCGGGTGATTGGAACGAGGCCGTGGAACGCGATGCGGTTGCGGGTCCCGTGCCGCACGGAGTTGAGGGCTAGCGCATGTCTCTGTTTCCCATGTTCGTGAAGCTTCGCGACCGGCTCTGCATCGTTGTAGGCGGTGGCCAGGTCGCGGAAGCGAAGATTCCGGGATTGATCGCCGCGGAGGCGAAAATACGGATCATCGCTCCCGATGTGACGGATTCGCTCGCGGCACGAGCGCGGGAAGGGCAGATCGAATGGTTGCGCAAGACTTTCGAACCCGCGGATCTCGCAGGTGCTTACCTCGTTGTTGCGGCTGCTTCAGCTATCGAAGTGAATCACGAAGTTTTTCGCGAGGCTGAGGCGCGGGGGATTCTGTGCAATGCCGTGGACGATCCGGACCGCTGCCATTTCTATTATCCGTCGGTGGTACGCCGTGGCGCGCTGCAGATCGCCATCTCGACGGAAGGATTGAGTCCCGCGCTCGCTCAGCGCCTGCGTCGCGAGTTGGAAGCCCAGTTCGGGGCTGAATACGAGCCGTGGGTCAATTGGCTGGGAGCGGCGCGGAAATTCCTCCGCGCGAAGAACGATGACCCCGAAGAAACGCGGCAACTCCTGCATCAACTGGCGAGCCCGGAAATGTTCACGCGATTTTTGCGGGATACCGGACGGGCGGAAGGCAATGGGAGCAACCGATGAGCGGGAAAGTGTATCTGGTGGGCGGCGGGCCGGGCGATCCCGAGTTGCTCACGGTGAAGGCGGTGAAAATTCTGAGCCGCGCGAATATTGTGCTGCATGACGCGCTGGTCAGCCGCGAAGTGCTGGCGCTAATCGCTCCAACGGCCGAATTGATTGACGTGGGCAAACGCGCCCGCCGGAAACTGCTCACCCAGGAGGAGATCAATTCGCTTCTGGTATCTTACGCCGATTCGCACGAAATTGTGGTGCGGCTGAAGGGGGGCGACCCGCTCGTTTTTGGCCGTGCAGGCGAGGAAATGGCCGCCTTGCGCGACGCGGGCATCGAATTTGAAATTGTGCCAGGAATTACCGCTGGCCTTGGCGCCGCCGCCGCGGCGCGAATCTCGCTCACGGATCGGCGGTACGCGTCTCAAGTGCTATTCACCACGATGCAGCGCGATACGCCGAATCGAGCCATCCAATGGGCCGGAATTTCCAGCACTACGACGCTGGTAATCTATATGCCGGGCCCCGATTATGGACCCGTAGCGGAGCAGTTGGGGGGCGCTGGTTGGCCGATGGATATGCCGTGCGCGATCATCTCGCATGCGAGCGGTTCGGATCAGACGATCCGCTCGACGCACTTGGCGGAGCTGGCCGCTCAAAGCATTCTCCCTGCTCCTGCGATCATTGTGGTTGGGCGAGTCGCGATGCAGGGTGCCCAAGAAATGAGCCATCAATTCGGCCGCGTCGTCCCATTTGCGGATGCAGGCCCAAAAACCCTCGTGATTTAGTTATTTCACAAGTACGTCGCTCGCCGCCGGGCAGCCGCGAGCATCATTCATAAAAAACTGTTCTGGAATGGCCACGCCTGAACTATAATCCGCCAGATTTCTTTGGGACACGCTCCCGACTCCCTTTTGGGTTTCCATCGAATTCTGAAGTCAGCAATTCGCCCGCTCGCGGCGGGGTATTGTGACGACGCAATCGGGTGCGCTGCGCGACCACTACCGGCGGAAGCGTTTCTTAGGAGGCGGACATGCGATGCATAGAGCGGCTGGCTATTCTCAGCGCCGCAGCGCTTTTGTTGACAGCGCCTGGCCGCGCCGATGACAAGAACTCACGGCCGAGCGATCACTCCGCGAATCCAGCTGCGAATGCATCATCCAGCGATTCCGGTGCAAAATCCGCCGACGCCTCGTCTTCTCAACCGGCGGCCTCGCTCCCATCTTCCGTCGTCACCGCAGCACCAGCCACCGCTCGGGCTACCGCAGCCGGGAATCCGGCGGCCGTCCCAGCTCCGCCTCCGCCGCAGGCTTCGGATCAGCCGGATTACAGCGAACCTCAGTTCACGCCCATGCCCGCTGTGGACGGCAACCCCGGATTATTCACCCTCGAAACCGGAGAGACGCTACCCAAACGCGGCATTTCGGCTGCGGTTGCGCTGAATAAATTCTCACGCATGCCTGGAGACATCACCTCGCTTCAGTTGGTTCCTTCCGCGGCCTATGGCGTCACTAACTGGTTTTCGCTGTTCTTCGACATGGATGCGATGGATCACCTCCACGTCGGAACGCCGAGCCAGCTGAGTCTTGCACCGGTCAATGCGGCTAATCCCCAATACTTGAACACGATCTACCCGTCCGTGATTCCTTCGACGGGCTTCCCGCCGGCGTATGTTGAGGACTTCCCTTTCGCTTCGCACAGCGGCAGCGGCACCGGCGAGATTGACTTCGGTTTTAAGCTCGGGCTGCTTTCGGAGCGCCGTGGAAAGCCGCTTAGCCTTTCCATTCGCAACGATTTCTTCGTTCCGACCAAAACCGGACTGACCGCGCTCCTTAATAATCAGGTCCAATATGGCAAGTTCAATTACGGAATCGGCGTGGAAGCCAGTAAGACGATCATGCACCGCAGCATGACAGCAACGGTGAACTGGGCGTATCGCTTCACGCGGAATTCCAGTTTCAATACCACCATCGGCGGCACTCCGGAGACTGTTGTGCTGAATCTCGCGGACCAAATGCAGGTGGGTGGCGGGTTCGTGGTCTTTCCCGACAAGCGTTTCCAAATCATGACGGAATATGACGCCACAATTTACATCGGCAAGGGAATTCAGAATACTACGTTCGGCTCGCGTGATCCGGTGGATAACATCACCGGAGTTCGGATTTACGCTTTCAAAGGCGCCGCGATGGACCTCGGCTACCGCTACTCGCTGGATCTGACCAACCATCGTGACCGTAATGGCTTTGTGCTGAAACTCGCTGCCGCGAGCTGGCCGGGAAAACCGCTGCCTCCGGATAGCCTCACGTCCTCCTGCTCGGTTGATAAGACTTCGATCATCGAGGGCTCCAGCGAATACGTCAGCGCAACTGTGCGCGCCACGGACCGAAACGGGCGTCCCTTGACATATGTCTGGATGGCTAGCGGCGGGAAGATTAGCGGCATCGGACCGTACGTTCGCTGGGACTATGCTGGACTCGCCCCTGGAAGCTACACGCTGACGGCGCGTGTAGACGACGGAGCAGGCCAGACCTCGAGCTGTTCTGCGACAGTGGCCGTGCAACCCAGGTAGTAGCTCTACGGTTAATGGCTGCGGCAGAGACGAAGAGCGTGAGCCGCAGCCCGAAATTTCCGCATTCGAAACTTCTGTTGTTCCAAACTTGCAGTACTTAGTAGCAATCACACTTATACGACTCCGTACTTTTACGAGCTTGTTAACCTTCCCGTTTTGATTCTACACTCCGCGCCACACTGACACCTTAATGACTCTAGCTCCAGCATTCGGGAATTGCTCCCATTTGGTGCTCGCTTTGCAGCTACGTTTGGAACGCAGAACTAAAAGGGGAACAAATTCTATGGCCAGCGGCACGGTTCTTACGACGACGCGTCCCATTTCGGCCACTGTTCTGATTGTGGACGACGAGGACGCCACACGGAATTTGTGCAATGACGTGGTCACCGACTCCGGAATGCGCACGCGCGTGGCTTCCACTACTGAGCAGGCGCTGGAAATCCTGGAACAAATGCCGGTGGACATTCTTATCACCGACCTGCGCGTGCCGCAAATTGGCGGCTTGGAATTGTTGAAACACGTGCGCGAAGCCTATCCGCAGACGGCGGTTTTGGTGCTCGCGCAATACGGGACGATCGAAAGCGCCGTGGAAGCGACTCGGCTGGGCGCCGCGGACTACATCACCGAGCCGTTCCACATACGGGAATTGCGGGGAAAGCTCGACCGCATGGTGCGCGTGCTCAACGTGGACCAGGAAAATCGCGTGCTGCGCGAAACGCTGCGCACACGGCCCGGTTTTGCGGGCTTAATCGGCGTTTCTTTGAAAATGCAACGTGTGTACCGACTGATTGAGAAGGTCAGTCAGCACAATTATCCTGTATTGATCCTGGGTGAAAGCGGGACGGGCAAAGAACTGGTGGCGCGCTCGGTCCATTTTTCCGGAGTCCGCCGCAACAAACCGTTCATTCCGGTGGATTGCTCATCGCTCGTTCCCACATTAATCGAAGCGGGGCTATTCGGCTATGTGAAGGGCGCCTTTACGGGAGCCATGCACACGAAACAAGGACTGATGGAGATTGCCGATAACGGGACACTGTTCCTCGATGAAATTGGCGACCTGCCGTTCGATATGCAGGCCAAACTGCTACGTGCGCTGCAAGAAAAAGAGGTACGCCCCGTAGGCTCGACCGATCGAGTGCCTCTGTCCGCCCGGATCATTGCCGCCACAAATCGCGATCTGGATGCATCCGTGCGGCAAGGCACGTTTCGGCAGGATCTTTTCTTCCGGCTGAACGTGGTACAAATCAAAATACCTCCGCTGCGCGAGCGCAAGACCGATATCCCCATCCTCGTCAATTCGTTTCTCGAAAAATTCAGCGAAGCGAACGGCAAGACGCGCACGATTTCAGAGGACGCCATCGCGCGTCTCATGGCTTATGACTGGCCTGGCAACGTCCGCGAACTTGAAAATGCCATTGAACGTGCCGTGGCGCTCGGTTCGGGTCCCATACTGCATGCCGGTGATCTCCCTACCGGCCTCCAATACGGCAGTGGCGACAAGCCTCCCCAGAACGACGAACTTCTCCCGCTCGAGGAACTCGAACGGCGTGCGATTCTCCGTGCGCTACGCGAGGCGGGCGGCGACAAGCTTGCCGCGGCGCGCATGCTAGGAATCGGAAAGACGACGTTGTATCGCAAGCTGAAGCAATACGAATCGCAGACACAGCCAGTCTGACGTCAGTCCTCCTCCCACCCGCTCTCCGCCGATGCAGCCAAGGACCTGCAATTAGCCAGTACTGCAAGTACCTATAGGGAAATACCCGTGTCGAACTGGGAACGCGCAGTGGTGATTTGGCGACGATTCTGCTCACCTGCTGATAACGCACGAGTTGGAGTCACTCTGGCTTGGTCAAACTTGTGCGATGGAAGGCTGCGTGCTCGCTTGACCAGTTCATGCGGAGGCCCCACACAAATGAGGATTCTGCGACGCGCATTGACGCACGTCGTACCGGAGAACCTACTCCTTCTTTCGAGTTCCCCCACCGATCGCCGCGAACGACGGGCGTGACGATGACACACCCCACAGATCGCACGTCGCCTTCACGGCAAAGCACCCATACGAAGGGTGACTCGCAGGACGCAACGCTCAAAAACTCACAGGGCCCGTCCATGGAAACGACACGGCCGGACGCCGACGGGGCATTTCAAGCCGTGTTTGAATCGAGCGCGGAGGCACTCCTGGTGGTGAGCCGAGCAGGTAACGTACTGCAAGCTAATCCGCGGGCTTGCGAGATGCTGCGATGCAAACGCGGGGGCCCCGAGACAACTGCAGTCGCGGAGCATCTAGCGCAAGAGCTGCCGCAAGAATTTGCGGGCTGGTGCGCATCACTGGCTAACATGAGCGCTGCGTCGAATATTGACGGATTGCTTTCGAGTGGATTTCCCGTACGCATTGGTTTCCGCGCCGCGCTGCCGGGCGGGGAGAATTTCCTCGTTTGCATGGAGGAAGGCAGTTTGGTGCAGCGTGCCGAACGGAACTGGCGGCAGCTCAAAGCCGAGTTGACGACCATTCTCGACTCTGTGCAGACGGGCGCCATTTTGCTCGATCCCTCCGGGCGTATCCGCTTCATAAACGCGCGGTTCAGCCAGTATTTCGGGATGGATCACAGACAAGTTCAATCGCTAGAGACCGTAGAGGATCTCCAAATCCTGATCGCGCCACGATTTCGCAACCCTGAGAATTTCGCCGCACCGTGGCGCGCGTTCGCCGCTGGTCAAGGTGATCCCGGGCATGACGAATTGGAAATGGCGCGCCCGACGCCCCGAGTCCTGGAACGCTTTGCGCGTCCCGTTCTGCAGGGCCGTGCGGTTGCGTGAAACAATTCGCCGCCTCAGCGATGCGTGGGAAAGTCGCGCGCGCTCAGCGCGCGCGAGCTAGCGAACTGTAACGAGGGTGCTTAATTTAGCGACAGCATCCGTGTAGCCGCAGGATCGAACGCGTTAGCTCAACTGGGACGAACGAAATTATTTCGCGCCCTTCAGATAGCGATCGAACCAGTCGATCGTCCGGCGAATCGCGTCAATCTGATTTTCGCGTTTCGCGAATCCGTGGCCTTCATTCGAGTAATAATGGGCGTCGACGGTCTTTCCGGCATCCTGTAAGGTCTTCACAACCTGCTCGGCTTCTTCCTTCGGGACGCGGATGTCGTTGTCGCCTTGCAGCACCAGCAACGGTGCTTTGGCGTTCTTGATATAGGTGAGCGGAGAATCGGCGTCATAAATCGCACGGTCCTTTTCGGGATCACCCAACAGCGATTTTTCATATTGCTGGAGGAAGGGATCTTCGTGCTGCAGCATCGTGAGCCAGTTAATGATGCCGTATTCCTCGACGGCGGCGGCCCACACATCCGGCGTCTTGCCGATGGCCATGAGCGTCATGTAACCGCCGTAGGAGCCGCCGGTGATGCCGATTTTCTTGGGGTCGACGTAGCCGGTGTCCTGGAGGAATTTCGCGCCGTAGACTTCGTCCTGCAAATCGCCGCCGCCCAGATCCTTGGTGTTGGCTTTCTGAAACTCCATGCCGTACCCGGTCGAGCCGCGCACGTTGGGCGCGATGCAGATGTATCCGCGAGTGACCAGCGCAATTACCGTGCGGTTGAAATAGTCGGTGGTTTGCCCCGTAGGACCGCCATGCGGCAGTACGATCGCGGGATTCGATCCGTCGCGCTTCAGGTTGAATGGCACCCACACGAACGCGCTGATGATTTTCCCGTCGAAGCTGCGGTAGTGCACCAATTGAGACGCAGGGATTTTTGCCGCAGTCAGACTGGCAATCGCGGAAAACGTCAACTGGCGCGGCTCGCGTTTAGCGATGTCGTACACCCACAAGTCGGCGGGCTGCGTGGAGCTCTGATGCTCGACGAGCAGCCGCCCTCCCAAGCGTGCAAAAGGCCCCGGATTGCCGGAATAGCTGTTCAATCCGGGCGCGAGGTTGATCTTGCTGCCGTGGCGCGTGGCGCTGTCGGCGAGATACGCATCCACGCGGCCATCCTCGTTCACCGTGTAGGTGAATTGCTTGCCGTCTGGCGAAAAATCTCCCGCGTCCGCTTCCCACTTCAGGTCCGTCACCCAGGTCAGCTTCATCGTGGCCAAATCAATTTCTGCCACGTTCGGGAAACCGCCGGGCCGGTCTGCCGAAACCAGCAACTTGCTCGCGTCGGGCGCCACCGAAGAGACGATCGTGCGGCGCTCTCCCTCGTGCGGCGTGAGGTCTTCTTTTTCGCCGGTGGCCACATCCAGGCGGTAGGCGTCCGCGTCGGTGAACCCGGCGTTGAAGCGCGTCGAGTAGAGATATTTTCCGTCGGGACTCCACATACCGGCATTCCACAGGTGGTCCTGAGTCTTTTCATTGGTCAGGTTGCGCACGGTGTGGGTGGACCAGTCCATGACGGCCACATCTGTCGCAGGCGATGTCTTCGGCTTGTACTGAATCGCTAGCAATTTCCCGTCTGGCGACCACTCCGGGCTGGTTTCGGAGATTTCCGGCGTGTTGGTCAGATTCAGCACTTCTCCGCCGATGCTGGGAATTGCGAAGAGGTCGTAAATTTCAGCGCCGCCATGATCCGACTGAAAAACGATCCATTTTCCGTCGGGCGACCAGGCCGCGCCGGACTGGCGATCGTCGGACTGGCTCAGCTGGATCGGCCAACCGCCGGCAGTGCTGACTTTCCAGAGGTTGTTGCGACCGGTGAGGTTGGTGCTGAAGACTACTTCTTTTCCGTCGGGAGACCAGGCGCCGCCGCCGATTGAACGTGTGAAGAAAAGATCGTCCACTGGAATCGGCACCGCGCCCAGCGCTGGCAGCGACGCGATTGTCTCAGGATCGGTGATCTCGCGGGTATCCGGAGAATCCGAAGCGAATACCGTGACCGCGCACACCAAGATGAATGCCAAGCGGCTGAATTTCACGAGCGTGTCCTCAGTATCAGAAACGCGCCATCATAGGCCGCGATTGCGGAGGCAGTCAATGCGAGGTTGCCAAAGGGCTAAGGAGCGATCGAGCTGTTGGCAATGCTCAGTTTGCGTCTTTCACTTTGCCGTAGAGCGTGACCTTGCCATCTACTACGACCGCGAGGTAGCGGCCGCCATCGAGGAATTGCATCACACGCTTCCCGGAGCGAGCGAGTTGGGCCCAGCGAGACTTTGTCTTGGGATTCTGCTCGAGGCCACGCAGCGGATGGCCTTCGAAATTGAAGTCCGCCTGCCAGAGGCGACTGGTCGAAGTTTGCACGGCAGTGTACTTCACGCCATCAATTTCAGCTGCGCCTGCGCGTTCGACCAGTATCTGCCGCCAGACCGAAGCGAGAGTTTCGTCGAGCGTCATCTGAGGCGATTGTAAACCAGGCCAGCAAGAGCGGACAGCCACAGGACTGTTCTAAGATGCTTTATGAGAGGGTAACACCCCTACTTCAGCGGCTGGCGCCGGCAAATCTCTTCACCGGGGCGATCAGGGCACGCGAGGCAAGCCTCGCGCCAACCGGGGCGGCGGCAAGCCGCCGCACTCCCAGAAAAGGCGGGGGATCGTGTTGTGGTTTTAGGGGCGGGTATGGCTGAAGCTACAACGTACAAAGCGCCTTGCACGGGAACAACGACGACAAATAGAAAAACAGCCGGGAAGCTAGGCTGAGGGACCCGAGCCTCCCGGCTTTCTCACCCATCTCCGCAGGGTCTGGGTAAGAAACTTTTAAGCGGCGGATTCGCCGCTACGCATGAACTCGTAACGCTCGATGGCTGCTGCTACTCCCACTTCGCCCGAATTTTCGGGGCTGGTCCGAAGCACGCGGCCAAGACAGCGGACACGGACAGGACCCGCTTGAGTGAGCTCGTGCGGCAAGGTCATGACGATTTCGACCGGTGCACCGCTCCTCAACCCTTTGGGCAAGTGAAAATAAAGGCCACGGGAACTGACTTCCCGCGATTCGGTTGCAGCTTCGCCAACGACGCTCTCATCGGTCCAGCGAACGGTAAGCGGCAGCCGCATGAGGAAACGGCGGGTTGCACGTCGCTCTTTTAGAGCCACAGGACACTACCTCCCTAAGTACGCGCATAGCTTAGGGTGGGGGTTCCGCAGAACCAATAGAGCTAAAGCCTCAATTACGTAGGACTATTTTGGTACACGGGTACTATACGTCGACCTGCGGAAACCGCTGAAAATGGAAGAGTTACTGAAAACTCAGAAATCCTATTCTTCCGCGGGCGGCTTGCGGAAGGCTCGAAGCGTGTCTGGCAAAGTGAGGATGCCTTCGAGCTTGGCGAGGTTGGCGCGATTGATCACGGGAAGCAAAGGCCAATCACCGATTTCCTGCAGCGCCTCCTCGAGCGTCTGATCGCGAAACAGGTACGGCAAGGGGCCCTTGGATTTAACGTGAATGGCTGTGGTTTTAGGAGAGGCATCGGGCGCGCGGCGCATCAATTCTTCACGATCGAGGAGCCACCATTCCCCGGGTTTCACGCGAAGCAATAGCGCCGCCTCTGCATTTGCCTCCGCACGCCGCGAGAGGTCGGCGAGCTGGTCCGCGGGCTCGCATACGATCACGCCATCCGCGCGCATCGCGTCCTCCACAGCCAACGCCATCATCTCGCGACGCTCTTCCACCGAAGGTAACACCAGCCCTTCCTGGCGGGCCAGCAGATCGAAGAGCGGCACCTTCTGATAGGCTCGCGAGATGACATAGGCAATCATGGTCGAAATGATGACCGGGAGAATCGCTGTGTAGTTTCCTGATAACTCGATGACCATGAAGACGGAGGTGATCGGCGTGCGCAGGAACCCGGCGAACAGCGTACCAATGCCCACGAGAGCAAAAGTGCCGACGGTCCCGGTTACGATGGGGAAAAAGTGATGCTCGATCGCTCCGACGGCTCCGCCCAGCATCGCTCCGATAAATAGAGTTGGCGCGAAAGTGCCGCCGGGCGTGCCGCTCAAGAATGAAAAGCCCGTCGCGAGCATTTTCAGCGCGGCCAGGAGCAGGAGCAATTGCCAAGTGAACTGGCCGTGCATGGCCTGGTCCACGATCGCATATCCGGCACCCATGACCTGCGGCAAGCGAATGCCGATGAGCCCGATCAGCAACCCGGCCGCGGCCGGTTGGAAGTATTGAGTCCAACTGGGGAGAGCTTGAAGCTTCGGACGGGCGTAGACGATCAATTTCAGAAGCAACAACGACGCGCCGCCGCCGGCAACACCGAGAACGGCGTATGCGACCATCTCCCCTGGACCGGCCACGCGAAATGGCGGCACGCGGAAGAGCGACTCCGGTCCGAGGAACGCACGCATGGTCACCACGCTGGATACCGCAGCTAACACAATCGCACCGAGGGCGCCGGCACTCCACGTTCCGATGACCTCCTCGACAACGAAGAGCACGGCCGAAATTGGCGCGTTAAAAGCCGCAGCCAAGCCCGCCGCAGCTCCGACGGGCGCAATCAGGCGCAGCTTTTCGGTGGACAAACGAAGACTGCGGCCGATCAATGAAGCGATGCCGGCGCCCATTTGGAGCGACGGATCTTCGGGCCCCAAAGATTGTCCGCTGCCGATCGCGATCGCGCACGTCACAAACTTTCCGATGACCGTCACGAACGGCACGTAGCCATTGGAAATGTAAACCGCAGCTTTGGTGTGGTTCACTCCGCTGCCGCGGACGCCGGGGAACACATGGATCACGAGCACCGCCACGACGATGCCCGCGAGCGCGGGCGCAAGAACGACGCGTGGAAACGACGGGTACAGGGACGGGCCCAGAAGCGTAATTTGTGTCCAATCGATCGCCAGCCGAAAACAAACGACGGCAAGTCCCGAGAAGATTCCAATGAGCACTGCAAGCAGGAGGAATAACCGATCCTCCCGCATGATGAAGACCTTTGCGGTCCAGGCTTCCCAGCGAGTGCGGAAATTGGAGCGCGCCGGAAAGGGGCTACCTACAGAGGTGGAGTCCTCGGGCGGTGCGGGGGCCGTAACCATGGCCGGTGCGGGGATTTCGCTCAACGGTTCACCACGGAGGTGCTGCGTCCGAGCAGCCAAAGCGCGCGATCGTCACCCTGGGGCTCGCCGCAGGATTTTGTCGCGGCGTTTTCCGCGCCAAACACGAATTCCATTGAGGCATCTAGGCGTTCGGGAAAACGTTCGAGGTCGCGCTGGTCCCAGTCGCTTTGCGTGCGTTGGAATTGCGCCCAAAGGATTTGAAGATCGGTGCGCGGGGGCGTTTCGAGCAAGGATTCTCCGTTTTGCCGCGCGCAATTCTGGAGGCGAGTCTGAGCCAGCGTGAGAGCGTCTGTGGCGCGCAGCGCTTTGTTTTTTGCGGACAGGCCCGACACGAAGGGGTCCACCGCCAGCACGCGCCGCGACATGTCGTAAGAGCTGGCAAGATCCGGGGCGTCACGGCGTTCGCGGGGCAAGCGATTGAAATATTGCAAGGCATCGGAATACTGGCCAAGCTCGAACGCCGTCTTCGCGGCGCCCGCCAGCGCCTCTTCGTCATAGCGGTCGGCCGTGAGCAAATCACGATAGAGTTCCTGTGCACGGGTCCACTGCTGGGTGCGCAACAGGAGCTGGCCCACGATTTTCAGACGTTGCACGTCGTTCGGCGCAGTGTTTTCGGCCAGCGCGATAACTTCCGGGGCGGCTTGCTTCATGAATCCGTGATCCAAAAGGAATTGGCACAGCTCCTTGCGAATCTGCCAGCGTGTGGCGATGGGATCGGCGTCCCATTCGCCGTAAATGGCACCCTGGTAGTAACGCACCGCATCCGCCGTCTGACTATTCTGCGCAGCGATTCGGGCCAGTTCCAGATTCACCTCTCCTCTTCCCGGTGATTCAGAAAGAAGATTCAGCAGGTAGGCACGAGCTTCGTTGCCATGGCCTGCCGCGGCCAGTGCCGTGGCCAAGGAAAACTGAAACCGCGTGTTGTTGGGATTGTAGACGAGCGCGTTGCGGTAGTCGGTCAGCGCCGCAGCGGTGTCGCCCGCTTGCATGTCCCGCTGTCCCTGCGCGAACCAGCTGTCAGCGAGCGTGTGGACCTGCTTGTGATACATGCGTGACAAAAACGCGGTGATCACCACCAGAAGCAGCAGCGACAGCACGCAAAGGAGAAAGACGAGTTCGCGCGAATAAATTCGCGGGGAGTGTTGCGGTAAACTGGCGTCGGTCGTAGCGCTCATGCCGAATTTCGCAAAGTACAGAATACTCTAGAAGGTTTCGTTGCGGAAAGAACCGGATGAAAAAAGTTTCAGGAGAGTTCGAAACGTTTCGCGCGAGATGGACTTAACGTTGCAACAGTTCCGCAGCCGTGAGCGCGTAGATTGCCGCGCACTCGGTCACCTTTCGCAAATCAACGTATTCGTTTGGTCCATGGGCCACCGCGAGCA
This sequence comes from uncultured Acidobacteriota bacterium, assembly GCA_963804625.1. Taxonomy (GTDB): domain Bacteria; phylum Acidobacteriota; class Terriglobia; order Acidiferrales; family UBA7541; genus Palsa-295. The sequence continues at coordinate 15,147 of CAWDRJ010000003.1, read as the reverse complement.
ATCCCGGACCGTATGCATAAGCCGGTATACCTTGCGCTGAATAGAATCGGGTTTCGAGCAATCCGGGACACATTTCGAAGCTCAGCGTTTCGCCGGTTACGGCTTGTACGCTCTGAGACAGGGCTTTTCCCGGTGCTTCGTCCTCGCCGCTTGCGGCGGAGCTGCCTTCTTGCAGGACATCCCCTTGAAGGTGAATTCCATCGCGCCGGCATTGTTCCAGAACTCCGATCAACTTGGCCTTTTCCTCTTCGAGGTTTTCTTCCGGATTGATGCGGCGGTCAATGGTGAACCAGCACTCGCCGGGCACGACGTTGAAGTTGGAACCGCCGCCGCTTTGGCCGCCCAGCATCAGAATTGAGGTGCGTGTTTGATCCGTGCCAACTTTGCAGGCAGTCTTGCGTTGCTCCACTTCGTGTTTCAGCCGTTCCAGACGCTCGACCACTCGGTGCATGCGCTCAAACGCGTTTTCTCCCTGGTGCTGCAAGCCCACGTGAGCCGATTTTCCTAGAACGCGCACACGCAGTGAAATCGCGCCGCGGTTTGCGTTCCACGCGACCCCACTGGTCGGCTCCGCGGTGAACATCGCTATGCCGTTTTGGCCGAGCCATCCTTGGCGCGCGAGCCAAGCCGAGCCGCGACTTCCGCCAGTCTCTTCATCTGGAACCAATGCGAGGCTGATTCTTCCGTTTAATTGTGCGCCACAGCTTCTTAGAGCGAGCATCGCGTAAAGCATCGCAACGATTCCGCCCTTCATGTCGCAAGAGCCGCGACCAAAGAGAAAATGTCCTTTGTGAATTGGAGTGAACTGCTCTGCGGATTGCGCTGGGACTACGTCGAAGTGTCCGTGGAAATAAATTGTTCGTTGTCCGGCTCCGAAGTGCGCAATCAGACAAACCGGTTCATCGGCGCTCTCTTTTTTCAATTCCGCGGGTTCGAATCGCTGGCTGTCGAGACCGCATTGTCGAATGCGTCTTTCGAGCAAATCCGTGCAAGCCCGATAATTCTTTCCCGGAGGATTCTCGGTGGGGATTGCGACTAGCTCCGCGAGCAACCCGGCCATCTCCTCGTTTCGCTGCCGCAGCCACGAAAGCATCGCATCCGCTTGCGGCAGGTCACTGCCCGACGGTTTGCTCATCAAGCCCGATGCTAGAGGCCCAGAGCAGCGAAGCAAGCGCCATATTGGTAGACACAAACGCCGAGTCGTAGAGCACGCAAGGATGATGCAGTAAGAAGCTACGTCTGATCTATGAGGCGATGATGGATAGCGTAGAGCGCGAGTTCGAGGCGGTCGGAAACTCCGAGTTTATCGAAGATGTTGTGCAGGTGATTTTTCACCGTTTGTTCGCTGATAAAGAGCTTTTCGCCGATTTCGCGATTGCGGAAGCCTTGCGCGACGAGCTGAACGATTTCTTTTTCGCGGTCGCTCAACAGCGGCTTTTCGCGGCGCTGACCGGACTCTGCGGACTTCTTGAAAGCGTCAATCACTTCCGCGGTCATGCGATTATCCAGCCAGATTTCACCGTCGGAAACCTTGCGGATGCTTTTCACCAACAAGTCGCTGGCGGATTGCTTGAGCACCACGCCGCGAGCGCCCAGACGCATGGCGCGGACCACATCGCGATCGTCTTCTGCTGCGGTGAGCACGATTACGCGGGTCGGCAAGGAATCGAAATTGACCTCTTCGAGCACGCCGAGGCCGTCCTTTTCCGGCATGCGAAGGTCCAGCAAAAGGATGTCCGGCTTCAGCTTCGAAAGCATTTTTACGCATTCCGTGCCGTTGGATGCTTCGCCGACAATCTGAATTTCGTCGGCAGCCTCCAAAAGCTTGCGGAGACCATCCCTGAAAATGGCGTGGTCGTCCGCGACCAGGATGCGAATCACCTGTTTAGCTTTCGTCATTTCAATTCAGTGGGATTTCTACCGTCAGACGCGCCCCGTGCCCGGGATTCGATTCCACCGTCAGCGTCCCGCCCACGCCCCGTGTTCTTTCCTTGATCGAAATTGGCCCGAGTCGCAGCCGATCCAACTCTTCGCTGCTGTATCGCCCTGAAAAGCTGAATCCACGCCCGTTATCGTCAACAACGAGCGATACTTTCGCCTCATCTTGCCCTAGTTTTACCACGACGTGACTGGCCTTGGCATGCTTTTTTATGTTGTTGAGCGACTCACGATATATCTGGAACAGTTCCCTGCATATACGATCGGGCAACCGCAAATTGCGATCCTCGATGAACAAATCTACCGCCAAGCCCGAATCGTTGCGGAAGCGCTCAGCGAAACCCAACATCAGTTCGCGCATGTCCGCGCTTTCAACCCGCAACGGTCGAAGGTCTGTAACCATCCTACGCAATTCTTCGCTTTCCTGCTGAATCGTTTTTTGCAGAGTTTCCAACTCTTGACCTGCCTGCTCGGGGGTCCAGGGGAACTTATGGCGGAGGACGTCGAGCTGGATATTCAGGCTGAGTAGGGTTTGCAGGATGCCGTCGTGAAGGTCGCGGGAGATGCGGCTGCGCTCCGATTCGACCGCGCGCGCGCGCAAATGCCGCATCAGAAAAACGTTCTCCAGCGGCGGCCCTACGTGCCGGACGATTTGCTCGAGCCAGCGCAGGTCACCGGTGGTGAATTTGCGGTGCGATTCCTGCGGATTGATCAACAGGACGCGTCCGGCGGGACGCCCGCCAGCTTCAATCGTTACCGCCAGCATCGTGCGCACGCCGAACTCTTCGCGAGTGGAATCGGGCGGGGCGTGCAGCTCGCGGAAAGGCTGGCCGCTGCGACGGTCCCAGCCAAAACCATTTCCGGTGCCGTGACCGTTCCTATACTCCCAACAAAGCGACATCTCGAAGGCGTCGGTCAGAAACGTGTCGGAACGGCTGAGCGGAAGAGTTTCCGGGCCACCCGGCTCGTGTTGATTGGGGTGAATCTTCCAGACGAAGAGGCGCTCGAGTTCCTCGTCGCGAATGGCGAGACAGGCTTGTTCGCATTGAAATGCCAAGGCGATTTCGCCGAGAGCCTGGCGAACCGATTCTGTCAGTCCGCGGTCAAATTGCAGGAGGCGGGTGATTTTCTCGAGAAATTGGCGACGCTCCAGATGCTCGCGCTCGCGAGCGCCCAAAAAGCCCATACCCAAACCGGAAATTGCCGTGCCGAGGCCGATCGAAAGCCAGTGCCCTGCGCCGTGCCAGCCGAACGAATCGCTCGCAGCCAGCCGCAGGATCATCCCGATGGCGGCGACACTCACAAAGAGCAGCATCGCGCGCGAGCTGCCTTGCGTGGCCAAGGCAAAAACCACGAATAGAAAGAGAAACCACCACGCGGAAATTGATGGCGTCAGGAAGAGAAAAACTGCCAGCGCCACGAAGTCCGCCACCAGGGGGATGTTGAAATTCATCTCGCTGGAGAGGCGTTCATAAAGCCAGATCGCCAGCGCGAGCAGCAAATAAACCGCGAGAAAGATTGCGGCCGCGGTGCGGGAGGGCGCCCGCGACATTTCGAGGAGATCCACCAATGCAAGAGCCACGAGAATGGCTCGAGCCAGGGTGACCTGGCGGTCCAAGTACAGGCGTTCGGCGCTATCGAGAGGCATTGTGGCGGGAGCGACTGCCTCTAAAAGTCTAGCAAGCGGTAGGCGACGTGCAACCGCGTGTCCTCTTCTGGTTATCGTCGCGGTGGAACTGGCGCCCGAGAAGTTTTCCACAGCTGGGTACCATGGCCGGGGATTGACAGCAGGTGCATAATCGCTTGTACCGATTGGCACCGCTTGGGGGTTCTTCGGCTTGGCGCAGCGCTACACGCGAGGTGAGGTTGGGCGCATTCTGGGGCTGGAGCCGAGCTGTCTTCGTTACTGGGAGCGATTGCGGCTGGTGCGCCCGCAGGCGCGGTGGGGCGAACGCTTTTACAGCTTTGGCGATTTGGTTGCCGTGAGATCCATCCAGAACCTGACGAAACATCGCGTGCCGGCGCGACGTGTACGACGCGCCATCGCATTAGTCGAAAAACAATTTGGCGAACGCGGACGACCGGTGCAGGAATTGCGGCTGGTGAAACTCGGCAGCGATGTACACGTAGTGCCACCGGGATCCGAAACGCCGTTCAACCCGTTCCTACGGCAGTGGGCTTTCCCATTCGACGTGCCGGCGCAACCGGCGAAATTGCACGCGATGACGGGACCCACGCCCGAGGATTTTTTCCAATCCGCGCTGGATTGCGAGGCGCGCAGCGAGACGCTGCCCGAAGCGATCGAAAATTATCAGCGCGTGGTGGAACTCGCGCCGAACTGGATCGAAGCGCACATTAATCTCGGCGTCGCTTACTATCAATTGGGGCAGCTTTCCGACGCGCGCGATGCCTTCCTCACCGCGGTGCAGATTGATCCGCTAAACGGAATTTCACGCTACAACCTGGGCTGCACTCTCGAAGAATTGGGCGAGCTCGACGAGGCGATAGATCACCTGCGGCGCGCGGCGCGAGCCATGCCCGCGCATCCAGACGTTCATTTCAACTTGGCGCTGGCTTACGAGAAGCGCGGCGAACATCGTGCGGCGCACGAGCATTGGGTGCTCTATCTGCGCTACGCGCCGAGTGGACCGTGGGCTGAGCAAGCTCGCGCGCGCCTGCGCCAATCCTCCAGCAAACGCAAACGTGCTGCGCCGATTCCCTTTCGCCGCCCGAGTTGAATTCCGCTCCATTCTTTAAAGGAATCTCCATGCTACTGCGATGGTTGGTCTGCGCCGGCGTTATTCTGTGGGTGCTTATGATGACGCTGCCCTCGAAATCTGAGCAAGCGAACCGATCGCTAGCTGTTTCTTCGAGCCCTGCCGCAGAGAAATTTGCCGTGCTGAGCGATCATTTCATGAAAGAATCGCTGGTGCTTTCGCCAACGAGCGCGTCGGCGGCGGGTTATCACGTGCATCACGACCCCACGACCGGCAAGGACATCGAGCTCGACGCGCAGTTGGACGATATGAGCCTGGAATCAATCGCGAAGCAGCGCGCTTTCTACGCTGACTGGCGCGAACGTTTTCGCACCGAGACGCCGCCCTCGGCTTTGGACGCGGAAGACGCCGCCGATTGGCAACTCATTGACGATCAGATTGGTCTTAATCTGCTCGAGTTCGACAAGATTCAGAGCTACCGGCACAACCCGACGGTGGCGGTGGAACTAATCGGGAACGCGCTGTTTCTTCCGCTCACACAAACCTATGCACCGCACGACGTGCGCGTCGGCCATGTGCTTTCTCGCGTGCGGCAGATTCCACGCCTTTTGGATCAAGTGAAGCCGTACCTCACGGATGCCGATCCGGTTTGGGTCAGCACGGCCGTAGATGAAAATACCGGCAACGTTGACCTGATCGAAACGACGCTGGCCCAGGAGATCCCGGCGGGTTCACCGTTGAAGACGCAGTACGATCAAGTTGCCCCGCCCGCGATTGCCGCCTTGAATGATTTTTCGCATTGGCTGCAGAACGATTTGGCGAATCGTCCTTCAAAGCTGACATGGCGGCTGGGCAAGGACCTCTACGATCAAAAGTTCAAGCTGGTGATGGAAACTCCGGTGACTCCGGAAGAAGTGCTCGCCGACGCGGAGCGCGATATGAAATCGGTCCGCGCAGAGATGCTGCAAATCGCGCTGCCTTTGCACGCGAAAATGTACCCCGATCACAGCGATCATTCCGACTTGGGCGTCCACGAGCGCGAGAACCTGATTATCGGCGAAGTCCTCCAGAAAATATCGGACAACCATCCGCGTCGCGACCAATTGCAGCAGACGATCGAAGCGGATCTCGCGGGAATAACGCAATTCATCCGCGAGAAGCAGATTGTTTCGCTCAGCACGCGTGACAACCTGAAAGTGATACCGACTCCGCCGTTCGAGCGCGGTATCTATTCCGTGGCGGGATTCCACAGCGCGCCGCCGCTGGAGCCGCAGGCCGAAGCCGAATACTGGGTGACTCCCATTGACCCTAAAATGCCCGACGCCAAAGCGGAATCGAAGCTGCGCGAATACAATGATTTCACGTTGCAGTGGCTGAGCATTCACGAAGCGCTCCCGGGGCATTACGTCCAATTCGAGCATCTCAACAATATTCAACCGGAGCGGCGGCGGTTGCTGCGCTCGCTCTACGCGAATGGTGCGTACGTCGAGGGCTGGGCCGAGTACATCGCGCAGGTGATGATGGACGAAGGTTTCCTGAACAACGATCCGCGCTTCCGCATGGTGATGCGCAAGATTCGCCTGCGCGTGATTTCCAACGCGATCCTGGACATCAAAATGCACACGATGGACATGACCGACCAGCAGGCGCTGGACTTAATGACCAAGGATTCGTTTCAAACGCAGGCAGAAGCGGAAGGAAAGTTGCAGCGCGTGAAACTGAGCTCGACCCAGCTACCCACGTATTACGTGGGGATTCGGGAGTGGTTCGCGCTGCGGCAGAAATATCAAGCGGCAGCGGGGAAGAATTTCGACCTCCTCAAATTTCACGACTTGGTTCTGGATGAAGGACCGCTGCCTGTGCCGGTGGTCGAGAAACTCGTGATGCCCGCGGCACGATAGCTGCGGGAGACCATCGCTACAAAGTCAAGAGCGAAGAGCCGGCGAGACGTCGGCGCTACGAACTGCCGCTACGAACAGACACGATGAACCTCAGAACGAAAACCCCGCTTGGAGATAAATCTGCCGGTTGGCTGCGTTCGAGGCAAACGGTCCCAGTACCGGAGCGTTCGGGACGCCGAAAAATCTGCTGTTGAATGAGGCATCGCCGGTTATGGTCGGAGGCGGATTCAGGACTGCGCTGGGGTTCGCCGGATTCACATCGTTGAATACGTTGCGCGCGTTAACGCTCAAAGTAATGCCATAGCGCCGCGACTGAGCGCTGCCAGTAGAAAATCCCCCACCGCCAAACGGGTTCGCCCCACCACCGCCGCCTCGCCCACCACCGCCGCCTCCTCCTCGACGTCCGCCGCCGGAAGGACCGCCGCCGCTGGGCCCCTTATTTTCCGGGCCAAAGTTGAACGTCTTCGCCAGACGCAGGTTGAGCGTGAAGTGGTTCGGTCCCGTGTAATCGTTGATGGGGATCGGTGTCGCGTTCGCCCCGGGCAGCGTGTTGTAGGTGGCGAATCCCGGAACCGTGACAATCGGTCCGGTCGCGGGCGCCGTCGAAAACGAGGGACGCTGGTTCAATTGTGAGCTGCCCATCAAGTCTTCGCTCAAGGTGACGTTGTACGGAGAGCCGGAACTGGCAATCATAAACGGACTGAGCCGCAAGCCCCACGGCAGCGCGATGGATCCGCCCAGGAAGAAACGATTTCGTGCGTCGAACGAAGCGCGGCCGTAATCCTGCATGATGTTGAACGGATTCGAAGGAAAGCTGTTCGCGCCGGAGGTATCGCTTTTCGCGTAGTTCAGCACGTAGTAAGCAAACAGGGTAAGCTTGGCGCCCGCCATGACGCGGCTTTGCACGAACAGCTGATTCTGGCGAAAGATCGCGTTGGATTGATATTCATAGATATTTTCATTCGCGATGGGGCGCACAGCTGCCGCAGGATCCAAATAATAAGGGTAAAAGTCGTTCGCGTTCGTCGGCGCGTTGATGTTATTGGTGAGAAATTGATCGTTGCCCACGGAGTTGAGGTACGAAACATTTAAATTCGTTACTTTGTTGATTTGCCTTTCAAGGCTGACGGCTGTTTGAGCGATGTACGGGGCATGAAGGTTCGGATTCGGTTTATACGTCGTAAGGAGCGACGTCGGGGTCGGCGTAAGCAGCGGAGGAGTCGAAGGATTAGGATTGAAAAAGTCCGGGCTGGGGACGACGTACTCCGCGAGGTTTACGCCGCTCAAGCGATCTTGTTCCAGCACGTAAGAGGTTTGGAAGCGGTCGTAGAAAATCCCGAAGCCCGCTCGCAATACGGTCTTGGGAGCGGTCTGTCCTCCGCCGCCAATTCCCCAAGCGAATCCCAGGCGCGGAGCCCAATCGGCATGATCACTAATATTGTCTTGCGACTCAAAACGCAGCCCGTAGCTCAGGGTAATGTTGGGACGGACGCGCCAATCGTCTTGGATGTAGAGGCCCACGTCTACCTGCGAAACACGCACGAACGGGTTGGCCGCCAGAGTTGTGTTCGCGGGATTCGCGGTCACAGTGAATTGATTCGCCGAAGGCACGCCTTGCAAAGTGTTTACGTAGGCCTGAATGGAAGGAAATACATACGTTCCGTTAAAGCCTCCGGTTGAACTGTTACCATCCGTGTAGCCGCGCAGCCGCGCCCCAAATTTCAGAAAATGCTTGGTGTACTGAATCGACGTGTAATTCTGAAATTCGTATTGATTGGTGTTGTCGTTGACCAGCCCGCCGCTATAGCCGCCGCCATTGAAGGCCAGTGGAACCATGATGCTGGGCGCGGTGCTCACCGGTGTTTGAGTGCTTTCATCGCGGAGGTACTGAAAGCGCGTTTCGTTGACGACCTTCGTTCCGAAAATCTGCGTGTCGCCGATCTGCACGGTTTGCTCGGTCTCCAGCGAATTGTAGGCTTGCGAAGGTAGGTTGAATCCGCCGATGCCGTCATCGGTTTCATCATTCCGGTAATATTGGTAGCGCACGGTAAGCGTGTTGTTTTTCGTGAGAGCGTAATCGAGCCGCGGTCCGATGTTGTAGCGTGTTTTGGGGTTGGGTACCGCGGCGCTGAACGGTTCGACCGCGAACGTGGTAGGGTCCACGATTTGCGCGTTCACGATACCTAGGTCGTGGATGTCGCGAATATCCTCCGTGAAGAAAAGGGAGGCCTTCTTGCTGAGCGGCCCGCCGATGTTTCCGCTGTACTGGACCGAATAATAGCTAGGATAGGGGATGCCTGCTGCGTTCTCCGAGTCAAAAAAAGGATTCTTGGAGTTGAACGCCGAGTCGTTGGCATTTACTGAAAAGCCGCCGTGCCATTTGTCCGTGCCGGGCTTGGTGAAGATTTCGATGCGTCCGTAACCAACCTTGTCATATTCCGCGGAAAATGGATTTTGGTTTATGCGGATTTCGCGGATGGCGGATTTTGGCGGAAGCTGGCCGGCAGTAAACCCATCAATATAAAACTGCCCACCGTTCGGTCCCGCGGATGGCCCCGCCAAGGCCGTCAAATCCGTCTGTAATTCGTCGGGATCATCGGGCAACGCGTCGAGCGCCGCGCCGTTGAGCACAATCGCACCCGCGTTGTTCGTCGGACTGACGTCCACGGCGCCCGCTTGTTCGGTCACCGTCACCTGCTGTTGTTCTTCTTCGATGATCAACGAGATGTTGAGTTGCAGGACTTGGCCTGCCGCGACTTGTACGGCTTCGTTCTTGTAAAGCGCGAACCCTTTGGAGATCACCTCCACCGTGTATTTCCCCGGTGTGAGACCTTTCAATTCGAAGACGCCGTCGCGATTTGTAGTGGCGGCCAGCGATTTTCCATCGGGAGTAGTTACAATGACGGATGCGCCGACCACTGCTGCTGCGGACGGATCGGTGACTTGGCCGCGAATCGTTCCCACGCTGTTCTGGGCAGACGACACGCCGGCGAGCATGAAACCGAGAAAAGCAATTATGGCTATGCGTATAGCGAATGGTAAGCCCCGGGTTCTCATCCAATCTCCTGAGTGGCCTTAGCGCTCGGTTTGTGAAGCGCGAGATTAATTATTGAGTGCCGCCTGCGGCGTCGCCGGCCGGTGCGCCCAGACTCCACGGCGAGAGCGTCATCGCTTGGCTCGCATTGCCTGCAGGCGCGGCTGCCAGAATCGGTTCCACTCCTCCCAACAAAGTGATGGCCGTGACGCCGCCTGAATCGGTCCCCTGCGTGGAAACAACCATGATGGCGTCGCCCTTCTGAAAATCTGTGAGCGTGGCTGCGGGCAACCGGTTCACGATTTGTTCGAAGTCGGCGCGTCCGCCACTCGCGCCGCCTGTGTGCTGGCCGCCGTTCGGAGCTCCCTCGGCTCCCGCTGCGGCGCCTCCGCGTGATGGTGCTGCCGATGAATTTGGCGCACCTGCCGACGCAGCCCCTGGTGCGCCTCCTCCTGCTCCTTTCAGGCGGATAGCAATAAATTGCGCCATCCTCTCTGGCAGCTTGCGTAGCTGGGACTGATCCGTGATTTTCACCGCGACGGGCTTTTTCGTGATCAGGTCGGTCAAGGCAATGGTGTTTGCGCTGGGGTCCACCGAAGTAATAATTCCGGCAATATTTCGAAAAGTTCCCCAAACAATTTCATCCGCTTGAAATTCGTTGCCGTCCGGGCTTCTAGTGCCGCGCGCGCGAAGCTGATCTCCCGGCTTGATTTGATCGAGCGGAGCGGACTTGGCGTCGTCGAATTTCACTGAGTCTGGCGCATAGCGGCGCAAGATGGTGTTCTTCGTGGTGTGAACTGCGACCGTCTTCGCGGTGGACCCGGCGCCCGTTGAAATCGTGATGGTGCCGGTGGCCGGATCGGCAGCGCTCACGAGTCCGCCAATACCTCGCTTCTGCCAATCTTCGCTTTCTTGCGTTTTTTTCGCCGCGACGTCCGTGGCTTTCATGGCAATAATGCCCACGGCCATGGGAGTCTTCGCGTCGGGCGAGGTCCGGCTGCGGACCAAGATGCGGTCGCCGGGCTGCAGGTCCGCCAGATGAATCGGGACGGCTGATTTCAAATCTTTCTGGCCGGGAGCGACCTGCACAATCTTGGTGGTGTCTTGCACAGTAACGGCAACTTCTGCTCCCGCATCGGAGGTAAGAGTGAGCGTGTTTCCGTTGATTGCTTTCACCGTGCCCACTTGCTGAGTGATCGGGCTTTGCGTTTGCGCCTGGGCCGACGATGCGTCTGGCGGAGCCGGCCGAGCCGATAAGGTCCGCGCGGGAATCGCGGCCAACGCGATGACCAAGATTGAACTTGGAATGCCTCGCTTCATCAAACCCATCTAATGCTCCCAAAGTGTGGCTTGCTGTCCGTAAGATTTCTTACCAACGTGACACTACGATTGTAGTCGGACTTACCGGCCACGCGGCAATGAGACGATCTCCGTCACATTTTAGACGTAGCAAGAGGGTGAAAACGTTTCCTGTTCTTTCCGCTGCAATCCCAGCAGCGCAAAGACCCGGGCTCTTTGGCTATAGTTACGGATGCGGTTGCGAGCCGCACGGGATGGTGTAAACTAGGCAAACCGTTCCGTGGTGAGCGTAGCTCAGCTGGTAGAGCATCGGTCTGTGGCTTCGCTGCGTTCCTCAATCGCGATGATTCCTCGATACTTCCAGCGAACGTATCACGCATTTATCACGGACTTATCACACGAGATCCTATTTCGAAATAGTGCTATTTCAAAATAGGTTGAACGCCTCAGCGAGACGTTGAAGCTATTTTTCGAATCCCAGCGATTCCCAGCCCTGCGGGAATTCTTCGTAAGCAGAACCGGATCGAACGTGAAAAACGGACCGCGACAGTCGAGGAGTCAGGGCGCAGCTGCGTTTCGAGCTCATCATAGGGCGACCGGGCTCGAAGCGGAGCAAACGCACTTGAGGCGCAGGCAGCGGCACTTTGGGCATCCTCTATCGCTGCCGTGCTGCTTGCTTTCAGCACAGTTGTAATGTCTCTGCGAGTATTCCGCTGAACTGTCTCCCCGGAAGGTTATCCGCCCCCTGGAAGAAACGCTTCCAGGACATCGTTGGCTCCTCATGCTGGAATGGCGAATGGCTCAGGAGAAGTGGTTCGCGAGGGTCAGGCCGGAGCGGAAATGTCCAGATGGCATCGCTCGAGACCAAACCTAAAGAATTACCAGAGGACCTTGAGATCTTTGTACAAACTGAATTTCTCGTCGCAAGTAACCACCGGGATCTTTTCGCACACAGCCTGGGCAATGATTTGGCGGTCGAACGGGTCCGCGTGGTGTGGCGGGAGATCGAAAAGATAGAATGCATGATGCGCCGTGTAGGGCAGTATACGAAGGTCCAGGTCCTCAAGCGCGCGGTGCGTGTCTGCAGCGGAAAGCCCTAGCTTGCCGCGGGCCGCCTTGATAGCGATTTCGGAAAGAGAAATTGCGCTCAGTTCTAGGATGTTTTCCGTATTTTGCAAAAGCGTGGCCGCGCGCTTAGTGAGTCGTTCCGGCGACTCAACAGCGAAGATCAGAACGACCGTGTCCAGGAGCAACCGCACCTAGTCTCGTCCTTCGACGAAGGCTTCGACTTCGTCGTCCGACATGGGCTTCCACCATTCCGGTTCGAGGACTTGAATCCTGCCTTTGAGGGTTCCGAGCCTTCGCTTTTTGTGGCTGGGCTTTTTCGTTCGGACAATATCCACGGCAGGCACACCACGACGGCAAATGGTCACGGTTTCGCCATCCTCGGCGGCCTTGATCAGCTCAGGAAGCTTGTTCTTGGCATCTGCTACGCTCACCTTCATCCTTTGTATGATAGCTATCTGATATAGCCATGTCAAGAGAGCAACTTGCGGTGGTGTGCGAACTCCTCTTCCCTGGTGTCTCGGGAGACTAACGTGAAGAAGCGCGCTACGCGTCCATCATACTTGGGCCGGAGGATGCGCCCGAGCCGCTGGGCTTCCTCCTGACCTGAGCCGAATGGACCTGATACCTGAATGAGCCAAATCAGCATCCGGCAGGTCAGTGGCGAAATTCCCAACCTTTGAGAGCACAATGCAGCGCAGTTCGCTTTCCGGAACCTTTCGTAGATCCGCTCTCGCACGATCTCCGGGGTTTTCCCCCGCGACGAGCGGAGCGCCAATCTCCTTCGCAATGGTTTCAACCTGGTCGATATACGCACCGATGACGAGGATGCGTCCATCAGGATAGCTTTGGAGCGGCTCACGAAGATGGATCATCTTCGTTGGATTCTCTGCCGCAACCCGGAACTGAGATCGTCGCTCAGCTAGCGCGCACTCCATACGCCGCCCGGCACTCATGGGAACACGAAGTTCGACGCAGGTAGCGGCCGCGATCCACGCTTGTCGCTCGAGGTCCCTCCAGGGCACGTAGAAACGCTTTGGTCCGATCAGGGCGAAGACATCGCTCTGTTGACAGTCTTCGCGCACGAGCGTTGCCGTCAGTCCGAGCCGCCTTCGCGCCTGGAGGTCCGCCGTGGCCCGGAAGGCCGGCGCGGGCAAGAGGTGAACTTCGTCGTAGACGATGAGCCCCCAGGAACGCGCCCGAAACAACTCGAGGTGTGGAAACTCCGCGGCTGGGTCTCCCCGCCAAGTGAGGATTTGATAGGTTGTGAGCGTCACCGCGCCGGTGTTCTTCGACTCTCCGGTGTACTCCGCGATGTCCTCTTGCGTGAGCGAGGTCTTGTCGAGAAGCTCGTGCCGCCACTGCTTCACCGAGATCAGACTGGTCGCGAGCACGAGAGTTGTTTGCTTCACCAGGTCCATTGCGGCCAGGCCCACGATGGTTTTGCCAGCGCCGCAGGGCAGAACGATGACCCCACTCCCCACGCGTTCTGAACCAGTAAGATAGAATGCCTCCGCAGCCTGGCGCTGAATGCTGGAAGGTTCAACTTCGGCAGGTAATCGTTCAGCGGTGATCTTCAGTTAAAGGGTCTCGAGTTCGTTTTCTCCTTTCGTTGCGGAATCGGTTTCTGCTGCGGTCTTGCCGAGAACGTAGTCGGCCGCTTTCTGCGCCTGCGATGCGGCCGAAACAATCAAGCGGGAATCCGATTTGAGTTTGTTGATCCAGGTCCGCAGGTAGGCCGCGGAGTTACCGAGCGTCCGCGATTCGATGCCGGCAACACCGCAGAGCATCGCCGCACCCATCTCGGCAATCAGTTCCTCTTTCGAGTAATCCTCACTGGCGAATGGGTTGTGGTTCATGATCCCTTCGCGGCCTATGCGAGAAGGGTGTCCCGTGGAGTGTGTCATTTCGTGGAAAAGTGTGGAGTAATACTCTTCGGCAGAGTGGAATGCGGACCGGGCCGGCATACCGACCGTATCGGTCGAAGGCCAGTAACAGGCCCGTGCGTCCTGTGTAAGTCCCGGCGGATTCGGCATGGATTTCACAATGCTTTCGCACTGTGCGAGAGGATTGATCTCACGGACTGGATCGGGGGACGTGATCCCCTCGCACTGCGCCAGGTTGAAGACGGTGTAGTAGCGCAGCAGAATCGACTTGTGATTTTCCTCTGTCTCCTGGTTCTCCCTTCGGTACTCGCCGATCTTCCAGAACACTACCTTGCACCCGAGTTGCCCTTTCCTTACAGTTCCGCCCAGCGCTTGGGCTTGACGATAGCTAACCCAGTATCGCGAGCCGTAACCCTGTGACGCCAGAAGGAAAATGTTGATTCCTCGATATTCTTTCTTACTGACAAGGTTTGCGGGGGTCACGGTGCGCCAGGGTTTGCGCCAAGGCGCCACGCCTGATTCAAGTTGCTTGATGATGTATTCGGTAACGATTTCGTACGCGGTCGACATTTGCGTGTTGCTCCTTCGCGTGTGGATTTGGTTCGATCGAACGGGTCGGACGATCGGGCTTAATTGAGGGAATGACTCTATCGGATTGCTTTTGGAACGCGGGAGATTGGTTCGCACTGGTCGGAGATGCGGCCGATTTGGAAAGCTACATGGCTTCACAGCGAGGAGATCTTAGGAGGAGAAGACTGCGGCTAGGATTATGACGATCCTGGCTGCGGTGTCTGGTATCAGGCGGGAGAGATTTGCGGGTTGCGAATTGAGGATGTGATGTGGAAGGAATCGAAACGGGGAAACGAAGTCTGGCAGGGAGAGGATAGTACCTGTCTCGTTGACAGTGCTTGACTTGATATGGAGCCACATCAGCAACAGAAAATCCGGCTACGTGGTTTGCACCGGTGATGGTACTTTGCGTACCGCGTAAATCTGAGATTCGCGGTCTGCGCTGGGCTGACCTCCGAGGTGGAGAGCTTCACGTTACTCGTAACGTCTGGGAAACTGTTATCCAGGAGAAGAAGCTCAAGACCGCCGCCAGTCGTGGCGCGGTGCCTGTAATCCCGCAGCTGGCAAAGGTTCTTGAGGCTCACCGCAATGGCTTTGCCGATGACGCCTTCATTTTCGCTGGGCCAAAGTTTGGTCGGCCTCTCGATCTGAAGAACCTTGCTAACCGTGTGATCATTCCCCGCTTGAAGAAGAAAAAGATCGAATGGCACGGGTACCACTCTTTCCGGCGTGGCCTA